>CALBLK010000013.1 GCA_937895845.1 uncultured Prevotella sp. | reverse complement strand
CGTTAAACTTCTGATACAGCGAAGAAAACGAGGTGCAAAGGGCAAAGTTGGGTTAAGACTTATGCTTCCTTATTATTATAAAAAGGCTCGCAAGTAATAAACTTGCGAGCCTTTTTTATATATGCAAGACGGCTCATTTCGGATGGTTACACTCCATCAAGTTCACCTTGGCGGCTTTTTCACCAGCAAAGGTCAGTTTACCCTCAAGCAGTTCAATCAGTCGCTTCGCCTTGATTTCCTCTGCCGTTTTCATCGTGACACGGTTAATCACTTTGTCGGCTCGCGTTTGTTCGGGTATAAGATACAAACCAAGGTTTTCTCTTATTCGCTCGCCATCTTTGACAATATCCAAATAAACGGATTTCTTGCCATTAGCAATTTTCCTCGTCCTTACATGGACTGGACAAAAATCATTATTTTTCATTTTACTTCAATTTTCATGTGACAGACTCATGTGACAGACTCATGTGACAGACTCATGTGACAGATTTGTTCCAAACAAACCCGAACAAACCTATAACAAACCACAGAAACGCAACCTCTACAAGCGCAACAAAGCCGCTGGAAACCAGCGACTTTGTTAGTGTTTGTTATAAGTTTGTTACGGTTTGCTTGTATCAACCGAAATTGTCGTACATAATGGATTCTGGATCAACGCCAAGAGAGTCAAGCATACTGATTACTGCTTTTGACATTGGGCCAGGACCGCACATATAATATTCAATATCCTCAGGGGTCTCATGATATTTCAGATAGGTATCGTACATGACTTGATGAACATATCCAGCCGTATATTTCACTCCCGCTGCATCTGCAGCCGGGTCTTGGCGGTCAAGAGCAAGATGAAAATGGAAATTGGAGAATTCCTTCTCCAATTCAAGGAAATCATCAAGGTAGAACACTTCGTTAAGTGCACGCGCGCCATAGAAATAGTGCATCTTTCTGTCGCGCGTGTTCAATGTCCGTGTCATATACATAATCTGTGCGCGTAACGGAGCCATACCAGCACCACCTCCTACCCAAATCATCTCTCGCTTGGAATTAAAATGAGGGTGGAAATCTCCATATGGTCCGCTCATTATAACTTTGTCACCTGGTTTCAGTGTGAAAATATAGGACGAGGCTATACCGGGATTCACATCCATAAAGCCACTATGGTCGGGCTTGAACGGAGGTGTAGCAATTCGTACCGTAAGCATAAAAACATTGCCTTCAGCAGGATAGTTGGCCATTGAGTAGGCACGAACTGTTGGCTCTGTGTTAACACATTTCAAAGAGAACAGATTGAATTTTTGCCAAGCGGGCAGATACTCATTGCCTATCAGACTCTTGTCTATATTTTTGTCATAGTCAATACTGAATGTGGGTATTTTTATCTGGGCGTATGAGCCTGGCAGAAAGTCCATGTGTGAACCTTTAGGCAACTGTACCTTGAATTCTTTGATAAATGTTGCAACATTCTTGTTAGAAATCACAGTACATTCATATTCCTTGACACCCAAAACACTCTCAGGCACCTTGATTTTCAGGTTACTTCTCACCTTGCATTGGCATCCAAGACGCCAATGGTCTTTAATTTCCTTGCGTGTAAAATGTGGCTTTTCTGAGTCTAGAATCTCACCTCCACCCTCAAGCACCTGAACCTTGCATTGCCCACATGAAGCTTTTCCGCCACAGGCAGAAGGCAGATAAATGCCATTGTCATTGAGCGTAGCCATCAGATTTCCTCCTTGAGGAACTGACAGGCAGGTTGTTCCATTCACCTCAATATTCACATTTCCGTTTGGCGAGAGATAGCTTTTGGCAACAAGCAAAAGAATAACCAAAAGGAGTATTGCTGCAAGAAATACACCGACACTAATAAATATAAAAGTTACCATAATTGTCTGTTACACTATTAAATTTTCAATCCGGAAAAACACATCATCGCCATGGCCATTAGCCCCACCGTAATGAAAGTGATGCCAAGGCCCTGTAAAGGTTTTGGCACATCGCTATACTGCATTTTCTCACGAATGGCACCCATGGCCACGATGGCCAGCGTCCAGCCGATACCACAGCCAATGGCATACGCCAACGCATCTGTAACGCTGCCGATATATTGCGTGCTGGAGGGATCAAGGTTAATGCGCTGTTGCATGAAGAGCGAAGCTCCCATGATAGCGCAGTTCACCGCGATAAGGGGAAGGAATATTCCAAGTGAAGCATAGAGTGAAGGGGAATAGCGTTCAACCACCATCTCAACCAGCTGCACAATTCCCGCAATCACAGCGATGAATAGAATGAAACTCAGATAAGACAGGTCAACGCCTTCAACCAGACAGTCAGAGCCAAGGATACGAGTCTGTAACAAATAGTCAACTGGAACGGTGACCAGAAGCACAAAAGTCACAGCAAGACCAAGTCCCAGTGAGGTCTTCACATTCCTGGACACGGCAAGAAAAGAGCACATGCCGAGAAAGAAAGCGAAAATCATATTGTCCACGAAGATAGACCTAAAGAACAAGCTAAACAGGTGTTCCATATTTTATTGAAATTGTTTTGAAATCATTTTCAGTTTATAATATAAATATATTAGTATGGCAGTCATTTCTTTTCCTTATAGAAATAAGCACGATGAATCCAGATGACACAACCTAACAGAATGAGTGCCATGGCCGGCATAGTCATCATGCCATTATTCATGTAGCCAGCCTCGTAAGCACAGTTGGGAACAAGTTGGATCCCCAGCAGACTACCGCGGCCAAGCAACTCCCGAACAGCCCCCACAAGAACCAATACCATGGCATAGCCGAGACCATTGGAAACACCGTCAAGGAAACTGGGCCATGGCTTGTTCATCATGGCAAATGCCTCAAGTCGGCCCATCAAGATGCAATTAGTAATAATCAATCCGACATAGACTGACAGCTGCACACTCACGTCATAGGCAAAAGCCTTTAGCACTTGGCTGACAATTGTCACTAAAGCTGCCACGACCACCAACTGCACCACTATGCGGATACGAGTCGGAATAGTGTTGCGTATCAACGAGACAATGACATTGGAGAAAGCGGTGATAACTGTCACAGCAAGTCCCATCACAATGGCCGGTTTCAGCTGTGACGTGACAGCTAACGCAGAGCAGATGCCCAGTACTTGTACCAAAATTGGGTTGTCAAGATTGAGTGGGTTGACAAACACAGCCTCATTCTCTTTTGAAAAAAGTTTACTCATGACGCATAACCTCCTTTGTCTGTTTGTTTTGTTGAAAAAATACGTAATAACGGTTTAAACTGTTCTTGAGCATCTGACTGACACCATCGGATGTGAGCGTGGCACCTGTCACAGCTTCGCACTGTGTGGTTGAGTCTTTCACCTCACTTTTCTTTACTACACTTAAGGCCACGGCATCACTACCATTAGCGAAGATGTGCTTGCCTTTAAACTGTTCTTGCCACGCACGGCTGTCCTTTATCTCCGCTCCTAGTCCGGCTGTCTCACTCTCATGGTCAAAATAGGCACCATAAATTGTGTTCAAATCATTGTTGATTGCAACATATCCCCAGATACTGCCCCAGAGACCCATTCCGTAAACAGGCAATACATACTTGGTGTTCCCATTCACTTTGCAAACATACACAGCTAGCCGTCCGACCTTGGCATCAGCGCTAGTCAACTTGAAGCCCGCTTTTTCACCACCGTTTTCCCCCTTCTCCAGAGTCTTTCCACGCTCGTCTATTACTCTGTCGGCTACAACTACCTTAGCATAGCGTTCGGCAGCCTCCTCATCAGAAAGGTCTCGTATATTAAGCGCAGCTAGAATCTGCTTTTTCTTATCAAGAGCTACATTGTCATCCTGAATGTTTTTCAGTGACTCATAGATAAAAGCCAATAGAAACGCCACAACAACAACAAGTGCAGCACTATACATAATAATGTAAGTATTGGAGTTTGGATTGATCTTGTTTTTCATATTCAATTGTGTTTATAAACATCAATGATTAACAGTTTCGTTTGCTTCGCATATTGATATTGGCCTGTACTACACAGTAGTCTATCAGCGGGGCAAACATATTCATCAGTAGGATGGCCAGCATCATACCTTCAGGATAGCCAGGATTCATCACCCTCACGACTATAGCCACGACACCTATCAGAAAACCATAGATGTACTGTCCGTACTCTGTTCGCGAACTGGTTACAGGGTCTGTAGCCATAAACACTGCACCAAAGGCAAAACCACCCAGCGCGAGGTGCTCGTACCAAGGAATAGCCGTAGTCCCCAAATAGGCAAAGAGCGCAGCCGTTAGTCCGCCACCTACAAAAACACTGGCCATTGTGCGCCAACTGGCAATCCCTGTCCACAACAGGATGGAAGCACCTATGGCAATGGCAATGACACTCGTCTCACCGATACTGCCAGGAATAAGCCCAACAACTATGTCGGCCAGCGATACTGAAGGTTCGCTACCCTGCCCCACTCCTGCCAAGGGTGTGGCCATGGTAAAACCGTCAGGCAGTTGGTTCCCCAACCCGAAAATAGAATTAGAGGCCACCCACACACTGTCACCACTCATCTTTGTAGGATATGAGAAAAAGAGGAATGCACGAGCGAGCAAGGCCACATTGAATATGTTCATGCCTGTACCGCCAAAGATTTCCTTTCCGAACACAACGGCAAAAGCCACTGCAATTGCAAGGGTCCACAGCGGGCAGCCAACAGGGATAATCAGCGGAATGATAATTCCTGAGACGAGATAGCCTTCCTGTATTTCCTCTCCTTTCCACTGTGCCCAGGCAAATTCAATACCCAGTCCAACAATATAGCTAACCACAATTTTGGGTAACACCGCAAGTGCGCCATAAAGGAATACCTCGAATACTGAGGCCGAGGCCAAGGTCCCCGCAGCAAGATAGTTTTGGTAGCCAACGTTATACATGCCAAACAGCAGTGCAGGAACCAAGGCAATGACCACCATACTCATAATACGCTTTGTATCAATTGCATCGTGGATGTTCGTACCGCCGCGTGAAGTAGTGTGGGGCACGTATAGGAATGTGTCTATGCCATCATAAAGGCTGCGGAAAGCGTGAAGTCTCCCATTCTTTTCAAAGTTGGGCTTTATTTTATCAAGATATTTTCTTAATGAACTCATGTCTGTCGGTTATTTTTATATAAAAAAGTCATCCGTCTGTTAGCTGTTCTCTTTTCTCAGCATATCAAGTCCTTGCCTGACAATTCGCTGCAACTCCATCTTTGAGCTGCAAACGAATTCGGCAAGTGCAAAGTCTTCTGGCGCAACCTCATAGATACCCAACTGTTCCATCTTGTCAATATTACCGGCAATGATAGCCTTAATGAGGTATTCAGGGTAGATATTCATAGGAAACACGCGTTCATACTCTCCACTCATTATCATGTGGCGCTCACCACCTTTCACGCGGGCATCAATGTCGTATTCCTTTTTCCGGCCAAGTAGCCAGGAAAAATAGCTCCGGCTGGTCGAAAACTGCTGTAGACGAGGCATAATCCAGCCGGCCAGTTCATCCACATTGTCACCCTCTGGAATCACAGTAACTTCAGATGAATGTGCTCCCAGCCACCCATCCTTGTCCGTAACTATGCCCGTCAGCACATTGCCATTGATGATGCGCACATGCCTTCCTTCTTTCAAATTGTTGCTGAGCAGAGTTGCCAGTTCCTGCCCTACAAGCATATCGACACAGGCGGGTCTTTTTACCTCACTACCAACAAAAGCTACGGTACGCGTCAAATTGACATGGCCTGTATTAAACAAACGACCGATAAAAAGCACGACAGTAGGGTCAACAGTCCAAACCACTTCGCCTTTGTTCACCGGGCACAAGTGATTCACCTGCACCCCAGCATTGCCGGCCGGACATGGGCCGTCAAACACATTTATCTCTACATTCTTTGCTGCGGTAAGTGCCGTTGATGTCTGCCTACGTCCAATGCCAAGAAACACTTTGGCCACACGCGACAAAGCAGTAAGCCCAGCCTGGAAGTCGGCCTCCTGCCCTTTCAGTTCAAACTCAAAATCCAGAGCCAGTGGCTTGTCACGCAATACAGATACAACAATAGCCTTTGGCTTATCCCCAGGAGAGGCTGAAACGGCATAGGGTAGCTGGTCAATATAACCAAAAATGCCCGCCTCAAGTAGCGAATCGATCACTTGCCCGGCGGTCATCTGTTCAGGATCTTTCTTACCATAGTCCACAAATACCTGTTCTGCATCAGCCTTGACTTTTACGCACAAGACCTTGCGGCGTTCTCCGCGGACCACAGCTTCCACACAACCGCTTACAGGCGAAGAAAATCGCACATTTGGACAGGCCTTGCTGACAAAGAGTGCATCACCTGCCTTGACGTAGTCGCCCTCTTTCACAACAACTTTCGGGACTATCCCAACAAAATCTGCTGGTTGCAGAGCATAGCTTCCGTTAGAATTCAAGTCTATTCTGACTAGCTCTGCTTTTCCTTTGAGGTTGATGTCAAGGCCCTTTCGCAACTTAATGACATTTACCATAAAAAATAAATTTTATACAAATTGAATAGTTGTGTTTGCAAAATTACAAAAAAACTGTCATAATCTCGCTGTTTTTGATTAAATTTGTGGGTCAATTCACGAACAACCACTGTTCAGAAACATGAGATCGTAGTGCTAAAAATAAGGTTTTGAAAGTATTCAGACATTTCATAATTATTATCACATGGATATTGCTCAGCATTTATCTGCTGACCATCACTGCCGTACATATCCCCATAGTACAAGACTACTTGGGCAGTCAGACGGCCAAGGCACTGGCTTGCGCACTCGACACTAAAGTCTGCATCGGACGGATAAATCTAGGTATGTTCAACCGCATTGTAATTGACAATGTAACAGTTGACGACCAGAGAGGAAAGCCTTTGCTCATCGCCAACCGCCTTGCTGTTCGCATCAATTTGGCCGAACTGATATCCCAAGGGAAGATTGTCATCAATACTGCTCAGATTTTTGGCGCAAAAATAGCCCTTTACCAACCAGGAGGCAACGTGCCGGCCAACTACCAGTTTGCCTTAGACCGCTTGTCCTCCAAGGATAAAGGCGGCCCATCGTCCATCAACCTCCACATCGGGTCGCTCATCATGCGCAACGCCAGTGTCTCCTATGATTGTTGGGACCGGCCTCAGACCAGAGGCAAGTTCAATCCAGCCCATCTTTCATTCAGCAATATCAGTGCCTATGTTACACTGAGAACCCTGCGTGCAGACTCTGTAAGTCTGAACATCAAGCGTCTGTCGTTCGAGGAACAGTCTGGACTGATTCTCAACCAGCTATCACTTGAACTTGAAGCGTGTAGCTCAGGGCTCTCGCTCAGCAACATGACAGCCATCCTGCCCAACACTACCATTGCCGTCAGTCATATCCGCGCCTCCTACCGCTTGAAAACAGGAACCACCCTACTCAGCAATCCCAATGTGCAACAAGGAACACTTGACTTTAGCGGCCAACTGTTACCATCTGTTGTCACGCTTTCCGATTTCCATTTTCTCATGCCGAAGCTGAGGAACTGTGATGTTCCTTTAACCGTTAAAGCCACATACTCTGGGACTAACAGCAACATCAAGCTAAGTGCCCTCTCCATCAAGTCTCAGCAACTGAATTTTTCTCTGAATGCCAGCGGTGGCTTGCAACGCAGTCCGGACGCAGCCAAATGGCTTTGGAGTTTTAACGTTCAAAGGTTCTTGGCCTTTGCCGACACATGGGAAAATGTTGAGCCTTTGCTTTCCCCATTCGGCATCCAGCTTCCCTCCACGCTTCAGCATATTGGCCGATTGAACATTGCAGGCCGGGCACATGCTACAGCCAGTGCAGCGGCCTCAGGCCAACTGACGGCCAGTACAGATGTGGGCAACATAAGACTGACCTTTAACATTGATAGGCAGCACGCATTTCAAGCCCATCTTAAAGCTGGCCATATAAATATGGCTCGACTGTTGGATCCTGGTGGTCAGATGGGGTCTGTAACCGCCAGTGTCGCCTTGCATGGCACAGCCAAGTCTGCACACCAGCTTCGTATAACGGCAGATGCCGCTATCAGCCAGATGGAATACAGGGGCTATCCATACACCAACATAAAGATAGCCTGCAACTATGTCAACAAGATTGTCATGGCGAGTGGTCACATTGCTGACCCCAACCTTGAGCTAGTTTTTAACGGAAGTGCCGCCCTATCTCCCCCATACAAATCCCTAACAGCAGAGGCAAAAGTCACCAAGTTCCGTCCACAGTCACTGCATCTGAGCAACCAGTGGGGTGACGCGGACTTTTCGGGAAAGATGTCCGCCTGTCTGAAAGGCAACGGCATTGACAACCTCGAGGGCAAAGTCACCTTGTCTCACTTCACAATGCAGTCAAAGCAGCGTGGCATCTGTCGCATAGCGAAAGCAGAGTTAACCGCTGGCACAAATACCGAAGGCCACCGTATGCTGACCTTCTGCAGCGACTTCGGCAAGATGGAAATGAGCGGAACCTTTACGTATGCCTCCCTGCCGCAAACACTAATCAGCCACATCTCAGCCAAGCTGCCAACACTGCCTGGTTTGCCAGCCTTGAAAACTGCACCCAACAATCGTTTTTTTATGTGGGCCCACCTGAATGATGCAGAGTGGATGGAAAAGCTGTTAGGCATACAGCTGAAACTCGATAGTCCTGCCGATGTCACTTGCAAAGTGGATGACCAGACAAAAAGCATAGCCTTTCACGCCACTATGCCGAAATTCACCTATAATGGCAACCTATATAGTGGCGGGCAATTTAACCTCTACTGTCCAGGCGACACCATGTATCTTGACACTCAGGTCAAGCGAGGCAATGCAAAAGGGGCGTACACATTGTTTTATGTAAGTGGCAATGCTGCCAACAACCACCTTACCACCTCACTCAACTGGCAAGACCTGCAGGGACAGCGCAACAGAGGTACCATCAATACCCGCACGCGTTTTTTGAAAGACAGCAAGGGTGACGAGCGCGCCGAAATAGACATCCTTCACTCGGCCATACACATCAATGGTGCCAGATGGGATGTACATCCAGCCCGGCTGGTCTACTCTAAAAACAATGTTCAAATCAACAGTTTCGCCATTACTCACAACAATCAGCATATCTTTATAGACGGACAGGGTACGGCTGACAACAGCGACTCCATTAGGGTTAGCCTCAACGACATTGACGTTGCTTACATCCTTAACCTGGTCAATTTTCGTTCTGTCGATTTCGGTGGGCTGGCTTCTGGCACAGCATACATAAAGGCCCCCTTTGGTACCTTTGACGCATTTGCCAGATTACGTGTCAGTCAGTTCACATTCGAACAGGGAAATATGGGAAATCTCAATGCCAATGTGAAATGGGACACAGCCAACAGGCAGATAGACATTGATGCCGTAGCGGTCGAGGATGGAGGGTTTCAAACCATTATCAACGGTTATATACAGCCATCGCCAGGGCACATTGATTTAGGCATCAGGGCCGATGGTACCAACCTTGAGTTCCTCCACACATTCACTAACAGCTTTACTGACTATGTCAAAGGCCGGGCCACTGGCGCGGTGCGTCTGCAAGGGCCGCTGAACGAAATCAACCTGGTGGGGCAACTGGTTGTCAACGGTGAGACCTTCATCAGTCCTTTAGGCTGTACCTACCGTCTTCACAACGATACGGTCACCCTCATTCCAAACGAAATAGAGCTGCGTCAGCTGGCCATATACGATGCTTACGGCAACAAGGGGGTGATTTCGGGCAACATCCACCACAAGCACCTCACCCAACTGTCATATGACCTCTCGGTGACCAGTGACAACCTACAGGTCTATCATTTTGACGGTTTTGGTGACAACTCATTCTATGGGACATTTTTTGGTTCTGGCAACGTTGACATACACGGACGCAGTAGCGAACTGGTTATCGACATCAACGCAACCCCCCAACCCCACTCTGTCTTTGTCTACAATGTGGCCAGTCCAGATGCCATCTCTGACCAGGAGTTTATTCAATGGGGAAGAACAGACAGTACAAGTTCTTCCGCAGCATTGCCAGATGTCTACGTGCCGCAGCATACCGCAGACAGCACCGCACGCGCCTCAATGTTAAAGGATGACAGACTGCACCAGTCAACAGATATCTACATCAACTTCTTAATTAACGCCACCCCCAGTCTGTCACTCAAACTGCTGATGGATGCCAAAACCAACGACAACATCACCCTTGAGGGGAATGGGGTGCTTCGTGCTACCTACTACAATAAAGGATCATTCAATATGTATGGCACTTACACTGTGAGCCGCGGCACCTACGGCATCACCATACAGGACATCATCAAGAAAAGTTTTCAGTTTAACGAGGGGGGCACCATAGTCTTTGGCGGCAACCCCTATGATGCCAGTCTTAACCTGCAAGCCATGCATACCGTCAACGCTGTGTCTCTGTCCGATCTGAACATAGGCAACAGCTTCTCGAATACAAACTCCACCAAGGTAAATTGTCTGATGAACATAACTGGCCAGCCCCGCGCTCCGCGCGTTGACTTTGACATCGACCTGCCAACTGTAAGTAGCGATGAGAAGCAGCTCATTCGTAGTGTCATCAACAGCGAGGAGGAAATGAACCAGCAGGTAGTCTATCTGTTGGGCATCGGCCGCTTTTATCCGCAGGGAGCCAACAATGCTACTATGGAAAATGGAGAGCAGCAGAGCCAGACAACACTGGCCATGCAGAGCCTGCTCTCAGGAACGCTCTCCAGCCAGATAAACAACCTGCTCAACACCATGGTGAACAGCAACAACTGGAACTTTGGTGCCAACATCTCTACTGGCGATGAAGGATGGAATAATGCAGAATACGAGGGGTTGCTTAGTGGTCGCCTTCTCAACAACCGTCTGCTTATCAACGGACAGTTTGGTTATCGTAACAACGCCGCAACCGCCAACTCCAGTTTTATCGGCGACTTTGACGTGCGCTATCTGCTTACCCCAAACGGTAACCTCTCTGTCAAGGTTTACAACCAGACCAACGACCGATTTTTCACCCGTTCAAGTCTGAACACACAAGGTGCAGGACTGATAATGAAAAGGGACTTCCGGGGAATAGCCGATCTCTTCAGGTTCCAACGAAAGAAGAAAAAGCCAGAGAAGTAAGACGGCACACCTTGCGCTTTTTTCTCATACAAAGCAGGTTAAATGAATTAGCACATCACGACAACACGCGCTGAATATTTACACTGGCAGCAATGCCTATGCCTGTCTTTTTTCAGACAGACATAGGCTGAGACGGGTTCTTTGTGGAACAATCTGTACGTATTGACTCAAGTTGCCTTGTGGGACAAGGGAATTTTGTATCGAAAGATTCCACAAACTGTGTTTGGCTTCTTTGGCTTCAGTAGATTCCTTCTTTTGATAGCAAAATCTCCGTACCCTCTAAAGTTGCGGATTTAAGGTTCACTTCTTCCCTGTGGGTGAAGTTAGCATCCTTTTGAAATATGCCTCTACGTTTACTGATGGTGTTAATTTAGCCTTATTTCTGGACGAGCCAAGAAAAAACATCACATCTTAATGTGACAGAGATGCTAGTGGGGTTTGCTTGCGAATGTTATTAGAAAGGCAAGCCATCCCCTTCGCTGTCCCCAGCCGGCGAATCATCAACCTTAGGACTTTCGGGTGTGGTTGGTGGCACAGCTCCATTAGGGGAAGCAGGACGTGAAACATTGTATGCACTAACCTGATTGAACCATCGTCCATTATACTCATGGGCGTCAATGTCAAAGGAGACAGTTACATCCTCGCCGTTCTGGATGTTGAACTGCTTGATACGGTCTTCTCCAAAAATACGAAACACGCACTTGCGAGGATATTGTCCTGGCACCTCAATCACATACTCTTGAGACATCCAAGGATTACCTGTGCGTTGGGACACACCGCTGTTTGCCGGCAATACGGCAATTATTTTTCCTGTTAATTCCATTTTTTTGAAACAAATATACTTAAATTATTATTTATATGCGTTGTCTTTTCGTTTGCGAAATTACAAAAATAGTTTCAAACGCACAATTTTCAAACGATTATTTTGTTGTTGCCAATGAGATTTTGTATTTTTGTAGGCAATTTGACTAGATTGAATCAGAGCAAAAATCAAAATTAAAATACCATTATGAGACTGACATTATCCAGCACGTTGCTGTGCAACAAGCTGATAGCTCTTTCCAAGGTTATCAACAGCAAGAACTCTCTCCCCATTCTGGCAGACTTCATCTTTGAACTTGAAGGCCCAACACTGTACCTCACCGCTTCGGACAGCGAGAACACGATGAGAACCAGCATTGAAGTTAACGCCACAGATGGTAACGGTCACTTCGCCATTAACAACCACGACCTGCTTGAGGCCATCAAGGGTATATCGGAGCAGCCTATTACCATTGATGTGAACACAGCTGACAACACGGCTAAAATTCTCTACCAAAACGGACAATTCTCTCTGCCAATCGAGAATGCCGACGAATTTCCGCAGACCCAAGAAGTGAGTAGCCAAGCCACGGCTATCACAATCTCAAGCAACATTTTGTTGGACAACATTTCACGTTCCATCTTTGCCACTGCTCAAGACGAGATACGTCCTGTGATGAATGGCATTTACTTTGACCTCACTCCCGAGTGCCTGGCTGTTGTGGCCAGTGATGGCCACAAACTTGTGCGCAACAAGATTTTCACGGTGAACAGTGCCACGCCGGCTTCGTTCATTCTGCCAAAGAAGCCTGCATCGTTGCTCAAGAACCTGTTGGACAAAGACGAAAGTGAGGTGCAAATCCATTTTGACGAACGCAACGCGGAAATCAAGTTTGGCGAGACAACTGTCACCTGCCGTCTAATTGAGGGCCGCTACCCCAACTACAACAGCGTGATTCCGCAGAACAACCCCAACCAAATTACCATTGACCGCAACGGTCTGCTAAGTGCCTTGCGCCGTGTGCAACCCTTTGCCAATGACTCCAGCAACCTAATTCGCTTCCATATAGAGAACAACATCCTGCAACTTGATGCAGAAGACTATGACTTTGCCAAGACTGCCACGGAGAAAATGCAGTGTGACTACACAGGAACACCTATGAGCATCGGCTTCAAGGGTTCTGCATTCATCGAAATTCTGAGCAACTTCGACTGCCAAGATGTCATCATACAACTTGCCGACCCCAGTCGTGCCGGATTAGTTCTGCCATCTGAGCAACCTGCCAACCAAGAAGTGCTGATGCTAATGATGCCCATGTTAATTAACGACTGAGGAAGGAAAGCGCTGAATGAAACTTAATCTTCAGAAGCCATTGGTTGTCTTTGACCTTGAAACCACTGGACTTGACATCGTAAAAGACCGAGTTATCCAGATTTCCTACATCAAGGTTTACCCTGACGGGCGTGAAGTTCGCTTCAACGAAATGCTCAATCCGGAGCGCCCCATACCCTACCTTGTTCAACAACTCACCGGTATCACAGACAGTGATGTGGCAGGAAAACCCAC
The DNA here is from genome assembly GCA_937895845.1 of uncultured Prevotella sp. Lineage (GTDB taxonomy): Bacteria > Bacteroidota > Bacteroidia > Bacteroidales > Bacteroidaceae > Prevotella. The sequence goes on along the minus strand of CALBLK010000013.1, from coordinate 24,839 downwards.
ATTCAAGCAGATAGCTGCGCAGCTGAGCGAGGAGTTCAAGGGATGTGACTTTGCCGGCTTCAACTCTAACAATTTCGACATCCCTGTGCTGGCTGAAGAATTCTTGAGGTCTGGCATAGACTTTGACTTTGGAAAGTGCAACTTAGTTGATGTACAAACCATCTTTCATAAAATGGAACGGCGCAACCTGGCCGCTGCCTATAAATTCTATTGCGGACACAAAATGGAGGAAGACTTTGAGGCTCACCGCGCAGACCAAGATGCCGAGGCTACCTACCGTGTGCTTATGGGCGAACTCGACCGCTATAACCCGGCAACGGAGTCTGAACCAGAACGTCAGCTACAAAATGACATACCATTTTTGGCAGCATTTTCCAAGCAAAACAATAACGTTGATTTTGCCGGGCGCATCGTGTGGGCCCAAGTGACTGGAAAAGACGGCAAGCCAGAAACCGACAAGGATGGCAAGCCCTTGATGACCGAAGTGTTCAACTTTGGCAAGCACAAGGGTGAGCCTGTAAGTAGGGTGTTACGCTACGACCCCGGCTACTTTAGTTGGGTGCTGGCAGGCGACTTCACCTACAACACAAAGCAAGTTCTTACCCGGATACGTCTCCGCGAGAGCAAGCTGAACAGATGAAGAGGTGCTTGAAATCGTTCTGACACTATGTTAAAAGGTAAAAAGTTTGTATTAGGTATCACTGGGTCTATTGCTGCCTATAAGGCATGTTATCTCATCCGCGAACTTGTGAGACGCGGTGGCGAGGTGCAGGTTGTCATCACACCAGCGGGCAAGGAGTTTATAACCCCAATCACCTTGTCTGCGCTCACTCACAAGCCTGTTGTCAGTGAGTTTTTCTTACAGCGTGATGGCACATGGAACAGTCATGTGGACATGGGGATGTGGGCAGATGCAATGATAATTGCCCCCTGCACGGCGTCAACCATTGGCAAGTTGGCCAACGGCATAGCCGACAACATGCTTGTCACCACCTACCTGTCGATGAAAGCTCCAGTGTTCATTGCCCCAGCAATGGACCTTGACATGTTCAGTCATCCCTCCACGCAACATAATTTGGATGTCCTGCGCTCATATGGAAACCATATCATTGAGCCACAATGCGGTTTTCTGGCAAGTGGCCTTGAGGGCAAGGGGCGCATGGAAGAGCCCGAAGTGATAGCCGACACGCTTGACAGTTTTTTCCGAGGAAACACCACACAGCTCGTAGGACGTAACATCCTGATTACAGCTGGCCCCACATACGAAAAAATTGACCCAGTGCGCTTCATTGGCAACTACTCCAGTGGCAAGATGGGCATTGCCCTGGCCGATGAATGCGCACGCCGTGGAGCCAAGGTAACACTGATAGCCGGTCCGGTGGCTGTCAAAAACAGGCACCAGACGATACACCGCATCGATGTTGAGAGCTGCGAGCAGATGTACACTCAGACGGTAGCGGCTTTCCCGTCGTGCGACGCAGCCATCCTCTGCGCTGCTGTGGCGGACTTCAAACCTGAGACCACTGCCAGCCAAAAGATTAAGCGAGGCGGCGAGGACATCACCATCCGCCTCAAGCCCACCCACGACATTGCAGCCAAACTGGGGCAAATGAAGCGCGAAGGCCAACTGCTGGTGGGCTTTGCACTGGAGACCGACAACGAGCGGCAAAACGCCGAGGACAAGCTAATGCGAAAGAACCTTGACTTCATCGTGCTCAACTCTCTGCGTAACAAGGGCACGTGCTTTCAGTCTGACGAGAATCAAGTTACCATCATCTCGCCACAATCAGTCAAGTCATTTGACAAGAAAACCAAAGAACTCGTTGCAGAAGACATTATCACAGAACTTGCCAAACGACTTTGAGTTTAATGAATGCCAGCAAATGTACAAGTTTGCGTTTGAGCAGGAATCCGGGCCACCGCTCTGGGGCTTGCATCAATATTAAGTTTTAAGTTTCAAAGAACATGAAGCAACTATTTCTCATTACGCTGGGTTGGTTGGCTTTAACAGCTGTCCGCGCCCAGGAACTGGAGGCTAAAATCAACATTAACCACAGTAAGGTGGGAGCAACTGACAAGAGTGTATTTGAAAACCTGCAACAGACGTTGGAACAGTTTGTTAACGAACGCCAGTGGACAGACCTTCAGTTTCAAAAGAACGAGCGCATTTCATGTACGTTCAACATCACCGTCAACAAATATGACAAGACAAGCAACCGCTTTGAATGTTCGGCACTCATCCAGGCCAACCGACCTGTGTACAACGCGCAATACACCTCAGTGCTATACAACAACCGCGATGCCGACTTTAATTTTGAGTTTGCACAGTTCGACCAGCTTAACTTCAACGAGGAAACGGTAGACAACCAGCTCACAGCCCTGTTTGCCTACTATGCCTATCTCATCATCGGGCTCGACCTTGACAGTTTCTCCCCACTTGGCGGCACGGATATTCTGCAACGCTGCCTCAATCTTGTGAACAACGCACAAAATCTTGACTTCACTGGCTGGAAGGCATTCGACAGTAACCGTAACCGCTTTGCCCTGGTCAATGACTATTTGGACGAGAGCATGAAACCATTCAGACAGTTACAGTATGACTATTACAGAAAAGGGCTTGACGAGATGGCCAGCAACGTGGAGCGCGGACGCACCAATGTAACCACTGCGCTGCAGCAAGACCTTAAGACTGCCCACGAGAACAAGCCCCTCAGCCTGTTGCCCCAAATTTGGACCGATTACAAACGCGATGAGCTGTCGAACATTTACAAGGGCAAGGGCACGCAAAAGGAAAAGGAGACAGTTTATGACATTCTCATGGGACTGAATGCATCACAAAGTAACTCCTGGAACAAAATCAAGCAATAACACAACTATGCTCAAGCATCTGCATATCAAAAATTTCACGCTCATTGACCAGCTTGACATTGATTTTAACGGAGGGTTCTCTGTTATCACAGGTGAAACAGGCGCGGGCAAGAGTATCATTCTCGGTGCCATTGGTCTGCTGCTGGGCCAACGCGCCGACTCGAAAGCAATCAGGAATGCCGGAAACAAGTGCGTCATCGAAGCCCATTTTGACATTTCCGCTTATGACGACATGGGCACATTCTTTGCCAACAACGACATAGACGAGGACACACATGACTGCATCATTAGGCGCGAGCTGTCACCTGGCGGCAAGAGCAGGGCTTTCATCAACGACACCCCCGTGGCTCTCAGCACTCTCAAAGAGCTAACTTCACAGTTGATAGACATTCACAGTCAGCACCAAAACCTGCTGCTGGCACAGCATGATTTCCAACTTGATGTAATTGACATCATTGCCAATGACCAGGAGCAGCTGGCCAACTACCGAAAGGCTTTTGACACCTATCGCGAAACAGAACGAGAACTGGAGAAGCTACGGCAGCAAGCGGCACGCAATCAAGAGAATGCCGACTTCATCCAATTTCAGTTTGACGAACTCAGCAATGCCCACCTGACAGATGGAGAGCAGGATGAACTGGAGCAGCAGGCCGCCATCATGAGCCACTCAGAAGAAATTAAAGAGAACCTCTACAAGGCGGACGGCCTGCTGTCGTCAGAAGGCACAGGAATTGTTGAACAGCTGCGTGCCACACGTGACACCCTGGCATCATTGGAGCAACTGCTGCCCGAAATGAGCGAGATGGCCAGGAGGGCGGACTCATGCCACATTGAGCTGAAAGATCTGGCACAAGAGATTAGCGGCAGACTGGAGGACACAGACTTTGACCCCTCTGAACTTGAAGCCATAAACAACCGTCTTGACAAGATTTATGACTTGGAAAAAAAATACCACTGCGACAGTGTAGCGGGACTGATTGCTGCACGCGACAGTCTCAGGCAGCAGCTTAGTGACATCAGCAATAGCGACGAACTGATAAGCGAGCTGGTCGCACGTCTAGAAGAGGAAAGGAACATCTGTTTGAGCAAAGCCTCCGCACTCAGCAAGAAGCGTGCCCTGGCTGCACGGAGGATAGAGAAAGACATGCTTGACCGTTTGGTAACACTGGGTATGCCAAATGTTAAATTTGTTGTGAGTGTCACACCGCGCGAGATGGACAGAAGCGGTGCAGACCGTGTGTCATTCCTGTTCAGTGCCAACAAGAGCGGCTCCCCACAGCCTGTGTCACAAGTGGCATCTGGTGGAGAAATCGCCCGCGTGATGCTGTCGCTCAAAGCCATGATTAGCAGTGCTGTCAAGCTGCCCACAATCATCTTCGATGAAATAGACACAGGTGTGAGTGGCAAGATTGCCGAGCGCATGGCACAGATTATGCAGCAAATGGGGGAATGTGGCCGACAGGTTATCAGCATCACGCACCTGCCGCAAATTGCAGCCTTGGGAGCCACCCACTACAAGGTGGAAAAAACCGAGACAGCCAAAGGGACCAGCAGCAGGATGCGCATGCTGGGCAAGGATGAGCGCATCATTGAGATAGCGCAAATGCTAAGTGGCAGCAACATCACCGAAGCAGCTGTCAGCAACGCCAAGGAACTGTTAAAGCAATGGGAATAGTCTTTCACTGTCCAATTTTCATCATGAAACGATTAAGTATTCTACTTTTACTGGCACTGTGCCTCACAGGCATTGCCACAGCCCAGCCCAAATGGGCAAAAAAAGCACATCGTTCAGTTTTCACCGTCAAGACATTCAATGCTAACGGTTCTCTGAAAGCAAGTGCCACAGGTTTCTTCACTGGAACAGCAGGAGAGGCAGTGAGCATACTCTCCGCTTTCACTGGAGCATCCAAGGCTATAGTCATTGACAGCCATGGCAAGGAATGGCCAGTGACCAGCATTCTCGGAGCAGACAGCAACTACGATGTCATCAAGTTCAGAGTAAGCGCCAGGCAATGCCCGGCACTAACCATTGCAGCCACCGCACCTTCAGTACAGGCTGCCGTATGGCTGCTTCCTTATTCTCCCAAGAAGCTAAAGACTTGCACAATGGGTAAAGTTAGCAAGATAGAAACGGCCAAAGACAGCCTACCCTACTACACCCTTGACATCCAGGCTCCTGATGGGTCAGGGGGCTGCCCTGTGCTCAATGATAATGGCGAGGTAGCCGGAATATTCCAGCCCTCGGGACAGGACGTGCCAAATACAGGCTATGCAGTGAGCATCATGCTGGCCAACAACCTGAAAACCAACGGTCTGAGCATTAATGATGCAGCACTGAAAGCTATAGGCATCAAGAAAGAACTTCCTGCCGACCTGAACCAAGCACTGCTGACACTCTATTTAGCCGGCACGGCACTTGACAGCACCCGCACAAAGGAATATTCCTCACTTGTCAATGACTTTATCCAGCAATTTCCAACGGCTCCCGATGGCTACATCAGCCGCGCACAACTGGCGGCTGCCCAAGGTGAATACGCCAGAGCAGACAAAGACATGAGCGAGGCACTCGGTCTTGAAGAAAAAAAAGACAACACCCATTATTGCTATGCACGCCTCATCCTGCAAAAGATAATACTTGACAAAGACTCCGCCTACCAGGCATGGACGCTTGACAAGGCAGCCGATGAAGCACAGGCAGCTTATGATTTGAATCCACTCCCTGTCTACCTGCAATTAAAATCACAAATCAGATGCACTCAAAAGAAGTATGATGAAGCCTACACCATTCTCCAATCGCTGATAGCACAAGGGCACAAGGAGGCAGATATATACTGTCAAGCCTCCCAGTGCAAGGAACTTCTGGGTGACACCGCGTTGGCATTGGCTTTACTGGACAGTGCTGTAGCCACATTCAGCAAACCATGGCTCAAGGCAGCCGCCCCTTACATACTCGCCCGCGCACAGGCCCAAATGCGTGCTGGCAACTACCGGGTGGCCTACAGCGACTTTAATGACTACGAGCAACTGATGCCAACAGAGGTTGGTGCACAGTTCTACTATCTGCGTGCACAGGCCGCCATCGGTGGGCGTATGTTCCAACAGGCTCTCAACGACTACAACAAGGCGATTGCCAAACAGCCTAATAACACATTATATTATGCCGAGAAGGCCTCGCTCGAAATTCGTGTCAACCTGTTAACACAGGCCATCGACACGGCTAAGGCCTGTATCAGCATCGCTCCCGAACAGAGTGACGGCTACCTTCTTCTCGGCTTGGCGCAGTGTCTGTCAGGAAATAAGGTACAGGGAAAAGCAAACCTTAAAAAAGCCCAAGACCTGGGTGACAACCAAGCTGACGACCTCATCAAGCAGTATGCTCAATAAGCCCAATATATGAAAAATCTTTTTAAAGTATGCATCTTATTCTAAAATACTTTCACGAGCTCAGTGCACTCCAACAGAGTCAGTTTAAGGCACTTGAAGCTCTGTACTGTGAGTGGAATGCCAAAATCAATGTGATTTCCAGAAAGGATATGGACCACTTTTACGAGCATCATGTGCTCCATTCGTTAGCCATTGCCAAAACCATCCGTTTTCGTCCCGGGACAAAAATCCTGGACTTTGGGACTGGTGGCGGTTTCCCTGGCATTCCACTTGCCATCCTCTTTCCAGACTGTCAGTTCAAACTGATTGACGGAACTGGCAAGAAAATAAAGGTGTGCAAAGCCGTTGCTGAGGCCATCGGACTGACTAACTGCAAGTTTGAGCATTTGAGAGGTGAGGACGAAAGTGGACTTTATGATTTTGTTGTGAGCCGTGCCGTGATGCCCCTTCCAAACTTGTTGCGATGCGTGAGCAAGAACATCTCCAAGAAGCAGAAAAACAGCAAGCCCAACGGGGTGATATGTCTGAAAGGGGGTAACCTGGAAAACGAAATAAAACCATTCCGCCGCATTGCACAGACTGATGACATCCACTTTTTCTTTGAAGAGGAGTGGTTTAAGGAAAAATATGTAATCTATGTGCCGGTATAGTTTCCCATCAATTTGAAGACAGTCGTTATGTTAAACATCAAACGTTTTGAGTGCAACCCATTTCAAGAGAATTGCTATGTAGTGAGTGACAAGACCAAAGAGGCTGTCATTATTGATTGTGGCGCGTTTTATCCCGAAGAGCGTGAAACACTTGTACGCTACATTCACAATCAGCAGCTAACACCTGTGCGCCTATTGGCAACCCATGGGCATGTTGACCATAATTTCGGCAATGACACCGTGCTTGACAGCTTTGGTCTACATCCAGAGGTGAGCGGTGCTGACAAATGGCTGATGGACAGGCTGCGAGAACAGGCGATGGCCTTTTGTGGCATTACTTTGGAAAGTAGCTGCTTCCCCGCCGTAAATCACTACTTGCATGCAGGCGAAAAGATAATGTTTGGCCACCATACTTTTACATTGATTCCCACGCCCGGACACACTCCGGGTTCGATGTTCTTCTATTGTAAAGAGGAGGGGGTGGCGTTCTCTGGAGACACTTTGTTTCGGATGGATATTGGCCGAACAGACTTTGAGAAAGGCTCGTATGAAGACATCGTTCAGAGTCTCCAACATATCAGGCAGGCTCTGCCCATGAATACTAAAATCTACCCTGGCCATGGTCCGCAGACGGTGCTTGGTGATGAGGTGAAGATGAACCCATATCTCAAGCAGTGACAGTCATCTTGTAAACACTAATCCTATATCAAGGGCACAAAACTCTTCATGCTTGCAGGATGCCGTGCGGCATATTCCCGGAAAGCAGTTCCGAACTGTACAAACGAGCGTGCAATACAACCGGTTTTGTGCAGGAGAACGGTTCGTTTTGGCGTGCAGAACGAACCGTTTTGCACGCCAAAACGAACCGAATGACCACCCAAAAGTGACCGTATGGAAGGATGTAAGTTGAGAAACGGCCTTTTACCCACCTTAAATGGTCTTTAGATCTGGAAAAAACAGGGGGCCACTTGCCGCTCTCGCCCTTTTGCACTACCTTTGCATAAGGTAACGCTACAATTTGCGGACATTCATATTATGGAAAATATGCCCCTGCCCTATCATGACTATGGCCGATGGATGAGGAAGAGATTCAACGTTCCTGTGCAGAAACTGGCAGTTGATGCAGGCTTCAGCTGTCCCAACCGTGACGGTACCAAGGGATTGGGAGGCTGTGTGTTCTGTAACAACAGTGCTTTCAGCCCCTCCTACTGCGGTGGTAAGTCTGTGAGAGCACAGATAATGGCTGGCAAAGCATTCTTTGGTCACAAGTATCCTTCAATGAAATACTTGGCTTATTTTCAGACTTACACTAACACCTATGCCTCGCTTGACGTGCTGAAAAGCCTGTACGAGGAGGCCTTGGACACAGACTGTGTGGTAGGGCTGATTATTGGTACACGCCCTGACTGCGTGTCTGGCGAGTTGCTCGACTATCTTGAGACACTCAGCAGACATACGTTTGTCACTGTGGAGTATGGCATTGAGAGTACAGATGACAGGCAGCTGGAGTGGATGAACCGCGGGCATACCTTTGAGTGCTCGCGCAGGATGGTCGTGGAGACAGCGGCAAGGGGGATTGTCACGGGCGGACACATCATTCTGGGGTTGCCCGGTGACACGGCAGCATCTCTGGTGTGCCAGGCAGAGCAACTGTCGGCGCTGCCACTAGACATTTTGAAACTGCATCAGCTCCAGGTGGTCAGACACACTCCGCTGGCAGCCATCTACCAGCGCTGCCCCTTTCCACTCTATTCTGTGGAAGGCTTTGTCAAGACACTTGGCGAGTACATCCAGCACCTCCGCCCCACCCTTGTGCTTGACCGCTTTGTTGCACAGGCGCCCAAAGGTATGGTCATCGCTCCACAGTGGGGTTTGAAGAACCACGAGTTCACCAACATCCTGGTTAACTACATGAGGAAAAATCAAATCAGCCAGGGCCAGAAATGGAGACCATCGGCCAAGGGTTAAGACACATCGTTAAGCCCGTTACCGCCTTTTCGTTTTAATGGCCGATTTGGGCTAAGACATAATTATGTCTGCAAGGTTGGGTTGCGACAGCAACTGAAGCATGGTGGTCTTCTTGTGATGTTTCATATATTTGTCAACCATCTCAACATACACGCTGCAAAACGCATCGCGGCCAATCAGTCTGTTGACCACCCATTGGATTTTAGCCATATGGACATCGCACTCCAACTGGGTCTCCTTGTCGTGTGCCGGAAGCGGGAACTGGCTGAGAATAAAGAAGTGCAGACAGTCTGGGACAATCATTGACCGTACCATCAGCCTCCGCTGTTCCAGCGGATAGTAGGCCTTGTAAGGGGAAAAGTCCGTGCCCAGGTATTTGTCCAGGCAGATGCCTACCATGTTGTTGGCAATGACTACACTCTGGTCAAGCGCCCCTATTTGGGCATAGATGTAGGGCACTCGGAGACCGGGCACCTCGTCTTCCAGACGCTTAAAGGCCTTCGCAAGCTCTTTGTTGATGTCGTCCATGTCGGCATACTGTCGGCTTACCTCGTTAAGGATGGTCTGCAGGGTGGAGTCTTGGAAAAACCTGAGAAACCTGGTGTTAATCTCGCGGTCATTCACGTGGCCGATTTTCAGCACATCTTCTATCAGCGTACGTGTTTCCATGGGGTGGTCTATGTTCATGTGTTGCAAGGCAGAGAAGTCGCCCGTCATCAGATAGAGGGCCTCAATACGGTCGTAACGGTCTACAAAGACCTTGTGGTCTTCGTCCGTTATCTTGAGGTGGGACTTCCAGTCGCAACCCACACATAAGACCAACGCAAGCAAGAAAGAAAAGCAGTGCAAGTGTCTCACGCCGTTGTTGTCCTGTTGATTCTGTTGCAAATATACTAAATATTGGCTTGCAACCCTTACCTTTTGCTAATTTTTTTAATATCGGTGTAAAAAAACAAAAAAAACGTGTTGTATCAACATAAGGAGACAGGCCAGTAGAAAGATAATGGTTACTTTTGTTCTAAGTAAAAACAACATGATTATCAAGAACATCTATGAAGCGTATCTTTCTTACTCTGCTTTTGGGAGTCTGCCAAATTGCTGGCTTCTGCCAGCAGACATTGACTGTCAGTGTAAACAATCCTCTGGATGTACCGCGCCAGGCCGTCCCCGTAGTAATCCGGCTTAGCCAGTTTGGACTCGATGTCAAGTCGGCGCAGGTCACTGCGGCCAGTGGGACAGAGATAGCCTCGCAGTTGGACGACCTTGACGGAGATGGTGCTTTTGACGAGCTGTGCTTCATGACCGACTTGTGCAAGCGTGAAAAAACAACATTCACCGTTACGCTCGACAGCCAAGGTGCTCCAAGGACATACGAGCCTAAAGTGTATGCAGAAATGCTGATTTCAAACAAAAAGATAAAGAGCAGCAACAAGCAGAATCTGTATATCAGCAGCCTGACTGTTGACAATGGCACCAATCCGTACTGGATGCTCCACCATCACGGTCCGGCCTTTGAAAACGAGTTGGTGGCCTATCGCATCTACTTTGACCACAGGCAGACAGTTGACATCTACGGCAAGGTTAACAAAGGACTTGAGCTGAGGCAGACCCAGTTTTACCCTGACCGTGAACAGAAAGCAAACGGTCTGGGTGACGATGTACTGTGGGTAGGCGAGACGCTGGGCCTTGGCACCGTGCGCGGATGGGATGGCAAGGCCCCAACAATGCTAAAAGACGTAGAGCACCGCACGCTGAGCATCGTGTCAAGGGGGCCTTTGCGGACAATCGTCGAAGTGGTGGACAAGGGATGGAACGCGCCGCTCCCCCCCTCGTCGAAGCGCATTGACATGACCACGCGCTACACACTCTATGCAGGCCGGCGCGATTGCGCAGTCAGCCTCCATTTTGACAGGCCTGTGAATGAATTCCGGTTTGCCACGGGCATCATCAACGTCAAGAACTCCGTGGAGCACAGTGACCACAAGGGCCTACGCGGCTGCTGGGGGACAGACTGGCCAGTGTCTGAGAAAGATTCGGCCGGGCACAAGCGTGAAACAGTTGGCCTTGGCATCTGCATTCCGGCGAAAAACGTTGTCAGGGAACTGCCGCCAACCAAGGATAACTATCCTTTTGTTATTGGCAACATCAAGCAAGACATGGACTACTTTATCACCTTTGGTTCTGACAACGAGAGTTTCGGCTATCATGACAGCACGTCATGGTTTGCCTACCTCGATGCATGGAAAAGGGAATGTGACGCTCAGCCAGAAGTCCGTATCGTGAAGCAGTAAGGTACTTAGGACATGTACATTCCCTTTCTCTTCAGCAAGTCAGAGAATGTCCTGCACCCTTTGGCATAATACTGCCAAAGCAGAGATTGGCAAAATATGCCACTTACAGGGGAGCCCTTGCGGCTTCCCTGTATTTGTCTGCGGTCATCAGTAAAAAGATTTCTCATTGCCTTGAAATCCCGACGGGCTTTCAGTACAGCCTTGAAGTCGCCCACGTTTCGGTCTGCCAACAGCATTTTCAGTGCAGCTACGAAGTCAAGCAGACATCTTATGCGCATGACATGCCGCAAATCCTCTTCAGGCAGACACTTATAGAGCATTAGCAAATTGTTGCGAAAGTTCAAGTAGGTCTTCATCGGGTTGCCCTTGGGCAGTGTTCCTCCGCCAACATGGTAGACGCAGCTACCGGGCAGACAATACACTTTGCGCCCCATGATGCCCAATCGCCAGCAGAGGTCTATTTCCTCGTTGTGGGCGAAAAAGCGAGAGTCGAGTCCATTGGCCAGCCAATAGTCTGCAGACCTGACGAGCAGGGCCGCACCGGTAGCCCAGAGCACTGGAATGGCCGTGTCATACTGTCCCCGGTCATGTTCTACAGTGTCAAACAGCCTGCCGCGACAGAAAGGATAGCCATAGCGGTCAATGAAGCCACCGCAGGCGCCGGCATATTCAAAGGAATTATGGCAGACAGCCGACTTCACCTTGGGCTGGCAAGCCGCGACATCGGGGTGGCTGTCCATGAAAGACAGCAAGGGTGTGAGCCAGCCCGGGGTGGTCTCTACATCCGAATTCAGCAAGAGATAGTAGGTGGCATCTATTTGTGCTAATGCGCGGTTGTAGCCCTCGGCAAATCCCCAGTTCTTGTCTAATAGTATTAGCCGGCAAGAGGGGAAGTCTGACCTCAGCATATCAACAGAATGGTCGGTTGAAGCATTGTCAGCAACATAGACAACAGCCTGTCCTTCAGAGTATTCAAGTACAGAAGGAAGGTATTTTGACAGCATCTTGGCTCCATTCCAGTTGAGTATGACAATGGCCAGTTTATCCATTTCCTCTATTTTTATTGTTTTCAAACAAGTTCTTTGACTGTTAGAGCGTCTTTCTTGGCGTTCAGTCCGCCTAGATGCACACGCATAATCTGGTTGTCATACTCGGGCCTGGCCTGCGCAACAGGCAGTTCTACCCGGATATAGTTTGGCGTGAAACCATGCATGGCCTTTCCTCGCGGTGCTTTCTCAAACAGTACGTCCATGTCCAGTCCTGTGTGTCTGCTGTAAAATTGCAGTGTTTTCTTGTCAGACAGTTCCAAAAGCCTGTGACTGCGCAACCGCTTCTCCCGGTCGTCAACAGTGTAGGGTATGCGGAGGGCAGCTGTACCGGGGCGTTCGGAATATGGAAACACATGGAGCTGGGTTACATCGAGGTCGCTGAGAAAATGAAAAGTCTCCTCAAAGCAATCAGGTGTTTCTCCGCGGCACCCCACCATAACATCTACTCCTATGAAAGCATCAGGCATCAGCCGCCTGATGGTTGCTATCTTGCTGGCAAAGAGTGCCGTGTTGTAGTGGCGGTGCATGAGCTGAAGCACCTTGTCGCTTCCACTCTGCAGGGGGATATGGAAGTGGGGCATAAACCGCTGGCTACCGGCGCAGTAGTTTATCAGATCATCGGTGAGCAGGTCAGGCTCAATGCTGCTGATTCGGTAGCGGCTTATCCCCTCAACGGTGTCAAGGGCCTTTACAAGGTCGAGAAACGTCTCTCCCGTTGACTTTCCAAAGTCACCGATGTTCACACCTGTCAGCACAATTTCCCTGCCCCCCTCAGCGGCTGCTTGCTCAGCTTGGGAAACAAGCGAACTGACAGTCGGGTTTCGGCTGAAGCCACGCGCAAAGGGAATAGTGCAATAGGTACAGAAATAGTCGCATCCATCCTGGACTTTCAGAAAATATCTTGTCCTGCTGCCCTTTGAGCAACTCGGGGCAAAAGTCTTGATGTCCTTTAGGCCGACGGTGTGATGCTGGTGCAGACTGCCGTGCTGGCAATCTAGCAATGAGGCCGACCATTTATCGGTAAGAAACTGGATGAGGTTGGCTTTTTCATTGGCACCAAGCACAAGGTCCACACCTTCGATGCCACTTACCTGCTGCGGCTCAAGTTGGGCATAGCAGCCTGTGACAACGACAAAGGCGCCCGGATTTTGGCGGGCAAAACGCCTGATGGCCTGCCGGCATTTATGGTCAGCCACCTCAGTCACCGAACAGGTGTTAATCAAGCACAGGTCGGCCCGCTCACCTTTGGCCGCTGTCCGCACTCCCAACTCGGACAGCATTTGGCCAAAGGTAGAGGTCTCGGAAAAATTCAGCTTGCATCCCAGTGTATAGTAAGCGGCTGTTTTTCCGTGAAATATGGATGTGTCAATCATCACCCGGATACGCTTCTTGTTTTTAGCAAACCTTTTCCAGACGCTTCATCATGGCAAACATGAAGAGAGCCGAAAGCAGACAGAGCACGATAAACACAGTCCAGACTGTCCAAAGCGGCAGGTCACCCCAGAGGAAGCCGCCAACACTGACCAGAAAATTGCCAATGGCTGTGGCAACAAACCATCCGCCCATCATCATGCCTTTGTATTTGGGAGGAGCCACCTTTGACACAAACGAGATACCCATTGGTGAGAGCAGGAGCTCGGCAAAGGTCAAGACAAGGTAGGTGCTGATGAGCCAGTTGACGGACACAAGAGTGGCACTATCGCCGGCCGCAGCCTGGGCGTTTGGGGTAAGCAATCCCAGCGAGCCTACCACCATCACACCAAATCCCACAGCGGCCACCAGCATGCCATAGGCAATCTTGCGAGGGGGCGAGGGTTCCTTGCCCCGTTTGGCCAGCGCGCCAAAGATTGCCAGGCTGACAGGTGTCAGTGCCACGACATAGAACGGATTGAACTGCTGGAATATAGGAGCAGAAATGGCCATGGGGGCGCCGGTGTTGCAATACTGCCATGCAAGGAAGCCAGCACAAGCAACAAGAATGGTTGCTGCGAGGCTGCGCCCTTTACCCGTCTTACTCTGGAAAATGCCAAATAGCGCATAAACAATGAGGATGACTGCCACGAGGTTGAGCACGTCGAACGCCATGCTTTGTAACCCTTGCACGCTTTTCACGGTAAACTCATTGGCAAAATAGGTGAGTGTAAGTCCGTTTTGATGGAAAGCCATCCAGAAGAAAATGACTACGGCAAAGACAAGGCACAGGGCAACTATTCGCGCCTTGGTCTCGGACGGAGACAGCTGTTCTTCTTCAGCAACAGCCCCGCCACCCTTTAGGGCATCTTTCTGCCCACCCTCGACATGGCGGAAAGTTGAGCGGAAAATGTAGTATATAGCAATGGAAAGTATAAGTGAGGCACAAGCCACTGCAAAGGCAAAATGATAGGAGTCGTTCTCCGACACATCAAGGTGTGCTTGGGCCCACTCCATGATTTTGACAGCAGCCGTAGGAGCAAAAAGAGCACCCACATTGATGGCCATATAGAAGATGGAGAAGCCAGAGTCGCGCTTGTCTGCATATGCAGGAGCATTGTAAAGGTCGCCTATCATCACCTGAAGGTTGCCTTTGAACAGCCCTGTTCCAATGGCAATCAGAATAAGCGAGGCCATCATCACCACCAGTGCGAAGAGGTTGCCACCTAGAGGGACAGACAGCAGCAGATAACCAGCAAACAGAATGACAATGCCACTGACCACCATTTTGCCAAAGCCAAACTTGTCGGCCAGCATGCCACCAAAGAATGGCAGGAAATAGACTAACATTAGAAAACTGCTGTAAATGAAGCCCGCTGTTCCCGGGGTGAGTCCAAAGTTGGCTCTGAGAAACAGTGCAAAGACGGCAAGCATGGTATAATAGCCAAAGCGCTCACCCGTGTTGGCCAATGCCAACGCATAAAGACCTTTCGGTTGTCCTTCAAACATAGTTGTTGCTTTTATTGATAATTGTTATTGTTTTGTGGATTATTTTATTTTGAGGCTGCTGCTCTTGACAACATCAAAGAGATATGTAAGTTTGACGATGATGCTTCCAAGGTTGCTCCGTCCGAAGAAGTCACGTTTGGAGTTGCTATAGATGTCTCCAAGGCCATAGTAGTAGCGTCCCTCCAGCAACAGGTGCCCCAGTTTGGGGTGTGAGTATTCCAAGCCCATACCAGCTGCTATGCCGTAGTCAAACTTGCGTTCAATAGCCATGGTGTCCTGCGGTGCCTCTTGCATCACTCCCACACGGTCGTCAATGTTGCGGTCGCCATAATTGAAGTTCTTCTTCACCTTGTCCCCAAGGAAGATCCCTATCTGCGGTCCGGCCTGAAAGAAAAATTGGAGGCCCTTGCGCTCGCGTCCCCACCCCATCCTGGCAAACACAGGAACTTGAACATAGGTCAACTGACGCTCGTAGGCCTCCTTCTGCCCAGTCAGCAAGTTGACCACAGGCTGGTCATCAGCTGTCAGTATGCTCTCTTTCCATCCTGCCTGCATGACATTGACTTCGCCAACAAGTGCACAGATGCTCTTGAAATACTTTTCGCATGTGTATCTGGCGGTAAAACCGGCTGTCAACCCACCCATCGCTTTCTGTGGAATGTCTGGATTGAAGCCAACTGTGCTCATCACATATCCGCCATTCACACCAAGAGACAGTTCGTTACGGTATTCGCCAATCTGTGCTTGGGCTGTAAGGTGACACAGCAGCAATGCTGCGGAAACTGACTTCAAACGAAAGGTATTTGTCATTTTAGCGGTGTCTTTTTATTATCTGCAATCGTTATCGCGCTCAAGGGTCAGTTAGACAGTGTCTCCATGCGGTGGCTTGGCAGGTAGTGGACTAACAGCACACTGCGGTTCTTCCACCCTCCTCCTGGAGCCACACGCTCGAACTTCAGCGGGGTCTGGATTGGCTTATAGCCGACAGTGCCTGGCGCACCGGTAAAACTGTTTCCGTACAGGTGCATACCCTTTAGAAAGAAATAGGCGTGGTCAAACCCTGTGATGGCAAAACGCGGAAGAGCCTGCATCATGTCTGCATGGAAATTCCAACGGTATTTTTGTATGATGCGCCTCGTCTGTGAAGACAGCATGTTCGTGTGGAATGCAGCCGGTATGTAGACATTGTACTTATAAAAGTTGTCAAGGTTGAACTTGGTGTACATCATCCACTCTGTATATCCGAACAGTGTGATGTCCAACTGGCTGTTACCTGTGGTCAGATTGTTGAGCTTGGCAAAGGCCACGTTAAGTTCTGGCGACCGTCCTGTGTTGAGCACCACGACATTGGGTTTTGTGCGACTGAACGCCTTGGAAAACACAGTCTCAGACGACTTGAGGTTGGTGATGGAATAGGTCTGGCCTGTTCTGCCAAGCTTTTTGCGGAGACCGAAAGTGAACACCCCTTTTCTGCTGGTCGTATCGTTGCAGTCAATGAAGACGGTGTGGCACCCAGGAAATTTCTCAACATAGCGGTTGATGACCGCTTCGTTGAATTCTCCGCCATCCTGATACACCTGGTACAGGCAAGGATTGCTGTTCACCTCGGGGGCGGTAATGCTGAATGGGATGAGCACTTTGGCGTTACGCTCCTTGGCAAAATGTGCCAGCAGTCCCACCTGCTTGGAATAGAGTGGACCGATGAACAGGTCGCACTGTGCTGCATTGCGGTCTTTTAGCACTTTGCTGATGTCTGTGTCTTCCGTCACATTCCAGGCATACACGTCAACAGAGATGCCTTCTGCCTTCAAACTGTCGCAGGCCATCAGTATGCCACGGTAATACTCCACCATGCGCCGCCCGTCTCCGTTGACGTTGTGCAGTGGAAGCAATACTCCAACACGGATGGCGCGGTGGCGCAAGTTTCCAAGTTCAGTGGTTGATGGGGCTGAGGCTACGGCGACAGGAGCTTTGGCAAATGGTATGAAGATATAGTCACCTTTTTTCAAGGAATAGCCCTCAACCTTCATTTCCGGGTTGGCATCCATCAGTTCAGCCGTTGTCAGTCCATACTTTTGGGCTATGCCAAAAATGGTCTCCTTTTTTTTCACTTTGTGCATGTCACGCCATTTGGTGGTTTGCGCCACCAACGGCTGGACAGCGGTAACAGCCAGCAATAGCAGACCTGTCACAGCACGGCGGACAAAGGAAAGACTTGTGCGGTTCGCCATTCGTTTCTGTTTTTTGTTCAAGTAGGTACTCAAAATTGTTCGTATCGGTCAATACCGCCCACAAAATTACTGAAAAAGCGTGGATAAATCAACTATATTGCGTAATTTTGCAGAAATAAGCAGGCGCTGGCAAGCATTTGACTTGGCTAATGCGCTTCTTTCCTTTTGTATGGTTTTGATTAAATTAAAAAGTGAGGCTCGGGCATGCACGGTTAGTAAAAGCAAGGCGTAAAGATAGATAAAGGAGCAGAAACACGTATCAAAGAAATGCCAAACGTCTGTAGACTTACACATTATTTATATGTTATATTATAGTTACGTACTGAATGATGAAGAATAACCACTTGACATCTGGCTACATGAGAACAATACATTCTTGTGCGCTGGTTGCGCTGTCTCTTTTGCCTGTCTGTGTCCAGGCTGGCTTTGTACCCACGGCTTATTATGTCATTGACGGCGAAAGCCTCTCTACAACAGACGTGCTCAACGATGCTCAAGCGCCATTAGAAGTGACGTTCAAGGCCAACCCGGAAGACTTGGGCGAGGCCATTCCATCGTACGAGTGGCGCTTTGTGAAGGAGGGCAGCACCGAGCCTTATCTTATCAGATATGAAGAACAGACAACGTATGACTTTCGCGAGTCGGGCACCACAGCCATCTCGCTCTATGTAACTTATGATGCAGAAAGTGAACCGGAACTGATCTCCACCATTCGAATCAGCATCAGCAACAGCCTGCTTGAAATGCCCAATGCTTTCTCGCCCAACGGTGACGGTATCAACGACATTTACCGTGCCAAGAGCAACCACAAGAGCATTGTGGACTTCCATGCCTACATCTTCAACCGCTGGGGGCAAAAGCTCTACGAGTGGACTGACATTAACGGTGGGTGGGACGGAAACTATCATGGCAGCAAAGTGAAGGCTGGCGTCTATTATGTATTAGTGAGAGCCAGGGGGGCCGATGGGCGCAAGTATGAGATAAAGCGCGATGTGAATGTGCTGACAGACTACAACGAGCAGGAGTAATGAAAGAGAACACGGAAAACAGAGGCCTTATACAGGTATGGGGGGCGAGGGTTCACAACCTGAAAAACATTGATGTGACCATTCCACGCAACAGTCTCACTGTGATTACAGGACTCTCCGGATCAGGCAAGTCATCCCTAGCCTTTGACACCATATTTGCCGAGGGACAGCGGCGTTACATTGAGACTTTCTCAGCCTATGCCCGCAATTTTCTCGGCGGAATGGAACGTCCTGACGTTGACAACATTACAGGTTTGAGCCCAGTCATCAGCATAGAACAGAAAACTACCAATAAAAACCCGCGCTCAACCGTTGGTACCACCACAGAAATTTACGACTACCTAAGATTGCTCTATGCGCGTGCTGCAACAGCTTACAGCTATGCCACAGGGGAGAAAATGGTGAAGTTCACCGAGGAAAAGGTCATTGAGATGATTGCCACCGATTACAGAGGGCGGAAGATTATGATACTGGCACCCTTGGTGCGAGGGCGTAAGGGGCACTATCGCGAACTGTTTGAAAGTCTGCGCCGAAAAGGTTATCTTTACGTGCGTGTTGACGGACAGATACAAGAACTGGTGAGGGGAATGAAAACCGACCGTTACAAGAACCATGACATCGAAGTGGTTGTTGACAAGATGAAAGTTGAGGAGCAGTCGGATGCCTCAACCTCGCGCCTGAAGCACACCGTGGAAACGGCTATGAGGCAGGGTGACGGTCTCATCATGGTTGCGGATTACGAGACAGGCAAGGTGAAATATTTTTCCAAAAGGCTGATGTGCCCCACGACTGGCATAGCATACAATGACCCTGCACCCAACCTGTTCTCGTTCAACTCGCCACAAGGTGCCTGCCCGCGCTGCAAGGGACTGGGCTACATCAACGAGATTGATCTTGACAAGATTATCCCTGACCGCAAGCAGAGCATCTATGGAGGCGGCATTGTTCCCTTGGGAAAATACAAGAGCCAAATGGTGTTTTGGCAAATCAATGCCATTCTCCAAAAACATGACTGCACACTCAAAACCCCAATTAACGACATCCCGGGCGACGCTCTTGGCGAGATTCTTTACGGCTCTTTGGAGAAAGTACGTATTCCAAAGGAACTTGTTCACACATCAAGTGACTATTTCATTGAATTTGACGGTGTGGTGAGATATCTGCGCAATGTAATGGACAGCGACGACTCTGCTGCCAGTCAGAAATGGGCCGACCAGTTTCTGGCTGTATGCACCTGTCCAGAATGTCACGGCGAACGCCTTAACAGAGAGGCACGCTCCTACAAACTTTGGAACAAGAACATCGCCGAAGTGGCCGACATGGATATCCGTGAGCTGCATGAATGGGCTAACCATCTTGAAGAGCATCTTGACAGCAAGCAGCGGCACATTGCCCATGAGATACTTAAAGAGATACGTTCGCGCATTTCTTTTCTGCTTGATGTGGGCCTTGACTACCTGTCACTCAACCGGCAGTCATCAAGCCTGTCGGGCGGCGAGAGCCAGCGCATACGCCTGGCCACACAGATTGGAAGCAGGCTGGTTAATGTGCTCTATATTCTTGACGAGCCCAGTATCGGACTGCACCAGAGGGACAACGAGCGTCTGATTCACTCTCTGAAAACGCTCCGCGACGAGGGGAACACTGTGATAGTTGTTGAACACGACAAAGACATGATGCTGGCCGCCGACTACATTGTAGACATCGGTCCCGGGGCCGGACGCAACGGCGGTGATGTTGTGTTTCAAGGCACACCGGGTGAAATGCTGACCCGGCATACGCTAACCGCACAGTTTCTCAACGGCGAACGGACAATTGCGCTACCCTCACAGCGACGCTCGGGTAACGGAAAGACACTGACAGTCAAGGGGGCAACGGGCAACAACTTAAAAGACATTGACGTGACATTTCCACTGGGCTGCATGATTGTTGTCACGGGGGTCAGCGGTTCAGGAAAGTCCACACTCATCAATGACACGCTGCAACCTATCCTAAGCCAGCATTTCTACAGGTCTGCCAAAAAGCCGTTGCCTTACAGAGAGATTGTAGGAATTGAGAATATTGACAAAGTAGTCAACGTCGACCAAACTCCGCTTGGACGGACCCCACGGTCGAATCCAGCCACTTACACGGGCGTATTCAGTGACATCCGCTCATTGTTTGTAGGACTTCCAGAAGCCAAAATAAGGGGGTACAAGCCAGGGCGCTTCTCGTTCAACGTCAAGGGTGGACGGTGCGAGGCGTGCGGGGGCAATGGCTACAAGACCATCGAGATGAATTTCTTGCCAGATGTGATGGTGCCTTGCGAGGTGTGCCATGGCAAGCGTTACAACCGGGAAACGCTTGAGGTGAGATACAAGGGCAAAAGCATTGCTGATGTGCTTGACATGACCATCAGCAATGCGGTGGAGTTTTTCGAGAACATCCCCGACATTCTCAGAAAAATCAAAACCATGAAGGATGTCGGGCTGGGATACATCAAACTGGGGCAGCCGTCAACAACACTTTCGGGGGGCGAGAGCCAGCGCGTGAAGCTTGCTACGGAACTCAGCAAACGTGACACAGGGAAAACCCTCTACATACTTGACGAGCCAACCACAGGTCTCCATTTTGAAGACATCCGCATTCTGATGGATGTTCTCCAAAAACTTGTAGACCGCGGAAACACGGTTATCATCATTGAACACAATCTTGATGTTATCAAACAGGCAGACTACATCATTGACATGGGACCGGACGGCGGCCGGAAAGGCGGAAAGGTTCTCGTATGCGGAACACCTGAAGATGTGGTGAAAAGTGGCATTGGCGAGACAGGCCGCTTCTTAAAAGATGAACTTTAAAATGTTGAACATGAGAGCACCAATCAGTGTCTTCCTCGCCATCTTTCTCTTCCTGCTTTCAGCCTGCGAGAAAGCGGTTGTGGCAGAGGAACAAGAACAGGAGGCAGAACAGGGAGAAGAGACGCCGGGCAGTATTAACGGCAACAGCATTCCTGGAACATTCGTCACGGTTAGACAGGCACAGTGGAAAGCCGAGGGTGAACAGGTTTGTGTCTGCGGATACATTGTGGCCTCGGCTACCAAGTCTATGGAAAATGCTGATTTCTATCCGCCTTTCGCGGGAAGTACGGCCATCGTCATTGCCGATGAAAAAGTGGATGTAGACAACTTCATTTATGACACGGATGAAGACCTGTTTACCGTCTGCCTCACCCATTCCAAGTCCATGAGGGCAGCACTGAACATGGAAAGCCACCCCGAGTTATGGAACCGCAAAATTGTCATCTGCGGAACAAGGGCCACGTACCTTGGATGCACGGGGATGAAAAATGCATACGCTTACAGGCTTGTTGACAACGAAAACTAAAGACAAAGCATTATAAACATGAAAATTATAGGTATCATTCCTGCCCGCTATGCCTCGACACGTTTTCCGGGCAAGCCCCTGGCCATTCTGGGCGGCCAGCCAATGATTCAGCGTGTGTACCATCAAGTGAAAAACATTCTTGAAGAGGTGTGGGTGGCCACAGATGACCAGCGCATCTATGACTGCGTGACAGCGTTTGGGGGACGGGCCGTGATGACCTCAGTCTCTCACCGTAGCGGAACAGACCGCATCAACGAGGCACTTGACCATATCGGCCGCACTTTCGATGTAGCGGTCAACATTCAAGGTGACGAGCCTTTTATCACACCAGAGCAAATCAACACAGTCTGCCGATGCTTTGAAGATGAGCAGGCGCAGATAGCCACGCTGGCCATGCCCTTTGGTCACGACATGGCTGCCATAGAGAATCCCAACTCGCCAAAGGTGGCAGTTGACAATCATGGATATGCCATGTACTTCAGCCGCAGTGTGATTCCCTTTGTAAGAGGCGTTGACCGCACAGAATGGCCCTCGGCCTATCCATTCTTGAAACACATTGGCATCTACGCCTACAGAGTGCCCATACTCCGCGAGATAACGCAACTTCCACAAAGTGCTTTAGAGAAAGCGGAGAGCCTGGAACAGCTTCGGTGGCTGCAAGAGGGGTACCGAATCAAGGTCGGCATTACCAACATCGAAACCATAGGCATTGACACGCCAAACGACCTGGCAAGGGCTGAGATTTTTCTGAAGCAGCTCTATTCTTAAATGGGAACATCGTCTTTTTCGTTCAGGCAATTCACCATTTGGCAGGACAAGTGTGCAATGAAAGTGGGAACAGACGGAACGTTGCTCGGTGCCTGGGCGTATGCCAGCCAGGGCACTAAGCAACACATTCTTGACGTTGGCACAGGCACAGGCCTCATTGCTATAATGATGGCTCAGCGACTTCCCGAGGCTAAGGTTATCGGAATAGAGATTGACCCCGTTGCAGCAAGCCAGGCTCAACAGAATGTCACAAGCTCACCATTTAGCAGTCGAGTCAGCATTTCCTGCCAGTCATTTCAAGAACATGCAAAGCAAGCAGGACTGGCTGTGTACGATGCCATAGTATGCAACCCGCCCTTTTTTAGCCAGTCTCTCACTTGCCCGGAAAGTCGGCGCACACAGGCCAGGCACACTGTGAGCCTCACCTACACCACATTGCTCCAACTATCCAAGGCAATGCTGCGCCCGCATGGGACGCTGTCGGTCATCATCCCGACAACAGAAAGGGAGAAAATGGAACAGGCAGTGGCCGTGGCTGGAATGTTTTGCATGAAGTCATGTTCTGTCCGTACCTCAGAACGGAAATCTCCCAAACGCCTGCTACTGTGTTTCAGCAAGGAACCTTGTGACTTTGAACAGCAGGAAATGACCATCGGTGACGCATACTACCAAAAGTTGACAAATCCCTTTTACATGGAAAGGAAACTGACAGGCAACCAAGATTGAGGGTGTGACATCAAACCTTAGCTGCAAGAACTTTCTTACAGGCTTGGCCAAGACTGCCCCATCTGGCTGAAACGAAAGGGCTTTCAGCGCCGAAAGCCAAGGGCCAACCTGGACAAACAAGATGATAGTATGCAGAGAAACGGTCGCTTCTGGCTCATCATTCAGTCCATGTTGCAGCACAAAACAGTCCGTTTCACCCTCTGAAACAGTCCGTTCCGCCTGGCGAAACAGTCCGTTCCGCAAGCCAATACAGACCTTTTGGCAGACCAGTACACAGACTTATCCCACAACTTATAAAATAATTTATGGAGACTCTACGCACCATGGACGTGTCATAAACAGGCAAAAGCATTATGATTGTAAGTCAAAATACGCCATGGCAACAGGTTAGAGGTACAGCTCCAAATGGTATGCTTGGACGGTGCAAACATTGCCATTTGTCAACGGGTGGCCAACTTTTCTTCCTTATCAAGTGCCTCAAGCCTTTTCATCAGATTTTCTGCGCACACGGTTGTATAGGCCACTTTCCCATCCGGGGCAATGAGATATATGGTTGGAAGCCAGCGGATTTTATACTGCTTGGAAATCTTTGAATCTTTCCACTTGACAAACTCGCTGTATTGAAGCCACTCGATTCCTTGAGATTTGACAAAGTTATCGAACTTGTTCTTGTCCGTGTCAAAAGAAACACCGATTATCTCCACTTTGTCAGAGAAACGTTTATAAATGGTTTTCATCATTGGTATTTCCTTGCGACAGTCAGGACACCATGTAGCCCAAAAGTCAAGAACAACCCATTTTCCTGGTTTTCGCATGCCGCTTTTTGTTCTGCCACGCAAACAGGACAATGTGCATTTTTCCCCATTCTCAGCTGTAAAGACAAAGTCAGGGGCTTCCGTTCCAAAGTTCAGCAAGCCCTTGGTATACACCATGTCCAGAGAGTCAGCCGGATTCTCCTTTGGCATCACTTCATGGTTTTTGGCCTGCACACTTGCCTGTGACACACACCACAGAACAACAAGCAATACAATTCTTCTTATCATGATAACCATACGCTACAGTTTTATTTGTGGTGCAATATTCGTGAAAAAAGTTGAGAAACGCAAGAAAAACAGCCACAAATCTCACACTTTTAGGATGACTATAAAGGAAAAAGGGAAAAATGAAGTGTTGTCACAAAAAACTTTCAGAAATATTTGGCGGATAAAAAAAAACGCGGTACCTTTGCACCGCGTTTGAGAGAAAACGCCGCGGTATGTCTACCGGAAGGGAAGTTTGGGTGAGTGGCTGAAACCAGCAGTTTGCTAAACTGCCGTACGAGTTTATCGTACCGGGGGTTCGAATCCCCCAGCTTCCGCAGGATTTCGAAATGTAAAGCAAAGGATGGTGGATTCATCTAATGGTTAGGATACAAGATTCTCAATCTTGGCATAGGGGTTCGATTCCCCTATCCACTACCAATCCTAAGGGGCTGCCAATAACAGCTCTTTTTTATTGGACGGATTTCAAATCCGATTTACTAACTAACAAGCGGTGGATTCATCTAATGGTTAGGATACAAGATTCTCAATCTTGGCATAGGGGTTCGATT
>CALBLK010000012.1 GCA_937895845.1 uncultured Prevotella sp. | reverse complement strand
GAGTAGGAGGCCGCCTCTTTTCCATTACGCCGACGGGTTGCCGTCCCCCCTCGCCCCAGGCGGCGCACAAGTGCCACGCCCAAAGGCCACGAGGGGGGGCGGCAACCCTCTTTTTTTGTAAGGGACTAGTTGAAAATATTGAGCGACGTTAACCCATTTGGGTCTTAACCCAGATGGGACAGTAGTAAAGGTGGCTGCTGTTGTCACAGCGCTTATGCCACTATGATGAAGTAGAAGTAGCTGTTACCGAGTATGCGGTTGTATAGGGGTTGAACGCTTATTGTTGTAAGTTCTCTTGTGTCGAATAATGTTTGGGGTGGAGCACAGACGCATCCCGGTAAAGCCAGTTCATTTTGTGAAAACCTTTTGCTGGTACCCGCTGAGTTGCCAGGAGCGGGAGCCAAGCGGACGATAGTAAACATAAACCTGGTAGCGGTTTTCTGTCTGATAGAAGTTACCCTCACATTCCAGATTGTCTGTTGCCCCGCGCTTGTCTGCCCCTATATACTGGTAGGAGTAGTAACCCTGCTTTTGCAGAAGAACGGTATGATATGCCTGACTCTCCTCATTGTATTGCATACGGTAGTTTTCGCGGTTTTTGTCTGTAGCCCACCATCCGTCAATGAATACGGATTCGACAGGTAGAGGGCCGTGCGAGTTCAGCTGGTGGTGGACAAGCACATAGTCGCAGGTGTAATCGTTTTCAAAGTTGTCGCTGTTGCGGATGTAGAAAGCTCCGTTGGCATCTTGGTCGTACAGGTAGTTGCGTCTGGGTTCGGCGGCAAAGGGATAAGCGTGATAGGCATGTCCGTCCCACGTGATGTGGTCAATGCCCATGGTGGGGTGTGTTAGCGCCAGTACCTCGTATTTGCGGTATTCGTTACCAGCCTTGAATATCAGCTGTCTGTTGTGGCTCCATTCCAGCCCTCCATTGCTGATAAACGTGGGCTTGGGATTCACTTTCATGTTATCTTCGCGGCCGTTTTGTGTGACAACCAAGAACACCTGTTCGTCAATGTTTGTCACTTTCAAGCCGTTGTAGTTCAGCTTGATATGCAGCTGTTGGTGGCCTACATTGTTGTCAATGTCAGTATTTGTGTACACTCCGACACCCACGTTCATCCTGCCGTCTGTCACGCGGAACTCCACCTCCATCACTTTCTCCATGTTGTTGTCCTCATCATAGATTGCCAGCCGGTAGTTGCCGCTCATCTTTATCCTGCACTGGCTGTTGGGTATTTGCAGTCGGTAGTGGGTATAGAGGGTTGTGGTGCCTCGTGAATTTTGATAGTCTTCGATGGGCAGACCGTTGAATCCCTCGATATAATCGCTTTCAAACAGTCCGTTGGACGGTGACCAGTCGGCTTCGCAGTGTTCAATTCTGTAAACCAGCCGGTGGTATTCGTGTGACAGTTCATCGAAACCGATATTCAGGATGTCGTCACTGTTCAGCCGCATTATGGGCGGTGTCAGCCAGTCGTTGTTTACCACTGCCTGCAAGGTCTTGTAGCGCGGACTGAAGATCCTGTTTCCCGCGTTGGCGGATGTCACTGTCGTTATGGCGCTTGCCACAAGCAACAGGCGCAGGGTGCGGGAAACTAGTTTCCATGTTGTGCCAATGCTTTTTGATGCCCTATTTCTTGTCACCATAAATATTTTGTGCTATTCTTATCTGTCAGACAAAAGTACAAAAAGTTTTGTTCTGTACGGCTCTTCCACTCGGTTATTTCATCAATCCAAGCCGGCCGTTAGAGTGCAAAGGCCGTTCTTGGGGGCTTCTCCCCCCCCAAAAAAAAAATTGCCAGCTGTAAAAAGGAGCCTCCATAACCGCGTCGGGTTATGGAGGCTCCTTCTGTGAGATGCACTTGTTCAAGCGCAGTTATTTCTTGTTGATGGCCATATCCACCGTTACGGCAACGGCAACGGTTGCGCCAACCATCGGGTTGTTGCCCATGCCAAGGAAGCCCATCATCTCCACGTGTGCGGGGACAGAGGAAGAGCCTGCGAACTGGGCGTCCGAATGCATACGTCCCATTGTGTCGGTCATGCCGTAAGAGGCCGGGCCGGCGGCCATGTTGTCGGGGTGAAGTGTGCGGCCTGTGCCACCGCCCGAAGCCACCGAGAAATAAGGCTTGCCGGCAAGCACGCGCTCTTTCTTGTAGGTTCCGGCTACGGGGTGCTGGAAGCGGGTGGGGTTGGTGGAGTTTCCTGTGATGGAAACGTCTACATCCTCAAGCCAGTTGATAGCCACACCTTCGCGAACGTCGTCGGCGCCGTAGCAGTTCACCTTGGCGCGCGGACCGTCGGAGTAGGCAATGCGCTTAACCACGTTCACCTTGCCTGTGTAGTAGTCGAACTTGGTCTGGACATATGTGAAACCGTTGATGCGGCTAATAATCATGGCGGCGTCCTTGCCCAGGCCGTTCAGGATGCAGCGGAGCGGGTTCTTGCGAACCTTGTTGGCCATCTCGGCGATTTTGATGGCTCCCTCTGCTGCTGCGAAGCTCTCGTGGCCGGCCAGAAAGGCGAAGCACTGTGTCTCCTCGCTCAGCAGGCGTGCTGCCAGGTTGCCGTGGCCGATGCCGACCTTGCGGTCGTCGGCGACAGAACCGGGTATGCAGAAGCTCTGGAGGCCGATGCCGATAGCCTCGGCGGCCTCGGCGGCACTCTTTACCCCTTTCTTGATGGCGATGGCAGCGCCACAAACGTATGCCCATTTCGCATTCTCAAAGCAGATGCCCTGGGTGTCCTCGCAAATCTGATAAGGGTCAACGCCGGCCTGCTCGCAAATCTGATTAGCCTCCTCGATATCCTTGATGCCGTTCTCGTTCAGCGCGGCGAGCACTTGCTTCATGCGGCGCTCCTGGCTTTCAAAACTTACTTTTCTAATCATGGTCTTTGTCCTCCTTATTCTTTACGTGGGTCAATACTTTTCACAATTCCCTGCTCGGCCTTGGTGCGGCCATAGGTGCCGGTGAACTTCTTTACAGCCTCGTTGGCATCCATGCCATTCTTGATGGCTTCCATCATCTTGCCAAGATGCACGTATTCGTAGCCGCATACCTGGCTGTCCTTGTCAAGGAACATCTTGGTGATGTAGCCCTCGGTCAGCTCCAGGTAGCGTGTGCCTTTGGCCACGGTGCCATAGAGCGTGCCAGTCTGGCTGCGAAGGCCCTTTCCGAGGTCTTCCAGGCCGGCGCCAATCACGAGGCCGTCCTCTGAGAACGCGCTCTGGCTGCGCCCGTAGACAATCTGGAGGAACAGTTCGCGCATGGCGGTGTTGATGGCGTCGCAAACGAGGTCGGTGTTCAGCGCCTCGAGGATGGTCTTGCCGGGAAGAATCTCTGATGCCATGGCGGCCGAGTGGGTCATGCCCGTGCAGCCGATGGTCTCAACCAGGCACTCTTGGATGACACCCTCCTTGATGTTCAGCGAGAGCTTGCAGGCACCCTGCTGCGGGGCGCACCAGCCCACACCGTGAGTGTAACCCGAGATGTCCTTGATCTCCTTGGCCTGAATCCATTTCCCTTCCTCTGGAATGGGGGCGGGTCCGTGGTTGGGACCCTTCGCAACAACACACATGTTGTTGACTTCGTTAGAATACTGCATATTCTTTGGTTTTTGTTAAAATGTGAATAATGAAATTCTCTCTTGACTTCACTTGTGCAAAGATAAAGAAAAAAGTGGAGATAGTCATTCCTCAAACTTGTCTTTTTCACTCTTTAACGGTCGTTTCCCGATTTTTATCGCCCCCTTGCCTTGCTTGCATTTGACATGAATAAGGTGGCCAAAGCCATTCAGTCACTTGCTGCCCTTCCTTCTGTTACATTCCCTGCAAAGCATTTGGCAGTTCTCCGCGGTTGTCCTTCCGCCGTCTCGCCAGGGGGTGATGTGGTCGCCCTCCATGAAAGCAAAGTCAAATTCCTTGCCGCAAATGGCGCACTTGTGGCTTTGCCGCTCCCAGGCGGCCAGCTTTATCTTGTCCGAGAAAGTGCGGAGGTCAAGATAACGCTCGTCACCTGTCAACACGTAGGGGATGATGCCTTGGGGCTTCTGGATTTCATCATCACCCAACAAGTCAATGATTTGCTCCTCCATAGCCTTGATGTCAAGTGCGTTCTCATGATACTCGTCATAGAACCTTGCCCAGTCGAGCCCCTTCATTATCTTCTTGAACTTCTTCATGTTGAAGGTGGCTATGGCCCAGTGCAGGACGTTTTGGAAGTAAGTCCACAGCGGCACGGCGTTGGGGTCGTGCTGGTGTGCGGACATATAGCCCACCGCCGTCTGCGGCTTTCCGCCGCGCGTCTCGTGGTCGGCCATCCACTCCAATGCCTTTTTCAGAAAGTCCTGGCGTATGGGCGAGCCGTTCACAAGGTCTTTGCCAAGGCGGTATGCCCCGCAGTTGTTCTTGGAGAAGTGCATCTTGGCATCGCTCACGAAGGGTCCGGCATATACGGCGTTGCGTATCTCCTGCTCGTTGAGCGGCTTGCCTGCAATGTTGATGGTCTTGAACCATTCCAGTTTCTCCGACTCCTCGCCCTCGCAGACATATACAGTCAGCTCATAGTCAAGGATTTTTCTCTGAATGTCGGCCGGCTGGTTGAAGAAGTTTTTGAAATCATAGGCAAACTTGCCCGCCACATACTCGCAGAGCGAGAGCGTGCGCTGCTGCCCGTCCATCACCTCGTAGGGACACTCCGCGTCAGCGCTCCGTTTCACCCAGTACATCACGTTGAGCGGATAGCCATTAAGTACGGTTGTTATCACGGCCTGCTGCTCATTCTCGTTGTAGATGAACTCACGCTGGTATGGCGGGCGAATGTCAAGCAGGCCGTTATAACCACGCACGCCTTGCTCGTCGTTGTTCGTGTAGCCCTTGGTGATTTCGCCAACAGTCACTTTCTTTTCTTCTATCTTCAACATTACGCTTTCGGGTGTTTATTACGGATTAATATTCTTTTATAGGCAGAATGTACTACTTCTCCATTAGGTCCTAAATAATAAGTCTTCTTATTTCCACGGCCACATAGAACGGCATTTTCATTAGTCTTACCACCAGAAGAACCTGTCGGTTTGTCCGTCGCTCTCGTTATTTCTTTATAATCATTATAACGTTTCGTATCAGGGCATAAATCATGACACCCGATTTGAGTCAAGCCCAATATTTCAAACTGTGCAGGATTGTATTTATCAAGGAAAGTTATAGGTACTCCCATTATACCGTCATAATCATAAGGGATATCTGAAGTTTTCCCAACTTCTATCGCATCAAAATTATCGAAAGTAGGATATTCATCTTCTGTATAACGACAAACCAAGTCCAAATCTTCATGGCGCTTATTATGATCCAGATTAGTAAACCATCTTACACCTTTTACACGGATAAAACGTTTCCCATCAAAATCAACACCACATCCAGCAGCATTCAGCGGATAATCATCTGGAACATAAAACTTTCTATCCCCACTTGAAATACTTGGCCCTATCCACATTTTATTATTTTGCACATAAGGGAATATTTCCTTACAAGTAATTGAATTCATATTACCTATTATCAAGAACTTCTTCCCATACTCCATCAACTGCCCGATATACTCGCGGAACAAAGAGAAAGGAGGATTGGTGACAACAATGTCAGCTTCTTTCAATAATTCGATGCACTCTTGCGAACGGAAGTCGCCAGTCTTCAATATCGACAGCACGTTCTTGTCATTCTTCAGAAGATACTGTACGTCCGACAAGTCAACAGCCCCATCGCCATTCTCATCCTTCACTTCCGTTATCTCTACCTTATAGGCTATCTTCTTTGGCTCGTCATCATCGAAGCCATCGAAATGGATTGCAAGTTCATTACCAGTAACAGGCGAACCGTTGTAACAGGTACAGATGAGTTTTTTCAACCCAAGCTGGTTGAAGCGAAGTGCAAAATACTTGAAGAAATTACTCTCGTAGGGGTCGTCGCAGTTGCAGAGCACCACCTTGCCACGGAAGTGCTGCCAATAGTGCTGCAATTCGCGCTCAATGTCAGAAAGCTGAGTGTAGAACTCATCCTTCTTCGCCACCTTCGCGGCGTTAAGATTCTTGTTTGCCATAAGTGTGATTGACAGTTGCTGTATACGACACCGGCATACAGCTATCAATCCGCCAAGACGCAAAAAGGGCGTGATGCCTCTTATCGCGTTTAGCACGGGGCGGCGTCGGATGGAGCCCCAAGTCTACCATAAGAATGCACCACGCCTGTTGCGTGTATGCATTGCTTTACTTGGTAGACAAGGAGACCGCCCCATACGAGACGTATGCTTGCGAGCCGCCTGTCACGTATTATTTCCGTGCTTGTTATTCCAAATGAGTTTCCGACGCTCTTGGCTAAACGCGAAATAATAGCGAATGCTTTTTTAACGATGTCACGGATAGGGCCTGAACCCAATCCGAGTGTAAAGTTACAAATAAATATTCGAAAAGGCGTGCTTTCCAACAAAAAAATCTTATCAAGTGGGGTCAAGTGTGGCTGCTGTTCACCCTGGTGGCCAGCTTGCCGCCTTGCCATGTTGAAAAGCCTGTTTTGGCAGGCCGATGCGCAAAACGGTGCAAACGGGGGCGCAAGACAGGCCGTTTCGCGCTGCGAAACGGACCGTTTTGCGCGCTTAAACAGGCCGTTTTGCAGCCTGGAACAGGCCGAATGGCAGCCCGAAACGGGCCAAGTTGGAACACGGCAGCCATGGCCGGTGACGGAGAATGCGTGAAAGGCATAATCGGTGAGCGGGCGGAATGAAGCGGCAGACAGGCCTGTGAATGACATCGAATGAAGAATTGCGCGGAAAAATTTGTACCATTCACAATATTTGCCTACCTTTACATTCAGAACCAAACAAGATGAAGACAGAAGATGCATACAAGAGAAGAGGAAAAGGCCGCGTTCGGGCGGTTGCTTGATGTGTTGGACACGCTGCGTGAGAGATGTCCGTGGGACAGGAAGCAGACCAACCAAAGTCTGCGCCCCAACACCATAGAGGAAACCTACGAGCTGTGTGACGCGCTTGTGAACGACGACCGCGAGAACGTCTGCAAGGAGCTGGGCGATGTGCTGCTTCACGTCTGCTTTTATGCCAAGATAGGGCGCGAGAATGGAGACTTCGACATGGCTGACGTGTGCAACCGGCTGGTTGACAAGCTCATATTCAGACACCCGCATGTTTATCACCCCTCGCAGGTTGGCGCTCCCCACCCCCGGCCATTGCCATACGGGGAACAGGGCGAGGATGCCGGCGAGTTTCAAGATGCGAAGACGGCACAGCAGGTAATCGAGAATTGGGAACAGATCAAGCTGCGGGAAAAGGACGGTAACAAAAGTGTGCTGTCGGGAGTGCCCTCAGCGCTGCCGTCGCTTATCAAGGCTTACAGGATCCAGGACAAGGCGCGCAATGTGGGCTTTGACTGGGAAGACCGGGGCGACGTGTGGGAAAAGGTGAGGGAGGAACTCGGAGAGCTTGAAGCTGAGCTGCGAAAGGGTGACAGGGAGAAGTCGGCAGACGAGCTGGGCGACTTCATCTTCAGCGTGATCAATGCCGCACGGCTCTACCACCTGAATCCTGACACGGCGCTGGAGCGTACAAACCAGAAGTTTATCCGGCGCTTCAACTACATTGAGGAGCACAGCATCAAGGCTGGCAAGCCGCTGGCTGAGATGACCCTGGGCGAAATGGACAGGCTGTGGAACGAAGCGAAGAGGCTTGAACATAACAAACAAAACGAACAGAGATGAAAGCGACAAACATTGTGTGCTGTGGGCTGGTGTCCATGTGGGCGCTCCTGCTTGCCGGCTGTAACGGCGGAAAGAAACAGGTGCCCTTTGAAAGTGTAGGCGAGATGGGGGGCGGCGCGGTGGCCGACTCGACCATCTACGGACTTTGCGGCGAGGGTTCGGCTATGAACACCTTGCAGGTGATAGCCGACGACGGCGACACGCTGAACCTCAGTGTGGCAGACGCCAAAGACAACGGCAAGGTTCTTGGCGGCTATGCCTGCGGTGACAGGATGGCTGTGATTGCTGATGCCACCAAGACAGAGGCAAGGCTGGTCATCAACGAGACAACGCTGCTCGGTGACTGGATGATGCCCAATCCGCTGGACGGAAGCTCGTATGTGGGCATCAGCATACGCGAGGGCGGCATCGTAGAGGGAATAGACCAGAGCTCGCTGGTGTACAAGTCGTGGCGCATCCAGAATGGCAGGCTTGAACTGACCGCCGTGCGCGAGGGCGGCGGCGACGAGGAGGAGACGAGCCTGTTTGACATTGTGAAGCTTGACGCCGACTCGCTGGTCTTTGCCAATGCCGACGACCGGTTCGAGTATGGCCGCACCCGGAAGTCCAGGTGAGCCGGCCGGTCTGTTTCTGCGCATAAACGGGTAAAGTCAAACATCCGCTCAAGAGAATTATGGAACCTTTCAAAGTGCACATATTGGGCTGCGGAAGTGCCATGCCCACATTGCGGCATTATGCCTCTGCCCAAGTGGTGGAGGTGCGTGACAAGCTCTTTTTGGTAGATTGCGGCGAGGGCACACAGATGCAACTGAGAAAGTCGCGCTTGCGCTTCGGGCGCATCAACCATGTCTTTATCTCCCATCTGCACGGTGACCATTGCCTTGGGCTGGCCGGCATGCTGTCTACCTTCGGCATGCTGGGAAGGACAGCCCCCCTGCATATCTTTTCTCCAAAGGGGCTGCAGCCTGTACTTGACGCCCAGCTGGCCTGCTTCTGCCATGGACTGGATTATCCCTTGGTCTATCATGAAGTTGACACAGCGCGGGAGGCGGTTGTCTACGAAGACCGCAGCGTGACAGTCACGACAATACCGCTGCGCCACCGCATGCCCTGCTGTGGCTATCTTTTCCGCGAGCATCCCACGCTGCCCCACATCAAAAGAGACATCTTTGACATGTATGGCATATCCATCAGCCAGGTGAACAATGTGAAAAACGGGCATGATGGCGTTACCCCCGACGGGGACATCATTCCCAATGAGAAGCTGGTGACCCCGGCGGCGCCGCCCAGAGCTTACGCCTATTGCAGTGACACTCGGTATATCCCCGACCTGTACAAGCGGCTGAAGGGCGTGACCACGCTGTACCATGAAAGCACTTATGGCAAGGACAGCCAGCTTGCCGCAAAGAAATACATGCACTCGACGGCCGAAGAGGCCGCCATGGTGGCGCGTGACGCCGGCGTGAAAAAACTCGTGCTCGGCCACTATTCCTCACGTTATGACGACGAACGGGTGCTGCTTGACGAGGCGCGCAAAATCTTCAGGCAGACAGTGCTGGCGGATGAGAATATGGTGGTAGACGTGTGAACGTATGCTAAAATTATGATTAAAAGTTTGGAAATTATCAGATAATGCGCTACTTTTGCAAAAATATAAATACGGAATCTATGGCCAGACATTCACTATTATATGCACTTATTGCCCTGACCGGCATGCTGCTGCCCGTGCAGGCAGATGCAATGCCCGCTGAGACGCTAATGCCCGAGATGCAACAGAATGACAGCCCGACAGTTGCTGTGAGTGTGAAAAACCGGCGCACGCTGTATGTGACAGGGGCAAGTGACCAGACACTGGAGGTGGTCTCGCTGACAGGAAAGCCAGTGGCATCTGTCAAAATCGATTCGCCGGCACAGCGCATAGAGCTTAACAACCTCCCTAAAGGGTGCTATGTGGTCAAGGTGGGAAAGGTGGTTAGGAAGATTTCTGTCGGCTGATGTCCGCCCGCATCCGCTGGCGGGGACAGTCTCCGTGGCGGAGGTGTGAAACACATTTCTTGTAAGTCCAGTTTGGCGACTGTATCGGACAGCCGGTGTTTTCCTGCCCGTGTCAGTGGGAAAGCGTTAAAATGCAGGAGCTGTCGTATCCGGTTATTTTCAACCCTCCATTCCCCTCTTGTCTCTGTTCCTTTTTTCGGCATCTTGCTTCCGCCTGTGTCTCGCGATAGCCCGCCATGGCTTCGGCACTTCCGTTTCAAGCCGTCCGAAACAGGCAGCAACAAAGAGCGAGACCTGGTGGCCGGTTTGGATTAAACCGTTTATGTCGTAACCAGTCTAATAAAAAGTGGAACCAACATTTGATGAAAAGCAAGTGAGCGCTTTGCTTGCCAGTCCGCAAACAAGAAGACAGGCTTTCGAGGCGCTTGTCCGCCAGTACAGTGAACAGTTGTATTGGCAAATACGTCGCATCGTGCTGGTCCACGAGGATGCCGACGATATTCTGCAAAATGTTTTCATCAAGGCGTGGAACAGTCTTGACAGCTTCCGCCATGACTCAAAACTGTCAACATGGCTGTATAGGATTGCGGTGAACGAGAGCCTTGACTTCAGGAGAAAGCAGAAAAGCCGGCTGCGGATTAGCGCCGACATGGACCCCACGGTGTCAAGCCGTCTGGCCGCAGACCGCTATTTTGACGGCGACAGGACGCAGCTTCTGCTGCAAGAGGCCATTGAGCGGCTGCCGGATGTGCAGCGGACAGTGTTCAGCTTGCGCTATTTCGATGAGATGAAATACAGTGAGATGAGCCAGGTTCTGAAGACCTCTGAGGGAGCGCTGAAGGCATCCTATCACATCGCAGTGAAGAAGATAGCCGATTTTTTTAAGGCGCATGATTAAACGAGAGCAGGTGATATCCGTCAAACAATAAAATGAATAACCGAAATGATGAACAATGAAGACTATATCAAGGGAAAAATAGGTAGGGACAACCCTTTTAAAGTTCCTGATGGTTATTTTGACGACGTTGTCTCCAGGGTTATGCAGCGTGTTCCCGAATGTGCGGTTGAGAAGGCCGGAACAGCGGTGAAGCAGGTGAGGGTGCGCACTTTCGGCAAGGTTTGCTACTGGGCTGCGGCATGTCTTTGCGCAGTGGCATTCAGCACTGCATTTTATTTTGCGACACACGGAGACAGCGGGCAGCACGTGGCTGAACACAGTTCCGCCGCAAGTGTTGGCGCTTATGAGGATGCCGTGATAGATTATGCAATGATGGACAATGCAGACATGTACGCCTGCCTGTCGGCAGGAGAGTGAAAGTGCGCATTGTGCGTTTCTTTTGTTTAGGTTTTAACAAGAATGTTTATGAGAAGACTTGTCTTTATAGGCTTGATGGTGTTGCTTGGCGGAGTTGCAGTCTGCGGGCAAGGCCGTCACAGGTTCTCTCCGGAAAAATTCCAGGAGGAACTGGAACGGTTTGTCGTTCAGCGGGCGGCGCTGAACGCGCAGGAAACGGCAGCTTTTCTGCCTGTTTTCCGTGAGATGAGGAGCAAGCAAAAAGTTATCTTTGACAAAGGCAGGAAACTTGGAAAGAAGAAACCTGCCGATGAAAGGGGCTGTATGTACGCCATCAAGCAGCAGGACAAGATGGAGCTGGAGTTAAAGAAAATCCAGCAGTCCTATCACAACAAGTTTCTCAGCTTTCTCCCCGCGGGCAAGGTCTTTGACATTATCCGCGCCGAGGAGGTGTTTCACCGCAAGATGCTGAAGCAGTGGAGCGGTGTGCCGCGCAATAACAGGCGATAGGGCATTTCTCGCAGTGTGGCTTGCGAGACGTGCATACATAGCGCCCATGCAGCAGAAGCCAGTGGTGGGCGCGTGGAATGTCGGTCTGGGGGATGTTTCTCACCAGCTCCCGCTCCACTTTCAGCGGCGTGTCAGCTTTTTGCGATACCAGCCCTATCCTGTGACTTACGCGGTACACATGCGTGTCGACAGCCATTGCCGCCTTGCCAAAAGCAACTGACTGAATGACATTTGCAGTCTTGCGGCCGACGCCGGGGAGGGCCAGCAGGGCGTCCATGTCACCGGGCACCTCCCCCTTGTACTGCTTGACGAGCATCTGCGACATGCTGACGAGGTGTGAAGCCTTGGCGTTGGGATAGGACACACTGCCGATATAGCCGGCCAGTTCTTCGGGAGTCGCCACACTCATGGCCTGAGGGGTGGGGTAATGGCGGAAGAGTTCCGGTGTCACTTGGTTCACCCGCTTGTCTGTGCACTGTGCGCTGAGCATCACTGCCACAAGAAGTTGAAACACGCTGCCAAACTCAAGCTCGGTGTCAGCCGCGGGCATCGCTTTGCGGAAATAGTTGAGTGTGCCTTCGTACCTTTCCTTTTTCTTCATGATGATGGAACGTTATGTTGCGGTTGCCTTAATCTTTGCTTGTCCCAAAGTTGGAAATAATCTCATGCGATTGCCAGCTTCGGCCTGTGGCCGATTTGGGCTCATTCCTCAATGTGCGACAGCGAGTGTGCAAAGGAAGTGAAAAAGTTGGTTGTTATCTCCATGGGGTAGTACTTGAAAAACTTTATGCAGTGTCTTATCTGCCATAGCATAGCGTTTGAGTTGCTTGTTTTTATGAAAATGTCCTTCCCCTGTGTGAAATACCATTCGTTTGAATAGGCCCCGCACAGCCGGAACGCCTCATCGGTTACCAGCTTGGTATCTACCTTCCCCTTCCAGCTGACGAAAGGCAATTCTTTCTCGGAAAAGTGAAATAGAATGACCAATAGAGCCCCGATGAGTTGTGTCACCTTTTGCATGTGGAGGCTTTTCAGCCAAGACTGCAACTTGCCGTAGTCCACCCTGTCCCCCTCTTTCCTTAGAAACATTCCAAGGTCAGTGACTTGCTTGAGGCTGATTCCCTCGTTGAGGATATAACGCGTGATGCGTACCAGCATCAGCAATAGGTTCAAGGTGTGTGGCACACATTCAATTTTGGTGCCGTTGACAGTTATGTAGCAGGAGTCGCAGCATCTGGTTTCCCTGCTGGTGATGGCTTGAAGACGAGAGTTTAGCAGCGGGTTGGACAGCTCGGCCGGCTGCCTGGTGTGCTCAACGTGTATGCCTTTGTAGTTGTAGGTGAGGGCCGGCTTGTCGCCGTCTGTTTCGGCTGAGGCCGATGAGGCTGCCCATTCGTCAGCTTTCCTTGCTTGGGGCTCATAGGGGAAAAAGATGTCAATGTCCCCGCTTGTGCGGTGCTCCGGTATGGGGTAAAGCTGTGCGAACCCCTGGCCCTTGAGCAGGATGGGGCGCAGCTGCCTTTTGTTGAACAGGCTGAAGAGTTCGGACACCCTGTCGTCGGTGAGCTGGCTGTTACGGCTGATTTCAGCCGCCGTGTCTTGCCATTTCATCCACAGGCTGTCGGGAACCTGCCGGAAAAAGTCTCCTTTGTGGTGCAGCAGGCCATCGTAGACCAATGCACCGACCCCATGCATCTGCGCAATCTGATAAAGTCTTTCCCATTTCCACGGAGAAATAGGCTCCAGCGATTCACTGTCGCCGAATGTTCCATCGCGGAGCAAGCGGAAAAAATTACGTTGTAGAGTATCCATCCTTTTGCAAGTCTTTGACAGTCTGTTAGAAATCAATAGTCTCTTGTTGCGCGCAGCCTGGTTAGGAATATCTTTTGGGGAATCTGGCAAGGATGGCCAGGATGGTGATGATGCCAATGCAGAAAGGATAGTAGAGATAGGGGACGATGCTTACCGGATTGACCGCAGCCAGTCCGGCGGCCATCAGTATCTGGGCCCCGTATGGAATGCAGCCTTGGACACAGCATGACACTGTGTCAAGAATGCTGGCACATTTCCGGCTGTCAACGCCGAAACGGTCGCCGATCTGTTTGGCAATTGCCCCAACGGTGATGATGGCCACCGTGTTATTGGCAGTACACAGGTTGACCGAACCAACGAGCATGGCTATGCAAAATTCCGCCCCACGCTTGCCTTTGATGCGCTTGGTCAGCAGACGGATGATCTGGTCAATGCCACCATTGACCGTGACAATCTCAAGCAGACCCGAGGCCAGAATGGTGATGGTAATCAATTCACCCATTCCCAGTATTCCTGTGTTGACAGACTGGAGCCAGTCAAATATGCCAAAGGAACCGTCAAGTATTCCGATGGCTCCCGTGAGAAGAAGTCCCAGGGTGAGCACCGCCATGACGTTCATGCCCAAAATGGCGGTGCATAATACGGCAAGATAGGGCAGAATCTTGACATACTTCACTTGGGCTATGTCCTGCGGAGCGTGTATGGCGTGCCCCAAATAGGCATAGAGCGCAATCACTATGACGGCGGCGGGGACGGCAAGAAAGGCGTTGGCCTTGAACTTGTCGCTCTGCTTGCAGCCCTGGGTTGATGTCGCGGCAATTGTAGTGTCGGAGATGAACGACAGGTTGTCGCCAAAGAAAGCCCCGCCCACAACAATGGCTATCATCATGGGGACATTGGCTCCGGTAGAGTGGGCAATGCCGGTTGCGATGGGTGTCAAGGCAACTATTGTGCCCACGCTGGTGCCGATAGACAGAGAAATGAAGCAAGCTCCAATGAACAGTCCTGCAAGCAGCATGTTGTCTGGCAGCAGTCTCAGAGACAGGCTTACAGTGGCGTCAATGCATCCCATGTCTTTGGCAGTGCTGGCAAAAGCGCCGGCCAGTACGAAAATCCACACCATCTGCATGATGTTGTCTGTGCCGGCGCCGCGGCTGAATGTCGTGATGCGTTGCCGGAGCGGCACGCCCCCATACACGGCCACTGCGAAGATAGAGGCAATCAGAAATGCCACACTGATGGGCATCTTGTAGAAATCGCCAGCTATCAGTGAGGTGCCCAGGTAGAGGGTGATGAACACAATCAGAGGGCTGAGGGCTCGCATGGAAGAGAAGGCTTAAAGGGTTACGCCGTTTTTGAAGATGGCGATTTCTCTGTAACCGTTCTCCTCGTTCCGGGTGAGATGGTCGCCACTGGCCACAGCCAATATTTTGTCGATAAACTCGGCTAAGAGACTGTCCATCTTTTTGCCGTCAATCAGCTGTCCGGCATTGAAGTCTATCCAGTTTGCCTTTCTTGTGGCCAAGCTGCTGTTGGTTGCTATCTTCATCGTGGGTACAAAGGTGCCGAAAGGAGTGCCGCGGCCTGTCGTGAACAGCACCAACTGGCATCCGGCTGCGGCCAGGGCCGTGGAGGCCACCAGGTCATTGCCCGGAGCGGAAAGCAGGTTGAGGCCGTTGTCCTCCAGGCGGTCACCATATCCCAGTACGCCAGATACAGGGGCCTTGCCACATTTCTGGGTGCATCCCAGCGCCTTGTCCTCAAGGGTGGAAATGCCGCCCGCCTTGTTGCCCGGCGAGGGGTTCTCGCCTACCGGCTCTCCGTGACTCAGAAAATATTCCTTGAAGTCGTTTATCATCTTTACCGTCTTGTTGAACAGTTCAAGTGTCTTGCAGCGGTTCATCAGAATAGTCTCGGCGCCGAACATTTCGGGAACCTCGGTCAGAACAGTCGTTCCGCCCTGAGCGACCAGCCAGTCGGAAAACTCTCCCACCAACGGGTTGGCCGTGATACCGCTGAAGCCATCGCTGCCACCACACTTCAAACCAACGCGCAACTTGCTGGCCGGCACCTCTGTGCGTATGTCCTCCTTTGCCTTGCTGTAAAGTTGGCGGAGCATATCCATACCCACCTTCAGCTCGTTGCCTTCAACCTTCTGGACCACCATCAGCTTGATGCGTTCATGGTCATAGTTGCCTAGCATTTGCTCAAACAGCTCGGGCTGGTTGTTTTCACAGCCAAGACCGACAATCAGAACGCCTCCGGCATTAGGGTGCAGGGCGAGGTCGCGAAGAATCTTCCTGGTGTTTTCGTGGTCGCCGCTCAGTTGCGAGCAGCCATAGTTGTGATGCCACGCATAGATGGCGTCAACGCCCTGGCTGTTTGTCTCTTTGGCCAGCATGGAAGCCAGCTTCTCGGCTATTCCGTTTACGCATCCCACCGTAGGTACCACCCAAATCTCGTTGCGGGTGCCTACATCTCCGTTCTTTCTCACGTAGCCTCTGAATGTGCGGTTTTCATTCTTGAACGGAAGGCTTTCGCTTGTTGGTGAGTAGGTGTACTCAAGTGTGCCCTTGAGATTTGTCTTCAGAGTGTGCTCGTTCACCCAGTCTCCGGCTTTCATGTTGTCTACGGCATGGCCGATAGGGTAACCGTACT
Source organism: uncultured Prevotella sp. (assembly GCA_937895845.1). Classification (GTDB taxonomy): domain Bacteria; phylum Bacteroidota; class Bacteroidia; order Bacteroidales; family Bacteroidaceae; genus Prevotella. Next base: position 39,719 of record CALBLK010000012.1, on the reverse strand, counting down.
TGATTATGTCTTTTCCCGCCCCAGTGTCTTTAATCAGCACCTTGTGTCCGGCAGGTGTGTCTTGGTTGACTGTGATTATCGTTCCGTCAACGTCAATCTGCTCACCCTTTGACAGCGGCTGCAGACAGACAACAACAGTGTCTGCGGAGTTGATTTTGAGAAATTTTTGTTTCATTTTAGTAAATAATTTGTTTTTGTCTTTAAAGTCAATGAGGGCCAGGGCTTGGCCCTCTGTGGAATTATAGCTGGGTTCTTCGGTAGAACTCCACGTTCTCTTTGGTCAGCAGCTCGATTGGCATGTAGTTTACCGGGTTCACCTCCTTCTTGAGCACTATGGCCTGAAAGAGCGTCTCCAGGCATGAATAGCCTTGCATATAAGCATGCTGTGCGATTAGGAAAGAAATGGACCCCTGCTTGACACACTCCGCGTTCTTTTCAACCATGTCATAGCCCATAATCTGCACGTTCCTCCTGTTGCTTCTCAGCAGGAACTCGCCAACAATATGTGCCTTGGAGTTGAAAGTAATGCAATGGTGTACCTGTGGGTGTTCCGTGAAAAACAGTTCCAGTATTGAATTGTATTTTTCGCGTTTTTCGTCCAGCGGAAGGTTTAGCTCATGGATGACAACCTCGGGGAAATGGTCTCTCATGTAGTGTCTGAATCCTGTCTCCCTGTTCTCTTGCTGCTTGCTGGCAACGTTTCCGTCTTTCATCTGTTTCATCAGCATGATTTCCTTCTCTTTCGAGGCAATCATCATCAGAATCCGCCCGGCAAAATAGCCGCTGCAAAAGGAGTCTTGCCCATAGAAAGACAGGGGCTTTAGGTCGGGCATATAGGAATCAAGGAGGATGAATGGGATGTTCTGCTCGTGAAGCTGGTCGGTGAAATGCCTGGTGATGTCTAGCCTTGATGGGACGACCTCCGTCTGGCTTTTCTTTCACGCAGTCTTCTGTCGCTTTGATGAATGTTTCCAGCTGGAAACGCTTGTAGTAAGCCATTTTTAGGTTGACGTTAAAGTCACGTCTGCGCTCGCAAGCCCCAAAGGCTCCCTCTTCTATCTCTTCCCAATAGGCTTCCGACTCATGCTTGGGGATGATGCAGTAAAAACGGTATGACTTGTTGTAGGCCAGGGCACTGGCATATACGTTGGGACGGTAATCCATCTCCTTGAGGGCTTTCTCAACCTTTTCGCGCGCTGCTTTTGACACATTTGGCCTGTCATGCAGCACACGGTCGACCGTTCCCACTGAGACCCCCGAAAGCTGGGCTATATCTTTGATTCTGATTTTGTCGGTTGTCATGCCTTGTCTCTGGATGAATTTATTTCGCAAAAATACCAATAAAATCTGAAATGGGTGAAGCCACATCCTTGAATTTTGCCAAATATCGTGGTTTTTCTGGCATTCTCTTTTCCGTTTGGGAAAAAAGTGCTATTTTTGTGCACAGTAACAATTCAAAAAAAAGGAAACTACTTTACAATTAAAAATATAACAATGGCAAAAGTTGTAACATTAGGAGAGATTATGCTCCGTTTGTCCTCTCCCGGACAAAAGCGTTTTGTGCAAAGCGAGTTTTTCGATGTCGTATATGGCGGTGGTGAAGCCAATGTCGCCGTCAGTTGTGCCAATTACGGTCATGATGCCTATTTTGTTTCCAAACTGCCCAAGCATGAGATTGGCCAGTGCGCGGTGAATGCACTGCGCCGTTTTGGTGTTCATACGGACTTTATTGCCCGCGGAGGTAACCGCGTTGGTATCTACTATTTGGAGACGGGAGCTTCCATGCGTCCGTCAAAGGTTATTTATGACCGTGCCGGCAGCTCGATAGCCGAGGCTGATCCCGCTGACTTTGATTTTGACAAGGTGATGGACGGCGCTGATTGGTTCCATTGGAGCGGCATCACTCCGGCTATCAGTGACAAGGCCGCTGAGCTCACGCGTCTGGCTTGCGAGGCAGCCAAGCGTCATGGCGTGACTGTTTCTGTTGACCTTAATTTCCGTAAGAAACTTTGGACATCTGAGAAAGCGCAGAGCGTGATGCGCCCCTTGATGAAATATGTGGATGTTTGTGTCGGCAACGAAGAGGACGCCCAGTTGTGTCTTGGCTTTAAGCCCGATGCTGATGTTGAGGGCGGAAAGACCGATGCCGAGGGCTATTATGGCATTTTCAAAGGCATGATGAACGAGTTTGGATTTAAATATGTAGTCTCCACGCTGCGCGAGTCGCTCTCTGCTACGCACAATGGTTGGAAAGCATTGATTTACAATGGAAAAGAGTTTTATCAGAGCAAGCACTATGACATTATGCCCATCATTGACCGTGTGGGCGGAGGTGACTCTTTCTCTGGCGGCCTGATTCACGGCTTGCTGACTTATCCGGACAACCAGGGGCGGGCCTTGGAGTTTGCCGTTGCCGCTTCTGCCTTGAAGCACACGATTCCCGGTGACTTCAATATGGTGAGCAGAGAAGAAGTTGAGGCACTTGCCGGCGGAGACGCCTCGGGCCGTGTGCAGAGATAAGAGACTGAATGAGAAGAGAATTATGGCAAAATTTGATAAGATAGCCGTATTGGCTAAGATTGGTCAGACAGGTATGGTTCCTGTGTTCTATCACAAGGATGCAGAGGTGGCCAAGAATGTTGTGAAAGCCTGTTATGACGGAGGTGTCCGCGCCTTTGAGTTTACCAACCGTGGCGATTTCGCACACGAAGTGTTTGAGGAGGTTGTAAAGTTTGCGGCTAAGGAATGTCCCGAGCTTGCTCTTGGTGTCGGCTCTGTGGTCGACCCTGCCACTGCGGCCCTTTACATCCAGCTGGGAGCCTGCTTCGTTGTTGGCCCGCTGTTCAATCCCGAGGTGTCAAAGATTTGCAACCGCCGCCTGGTTCCCTACACTCCTGGCTGTGGTAGCGTGAGCGAGGTGGGGGCTGCTCAGGAGACCGGCTGTGACTTGTGCAAGATATTCCCCGGTGATGTGCTCGGGCCGAAACTCGTCAAAGGGCTGATGGCTCCTATGCCATGGTCGAAATTGATGGTTACGGGTGGTGTCTCTCCAGACGAGGAGAACCTCACCTCGTGGGTTAAGGCCGGTGTCTTCTGTGTGGGTATGGGATCCAAGCTTTTCCCGAAAGATGTTGTGGCCGCAGGCAATTGGAAAGCCATTACCGACAAGTGTGTTGAAGCTCTGGGATATATCGCTAAGGCGCGCGCTTGACCGACTGATAAAAAAAGACCGTTTAGGACTGCTCGTCCTAAGCGGCCTTTTCTTTTTTCCGGCTTGTTCACAGCATGACCATAGCCAGGTGGACAGGCTGAACAACAGGTCTTACGCCTGTCATTACCGCAATTTGGACTCCGCGTGGGCTTATGCATGCAAGGCCTGTGCCTTGGCGGAGAGTCACAGTGATGCTAAAGCCGAGGCACTTAACAACATGGCGTTTGTCTGCTTGATGCGGATGGACTATGCGAAGGCAGACAGTCTGCTGAACGAGGTGCCGCTTCACACCGATAACCAGATAGAGTTGCTTGTTGCCGATGTCCAGCAGATGCGGCTGTGCCAGCGAGAGTCGCGCAACAAGGATTATTATGACCATCGTGAACTCGCCGAGGCCCGTTTGCACCGCATCGGCGAGGAGCGCGACCGGCTGTCTCAACACTGGCTGGGCCGGTTGGCCTATGCAGAGACAGAGTATGCCATTGTTTCCTCCACCTATTATTATTATGTGGGTCTTGAGCAAGAATCGCGTGCTTCCTTGCTGGCGATTGACCCTCACGGGGAGATTCTTCAAGACACGGCACAGTATCTTAACTACCTGTACAACGTCGGAGCAGGCGGAATCTTGCGGGGGAAATCCCCCGATGAAGTCAGCAACGACGAACTGGCCTATTTGTCGCATTGCCTTTCCATAGCGCGCAGTGGCGGCTATGTCTTCTTTGAAGCCAACGCCCTGGAAGCCATAGCTGAGAAAGGCGCTGTTGACACAGCTGTATGTTTTCCGGCCACGGTGCCCGTCTGTACCGGCAAGCTGCACGCACGCAAGTCGCAGCCTGAGCCTACAGCCATCCTGGCAGCCCGTAAGGCACTGTCGCTCTTCCGGCAGTATGGTGACGTTTACCAACTGGCAGGCGCCTGGCGCACCCTTGCCACCTGCCAGATGTCAGAGGGTGACTATGTGTCCGCCTTGGCCAGCCTCGACTCTGCCCTTGCCGACGGGCGCATCAACCAGGCCCCCGACCTTGTCGCGAGCATTTGCGAGCAGCTGTGTGTGGCCTATTCGGCCCTTGACCGCAAACCAGATAGCGACGCTTACCGCAACCGCTACCTTGACTTGCAGGAGCAGACCCGTCAGGACCGCTATCTGGAAGCTCGCGCGTCCCGACTTGAGGCCAGCTCTTCCCAGCTGAATGTGATGCTTGCCGCTGTGGCAGTCTCAATCGTGGCCCTTGTCTTCATGTTGTGGCTCTTCCATTTCCTGCATAGGCGCCGCAACCGGCGCTATCCGATCGACCTTCTGTTGCAGCCACTTGAGCAGTGGCGTGAGCAGGCTGCGCGCCGTTTTGCCGAGAGTCAGGAGCGCGAGGAGCGGCTGGCCGAGGAGCAGGCCGTGTGCCGCTCCAAGGTAGAGGCAGGCGAGTACCGTAATCTTGAGCAGCGTGCCAAGCTGTCGTTGGCCATCTCTGTTGTCCCGTTGATTGACCGCATGCTCAACGAGGTGGAGCTGCTTGCCACCAGGAAAGAGGCGCAGCCTGTCCGTGAGCAGCGCCTGGATTACATCGCCCAGCTGGCCCAGAATATCAACGAGCGCAATGACACGCTTACCCAGTGGATAAAGTTGCGGCAGGGGCAGCTGACCCTTCGTGTCGGGAGCTTCCGGCTGCAGCAGCTTTTTGATATTGTGGCGCGCGGGCGGATGGCTTTCTCGTTCCGCGGCGTGCGTTTCGATGTGCAGCCGACAGAGGCTGTGGTGAAAGCCGACCGCGTGCTCACACTGTTTATGCTGAACACCTTGGCAGACAATGCCCGAAAATTCACCCCGCGTGGAGGCTTGGTGACACTCAGTGCGCGGACAGCCGACGACTATGTCGAGATTTCCGTTTCCGACACCGGCCCGGGCTTCTCCAGTCAGAAGTCTGCCAGCGGGCATGGCTTTGGCCTGGCTAATTGCAGGGGTATCATTGAGAAATACAAAAAGACAAGCAAGCTGTTCAGCGTGTGCCTTTTTGGTGTGGACAGCAAGCCGGGCAAGGGAAGCCGTGTCTACTTCCGTCTGCCGCCGGGAGTGGTGCGCACCGTCCTTGTTGCCAGTCTGCTTCTTGGCATCCACACCAATGGTGCAGCCCGTTCAGCCACCCCCTTGCCCCCGCTTGCGGATAGCCAGTCGAAAGCCAAGGCATTTGCCGACAGCGCCTATTTTTCCAACATCGATGGGACTTTCGCCAGAACGCTGGCTTTCGCAGACTCTTGCCTGCTATACCTGAACAGCCATTACCGTGCCATTCGCCCCGGCGGCCGCAGGCTGATGACCCTCGCGGCAGGCCATGCCACACCGGCGGCAGAGATTGAATGGTACCGGGACAGTCTGCCCGTTGACTATCATACCATCCTTGACATTCGTAACGAGACCGCCGTCGCTGCCTTGGCCCTGCACCGGTGGCAGTTGTATGATGACAACAATACCGCCTACACGCGGCTGTACAAGGAGATGTCGGCCGACCACACGCTGCCGGCTTATTGCAGGATGATGCAGCAGTCAGAGACCGACAAGACCGTGGCGGTCATCCTGCTGCTGCTTCTGCTGCTGTCCATTGTTCCAGCCTATTACATTCTTTATTACCGCCACCGGCTCTATTACCGTTTCTGCGTGGACAAGGTGAAAGGGGTCTGTGACACACTTGCCTCGAATCTGCCTACGGAGGAGAAGCGAGACAGAGTGGCCAGCCTTGGCCAGGAGAACTTTCCCAAGGAACTGAGGCGTGTGGTGGACACAGTCATCCGGGCCCTTGACGAGGAAATCGAGCGCAGGCGCAGCCAGACAGTCAATATGGAACTGGCGACAGACCAGTTGCGGAAGACTGAACAGGAGGCGGCAGCTCTTCATGTGGCCAATTCGGTGCTCGACAACAGCTTGTCGTCTCTCAAGCACGAAACGATGTATTATCCCAGCCGCATCCTCTCCCTTGTTCACGGAGATGTGGAGGAACTGCGGCAGACGGTGCGCTATTATCGCGAACTCTACGCCATCTTTATCCGCCAGTGCGTGCGCCAGCAGGAACTCTGTCATATTCCGGTCACAGTTGTCAACGTAGCCGACGTTGCGCCGGCGGCCCGTGCCGCAGAGGCCGGACTGCAGCTGCTGGGCAACAGGTTGCTGCTTGTCCGCCTGTTCGCCCTGCTCCGTGCGCAGGCCGGGGGCGACTGTGGCGTGTCGGTGGCCGTCAAAGGAGCCGACTATCTTCTCTTCGACGTGAGCGCACCGGCTTTCAAGGCGTTTTCTCCGACCGCCTTCACCGAACCCGCAGCGGAGCAGATACCGTACGTGCTGTGCCGTCAGATCGTTCGCGACCATTCGGAGCTAACCCATCGCAGGGGGTGCGGCATCAGTGCAGAGGCGGCCCCTGACCGTTTGCTGCATATTCGGGTAATCCTCCCCAGGGCAAGGGCGGCGCGGCCGCAAACATTAAACGACAGTCAATAGAATGAAAAATATATGGAACCATTTAAAGTTATCATAGTGGAGGATGTCCCACTGGAGTTGCGTGGAACCGAAGGCATTTTGAAGACCGACATCCCCGAGGCACAGCTCATAGGCACAGCCGACAGCGAGACAGCCTATTGGAAACTGATCAAGCGGGAGTTGCCACAGCTCGTCCTGCTTGACCTCGGGCTGGGAGGCTCGACCACGGTAGGGGTAGAGATATGCCGGCAAACCAAGGATAGCTATCCCAGTGTCAAGGTGCTGATATTCACAGGCGAGATTCTCAACGAGAAACTCTGGGTCGATGTGCTTGATGCCGGTGCCGACGGAATCATTCTGAAAAGTGGCGAGCTGCTGACCCGGGGTGACGTGGCCAGTGTGATGGAAGGCAAGCGGCTGGTGTTCAACCAGCCTATCTTGCAACAGATTGTGGAGCGCTTTAAAAAGGCGGTCCGTGTCCAGATGCAGCGCCAGGACGCGCTGGTTGACTATGAGATTGACGAGTATGACGAGCGTTTCCTCCGCCATCTTGCCTTGGGCTACACCAAGGAGCAAATCGCCAGCCTCCGCGGAATGCCTTTTGGCGTGAAGAGTTTGGAGAAGCGCCAGAATGAGTTGGTCCAGAAACTCTTTCCGCATGGCAACGGCGGAGTTGGTGTCAATGCCACGCGGCTTGTTGTCAGAGCCTTGGAACTGCGTATTCTTGACATTGATAATCTCCGGCCGGATGAAGCGTAGTGTGGTGAGGGGCGTGTCCTTTTCTCTGCTCTCCCTGCTTGTGGCTCTGCAGCTGGCCTTGCTTCCCCTGTCGTGGCTGCTTGCGGCGTGGCTTCCGCAGAGCGGCATCAACAGCCTGCTCGGAGGCGAGGGGCTCAGGTGGTTGCTTGGGGGGTGGACGTCGCGCCTTTTCACTCCGCTGTTCGGCGCGCTCTTGCTGCTGCCGGTGGGGGCCGGTGCGGTCGTCCGCAGCGGACTGTGGGGCGCATTGCGTTCTGTCGGCGCGCTGTCCTATCGCGACAGGGTGTCCTTGCGGCTGTCCGTCTTGTCGGCTGTGGCGGTGTGGCTCTGCTTCTTCCTGTTGGGCGGCACCCCCTCCCAGATGCTTGGTGTCACTGGCGGCTGGTGGCCGTCGCCTTTCAGCCGTGCCTTGCTTCCGCTTGCGGTCTTCACCCTTGTTGCCGCCGCCATTGCTTTTGGTGTCACCAGCGGCCGTATCGCCAGCCAGCGGCAGGCCTATGCGGCCTTGTTGTGGGGGCTTCGCCGTTGCTGCCCCTTGCTGCTGCTGTATGTCATTGCCAGGCAGTTGGTTGAATCTTTCCGCTATGTGTTCCTGATGTAGTGTGTGCATGTGCGGAATAGACGTATTAGAATCGCATAAATTATTATTCTGTTACTTTTTTTGTTAAAAAACTACCAGTCTGTTTGTGTGTGTGAAAATATTGTGTTACCTTTGTCGGCGCAAACGGCAATAGGCCCCGGGACGGTTGTCGGGCCGAGACAAGAGCTGGCCCGATGTGTGTCGGAACGGCCCTTTTAGGGAAAAAAGCGGAGAGGGGTTGCCAAACGGCCGCTTCTGGCTCGCCAAATGGCCCATACGGCCGCGTGAAACGGGCCGTTCTGTCGCGTCAAACGGCCCATATCGCAGCGTGAAACGCACCGTTTCGTCAAGCCATCCGGCCCTTTTTGCGCCGCGGGGGTGCAGGAACCTGGTTGCCGGCTATTGTGAAATGCAAGAAGAAAGCGTATGAACAGTTTTTGTCTGCTACACATCTTAATGGATATTATCCGACTGCGCAGTGCGGGCGGAAGTGGCAAGGTATATGTGTAGTCCAGGCAGTGGCATGACATCGGGCCTTTCTCACTTCCGTTGTGAGAAAGGTCTTTTTTTAAGGTGAGAACAAAAAGAAGATACGAACTATGAGTGACAGATTATTTATTTTTGACACAACGCTGCGTGACGGCGAGCAGGTGCCGGGCTGCCAGCTGAACACCGTCGAGAAGATTCAGGTGGCCAGGCAGCTTGAACAGCTGGGCGTGGATGTGATCGAGGCCGGCTTTCCCATATCAAGTCCCGGCGACTTCAACTCCGTGATTGAAATATCCAAGGCCGTCACCTGGCCCACCATCTGTGCGCTGACCCGTGCCGTCGAGAAAGACATTGACGTGGCAGCCGAATCGCTGAAGTACGCCAAGCACAAGCGTATTCACACCGGCATAGGCACCAGCGACCCCCATATCCGCTATAAGTTCAACAGCAACCGCGAGGAAATCATCGAGCGTGCAGTCGCAGCGGTGAAGTATGCGCGCCGCTATGTAGAGGAGGTGGAGTTCTATGCTGAGGATGCCGGACGCACGGACAACGAATACCTGGCCCGTGTGGTCGAGGCTGTCATCAAGGCCGGGGCCCGCGTGGTCAACATCCCCGACACCACGGGCTACTGTCTCCCGTCGGAATACGGCGCCAAGATAAAGTACCTCGCAGAGCATGTCGACGGCATTGACAAGGCCGTCATCTCCACCCACTGCCACAACGACCTTGGCATGGCCACGGCCAACACCCTCTCGGGCGTGCTCAACGGGGCGCGCCAGGTCGAGGTGACGGTCAACGGCATTGGCGAGCGCGCCGGAAACACCTCGCTTGAGGAGATTGCCATGATTCTCAAGTGTCACAAGCACCTGGGCATAGACACCAACATCAACACGTCAAAGATTTATCCCACCAGCAGGATGGTGTCAAGCCTGATGAACATGCCCGTGCAGCCCAACAAGGCCATCGTGGGGCGCAACGCCTTTGCCCATTCGAGCGGCATCCACCAGGATGGCGTGCTGAAGAATGTGGCCACCTATGAGATTATAGACCCCAGGGATGTCGGCCTTGACGACAACTCCATTGTGCTCACTGCGCGGTCGGGCCGCGCGGCCTTGAAATACCGTCTCGGGGTGCTTGGAGTCAACATTGAGAGCGAGGAGCTTGTTGACAGGGTTTACCAGAAATTCCTCAAGTTGGCCGACCAAAAGAAAGAGGTTAACGACGACGACATCCTGATGCTGGCTGGCGCCGACACAGCCGAGGCCCATGCGGTGAAGCTCGACTTCCTCCAGGTTACCACAGGCAAGGGTGTGAAGAGTGTGGCCAGCATCGGCCTTGACATCTCGGGGCAGAAGTTTGAGGAGGCTTCTTCGGGCAACGGTCCCGTTGACGCAGCCATCAGCGCGCTCAAGAAAATCATCCGGAAGCACATGGTGCTCAAGGAATTTACCATCCAGGCCATCAGCAAGGGCTCTGACGACGTGGGCAAGGTGCACATGCAGGTGGAATACAATGGCAATGTCTACTATGGCTTTGGAGCCAACACCGATATCGTGACAGCCTCTGTCGAGGCCTACATCGACTGTATCAACAAGTTCAAGACAGTTTCCAAACAGTAAAGCGGCAGTCAGGAATGAACACATTATTTGACAAGATTTGGGACAGGCATGTCGTCCAGCGCGTGTGCGACGGTCCCACACAGCTGTATATTGACAGGCTCTACTGCCACGAGGTCACCTCGCCACAGGCCTTTGACGGCATGCGCCGCAGGGGGCTGAAGTGCTTTCGGCCCAGGCAGATTTTCTGCATGCCCGACCACAACACCCCGACCCACGACCAGGACAAGCCCATCGGCGACCCCGTGTCGCGCCGCCAGGTGGACACGCTGGCCGCCAATGCCCGCGAGTTCGGCCTGACGCACTATGGCATGATGAGCAAGGACAATGGCATCATCCATGTGGTGGGCCCCGAGAAAGGGCTCTCGCTGCCGGGGATGACCATTGTCTGCGGCGACTCCCATACCTCCACCCACGGCGCGGTGGGGGCTGTGGCCTTTGGCATCGGCACCAGCGAGGTCGAAATGGTGATGGCTTCGCAGTGCATACTCCAGCAGAAGCCCAAGTCCATGCGCATCAGCATTGACGGGCAGCTGGGCCGGGGCGTCACGGCCAAGGATGTGGCGCTCTATCTCATGGCCCGGCTCACCACCTCGGGAGGCACAGGCTATTTCATCGAGTATGCGGGCGATGTTGTCCGCAACATGTCCATGGAGGGGCGGCTCACGCTCTGCAACCTGTCAATAGAGATGGGCGCGCGGGGCGGCTTTGTGGCCCCCGACGAAACCACGTTTGCCTATCTGAAAGGCCGTGAGTATGCTCCCAAGGGGGAGGCGTGGGACAAGGCGGTAGCCTGCTGGAAAGAGCTCAGAAGCGGTGACGATGCCGTGTTCGACAGGGAATTGCACTTTGACGGGGCCGACATAGAGCCTCGCATCACTTACGGCACCAATCCGGGGATGGGCATTGGCATAACCGAGCGCATCCCCACGCTTGACACAGTGGATGAGGCTGGCAAGGCCTCTTTTCTCAAGTCGCTCGGCTACATGGGCTTCAGCCCCGGAGAGCGCCTGCTGGGCCACCCGGTTGACTATGTGTTTCTTGGCGCCTGCACCAATGGCCGCATCGAGGACTTCCGCGCCTTCGCTTCTGTGGTGCGGGGCCGAAGGAAGGCCGATGGCGTGGTGGCATGGCTGGTGCCAGGCTCATGGGCTGTCGACCGGCAGATCCGCGAGGAGGGTCTCGACCTCGTTCTCGAGCAGGCGGGCTTCGCCATCCGCCAGCCGGGGTGCTCCGCCTGTCTGGCGATGAACGACGACAAGATTCCTGCTGGCAAATATGCCGTGTCAACGAGCAACCGCAACTTCGAAGGCCGGCAGGGCCCCGGGGCCCGCACCATCCTCGCCAGCCCGCTGGTGGCTGCCGCTGCGGCAGTGACCGGCACCATTGCCGACCCGAGAACGCTGTGACCCTCACATCCAACCAACATCAGTAAATACATGAAACAGAAATTTGATACCGTCACCAGCACCTGCGTGCCGTTGCCCCTGGAGAATGTGGATACCGACCAGATTATCCCGGCCCGCTTCCTCAAGGCCACAGACAAGGCCGGGTTTGGTGACAACCTTTTCCGCGACTGGAGGTACAACAAAGACGGCTCTCCCAGAGAGGACTTCGTGCTAAACGACCCCAAATACGGCGGCTGCATCCTTGTGGCCGGCAAGAATTTTGGGTCCGGCTCAAGCCGCGAGCACGCGGCATGGGCCATCGCCGGCTATGGCTTCAGGGTGGTTGTCAGCAGCTTCTTTGCCGACATTCACAAAAACAACGAGCTGAACAACTTCGTGCTGCCGGTTGTCGTGTCCGAGGCGTTCCTTGCGGAACTGTTCGACAGCATAGCCAGCAGTCCCAAGACTCTGGTTACGGTTGACCTCCCCAGCCAGACGGTGACCAACAGGGCTACGGGCAGGAGCGAGCGCTTCGAGATTAACGGATACAAAAAGCACTGCCTGATGAACGGGCTTGACGACATTGACTATCTCTTGCAGAACAAGGACAAAATAGAGGCATGGGAACAGCTGAACAGATGAACAGCCCCTACCGGCGCATTCCGCCTTTCATCGAAATTATGGACTGCACGCTGCGTGACGGCGAGCAGACCAGCGGCGTGTCATTTCTGCCTCATGAGAAACTGGTGATTGCCCGGATGCTGCTCAAGGAGGTCAATGTTGACCGTATCGAGGTAGCCTCGGCCCGCGTGTCAGGGGGGGAGAAGGATGCGGTGAGGATGATTTGCCGCTATGCCCGGCAGATCGGTATGCTTGAAAGGGTGGAGGTGCTCGGATTTGTCGACGGCAACCTCTCGGTTGACTGGATTGGCGACTGTGGCGGAAAGGTGGTCAACCTGCTCGCCAAGGGGTCGTACAAGCACTGCACGCAACAGCTGCACAAGACACCCGCGGAGCACCTTGACGACATTCGGCGCACCGTTGACTACGCCATAAAGAAAGGGCTGGCAGTCAACCTCTATCTGGAGGACTGGAGCGGGGGCATGAAGGATTCGCCCGACTATGTTTACCAGATGATAGACACCTTGCAGCATACAGGCATCCGCCGCTTCATGCTCCCAGACACGCTGGGCATCCTCAACCCTCTGCAGGCCATAGAGTTCTTTCGCAAGATGATGAAACGCTACGCCGGCCTGCACTTCGATTTCCATGCCCACAACGACTACGACCTGGCCGTGAGCAACTCGCTGGCCGCTGTGCTCAGCGGCGCCCGCGGTCTCCATGTCACGGTCAACGGGCTGGGGGAGCGCTGTGGCAACGCCCCCCTGTCCAGTGTGCAGGTGATTCTCAAGGACCAGTTTCAAGCCAAGACAAATATTCTCGAGGACCGGCTCAACGACATCAGCCGCCTGGTCGAGGGCTATTCGGGTATCGCCATCGCGCCCAACCAGCCCATTGTGGGCGAGAACGTGTTTACTCAGGTGGCCGGAGTGCATGCCGACGGAGATGCCAAAGACAACCTCTACTGCAACGCGCTTGCCCCCGAACGCTTCGGGCGCAAGCGCGAATATGCGCTGGGCAAGAACAGCGGGCGGGCCAACATCGCCAGAAACCTGGAGGAGCTTGGGCTGGAGCTGACCCCGGAGCAGACACGGAAGGTGACCGGCCGCATCACCGAGCTGGGTGACCGCAAGGAGATTGTCACCCAGGAAGACCTTCCCTTTATTGTCAGTGATGTGCTCAAGCACAGTGTTCCGGCAGAGCGGGTGAAGCTGGTCAGCTACATGGTGTCTTCGGCCTACGGACTTAAACCCATCGCCAGCGTCAAGGTAGACATCAACGGGCGGCAGTATGAAGCCGACTCTACGGGTGACGGACAGTACGACGCCTTTGTCAAGGCACTGCGGAAAATCTACAAGGAGAAGATGAACCGCACCTTCCCGGTACTGGCCAACTATGCGGTGACCATTCCGCCCGGAGGGCGCACCGACGCCCTGGTGCAGACCGTGATAACCTGGCGCAATGGCGAAAGGCTGCTGCGCACGCGCGGTCTTGATGCCGACCAGACAGAGGCGGCCATCAAAGCCACGTTCAAAATGCTGAATATCATTGAAGAGGAAGAGACTTAGACACCCCCGCAGGGGGACGGTATAAAAAAACCATTGTTATGAAATTGAAGATTGCTGTGCTGCCGGGCGATGGTATCGGCCCGGAGATTATGCAACAGGGTGTTGCTGTGATGAATGCCATTGCCGCCAGGTTCGGCCATGAAGTGGAATACAGGGAGGCACTGTGCGGTGCCTGCGCCATTGACAGGGTGGGTGACCCCTTTCCCGAGGAAACCTATCAGACTTGCAGGGATGCCGATGCTGTGCTGTTTGCCGCTGTCGGCGACCCTAAGTTTGACAACGACCCAACGGCGAAGGTGCGCCCTGAGCAGGGGCTGCTCGCCATGCGCAAGCGGCTTGGGCTATTTGCCAACATCCGTCCGGTGCAAACTTTCAAGTGCCTGGTTCACAAGTCGCCACTGAAGCCAGAACTTGTTGACGGTGCCAATTTCGTTTGCATCCGCGAACTGACCGGCGGTATGTACTTTGGCAAGAAATACCAAGACAACGACAAAGCCTATGACACCAACTATTACACCCGCCCGGAGGTGGAGCGCATTCTGCGCGTCGCTTTCGAACACGCTCGCAAGCGTCACCGCCACCTCACCGTTGTTGACAAGGCCAACGTGCTGGCCTCCAGCCGTCTGTGGCGCCTGATTGCCAAGGAAATGGCACCGCTCTATCCCGATGTCAATGTTGACTACATGTTTGTTGACAACGCTTCCATGCGCATGATAGCCGAGCCTAAGTTCTTTGATGTGATGGTCACCGAGAACACCTTTGGTGACATTCTGACCGATGAGGGCAGCTGCATATCGGGATCCATGGGCTTGCTGCCTTCCGCCTCGACCGGTGAGAGCACGCCCGTGTTTGAGCCTGTCCATGGCTCGTGGCCCCAGGCCAAGGGCAAGAACATCGCCAACCCGCTGGCGCAGATTCTGTCTGTGGCCATGCTGCTTGAGCATTTTGACCTCAAGGCCGAAGGCGCACTTGTACGCAGGGCTGTTGACGCGTCGCTCGACGCCAATGTGCGCACGCCGGAAATCCAGGTCGATGGCGGTGAGAAATACGGCACTAAGGAGGTTGGCTCCTGGATAGTGGACTATATTCAGAAGAACTGAAATGCCTTTTTCTCACACACACAGCCTCCGTCTTCGGCTGGACAGAGGCGCGCTTGTCCTCGTGCTCGCGTTTCTCGGCCAGTCTCCTGTCACGGCACAGACCCGGCAGCAGTGGCGTGACTCGTTAGACCGGTTGCGCGCAGAGATAGCCGCCCGGCCTGCGTACTCGGCCGACCTTCACCTGCGAAAGGCTGCTGTCAACATAGAACTCAAGCAATGGAACTATGCAGTTGACGAGTGTGCCACAGTCTTGGAGCGCGACCCCGGCAATCTCTCCGCGCTGTTCCTGCGCGCTTATGCCAGCAAGGCGCAGCGGCATTACAGCGACGCCTACCGTGACTATGCGCAGATTCTCAACCGCGTTCCTCTTCATTTCGAAGCGCGCCTGTGCCTGGCGCAGGTCTGCCAGCTGATGGAAAGGGATGTCGAGGCGATGGACCACCTCAACTGTCTGGTTGAGACCCATCCGGACAGTGCGACAGCCTATGTTGCCAGAGCCTCCCTTGAGCGGCAGCTCCATCAGTATGATGCGGCCCTTTTCGACTGGAACCAAGCCCTGCGCCTTTCGCCCGGGAATGTAGACTATGCAGTGTCACGTGTAGATGTCCTCTTGTCCCTTCACCGTTACCGTGACGCCCGGAAGCAGCTTGAAGCACTCGAGCGGATGGGCGTAGCGCGGGGAGCGTTGCGCGAGTGGTATGACAAGCTGAAAAGATAAATTGAAAAACTGATACGATTATCATATTTTCACTGTTGACAGAGGCTTTTTTGAATAAAGATGATTATCTTTGCAAAGTGTAAACCATATTCACCCGGACAGAGATGACCCTCTTGATTGTAACGCTGCTCCTGTTAGGCTATGCTTTGATTGCCACAGCCCATCTCACCAATATCAACAAGGCTGCTGTCGCTATGTTTGTGTGCACGTTCGGATGGGTGCTCTATATTTGCTATGGTACGGATTTTGTGATGAGCCAGCATTTGCAGGACTATCAGGAATTCTTGCTTACCGTAGGAACTGCGCACGCCTCAGTCAAGGAGTTCATCTATGAACACATTTTCATCAAGTATGTGGGAAAGGCCGCTGCTATTCTGCTTTTCCTGCTGTCAACGATGACTATCATTGAGATTCTTAATAACAACGGCTGTTTCGACTTTGTCAGCGAGTGGATTCGCACACGCAACAGCAAGCGCCTGCTTTGGACGATAACGCTGGCAACCTTCGTGATATCCGCCAATCTTGACAACCTGACCACCACAACAATGATGCTTGTCATCATGCACAACATCGTGCAGAGCCGCCGTCAGCGGATGCTCATTGGCACGGCAATAGTGATTGCCGCCAATGCCGGCGGGTGCTTTACGGTTATAGGCGATCCTGTGGGGGTCTATATGTGGGATGCGGGGGCTGTGACAGCCACCTGCTTCTCCGCGCACCTGGCGCTTCCTGCGATCACAGCCTGGGGCGCCACGACCTATCTGATTGGCAGGGCCCTGCCCGAGCGCTTGGACGTGGAGTGGCCTCCGGCGCCTTATCGCGGTGACGACACCAACCTGAACCGCTGGCAGCGCATTGTCATGCTGCTTGTGGGCATAGGCGGGCTGTGGTTTATACCAACATTCCATAACCTGACCAAACTCAGCCCTTTCCTTGGCGCCCTTTGTGTCCTCTCCGTGCTGTGGATAGTCCATGAGCTATTCAACCGCAAGTTGATGAGCGCAGACCAGATGATCCAAAGGCGTATACCGCGCGCGTTGCAGTACGGTTCCATTCAGCAGATGCTTTTTGTTCTGGCCATCCTCCTGGGGCTTGGCGTTGTGACGGAGACGGGTGTCTTCTCAGAGGTGTCCGAGTGGATAGACTATCAGATACACAACGTTTGGCTGGTCGGCTTGGTGTCGGGCTTGCTCAGCGGCTTGGTAGACACATTTACCATTGGCATGACCAACCTGTCGATGTACTCAGTTGTGGAAGGGAATATTGACAGGTGGGTGGATGCAGACTATATGGCCAATTTTGTGCAGAACGGCAATTTCTGGCTCATAGTGGCCTATTCGACCGCCATTGGCGGCTGCCTTCTTGGCTATGCCAACATGAGCGGCCTGGCGTTGATAAAGATGGAAAGGATGCACATAGGGTGGTATCTGAAAAACTGCACACTGAAGATTCTGGCAGGGTGGCTGCTGGGGTTTGGTGTCCTTTATTTGGAGTACTTGTTAGATTTCTAATGTAAAATAAAAAGGAGTTAGAGAAATGGGAAAGATTAAGACCATAGGGGTGCTCACATCGGGAGGTGACGCTCCCGGCATGAACGCAGCCATCAGAGCCGTGACACGTGCTGGCATTTGCAACGGATTTAACATCAAGGCGATATACCGTGGCTATGACGGACTGATTAACGGTGAGGTGAAGCCTTTCACGACGGAGAATGTCAGCGGCATTATTATGCAGGGTGGAACAATTATCAGAACCGCACGCAGCAAGGGATTTATGACCAAGGAGGGCAGGCAGAAAGCCTATGAGACACTTGTGCGTGAGGAGATTGACGCGCTTGTCGTTATTGGAGGAAACGGATCGCTGACCGGTGCGCGTGACTTCGCCGAGGAGTTCGATGTCTGCTGCATCGGTCTGCCGGGCACGATAGACAATGACCTTTGGGGGACGGACTCTACAATTGGGTACGACACGACCATGAACACTATTGTGGAATGCGTTGACCGAATCCGGGACACGGCGCAGAGCCATGAGCGTATATTCTTTGTAGAAGTGATGGGGCGCGACGCCGGTTTCCTGGCCCAAAACAGCGCTATTGCCAGTGGCGCCGAGGCCGCCATCATCCCAGAGGACTCTACCGATGTTGACCAGCTTGCTCGCTTCATGGAGCGTGGAATCCGCAAGTCAAAGAGAAGCTGCATCGTGATTGTCTCAGAAAGTCCCAAGTGCGGAGCCCTTTATTACGCCGACCGTGTCCGCAAGGAATTTCCTAACTTTGATGTGCGTGTCTCTATCCTCGGGCATTTGCAGCGGGGAGGGCGTCCCTCTGCCCATGACCGCATCTTGGCCAGCCGCACCGGCATGGGGGCGGTGGAGGCCATTATGCAAGGCCAGCGCAATGTGATGGTGGGCGTTCGCAACAACGAGGTGGTCTATGTGCCCTTCAGCGATGCCATCCGCAGTGACAAGCCTATGAACATGGAACTAATCAAGGTGCTTGACGAACTCAGTATCTGATTGGGACGCGGACGGCGACTTGCAGGAGTTGCCATAAACGTGACGCACTGTTAAAAAAACAATATTGCAGGGCGGAAAACGTTGTTTCTGAAATGGTTTAGTGGGGATAATTATGTATCTTTGCAGTACTGAAAACAAATAATAAATAAGCTTATGTCACAAATAGTTGGGCGCATTTCCCAGATTATCGGTCCGGTGATTGATGTCTATTTTGACACCGAAGGAATGGATGCAGAGAAAGTGCTGCCAAAGATTTATGAGGCCTTGAAGATAGTCCGCCCTGACGGGCGGACTCTGATAGCTGAGGTGCAGCAGCACATCGGTGAGGACACTGTACGCTGCGTGGCCATGGATAACACCGATGGCTTGCAGCGCGGCTTAGAGGCCGTGCCGTTGGGCGCGCCAATCCAAATGCCCTCTGGAGACCAGATCAAGGGGCGTATGCTTAACGTTATAGGGCAGCCTATTGATGGCATGAAACCGTTTGACATGAAAGGGTCTTACCCTATCCACCGTGAGGCTCCTGCCTTTGACGAACTGTCAACGCGTAAGGAGATGCTTGCAACAGGCATCAAGGTAATCGACCTGCTTGAACCCTATATGAAAGGCGGAAAGATCGGCCTCTTTGGCGGTGCCGGCGTCGGAAAGACTGTGCTTATCATGGAACTTATCAACAACATTGCCAAGGGCCACAATGGCTATTCCGTGTTTGCCGGGGTGGGTGAGCGCACGCGTGAGGGAAATGACCTCATTCGCGAGATGATAGAGAGTGGCGTCGTGCGGTATGGTGACAAGTTCCGCAAGGCCATGGATGAGGGCAAGTGGGACCTTTCGCTTGTTGACCCGGAAGAGCTGAGAAAGAGCCAGGCCACTTTGGTCTACGGCCAGATGAACGAACCCCCTGGCGCGCGTGCCTCTGTGGCTCTCTCGGGGCTGACAGTGGCAGAGGAGTTTCGCGACAGGGGAGGAAAGGACGGTACAGCTTCCGATATACTTTTCTTCATTGACAACATCTTCCGTTTCACGCAGGCCGGCTCGGAGGTGTCGGCCCTGTTGGGTCGTATGCCTTCGGCTGTGGGCTACCAGCCGACACTGGCCAGCGAGATGGGCATGATGCAGGAGCGTATCACCTCGACTAAAGGGGGCAGCATCACTTCTGTGCAGGCAGTCTACGTGCCGGCAGATGACCTGACTGACCCTGCTCCGGCAACAACGTTCACTCATCTTGACGCCACTACTGAGCTAAGCCGTAAGATAGCCGAGCTGGGCATCTATCCCGCAGTAGACCCGCTGGGAAGCACTTCGCGTATTCTTGACCCCTTGATTGTGGGCAAGGAGCACTATGAGTGCGCACAGCGTGTAAAGGAGATACTGCAACGCTACAAGGAACTGCAAGACATTATTGCCATTCTCGGTATGGATGAGCTTTCTGACGAGGACAAACTTACGGTGAACAGGGCGCGCCGTGTCCAGCGGTTCCTTTCCCAGCCGTTCTCAGTTGCGGAACAGTTTACGGGTCTGCCTGGTGTGATGGTTTCCATCGAAGACACAATCAAGGGCTTCAATGCCATTCTTGACGGTGAGGTGGACGACCTCCCGGAACAGGCATTCCTCAACGTAGGTACCATTGCGGATGCCAAGGCCAAGGCCAAGGTGCTGATGGAGGCCGCAAAGGCGTAGGGGCGAGAGTGCTAACTTTATGCTCAATGATGATTTCAAGAATATGCTTAAATTGAAGATCGTGTCACCGCAGAGAATAGAGTTCGAAGGTGAGGTAGAGCGTGTCAAGGCTCCGGGAGAGCTTGGCCAGTTTGAGATTCTGACTGGTCACGCTCCCATTATCTCCTTGCTTACAACGGGGGATGTGGTGTATGTTACCTCCACCGGCAGTCACACGGTGACTGTCTCGGGGGGCTTTGTCGAGGTTCAAAAGAACAATGTGAACTTTTGCGTGGAGCTGGCTGATCATGCGGACTGAGGTGACAAGCACATATTTGCGGCAGAGTATATGTCTGATAGCGGGAATAACCTTGCTGTCTTTGCTGTGCATCAGCGTGTGGGGGGATGTTCGCAGGATGACAGTTCCGGTATGTGTGTCATCGGTGTTCCAGCTGACAGCCTGCCTGAGCTATGGCTACGTTTGGAAAAGGGTGTCTTTGGCATCTCCTGGCAGTCTGCCGACGCTCTATCTGTCTGCATCTGCCATCCGCATGTTTGCAGGAATCGTGACCGTGCTCGCCTTTTGCTTCGCAGCGGACAGCAATCAGTCCATACTCTTCTTTGTCGCGATATTCTTGATTTATTATTTCATTGTGCTTATCTATGACACAGCCTATTTTATGAAGGTTGAGAAGGGAAATCGAAAGTAATGTATAAACTGAAACACATGAGATACCTGCTATTGAGCCTTGTCTTTGTACTGGGTTTGCAAGCCCCGGTCTCTGCGCGCGGCGGCGAGCCTGTCGATGTGAAGGAAATCGTCTTGGGGCACATGGCCGATGCCTATGAGTGGCACCTCTTTAGCATCGGAGGGAGGCATGTCAGCATTCCACTGCCTGTCATAGTGCGCAGTGAGGTCACGGGCCAGTGGCGTTGCTTTATGAGTACAAGGATAGAGGAAGCTGCGGAGGAAGGGCGTGACTATGACGGCTTTTTCTTTAACAAGGATAAGAACGGAAAAATTTACGAAAGGCTTGCTGATGGCACAGTGGCACGTCCCTGGGACCTCAGCATAACCAAGAGTGTGTGCCAGATTTGGATTGTTGTGCTGGTGATGCTTGGCATCTTTCTGTCGTGCGCACGCTGGTACAGGCGCCACGACCCGCGCAATGATGTTCCGAAAGGGTTCGTAGGCATGGTAGAAATGCTGGTGATGACCATCAACGATGGCCTTATCAAGGACTGCATCGGCGAGAGGCTCTATCGGCCCTACGCCCCTTATCTGCTTACCGCATTCTTCTTTATTCTTATCACCAACCTTCTGGGTCTCCTCCCCGTCTTTCCGGGAGGCGCCAATGTGACGGGAAATATCAATGTCACCTTTTTCCTGGCTTTCTGCACCATGTTGGCCATCAACCTGTTTGGCAACAAAGAGTATTGGAAAGAGATATTCTGGCCCGATGTCCCGGCTTTTCTTAAAGCCTATCCCGTGGCAATCCTGCCTGTTATTGAGATGTTTGGCATTCTGACCAAGCCTTTTGCCCTGATGATTCGTTTGTTTGCCAACATGATGGCAGGCCATGCCATCATACTCTCTTTCACTGCGATTATCTTTATCGGATGGTCTCTCAATGCTGTTCTTGGCACCGGGCTTACGCTTCTGAGCTTTGTGATGATGCTCTTTATGAATTGCCTCGAGTTCCTGGTGGCCTTTATCCAGGCCTATGTGTTCACCATGCTGTCGGCTGTGTTCATCGGCCTGGCCCACCCCGAGCATCATGACGCTTGAACGGTGGCAGTGGCAGTGCTCTTGGTCATGTGGACAATAAAAGTAAGAAAACAATAAAAGTATAACCAATTTTAAAAGTAACGATTATGATTTCAGCATTATTTTTACAGGCAGCTGCAGCTGCAGGTCTTGCTAAGTTTGGTGCCGGTATCGGTGCAGGTATTGCAGCTATTGGTGCAGGTTTGGGTATCGGGCGCATTGGCGGTAACGCAATGGATGCCATTGCTCGCCAGCCCGAGGCTGCAGGTACAATCCGTACCAACATGATTCTTACCGCAGCTTTCGTCGAGGGCGTGGCCCTGTTTGCTGTTGTGGTTTGCGCTCTTTGCGTGTTTATGTAATTGATTATAATCATCTATGCAAATGGAGTCAGTCAATTTGCCATCAATACTAACACCCGATTTCGGACTCTTTTTCTGGATGATGGTGGCGTTTCTGGTGGTCTTTGCCATCCTTGCAAAGTTCGGCTTCCCTGTCATCACCGGTATGGTGGAGGAACGCAAGAACTTTATTGATGCCAGTCTCCGCAAGGCTCACGAGGCTGAGGAGCGCCTGTCCAACATCAGTAAGGAGGGGGAATCCATCTTGCAGGAGGCTCGTGCAAAGCAGGCACAGATATTGAAGGAGGCCTCAGAGGCTCGTGACGCTATCATAGAGAAGGCGCAGGAGAAAGCCCGCTTGGAAAGTGCCCGCCTGCTGTCTGATGCCAAGACAGAGATAGAGCAGCAGAAAAAGGCTGCCATTGCCGATATCCGCCAGCAAGTAGCCACGCTCAGTGTAGCGATTGCCGGAAAGGTGCTCAAGCAAAACCTGAATGGCGACAAGGCTCAGATGGAACTCATCGACCGCATGCTGGATGATGTTTCTTCCAAACAGTAAAATGAGATAATAGCGTATGGATATAGGAGTAATATCGGTCCGTTATGCCCGGGCTCTGTTAAAAGGCGCATTGGAAGCTGGGCTGGAAGATGCCGTTTATGGTGAGATGTTGCTGCTGGCAAAAAGTTATGTCGAAGTGCCCCAGCTGCGTCAGACCATAGACAATCCGATGCTCTCGAAGCAAGCCAAGCAGTCTCTGCTTGAAACCGCCATTGGCGGACCGCGGGCTTCAGCCGTCGGCAAGTCATTCGTGGCTCTTGTGCTGAGGGAAGACCGTGAGGACCTTGTTCAGTTCATGGCCAATTCGTACGTCACACTCTATCGCAAGCAGAAGAACATTATCCGTGGAAAGCTAACCACAGCTGTGGCTGTCTCGCCTGTGACGGAGCAGAAGATGCGCCTGATGGTGGAAAGCCATGCCAAGGGAACAGTGGAGTTTGAGACTGAGATAAATCCCGATATCATTGGAGGCTTTATCCTTGAGTATGACACTTATCGTATGGATGCCAGTGTGAAGACACGGCTCTCGTCCATTCTCTCGCAGCTAAGGAAATAAACGAGGCAAGGAGGGCGAAGCCTTCCGCTATGCCATTATAAAAAGCAATAATAATATGTCTGATAAAATAAAACCAAGTGAGGTGTCCCAGGTGCTGCTTGAACAGCTCCAAGGCATGGCTGACAGCGCCCAGTTTGACGAGGTTGGCACGGTTCTCCAGGTGAGTGACGGTGTAGCTCGCATTTATGGCTTGCGCAATGCCGAAGCCAACGAGTTGCTTGAGTTTGAGAACGGCACGATGGCCATCGTTATGAATCTTGAGGAGGACAATGTGGGTTGTGTCCTTCTTGGAACTACTTCTGACATCAAGGAAGGTATGGTGGTTAAGCGTACCAAACGCATTGCCAGCATTCGTGTGAATGACAATATGTTAGGCCGTGTCATCAACCCTCTTGGCGAACCTATCGATGGCAAGGGAGCCATTGACCTGGCCGAATCTTTCGAGATGCCACTTGACCGTAAGGCGCCTGGTGTGATTTACCGTCAACCTGTAAAGGAGCCGTTGCAGACTGGTCTGAAGGCTGTTGACTCAATGATTCCTATTGGCCGCGGCCAGCGCGAACTGATCATTGGCGACCGTCAAACAGGAAAAACTGCTATTGCCATTGATACAATTATCAATCAAAAGAGTTTCTACGAGGCTGGCAAGCCTGTCTACTGCATCTATGTGGCCATAGGCCAGAAAGCCTCTACAGTGGCAGCACTTGTACAGGATCTCAAGGAGCATGGTGCCTTGCCTTATACCGTGGTGGTTGCAGCAACGGCAGCAGACCCTGCTGCCATGCAATACTATGCGCCTTTTGCCGGCGCTGCCATAGGCGAATATTTCCGTGACCGTGGCTTCTCTGCCCTTGCTGTGTATGATGACCTTTCCAAACAGGCGGTTGCCTACCGTGAGGTGTCATTGATTCTGCGCCGTCCGTCAGGACGCGAGGCTTATCCAGGCGATGTGTTCTATCTGCACAGCCGTCTGTTGGAGCGTGCAGCCAAGATTAACGAACAGCAAGAAGTTGCAGAGCGCATGAACGACCTTCCTGAGTGCATGAAAGGACATGTGCGTGGAGGAGGGTCGCTTACAGCCCTGCCTATCATTGAGACTCAGGCAGGTGACGTGTCTGCCTATATCCCTACCAATGTTATTTCAATCACTGACGGGCAGATATACTTGGAGACAGACCTCTTCAACCAGGGCTTCCGTCCGGCAATCAATGTTGGTATCTCTGTCTCTCGTGTTGGAGGTTCAGCGCAAATCAAAAGTATGAAGAAAGTGGCTGGAACCTTGAAGATTGACCAGGCTCAGTATCGCGAACTTGAGAGCTTCTCCAAGTTCTCCAGCGATATGGATGCCGTTACAGCCATGACCCTTGACCGTGGGCGCAAGAACAACCAGTTGCTCATACAGCCTCAGTACAGTCCGATGCCTGTCGGTGAGCAGGTAGCCATCCTTTATTGCGGAACTCATGGCTTGATGCACCAGGTCCCTGTGGACAAGGTGCGTGAGTGCCAGGACGCTTTTTTGGAAAAGATGCGCTCTGCCCACCCCGAAGTCATAGAGTCATTAGGCAGCGGCAAGATTGACGATGCCATTACAGCAACGATCGAGGCGGTGATGGCTGACATAGCCAAGAGTTACTAAACTTTGCGATTATGCCGTCACTGAAAGAGATTAAAACTCGCATCGCCAGTGTGAACAGCACGCGCAAGATTACGAGTGCCATGAAAATGGTGGCATCCTCCAAGCTTCATCATGCCCAAGTGATGATAGAGAACATGTTGCCATATGAGACTTTGCTTGAACATATCCTCAAGACTTTCATCGCCTCGGAGGCTGACGCCTCAAATGTGTTCACAGTGGAACGTCCTGTCCATAAGCTTGCCTTGGTGGTGTTTTCATCAAACAGCAGCCTGTGTGGCGGCTTCAATGCCAATGTGCTGAAGTTGATGGAACAGGCTCTGGACGACTATTCGGACATCGGACGTGAAAATATTGTCATCTATCCAATAGGGCGAAAAGTGGCAGAAAAAGCGGCCAAGCAGGGACTGGACGTTGCAGGTGACTTTACGGACTTAGCCGACAACCCCAATGTTCAGAAGTGCATAGACATCGCTCGTGATTTGGGAACCAAATTCCTTCATGGCGAGTTAGACAGAGTAGAAATGATTTATCACCATTTTAAGAGCGCAGGCTCGCAGATTCTCACGCGCAAGACATTTCTTCCGATTGACGTGGAGAGTGAATTGCAGCGTGACCACGAGCGAGACTTGTCAACGACAGTCGTAACCAAGGAGGCTCAGGAGTATCTCAAGCGGAATGGCAAAGGGCATGACCAGCAACAGCAATGTGAGGCCAAGCCTCTCAATGACAACTTTATTGTTGAGCCGGATATGCGCACAGTGCTCACGGCACTCATTCCAAAACTGATCCATCTGATGCTCTATACCGCATTGCTTGACAGCAATGCCAGCGAGCATGCCGCGCGCATGGTAGCTATGCAGACTGCAACGGACAATGCCGATGAGCTGTTGCGTGACCTCAGGTTGCAGTATAACAAGAGCCGCCAGCAAACTATCACAAGCGAGTTGCTTGACATTGTTGGAGGATCGGTCAATAATTGAGACCGTCAAGACAGCAACATTCAAAGTGTAAAAACGGACGTGGAAATCCTTGCTGCATTTCCCCGTCCGTTTTATTTGTAAATATCTCTGCACTTCCTTTTTATCGGCTTAAAAATGGATACAGTGTCGCTTGTGATAGCCAGTGTTTAGAATACTGTTGCATACTGTCATCGAAATAAAAATAGTGTTCTCCTTTTGATTTACGTCAATAAAACACACTGTTTGCGCACACAAAAAACAAAAACGCTTGTACTGGAGAGGAAAACTAACTATCTTTGCATCGTCAAAAGGACAAAAGGATAACAAAAGTTAGTTTAGTAATTTAAGTAAAAAGAAAGGGTAACAAAGATGAAAAGATTGTTTTTAGCTGTTGTCGCAATGCTGAGTATGAACATTGCATTTGCAGAAAACGAGAATGCTAACATGGCAGAAGTAGCCAATGTGTATGATATGAGAGTCGACATTCGCAAGCTGGGCGAGACCCTTGGTCTTACTTTTGACCAGATGGAGAGTGTGGCTGACATTCACCGCACATTCTGTGGCGAGATGATGATTGCTGCCGAAGCCCACAAGGATGATCGCAAGGCTTTGGTTCAAAGTGCAGTAAACAAGGACTTGAAATATATGGGTTATGTGCTCACCAAGAGCCAATTTGCCAAGTATAACGTTTTGCTTAACACCACGTTGGCAAATCGCGGTTTGAGCAAGTAAGCCCTGAAGCGAGGGTTGCAATACATAAATGGGTCTGCAAGGCTAACCTAAACAGGTAGTCTTGCAGACTTTTTTATTTTATTTCTTGCAATTCCCATATATTTTTGTTTCTTTTGCAACATTATTTCAAGTATATGCGGAAGAAAAGACTGTTGTTAGCAATATTGCCGGTGCTTGTGACCATTGCTGTTGTAACTCCAGCCAATGGCCAGCAACGTCAGCACCAATGGAAAGGTAAGCTGTCATCACTTGTCCGTCGTGCAGTTGCAGAAGCAACACCTGCATCGCCCCAAGCTACTCGTGCATACCGTCAGTCATGGCTTCATGCGTTTGTCCGGCTGTCTGATGTGGATGCTGCGCGTCAGCTTGGCGACTACCAGTGCCATGTGATAGACCGTTCGGAAGACATCTGTATTGTGGCCTTGCCCATAAGCCGTGTGAGGTCACTAGCTGAAAGTGACCTTGTGACACGGATAGAGGCTGGCTGCCCATGCCGTGTGCAGATGGACACTACTGCAACAATCGTACAGGCCAAGCCTGTTTATGAGGGGCAGTTGCTGCCGCAGCCTTTCACGGGAAAGGGCGTGGTTGTGGGAGTGATGGATATTGGTTTTGACCTTACCCATCCTAATTTCCGTGATGCTGATGGGGCGCGGTCGCGTATCGGGGCATTCTGGGACCAGCTTGATACTGACACCATAGGTAGCAAACTTCCTGTTGGACGTGACTATGTGGGGCTTGAAAGTGTTGCCCTTCTGCAACATTCGCGTGACGGACTGATTGCCACCCATGGAACTCATACTCTGGGCATTGCCGCTGGCAGTGGGTTTACCTCTCCCTATCGTGGCATGGCATTTGAAAGTGATATCTGTATTGTTGCCAATGCCGTGTCTGATGATTTGCCGCTAATCGATTCTACTGACATTTACAAGTACACTACGGCCACTGACGCTCTTGGTTTCAAATACATTTTCGACTATGCCGAACGTGAAGGTAAGCCATGCGTCATCTCTTTCAGCGAGGGGTACTACGATCTTGCAGGTACCGAAGACAGCCTTTATTCAGAATATTTGTCACGCTTAGTCGGTCCGGGGCGCATCATTGTCGCTTCGGCAGGTAATCAGTCAGGGCGTTACACTTATCTCGAAAAACCGTGCGGACAGGCTGAGGCCGGCTGTTATGTGGTTGGGGGAGCTTCCCGCAGTGTCCAGTTCGCACTGAAGTCAGACTCCCCCTTCGTGATGAGGCTTATTGCTGAGGGGGGCGCGGCTGACACACTTGCCTTGCAGTTGGCCCCTTCTCTTAGAGACTCAGTCCTTGCTGACACCATGTGCCTTTCTGCCAGTCAGCGGTGGGCAGTTACGGTGCAATGCTATCCTTCTGCTTACAATCCTGCAGAATGGATATACATGGTTGGAATAGAAGGCAATGACGATTGGTGGAATATGGGCCGCCTCGCTCTGGCACTCAGTGAATCTTCAGGTTCTGTTTCCGCCCAGTGCGCCTCGTTTTCTGCCGCTTTCTACAACGATTGGGATGGCGGGTGGCATGATGCAGAAGACAGTCATAATATTCTTGCCCCGGGGGCATTCCCGGCGGTGATAGCCGTTGGGTCTACCATTCACCGCACAGGTTTTGTCAACTATCTTGGCGAGTATTGCGATTACAGCCAGATCGGGCGCAACGATGGCGTGCGTGCGGTCTATTCTTCGCAAGGCCCCTCGTGGAACGGACAATTCAAGCCCGATGTTGTTGCCCCGGGTAACAACATCATCTCTTCATACAGTAGCTTTTATCTCGAGCACAATCCATCTGCAAGTGACATACGCTCGGATGTTGAGCACTTTGAGTGGAAGGGTCGTACATATGCCTGGAACGCTAACACCGGCACCTCGATGGCCGCTCCAGTTGTGGCCGGAGCCATAGCCCTGTGGTTGGAGGCCAAGCCTGATCTCACTCCTGATGATGTGAAAGGGATTCTCCGCAAGACAGCACGCCACCCGGAAGAACAGCTTGGCTATCCCAACAACGCCTATGGTTATGGAGAGATAGATGTCTATCGCGGACTGCTTACCCTGCTTGGTGTTGACGCGATTAACGGTGTTGAACTCTTTGCTCCGTCAAGGGTGAGCGTTTTGGCAAAATCCCCAACCGTGTTACAGCTGTATTTTAAGCAGCAACTGACAGGTAACTTGAAAATTGACATTTACAATATGTCCGGTGCGTGTGTATATAGTGATGTTCTGTCACCGCTCCCGTCTCAGTCTGTGCAAGTCGCCATTCCTTTTCTTCCCATGGGAATCTATGCGGTGAGAACAGCTGGCTGCGACAGGGGCACCAGTGGCGTATCGTTAGTTAGAGTGCCGTGACTGAAGGTAAAAACTATTTATAATCAATATAATGCATATGACAAGATTCAGCCAAATAGTTTGCACAGTTGCAACCGCTTGTTTGTTGTCTGCCTGTGGAACAACAGGAACAGTACCCATTACAGGACGTAAGCAGCACTTGCTGGTAAATGACGAGCAGGTACTCAGTCTGAGCAACCAGCAGTATCAGGAGTATATGAAGTCAGCCAAGCTCTCAAGTAACGCGGCCAATACGGCTATGGTTAGACGTGTTGGCCAGCGATTGGCCAATGCTGTGGTAAGCTATCTCAATGCCAACGGCCTTGGCAATGAGGTGGCACAGTACAAGTGGGAGTTTAATCTTGTGCAAGACCAGAATGTCAATGCATTCTGTATGCCAGGCGGAAAAATTGTCGTTTATGAAGGGTTGCTGCCTGTTACACGCGACGAGGCCTCTCTTGCCATTGTCCTAGGGCATGAGATAGCCCACGCTGTGGCCAGGCACTCGGCTGAGCGGCTAAGCAACAGTGTTCGCCAGCAGTATGGTAGCCAGTTGCTTGGTGCTGTGTTGACTGGAAGTGGTGCCAGCGCAGACCTCCAGCAGCTTGGCGCTGCTGCCTTTGGCATCGGTTCCAAACTCGGTGGCGCGGCCTACTCGCGCAAGCAGGAAAGCGAGGCCGATCACCTAGGCATTGTCTTTGCGGCCATGGCAGGCTATGACCCCATGGTTGCCCTTGACTTCTGGAAACGGATGTCTGCCGCAACCGGTAACTCCTACTCGCTGTTGAGCGACCACCCGAGTGATGCGGCCCGAATCAAGAACATCCAGGGATGGATGGCTGAGGCCAGGTCTTACTACAAAGTGAATGGCAATCAGAATGCCGTGGGAACGGTGCGCAAAACGGAAGGGATGAAGACCATCCATTTCTCTTCCAAAAGAAAATAAGCGTGGAGGCTTGTTGCCAGTTGATGGCATTAGCTGCAAGTCCGCATTGCTCGCTTATCTGTTCTTATGCTTCAGAAACCATCTGTGAGTGAAAAGGACGTAAAGTGCCAGAGACATGACTGTGAGTGCGAGGCTTGTTAGCACAGCCATCCTTGCGTGGATGCTAAACAGTCCGAAACAGCAGCCGTAGCCAATTGCGATGCCGCTCTCCCATGCCAGTGAGTAGGTGCTTTGCGACGTGCCACGCTGGCAATGTTTGCTTAGCTTGATGAAAAACAGCAGGAACCGCGAACCGATAATTCCTATGCCTGTGCCAATGAGCACAGGACAAAGAATGTCTGCCGCCGACTGGTGGCTGGCAAATAAAGTGGTCAGTTGGGCGGCTATAAGAAGCAGTAAGGCCGTGACAGCCTCACTCTTGATCTCTGCATTGCGGAAAACATAATGCTGTGCGAGCAGGGCGATCCAAAAACCCACCATCAGAAACAGAAAGAAGTGTGGTGTGACTGCCTGTGCCAGCAAAAGGCCTACTGCGGCCATCATTAGGAATAGCTGAAGAAAAAGGGGAAAGCCCTGTGGCAGAAAAAAGCGGTCAAGGCTCAACATACTCACGCCCTCTTCGGGCGCCTTGAAAGGGAAGTTTACCAAGCGGATAAGCACTATGGTTAGCAGGGCGCAAGCACACGATGAACCCCACACCGCATCTGCACCCCACTGACGGTATATCAGAAGACCTGCAAAAGGCCCCGCAGCCAATGCAAAGCGCGAGAACCAAGAGGCACTGTGGTTGGCTTCTGTGCGTTGGAACGACTCGCAAGTGTCAATGACCAATGTGCTGGCCAACACCATCTGTGCCAGACCGAAAGTGGCTCCAAGGAACAGCCGCTGTAACACTATGCCCACGCCCAGCGGTGCGAATGGGAAGTAATAGAGCGACCCGACCGAAAGCATCATGGCTATTATGGCCCACATACATACGGCATTGCGGCGGAAGCGCTGCACGAGATAGGAGCAGAAAGCCCCTAGCGCAAACACTCCTGCGCCAAAGGCAGCCATCGCTGTACCAATCCATTGAGAGGAGAGGCCAAAAGTTTCCTTGAGCCACAGAGGAATGACAGGAAGAAGCATATAGACGGACATTGACAGAAAAAAGTTTGCAATGGCCATCAACCAGAAGTCCTTGTGCCACAAATTGATATGGACAGGCGTGTTTTGTGTGTACATTTCTTCAGTAGGACTCTGATGCTGCTGGGAAATCAACGTTCTTCACATCCTCGACATAGTGGCCGATAGCGTCGGTCATGGTGGTGTAAAGGTCGGCATAACGGCGAAGGAAGCGCGGACTGAATCCCTGTGTCATTCCCAGCATGTCGGTTACTACCAGCACCTGCCCATCTGTGCCGTTGCCTGCGCCTATGCCAATGGTTGGCACAGCAACCTCTGCCGTCACCTGTGTGGCCAGAGCCGCGGGAACTTTCTCCAGCACAATGCCAAAGCACCCCGTTTCGGCCAGCAGTCTCGCATCGGCCAG
Source organism: uncultured Prevotella sp. (assembly GCA_937895845.1). GTDB lineage: Bacteria > Bacteroidota > Bacteroidia > Bacteroidales > Bacteroidaceae > Prevotella. The sequence goes on along the minus strand of CALBLK010000012.1, from coordinate 8,657 downwards.
CAGTTTGTCAGCCTCGGCCTTCTCCTTGGCACGCACACTGTATGTTCCAAACTTGTTGATGCTCTGCGGAGTGAGGCCGAGATGCCCCATCACAGGGATGCCTGCGTCAAGAATCCGTTTCACGGTGCCAATAATCTCAATTCCGCCCTCTAGCTTGAGCGCGTCACAGCCACTCTCTTTCATGATTCTGATGGCGTTGTGAACGCCATCCTCGCATCCTGCCTGATAGCTGCCAAAAGGCATGTCGCAAACAACGAGTGCGCGGCTGACAGCCTTCACTACGGACCGCGCGTGGTAAATCATCTGCTCAACGGTGATAGGAAGCGTGGTTGAGTTCCCGGCCATCACGTTCGAGGCGGAGTCGCCAATCAAAATGCAGTCGACACCGGCCTTGTCTACAATGCCGGCCATTGTATAGTCATAAGAGGTGAGCATGGAAATCTTCTCTCCACGCTGTTTCATTTCCATGAAACGGTGCGTTGTCACCTTGCGTTTGTCTGTAACTAAATACATATTCGCGTCTTATTTGAACATATTAAGCAATTCCTCCTGTCTGTAATCTGGCACAACCAGACTGCATAATGGCTGGATAGCCTCGGGGCTGTTGGTGGTTGAAAGTCCAATGACAGTCATGCCGGCCGCACATCCGGACCGCAGACCGTTAAAACTGTCTTCGAACACCATGCAGTCAGCCGGTGCAAGTCCAAAGCGGGCTGCCGCTTTCAGATAGCAGTCGGGATCAGGTTTGCTGTAGGCGAAATCTTCCGAGGTTAGGATGGCGTCAAAATAGTGTATGAACTCCGGGTGCTTGTCATAGACACTCCGCATCTTGTTTTTGTTCGAACTCGTTACAACAGCCGTCTTGATACCCTGTGCTCTTAGTGACCGGACAAAATCCTCAAACCCATTGACATATTGGAAGTCCATCTGTCGCTCGAACCTGTCAAGGCGCGCTGTAATCCTGTCGCGCACGCAGACCAACTTTCCAGAAAAATAACCTTCATAGATTTGTGTAAGTGTCTGGCCCTTTATCCGTTGGGCGAAGTCTGGCATCTCCGGATGGAACTCCTTTCCCTGTCTACCCCAAAATTCGGTGTATTGCGGCTCAGTGTCAAAAACCACCCCATCCAAGTCGAACAGTGCGGCCTTGTATTCATGCTTGTTCATCTTTCGACCTATTTTAGCGGCTGCAAAATTAAACATTTTTCCCGACACGCGCAAAGTTTGGCCGAAGAATGAACTTTGAATATTTGTGAGTTGCAAGTTTTTTTGTAATTTTGCACTCTTGTTGGACGCTGTGGTGGCACACAGTTGTCCAACCTGTATGTTTTTTGAACTTTTCACCTGTCAACGGGGAAGAACGTATTAATAAATTTATATAGCTGTGGCAGAAACAAAGTACATTTTCGTTACTGGCGGTGTGGTTTCATCGTTAGGAAAGGGAATCATTTCGTCTTCAATAGGCAAGTTGCTTCAGGCAAGGGGGTACAACATCACCATTCAGAAGTTTGATCCCTATATCAACATCGACCCGGGAACGCTGAACCCATACGAGCATGGCGAGTGCTATGTGACTGTCGACGGCATGGAGACAGACCTTGACCTGGGACACTACGAACGCTTCACAGGAATACAGACCACAAAGGCCAACTCGCTCACTACGGGCCGCATCTACAAGGCTGTTATTGACAAGGAGCGCCGCGGTGACTATTTGGGCAAAACCATCCAGGTTGTTCCCCACATTACCAACGAGATTAAACGCAATGTGAAACTGCTTGGAGAGAAGCACCACTATGACTTTGTGATTACAGAGATAGGCGGAACCATTGGCGACATTGAAAGTATGCCATTTCTTGAGGCCATACGTCAAATGAAATGGGAGATGGGCCGTAATGCCGTTTGTGTCCACTTGACCTATGTCCCCTATCTCAAGGCCGCAGGCGAACTGAAGACAAAGCCTACGCAGCACTCTGTCAAGGAGTTGCAGAGCGTTGGCATACAGCCAGACATCCTTGTACTGCGCACGGAAAAGCATTTGGGCAATCCTATTTTAAAAAAGGTCGCCTCGTTCTGCAATGTAGACATTGACTGTGTGGTACAGAGTGAGGATCTTCCTTCCATCTACGAGGTGCCTGTGAATATGCAGCAGCAGGGACTTGACGCGGCCATTCTGAGGAAATTGGGAATGGAGGTTGGCGAAACGCCTGCGCTTGGGCCTTGGAAGAGCTTCTTGGAGCGCCGCAACAATGCCAAGGAGGAGGTACACATCGGGCTGGTGGGCAAGTATGACCTCCAGGATGCCTACAAGAGCATCCGCGAGAGCCTGTCGCAGGCTGGAACCTATAACGACAAGAAGACGGTGCTCACTTTTGTCAACTCAGAAAAGCTCACCGAGGAGAATGTCGCCCAGCAGCTCAGCGGTCTTGACGGCATTGTAATCTGCCCGGGGTTCGGGCAGCGTGGCATTGAAGGCAAGATTGTGGCCGCCCATTACACCCGCACCCACAATATTCCTACCTTTGGCATTTGCCTGGGCATGCAGATGATGGTCATCGAGTTTGCACGCAATGTGCTGGGCTATGCCGATGCAAACAGTCGTGAGATGGACGAAAAGACCGAGCACAATGTGATTGACATTATGGAGGAGCAGAAGAACATCACAGATATGGGCGGCACCATGCGCCTTGGAGCTTACGAGTGCGTGCTCAAACAAGGATCAAGGGTGTTCGACATCTATAAAAAGGAGCACATCCAGGAACGTCACCGCCACCGCTACGAGTTCAACAACGACTATATGGCCGAATTCGAGCGTCATGGCATGGACTGTGTTGGATTCAACCCTGAGAGTAACCTGGTGGAGATTGTTGAGATTCCGGGACTGAAATGGTACATTGGCACACAGTTTCATCCTGAGTATCAGAGTACGGTGCTCACCCCGCACCCCCTGTTCCTTGACTTTATAAAAACAGCGATCAACAACAAGCAGAAATGAATAAAAACACAATCATCGGTTTTGCGCTGATGGGACTGGTGCTCATCGGCTTCAGCATCTACACCCAGCCATCAGAACAAGAACTGAACGCGCAGCGCATCCAGGACTCCATCAGCAATGCTGCCCGGCAGAAGGCCGACACCGAACGCAAGGTGGCTGAGGCTGCCCGCAAGGCACGGGTTCTTGAAGAGGCAAGAAGCGACACATCGGCACTGTTCTATCCAGCCCTTAACGGCAAGAGCATGCCGGTTGTGCTGAAAAACGACAAGCTTAAGCTCACACTTGACACGAAAGGTGGCGTGGTGAGAAAGGCGTGCATCCTCAATTTCAAAGACAGGTATGGCAATCGTGACGTGACCCTGTTTGAGGGCAATGAGCAGGCCCTGGACTTTATGCTGGCTGGGAAAAGCACGAACATCGTGACTTCCGACCTTTATTTTACCCCATCAAATGTAACCGACACAACAGTGACCATGACCGCGCAGGCCTCCAACGGAGGCTCGCTTGTCATCAACTATGCGCTTGGCAAGGACTATATGCTGCATATTGCCGTCAGCGCCCGGCGGCTGGCCGGCGTGTTTGCCCCTGACTATCACGAGATGGATGTCAAGTGGAGCGAGAAATGCCGCCAGCAGGAAAAGGGCTTCTTCTTTGAAAACCGCTACGCCACGCTTACCTATAAAGAGAAGGATGGAGGGACGGATTACCTGAGCGAAACATCCGAGAAGATTGACGAGCCTGTTGAGGAGCGCCTTGACTGGGTGGCTTTCAAAAACCAGTTCTTCAGTGCTGTGCTGATTTCAAAGGATGACTTTAGTGGCAAGAGCCTGCTGACCAGCGTGCCTTTTGAAAAGCCCAAGAAGGGCGGCGGAGCTGACCGCCACGTTTACCTGAAACAGTATGAAGCCAAACTGAAGACGGCCTTTGACCCAACGGGTGCAAAACCGTCAGAATTTGAAATGTTTATTGGCCCCAATGACTTCCGGCTGTTGCAGAATGTCGAGGAGGAGAGTTCTTTTGGCAAAGATTTGCAACTGCAGCACCTCGTTTATCTGGGATGGCCGCTGTTCCGCATCATCAACCGATGGTTTACCATCTATGTGTTCGACTGGCTCACGGGCTTGGGCCTGAACATGGGTGTCGTGCTGATTCTCATCACGCTTCTGCTCAAGGCCATCACCTTTCCCCTGGTTAAGAAGACCTATCTCAACTCGGCGAAGATGCGTGTGCTCAAGCCCAAGCTCGACGAGGCTACCAAGCAATACGACAAGCCCGAGGACCAAATGAAGAAGCAGCAGGCCATGATGACGCTCTACTCGCAATATGGCGTGAGCCCGCTCAGCGGCTGCTTGCCCATGCTGATACAGATGCCAATCTGGATTGCCATGTTTAACTTTGTGCCTAATGCCATCCAGCTGCGCGGCGAGAGCTTCCTTTGGATTGACGACCTTTCAACCTATGACCCAATCCTTGAATGGAATACGAATATCTGGCTGATTGGCGACCACCTCAGCCTCACTTGTATCCTGTTCTGCGTGGCTAACATTCTCTACTCCATTATGAGCATGAGGCAGCAGCGCGACCAGATGGTCGGGGCGCAGGCTGAGCAGATGAAGATGATGCAGTGGATGATGTATCTGATGCCCTTGATGTTCTTCTTCATGTTCAACGACTACTCGTCCGGACTTAACTTCTATTACTTTATATCTCTGTTCTTTAGTGCCGCTATCATGTGGGTGCTCCGCAAGACCACAAACGATGCCAAACTGCTGGCCGTTCTCGAGGCGCGCTACAAGGAGAACAAGAACAATCCTAAGAAAACGAGCGGCTTGGCTGCCAGGTTGGCTGCCATGCAGAAGGAGGCTGATGAACTAAGACGCAAGAGGGAGGGAAAACTATGAACACGAAGACGATGAACAGAATGGCTGCTATGGTGATGGCGGCAGCCATGCTTGCCGGCGCCCAACAGGCCGGTGCCCAGAAAGAGATGAACATTCAGAAAGCTCGCATTCAGTTGTCCAGCAGGTATATGTCCCCAGAGGCTCTCTGGGCCATGGGGCGTATAGGCGCTGCTGACGCCTCCCCCGACGGCAGGAAGATAGCCTACCAGGTGGGGTATTACAGTGTAAAGGCGAACAAAAGCCACCAGGTGATTCATGTGATGGATGCGGGCGGAGCCAACGACGTGCTGCTCACCACGGATGCAGCCAGCGAGACTGACCCCTGCTGGATTGACGGCGGAAAGCGGCTGGCTTTTCTGAAAGGTGGCGACATCTGGGCTGTGAATAGCGATGGGACAGGGCGCGTGCAACTGTCGCACACCGGCGGAAAGGTGGAGGGGTTCAAGTTCTCACCCGATGGAAAGAAAGTGATTCTCCTGAAGTCGATACCTTTCAATGACATCATCAAGAAGAACCCCGATGACCTTCCTTTGGCAAGCGGACGGTTGGTCACCGACCTGATGTACCGCCACTGGGACCATTACGTTGAGACAATCCAGCACCCCTTTGTGGCAGAGGTCAGCGGAAACACAGTGGGCAACGGAACGGACATCCTTGCCGGGGAGCCTTACGAGTGCCCGATGGAGCCTTTCGGCGGTATGGAGCAACTGGCGTGGAGCGCCGATTCGAAACAGATTGCTTACACATGCAGGAAGAAAACGGGTACGCAATACGCTATCTCAACAGATGCTGACATCTATTTATTTGATGTTGGCGCGCGCAAGACAAGGAATCTCTGCAAGCCTGCAGACTACAAGGAACCTGTGTCCGACCCCACACACACGATGAAAGACCAGGCGGTGAACGCGCCAGACAACCTGAAGAACAATCCCGGTTACGACCAGAACCCGCAGTTCTCACCCGATGGAAAGTATCTGGCCTGGCAGAGTATGGCGCGCAACGGCTATGAGGCCGACCGCAACAGACTGTGTGTGTACAATATGGCAACAGGCGAGAAAGTCTATGTGACGGAGACATTTGACTCTAACGTCGACGCCTTCTGCTGGGGAAAGGACAGCAAGACCCTCTCGTTTATCGGGGTGTGGCATGGCTGTGTCAATATGTACCAGACCAACCTCAAGGGAGAGGTGAGGCAGCTGACCGACGACTGGGCCGACTTCGTGTCGGTCGCCCCGCTGGGCAACACCGGCAAGCTGGTGGCTATGCGCCAGAGCCTGTCGGCACCAACGGACATTTTTGTTGTCACGCCGGGGAAGAGTGTCAAGAAGACCAAGGTTGAACAGGTTACCCGCGAGAACAAGCACCTGCTTGACCAGCTCTCGCTGGGCAAGGTGCAGCAGCGTTGGGTAAAGACAACCGACGGCAAGGACATGCTTACCTGGATCATTCTGCCGAGCGACTTCGACCCGAATAAGAAGTACCCCACCTTGCTCTTCTGCGAGGGCGGGCCGCAAAGTCCGGTCAGCCAGTTCTGGAGCTACCGCTGGAATTTCCAGATTATGGCGGCGCATGGCTATGTTGTTGTGGCTCCAAACCGTCGCGGGCTGCCTGGATTTGGCAGCGCGTGGAACGAGCAGGTGAGCGGCGACTGGACCGGGCAGTGCATGGCTGACTATCTCTCGGCCATTGATGATGCGGCCGAGAACCTGCCCTTTGTCGACAGGGAGCGCCTTGGCGCGGTGGGCGCCAGCTTCGGAGGCTTCAGCGTCTACTATCTGGCCGGTCACCACAACAAGCGGTTCAAGTGCTTTATCGCCCACGACGGCGCCTTCAATCTTGAGTCAATGTACACCGATACGGAAGAGGCTTGGTTTAGCAACTGGGAGTATGACGATGCGTTTTGGAACAAGAATATGACCGGCCGTGCCAAGAAAACCTACGACAACTCTCCTCACAGGTTTGTTGACAACTGGGACACTCCCATTCTCTGCATTCATGGCGAGAAAGACTACCGTATCAACTACAACCAGGGTATGGGCGCCTTCAATGCTGCCCGCATGAAGGGCATACCTGCCGAGCTGCTCATCTTCCCCGATGAAAACCACTGGGTGCTCAAGCCGCAGAATGGCATTCTCTGGCAGCGCACTTTCTTTGGCTGGCTTGACCGATGGCTGAAATAAACAGAAGTGCAACAGTCTGCGTAGGTGCTCAAATCCGTTTTGGGCACCTACATATATAATATCATAAATCTGAAATCCACTTTAAAGCAATGAACACTCAAAAGACTTTACGTGACTCTGCGGCTCTGCGCTGGACCGCGTTGTTGCTTTTGGCGCTTGCCATGTTTTGCGCCTACATTTTCATGGACATCCTTTCACCCATCAAGGACCTCATGCAGACACAGCGCGGATGGGACTCCGATGCCTTTGGCACCATGCAGGGCGCCGAGACATTCCTCAATGTCTTTGTTTTCTTCCTTATTTTTGCCGGCATCATTCTCGACAAGATGGGTGTGCGTTTCACCGCCCTGCTGTCGGGTGCAGTGATGCTGGCCGGTGCGCTTGTCAAATGGTATGCCATCAGCGAGAGCTTCATGGGCAGCAGCCTTGAGGTGTGGTTCACGGAGCACTTGAACCATATTCCGGTTTTTGAGCAGCTTGGCGTGTCACCGTTCTACGAGGGCATGCCGGCATCGGCCAAGCTGGCCGCCGTTGGCTTCATGATTTTCGGATGCGGCGCCGAGATGGGCGGCATCACGGTGAGCCGCGGTATCGTCAAATGGTTTAAGGGCCGCGAAATGGCCCTGGCCATGGGGTCTGAGATGGCTCTGGCCCGTCTTGGAGTGGCAACGTGCATGATTTTCTCTCCGTTTTTTGCCAAGCTTGGCGGCCATGTCGACGTGTCGCGCTCGGTGGCCTTTGGCGTTGTGCTGCTCTGCATTGCCCTAATCATGCTTGTAGTCTATTTCTTCATGGACAAGAAACTTGACGCTCAGACTGGCGAGGCCGAGGAGAAGGATGACCCATTCAAGATTTCAGACCTCGGGCAGATACTTACTTCCATGGGGTTCTGGCTTGTCTCCCTGCTGTGCGTGCTCTACTACTCTGCCATCTTCCCGTTCCAGAAATACGCTGTCAACATGCTTCAGTGCAACCTGACTTTCACCGAGGTGCCCGCCGGCTCGTTCTGGGCTTCAACCTCGGTCACCATCGTCCAGTATGTCATCATGCTTGTGGTTGCCGCAACGGCTTTCATGTTTAACTTCATGAAGAACAGGGCAGCCAAGAGCGTCACGCTGACAGTCTCTGTTCTTGCGCTGGTGTCCTACTGCTACATGGGCTACATGCGCCAGTCTGCCGAGTCCATCTTTGCCGTGTTCCCCCTGCTCGCCGTGGGTATCACCCCCGTGCTTGGCAACTATGTCGACCACAAGGGCAAGGCTGCCAGCATGCTTGTCTTGGGTTCGCTTCTGCTCATTGCCTGCCACCTGACATTCGCCTTTATCCTGCCAGAATTTAAGGGCAACCAGGTGGGCGGCGTTATCGTCGCCTACCTTACCATCTTGATTCTTGGCGCCTCGTTCTCACTTGTGCCCGCCTCGCTCTGGCCCAGTGTGCCCAAGTTGGTCGATGCCAAGGTCATCGGCTCGGCTTATGCCTTGATTTTCTGGATTCAGAACATCGGCTTGTGGCTGTTCCCCCTGCTCATCGGCAAGGTGCTCACAGCCACCAACGAGGGCGTTACCGATGCCAGACAGCTCGATG
>CALBLK010000011.1 GCA_937895845.1 uncultured Prevotella sp. | reverse complement strand
GCCGAATACATCACCAATTCTGTTGGGACCGATACCCAGACCTGTGCATGCACCAGCACAGATGGTGTTCGACGAGGTGACAAACGGATAGGACCCAAAGTCAACATCAAGCAAGGTACCCTGCGCGCCTTCGCAAAGCACGCTCTTGCCGTCACGCAACAGTCCATTGATTTCGTACTCTGAGTCCACTATGCGGAACTGGCGCAGATAGTCGATGCCCTCAAGCCATTTCTTTTCCACTTCAGCAAGGTCATAGCTGAAGTTCATTGCCTTCAAGATGGCCTCATGGCGCGCCTTGTGTTCCGCATACTTCCGTTCGAAATCTTCATAGATATCTCCAACGCGAAGTCCGTTACGAGACACTTTGTCTGTATAGGTCGGTCCGATACCCTTGCCTGTTGTGCCCACCTTGCTCCGGCCCTTTGCAACCTCATAGGCAGCGTCAAGCACACGGTGCGTGGGCATAATCAGATGCGCTTTTTTGGAAATGTGGAGCCGGCTCTTCAGTTCGTGGCCACTGGCCTCAAGCGCCTTGGCCTCTTCCATGAACAGGTCTGGAGCTAACACCACACCATTGCCAATGATATTCACCTTGCCACCTTGAAATATCCCAGAGGGAATGCTTCTCAGCACATACTTCTGCCCCTCGAACTCCAAAGTGTGCCCTGCGTTCGGGCCACCTTGAAAACGTGCGACCACATCGTAGTTAGGGGTGAGCACATCGACCACCTTTCCCTTACCCTCATCGCCCCACTGCAAACCCAGCAGGACATCAACTTTTCCTTGATTCATCTTTTATCTATCTTATATCTTAGCTACAAAAGTACTATATTTTATTCAGACCGGGCCTCTTCTGCCATCATAAAAAGTCAATACCTACCCTTTTCAGCGCACTCTTGGCTAGGCGCTCATACACCAGTCCCAAATCAGCAAAGTGACTCATGCACGACAATGCCGCCTTGCGCACTGCCACCGAGTGTCCCTGCAGAGCCGCTTGCGCCTGGTCAATCAGTTCGTTGACGGCTCTCTCATTAGGTTCACAGCCATCCATAAACAAACGCCCGAGCACATTAAAGCCACAGAGCTGATAAATTTCGCGGTCGGTCGCTATCCATCGGAAAGCAAGGTCTGCCGCATAGGGCAGGTGCCTGTAAAGGTTGAAAGCAGCAAGTTCCGCAACCTCAAGCGTCTCTGTCTGCTCCATCCAAATGTCCACCACTTCAGGCTGCATCCGTTCCGCCGGCATCACCATGGTGGCCAGCAATTTGCACTCGCGCACGTTCTCTTTCCACAGGGCTATGGACAGGTCGTAATCAGGGCCAATTTCTGCTGCAAGTTTCCTTAGCATGGGCAACGGGACACCCCAGTTAACCTTATAAAACGCCCCTTTGTCACGCATTGACTGGGCTGTCACGCCATTCATCATTAATCTGAATGACTTCTTGATTTCCCTCAGCCGCTCGTCAACCGGGCGGTTGCTCTGCTGAACATTATTATTCATATTAGCGTTCCGTATTCCTCGCTGTAACGCAGCATCTGCTGCGCATAACCCTCACTATAGTCAACCCGGATGTCAGTCACACGGCCCTTGTCGTCAGTCACAGGAATCAGCATGGGGTTGATAAACCCCTTATAGGGAGCCAGCCCCAGGTGCCGGTACCGTGCCAGAACCTCTTCGTGTAGCGAACGGTCAACACCGATGCCGTACCGTTCCACCAACAGTCGCGCTGCCTCAAAGTCGCCCTCGCTCTTTATACGCTGCACCTCTGAAAGCAGCCTTGCGACAAGCTGTCTGAGCGCGACATAGTCGGTTATCTCAACATAAGTTTTACCCTTGCAGAGACTTAGCCGCATGGCATCGCCGTTGTCCATACACCAGTGGGCTATCAGTGAGCGATTGCGCATATGGGCCTCTTCTATGTTACGGCCCGGTTCAATGCGGACTAGTTGTGTCAGCAAGCCGTTCATCATATAGGAATAATAATGCGCTTTCCACGCCTCATCGTCTGGCAACAGTCCGAGATCGACCATTTTCTTGTCCGCAATGTAATATAGTCCGAACAGGTCAGCACGCGCCTCCTCAATCGTATTGCCATACGCTTTCAAGGCATCTGAATCCACCCCGGGCAGTAGCTGTCCGCTACCATGGCCAAGACATTCATGCAGGTCAGTATGTATATTGTCGCACACTTGGCCATAACGTTCAATCATTCTTAGCGTTTCCTTGTCAACGACAAACTCCCTGTCAAATCCGTTTCCGCGAGCAGCCTGGCTGTATGCCTCAGTCAGATTGCCTATGGTCACGCTTTTGCTTCCATGGCGCGCCCTGATCCAATCCGCATTGGGCAGGTTGATGCCAATAGCAGTCGAGGGGTACTCGTCACCACCCAGCATTGCCGCGCAGACCACGTTCGCCACCACCCCCCTGACCTGTTTTTTCCGAAATCTTGGGTCAACAGGCGAGTGATCCTCAAACCACTGTGCATTGCGGCTAATTGTCTGCGCGCGCTTGGTGGCCTCTATATCCTTGTATTCAACAATTCCCTCCCATGAGGCTTTCAGCCCCAGCGGATCGCCGTAGACTTCTATGAATCCATTGATAAAATCTACCTGACCCTCTGTCGTTTTCACCCATTCGACAGAGTAATCATCGAAGTCGGTCAAATTTCCAGAGCGATAGAAGGCCACAAGCCGGTCTATTACCTTTTGCTGCCCCTTGTTCTCACAATAATTCCGCGCTTTCTCAAGCCAGCAGACAATCTGCCGCAGCGGCTTGTCATACAGTCCCCCCACACGCCACACAAGCTCGACCAGCTGACCGTCACGCTTTACCAGCCTCGAATTGAGACCATACGAAGGCGGGCATTCGCCGCCGGCAGTCTTCATCCGGGCGTAGAAATCCTCAACCTCCTGCTGACTCACGCCATCGTAATAGTTGCACGCAGAAGTCTTTACCAAATCGTCACCGTCGACTTTGTTCACACGTCTCGGCATGAACGTGGGGTCGAAGATAATCCGTTCCAACTCGTTCCACAACTGCTCCGCCGTCTGTCCATCGGACAGTGGCAGCCGTTCAGGGGCCACACCGAGCATGGCATCATGAAGGTAGGCAGGAGAAAAGCCCGGCACGAACTTGTCGCTCCCATAATGATGATACAGTCCATTGGAAAACCAAATGCGCTTGAGATAAACCTCAAGCGCCTTAAAGTGCTCCGACTGGCGGTCTGCAGACGGGTCTGTATAGACAGCCTCCAGCACCTTGCGTACCCTCAAGCCATAGCGCCCGAACTGGTCAAACGTGATGTCGCGGCCATAAAGTGTGGCTTTTGCCAAGCAGTAAATATACATCCTTTGCCGCAAGGACAACCGTTCAAAACCGTCAAGCCGGTAGCGAAGCATCTGCACATCAGCGAAACGCTCGCCTGTAAGATAGTCAAATGGTTCCATCATACCCTCAGTGTCACTGTTCACAGCATCTCTTCGGCATCGGTAGACTTCGGGCGGGGGCCTAGCAACTGCTGCAACTTATACTCACGCGGAGTGATGTGATGCAGACGATAGAAGCTGGCATAGAACGACTGCCTGTTAGCAAAACCCACCATGTCACTCACCTCTTGCATTCTGAGTGACGCGTTGGCTGGATTGGAGAGAATCTCCATGGCCTCCTTAATGCGGTACTGGTTAACAAAAGAGGAATAGTTCACTCCAAACTTCACATTCACAACAGCCGACACATAGCGAGTGTTGGTATAGAGGTCAGCGGCAAGTTTCTTTGCCGAATATTTCTTGTCTCGATATTTCTTCTCCCTTACAACAATCTGATAGATTCTGTCTTTCATCGCCTCCATGAGGTCTGGATTAACGAGTGTCCTGTAAACAGCGTCTTTCGGCTTACTTTCACGAATATTATACTTTGCCATAACCTACTGAGATATTTTATTTGTGCAAAAATACTATTTATTATTTACAACAGTCACCCATTCTGATGCTTTTTCAAAAAAAATAACATTTCGGTCGGAAGTATCTTCTTTCAGCTCAATTTATGGCAACGCACCCAGTTCCATTCCAAGAGACCGACAAAGTCGATATGGGTCATTAAGCGTCAAACAGAAATTAGGTTTCATCACTGACAGTTCGATTCAAGAAGGCGCTGTGTTCCCACACAGCAGCAAAATCAAACAAAAATTAAAAAAAATCAAGAAATATTTTGGCAAAATAAAAAATAACGCATATCTTTGCAAACGTTATCCTGAAAACAATCTTTTTACCTTAAAAGACTAATACCTATTGAAGATATGAAGCGATTGCCTGTGAGGGTCATCGCTTTATTTTTTTGTTTTATACGAAAAGGCGGCCCACACAGTTATAAATTCCGGACCGGAGGCCAACCAATCCACCAGAAGACACGGCTGAGCGTCCGCGCAAAAGGATGCCATACTTACCTTTATCAGATGAGCACGCAAGCAAGCCCCCAAAAACTGTTTGACAGAATGTCATGACGATTTGGGCCGGATGACATGGCGGAACGGTGCGTTTCACGTTGCAATATGGACTGTATGGCGAGCTGAAACGGTGCGTTTCGCGCTACGGAACAGGCCGTATGGCGAGCCAGGGGCAGCCATTCTGCACACGCACTCCCGCTTAACCCAAATCAGTCGTCAGGTTTCGCCCCGGGGTTGACGTTAGTATCTGACAGCTTGCGGCGGCAATGCAGAAGCCATGGCGAGCGGTGGCGAGACGCGGACGGCAGCAAGACATCGGAAGAAACTGTGACCTTCACTTTAGCGACCAACACGGGTTAAAATTAGTTAACACGCCAAGGATTAACAGGAGAGAACGACCAATGTTTTACAAAAAAGGCTTAACTTTGCACTCGTTTTTAGTCCGTGGAGGCTCAAAAAAGTGACGGCACGTGGCTTGTCCGCCTTACGGAAAACCGTTTAAAGTTTTAATCATGTACGCAATCGTAGAGATTAACGGTCAGCAGTTTAAGGCCGAAGAGGGCAAGAAACTCTTTGTCCACCACATGAAAGATGTGGCAGAAGGCCAGGCTGTTGAATTTGAGAAAGTGCTGCTCGTAGACAAAGACGGGGCAGTTGAGGTTGGTGCGCCTACCGTAAATGGTGCCAAAGTGGTGTGTGAGGTTGTGAACCCGCTTGTCAAGGGTGACAAGGTTATCGTTTTCAAGATGAAGCGCAGAAAGGACTATCGCAAGAAAAATGGTCATCGTGCCCAGTTCACAGAGATTGTAATCAAACAAGTTATCGCTTAAAAAAACAGGAGGACGTAAAAATGGCACATAAAAAAGGTGTTGGTAGTTCTAAGAACGGCCGCGAATCAGCTTCGCAGAGACTTGGTGTCAAGATTTGGGGTGGCCAGAAAGTCATCGCAGGCAACATCATCGTTCGCCAGCGCGGCACTAAGCACAATCCCGGCAACAATGTGGGTATCGGCAAGGATGACACACTCTATGCACTGGTTGACGGTGTGGTGAACTTCAAGAAAGGCCGTCGCAACAAGAGCGTTGTATCAGTAATTCCCGAAGTGCAGGCCTAAAGCAAACAAAAGAACAATAAATTATTCCAAACAAACAGCAAATGCCCCTACTCCGCAAGGAGAAAGGGGCATTTGGCGTTTCTGCAGCATCTGCAATAATCAGCTGATTCTTCCCATCCATTCTTTGCAACTTTCAGCACAGCGTTCCCCGTCAATGGCAGCCGATACGATACCTCCGGCGTAGCCGGCACCCTCGCCGCAGGGAAAAAGTCCCTCTACCGTGGGATGCATAAGCGAGAGTGGGTCACGCACAATGCGCACGGGTGCCGAAGTGCGCGTTTCGACAGCAATCATCGTGGCTTCGTTGGTCAAGAAGCCGTGTGATGACCGGCCAAAGGCAAGAAATCCCTGCTGAAGCCGCGTAACTATTCGCTCTGGCAACCAAAAGTGGAGCGGAGATGACACCAAGCCTGGCGCATACGAGCTACGCGGAAGGTCATAGCTTAACCGCCGGCTGACAAAGTCGGCCATGCGCTGTGCAGGGGCTGTCTGGCGCATTCCGCCCTGCTGCCAGCAGTTGCGTTCAATCCTCTCCTGCCAGTGCATCATGCGCAAGGGACTGTCACCCTCAACATCCTCTGGGCGCGTTTCGACCACCATCCCGCTGTTAGACCACCGGCCACCACGGTTGCTCGGACTCATGCCATTCACTACAAGCTGGCGAGGCCCCGTTGCCGCAGGCACAACAAAGCCTCCCGGACACATACAGAACGAGTAGACCCCACGGCCATCGACCTGGGTCACAAAGGCATACTCGGCCGCTGGCAAATACTTGCCGCGGCCCTGACTGCTGTGATACTGTATCTGGTCGATAAGCTGGGCAGGGTGCTCCAAGCGCACGCCAACGGCAATGCCCTTTGGCTCTATGGCGACACGGCTGTCGTAAAGAAGGCTGTAAACATCCCTTGCCGAGTGCCCTGTCGCTAAAATGACCGGACCTCGGAAGACTCGCTCGCCGCCAGTGTCAAGGCATACCGCCTCTATGCCCTCAACCCGCCCGTTACGGCAGACAAGGCGCGTCATCTTGGTCTGGTGGTGCACCTCTCCGCCAGCTCGCACGATGGTGTTGCGCATATTCTCTATAATTCGCGGCAGTTTGTCTGTGCCTATGTGCGGATGGGCATCAATGAGAATGTCAGCCGATGCACCATGCTGGCAAAAGATGCCAAGTATGCGGTCCACATTCCCCCTCTTCTTACTACGTGTATAAAGTTTCCCATCAGAATATGCACCGGCCCCACCTTCGCCAAAGCAGTAGTTGCTCTCTGAATCAACCTTTTGGGTCTTGGTAATCATCGACAGGTCACGCCGCCGCTGATGCACATCCTTACCACGCTCAACAACAACAGGACACAGTCCCAACTCAACAAGGCGGAGTGCGGCGAAAAGCCCACCAGGCCCCTCACCGACTACAATCACCCTGGGGCGTCCGAGCACATTACCGTAAACCAAAGGGGAAAAGGTAGGGTTTGAAGGTTGCTCGTTGACATAGACTCGAACTCTCAAGTTAACAAAAACCGTATGCTGACGTGCGTCTATACTGCGCCTAAGCACTCGCACGGCCGTTATTGTACGTTCGTCAACGCCCTTTTCACGGGCTAAATAAGCTCTAATACCCCCGTCACTTGCAGCTACCTGCGGAAGCACTCTCAACTGATACTCATATGTCATAGGTTGTTCGGAATAAGCGGGAATGGCCGGCTTATCGCCGCGCCCTTAAAATACTATGGTACAAAGGTACTTATTTCGCAAGGAAATTCCAACAAGCGGACAGATAAAAACAGGGTGAACGGAAAGCCAACGAGAGGCTCCGCCCACCCTGAAGACGACCCAAAGACTGGCAATGGACCTTCAGCCAAGTGACGTGGTTACAACAGCTTGTTCAGTCGCTCCTTCCACACCGCATACGCATTCAGATAGTCCGCGCGGTGCCTCTCGTCTGGCTCGACGACCAGAAGCTTCTCGAGAGCGGCGAAAGCCTCCGCGTTGTCCTTGTAAATACCGGCACCAATGCCAGCCCCCCTGGCAGCTCCCACACTGCCATCAGTATCATAAAGTTCAATAGTGGCACCGCTAACCCCTGCGAGTGTGTCACGGAACAGCGGGCTTAAGAACATATTGGCACGCCCCGCATGAATCTTGCGGATGTCCATGCCCATCTGCTGCATCACCTCCATGCCATAGCAGAAGCTGAACACGATGCCTTCTTGGGCAGCGCGCACCAAATGCGCCTTGCCATGCTTGTTGAAACTAATGCCGTGCAGAGAGCAGCCTATCTCACGGTTCTCCAGCACACGCTCAGCGCCGTTGCCAAATGGGATGACAGACACTCCGTCACAGCCAATGGGGGCTTGCTCGGCCAGACTGTTCATCTCTGAATACCCTATCCCCTCAGGAGCCACATTGCGGCGCATCCACGCATTGAGGATTCCTGTTCCGTTAATGCAAAGGAGAACGCCCAGCCGGGTCTGCTCGTTAGTATGATTGACGTGAGCAAAGGTGTTCACACGACTCTTTGGGTCATACTGCACCTGGCCAAGAACACCGTAAACGACTCCAGAAGTACCTGCCGTTGACGCAATCTCCCCAGGGTTGAACACATTAAGGCTTAACGCATTGTTGGGCTGGTCACCCGCACGGTAGGTGATTGGGGTGCCCTCGGCAAGCCCTGTCTCAGCAGCCGCCTCGGCAGACACTTCGCCCTGACAGCCGAAAGTAGGTTTGATTTCGGGTAGTATCTGTCTGTCGAACCCATAATAGTCCATAAGGAAACCGGCTACCGACGCTTCCTTAAAATCCCAAAACATACCTTCGCTCAGCCCGCTTACAGTTGTACAGGGAGAGCCACTGAGCTTCATGGCAATATAGTCACCCGGCAGCATCACCTTGTAAATATTCTCAAACACCTCAGGCTCGTTTTCCTTGACCCAGGCCAACTTGGCCGCAGTGAAGTTACCCGGCGAGTTCAGCAGATGCTCAAGGCACAGGCTGGGCCCCAAATCACGAAAAGCGCGCTCGCCATACGGAACTGCACGTGAATCGCACCAAATGATGGAAGGCCTCAACGGATTCAGATGACGGTCAACGCAAACCAAGCCATGCATCTGATAGGAGATGCCGATGGCCTTGATGTCCTCGCCTTTTGCCTGCACCTCGCCCATAATCTTGTGCAAACACAGCTTGGCATTTTCCCACCACATACACGGGTCTTGCTCAGCCCATCCCGAACGGACAGCCTTGATGGGCGCCTCGGTCTCAGGGAAAAAGGCAGAAGCCACACACTTTCCACACTCCACATCTACGAGCGAAGCCTTGACAGAACTGCTGCCAACATCAATTCCTAATAAATATTGTTTTGCCATAATCAGTATAAATTGTTGTTTTTTCACAATAGAAGCGTTGTATTGCTACATTAATTTATACGTACAAGACGCAAAATCCACCCTTAAAAAAAAGCAAAAAGTTACAAACGCAGCATTTTTTAAGAAAAAATTTGATTGTTTGAATATTTTTCTTATCTTTGCAAGATGAAACGTGTTGGACTAGTTTTTTAACAAGATTTTAACCTCAAACGAAACGACATAATCTTGACAATGTTTATGAAGAAGAAAATACTTATACTTGATGACAAGGAGACAATAGCAAAAGTCTTATCCATTTACCTAATGAGTGACTATGACGTGCAGTGGCTTCCAGACGGCCTTCAGGGTGTGAAATGGCTTCAGGCTGGCAACACCCCCGACTTGATTATCTCGGACATCAGAATGCCCGGGATGAGGGGAGATGACTTTTTGGAATGGATCAAGCAGAACGAACTGTTCAAGAACATCCCTGTCATTATGCTCAGCAGTGAGGACAGCACAAGCGAGCGCATCAGGCTCTTGGAAATCGGAGCCATTGACTATATTGTGAAGCCTTTCAATCCCATGGAATTAAAGATTAGGGTGAAGAAAATCCTCCAGTAACAGCAACGCATCCACTAACTCTCGATTATCTGGCAATGATTGGTGTTATCTATTTAGGGAGCAATCCCAAAACACAAGAAAGGCTAAAATCCATCCCTGGACAACTGGTGCGAATGACCGGCAACTACAAGGATGCTGCTTCGTTTTGCACGAACAGGACAGGACAAGAGCACTACATCATGTTCGTTGAAAAAGGTTCGCAAAACGAGACCGCCACAGCGCTGACCTACCTTAAGAAGAAATGTCAGAACATTTATGTCATCCTGCTGACAGGAAGCCTGTCGGACAGAGACAGGAAATATTTCCAAAAATGCGGTATTAACGACACCCTGGGCGACAACGCTTCGGTTGCCGAGCTGAACAAGAAAGCCCAGTTTATCAGCGAGCGGGAAGACATTCTATTTGACAAGGCCACGCCAAAGCACAAGATTCTCAAATTTCAGATTCCGCTTTGGAAACGTCTTTTCGACATTGTTTTCTCAGCACTGGGTATCATTGTGCTTTCCCCCGTCTTCATCATCACAGCCATTGCCATCCGAATGGAAAGCAAGGGACCAGTGCTTTTCAAATCAAAGCGCGTGGGCACCAACTACACTGTTTTTAACTTTCTAAAGTTCAGAAGCATGTACATCGATGCGGACAAAAGACTAAAGGAGCTGAGCAGGTACCATAACCAATATGCAGCAAAGAACGACAACCAGACAGAGGCAGCGGGCAGCACTTCGCCAACCGACAGTATGGCAATTGGAGACGACGCGGAAATGATGATTAGCGATGACGAGGTGATGCTGGTGGGAGATGATTTTGTGGTGTCCGAAAACGACTACAACAAGCAGAAGAGTGCCGAAATTGCCAATGCCTTTGTCAAGATAGAGAACGACCCACGCATTACAAAGGTTGGACGTTTTATCAGAAAATACAGTATTGACGAGCTTCCACAACTTTTCAACATACTTAAAGGCGATATGACGATTGTCGGCAATCGTCCGCTCCCCCTCTATGAGGCAGAGAAATTGACAGGCGATGACTGCATTGACCGTTTCATTGCACCAGCCGGCCTAACTGGATTGTGGCAAGTAGCCGAGCGCGGAAGAAATGGGATGATGTCGGCAGAAGAGCGCAAGCAACTGGATATCAAATACGGACAGACCTATAGCTTTGCGCTTGACATGAAGATTATTTTCAAGACACTCACATCCTTTATTCAAAAAGGTAACGTGTAAGCATTCCCTTATGTGCCAAAGATGAAAGAGCCCAACTTATCCAACAATCATGAATAACTTTAAAAGAGCAGTACATCTCATAATGGCCTCCGTGATTTGCAGTGCCATGCAGGCTCAGTTTAACGAGAGTGGTATCAGTGCCGGTTTCTTTGATTCCAGCAACAAAGACACCATCAATTTCTCCACGTTCCACCTTCCACCACTTGCAGTTCTGTTTGAAAACGCCAAAACCAGCCCAGAGATTCAACTCTATGCCAAAGAGCAGGAGATTGCTCAGGCAGAGGTGGCCAAGCAGAAAAGACACATCTTCTCGTACGTACGAGGACACGCCAGCTACAGCTACGGCAAAACTGACATGTGGGGAAACAATTCCTCAACCTACAACCAGATGATTTACCAATTTCAGGGAAGCGAGCAAAACTACTGGAATGTGGGTGTCAATGTGAGCGTTCCGCTGGAGGACATTCTCGACCTGGGGCCGTCTGTCAGGAGGAAACGGCTGCTTGTTGACCGTGCACAGATACAGAAAGACCAGGCATACGATGAGCTGAAACTAAAAATAGCCTCGCTCTACGTGAAAATAACCAATAACCTTGTGGCCCTGAAAACGGCAAGCGAGAATGCAGCCATCTATCAGGGGGCAGGAGCCCTGAACCAAGAAGATTTCCACAACGGCAACATGACAATCGAAGCTTTTGCAAAAACCAAGGAATACGAGCAGGGGGCCGTGGAAACATACCAAGCCCTGCAGACTTCAATCACGACAGACATCATCACACTTGAGATTCTGACACACACACCGATTATCACCAACTCAACAACAGACATCACGTTGGACAGCACAGTGGAAAAGTCACAGAAGCAAATTGCAAAGGAAAACAAGGCTGTGGAGAAACGGATTAAGAAAGCGGCTGTGGAGGAACAGAAGAGGGTTGAGGCCATAGAAAAGGCAGAGAAAGCGGCTTCAAAGAATGCAGGAAACAAATAAAAACGACAAAAATACCAGGAAACAATGGATATGTTCAGATACTTAGTGAGATTTCTTTACCGCATCAGATGGTATGTTGTCACCCTACCGCTCATTGCATTGGTTATCGCATGGTTCCTCACGCGCAACATGGACAGAATTTACGATGTCAACACAACCATCTATACGGGAATGATTACCGGTTACAATATTGAAGGCGGCACCGGTTCGGCCGGGGGAAACTCACAGACCAACATCAACAATCTGATGCTGATGGTCACCACAGACAACACCATCAGAGAAGTGTCACTGCGACTCTTCGCACGCTGCATGATGTATGGCAATCCCATGAAAGACAACAACTACATCTCAGCCGAGCATTTCCGCGAGCTGTCACAGGCGGTTCCTGCTGATGTAAAGGCGCTCATCAACAAGAACAGTGAGTCGGCGACATACGCCAACCTCAAGGCCTACGAAAAGCCAACCATGGGAAACTACGTGTTCGGCCTGCTCAACTACCACCCTTACTTCAGCATTGACGCCATCACTTCAAGGCTGAAAGTGATGCAAATCAACCAGAGCGACATCATTGACATTGGCTACTCAGCAAACGATGCGGGAATAGCATACAACACACTTGATATCCTCAATGATGTATTTGCAAGGCAATACCAACAGTTACGTTTCGGAGAAACCAACAACGTCATTAAATTCTTTGAGAGGGAGGTCGCCAGACTCTACCGCATTCTGTCAGGTGCAGAGGATGACCTCATCAAGTACAACATTTCCAAACGTATCATCAACTACGGCGAACAGACCAAGCAGCTGACAGTTCTGGACGCACAGCAACAGAACTTTGACAACCAGATGCTGATGGACTACACCACGACCAAGGCCTTGATGGACTATCTTGAGCGACAGTTGGGCAACAGAGCCAAAGTCATCAGGGCCAACAGGGACTTCACTAATCAAGTGACTGACATCTCGCGCATTCAGTCACGAATATCCAACCTCCAGCTGATGAGCAGTGAGGGAGGAGGCAACTCTGCCGAATCACAGCAAGAGCTGGCCATCGCTAAGAAACAGCTGCAAGCGGCCACACGGCGTGTGAAAAGCCTTACCAAGGAGATTGAAGCTGGGTCGTACAGTACAGAGACAGGAGTAAAAGCCAACTCAATGATAGACAAATGGCTGGAACAGGTGCTGCTCTTCGAGAAGACAAAAGCACAGAATATGGCCAAGGACATCATGCGGAAAAGGCTGGATGACCAGATTCTGTACTACTCCCCCATCGGGGCCACACTTGACAGGAAAGACAGGCACATTGGCTTTATCGAGGGAAACTACATGGAAATGCTGAAGGCCCTGAACGCTGCACGACTGCGCCAGAGAAACCTCCAGATGACAACAGCCACACTGCGCGTACTCAACCCACCAATGTTCCCGCTGAATGCCCAACCCACAAACAGACTGATTATCCTGCTAGGCGTATTCATGGCCACATTCTTCCTGACAACACTCTATTTCTTAATTATCGAACTGCTTGACAGAACTCTGCGCGACAGAATGCGGTCGGAACGAATAACCAAAGTGCCAGTTATGGGCTGTTACCCCAAGGACAGCACCTTGCGCTACCGCCGCTATAACAAGACCATTGCAGACATGGCACTCAGACAGCTCAGCAAAGCCTTGCTCCCTCATTTCAAGACGGGGCAGCAGAACGTACTTAACCTGCTGTCTACTGACGCTGCCAACGGCAAGAGCTATCTGGCGCAGGAGTTGGAGAACTATTGGATATCGATAGGCTTGCAAGTGCGGCGCCTCACTTATGACGAGGATTTTCTGGCAGAAGACAGCAAATATATCATGGCAAGCAGCATCAAAGACTTGTATCCTGACATCATGCCAGACGAGATTGTCATCATTGAATACCCAAATCTGAATGACAACTCAATAGCCTCTTCCCTTCTCAACATGGGCACGGTTAACCTTCTGGTCACCCGCGCCAACCGCACATGGAAGGACATAGACCAGAAAGCGCTTAATGAGTTGAATGCGCAGCTGGAAAACAAGAGCACGCTATATATGTATCTGACGGAGGCAAGCAGATATGCAGTGGAAGAATTTGTTGGCCAACTGCCCCCATATACCAAGTTCAAGAACCTGGTCTACCGCATCTCCCAACTTGGACTGACCGCTACTGAAAACAGCCACGCTAGCTAAATAAATGGACGATAAAACAAGTGCAAAGCGGTTTGTCATTCCACCGAACGAAAACGGAGGAAGAGTAGCATTGCTTTTTCTTCTGTTTTTGGTGGCGCTTTACGCTTTCTACTCTATGGGACTGACAGGAATGGCAATGGTCTGCGCCATTCCCGTCACCGTCATTTACATCTTCGTCGCATTCAGGTTTAAGATGTTCACCTTTTGGACACTCTTTGTCTTGAACTATTTTATTACGTTTCTCTCCAGATACGGGTATCTCCCCATTCCGATATCAATCGTCAACGAGCTATTTGAGATTATCTTGTTAGCTATTGCCATCATTGATGCCAAAATGTTCATTGAGGCAAGATTCCTTAATGTCATGCTGATTGCCTTGCTGACATGGTGTGGCTTCTGCACCCTTGAGGTGTTCAATGATGTCTGTGGCCTGGGGATTGACATCGGCGCATGGTACACTGGCGCGCGCCTGATGGCGTTCCAGTTGATGTATGCTTTCTTGGTTTGCACCATATATATATCAAACCCACGGAAAATCAGACAGTTTGTTTTTGCTTGGGCCTGTTTGTCTATCTTTGCAGCCTTGTGGGCTTGGAAACAAAAGAACCTCGGCTTCACATCTGCAGAAAAAGCATTTCTTGTTTATGCTGCACGCACCCACATGGTCAACGGCGTTGTGCGCTACTTCTCCGTATTCAGCGATGCGGCCAACTTTGGCTGCAACATGGCAGCAAGTGCTGTATGTTTCTATGTTGTTGGGCTTACCTCACGCATCCGCAAGGACAAGATTTTCTTTTTACTTGCCGGTGTCGCCTGTACATGGGCCATGTTCTCATCGGGGACCCGAACAGCCATTTTCTGCATGATTGCAGGGTTCATGGTTTATATTGTGCTCTCCAAATCTTTCAAAATTGCCGTTCCACTGGCTGTTGTATTCGGCTTACTGGTATTTATGCTGGCTTTTACAACAATAGGGAACGGGAACTCTATGATACGCCGAATGCGCTCTGCATTCAACAAGAATGATGCATCAGCCGGCGTACGCGACATCAACAAAACCGCAATCAAGAAATATATCGTCGACGCGCCTTTCGGCATTGGCATCGGCATTGGCTATGAGAACGTGCCCGCCAACAACAAGTTCAGAAAGCTGTCAACCATACCTCCAGACTCAGAATATGTGTTTATCTGGGTACACACTGGCACAGTTGGCATTACAGTTTTTGTCATCATAACCTGCATCATGCTCTTGGGAGCCTGCTGGATTGTGTTCTTCCAGCTCAAGAACAACTCTCTGCGAGGCATCGGTGGAGCGCTGTGCTCTGCATTCACAGCCATCCAGTTAGGCGGATACGGCAATCAGATACTGATGCAGTTTCCCAATGTCCTGCTATTTTACGGAGGGCTGTCTCTGGTCTTTCTACTTCCATCAATAGAGCAAGCCTATACAGAAGAAGAAAACAAACGTTATGCCTTGCAGGAGGAGAGGAAAAGGCTGAGAGAGGAGAAAAAGCGTGTACCGAAACATTGACATATCCATCATAACGGTCAACTATAATGGGTTAGATGACACTTGCTCATTGATAAACTCCATTCCGTGCAGCAATCCATACAGGACGGAAGTAATTGTTGTCGACAACGCATCACGCAACAACGAGGCTGCTATTCTTGCGCAGCGATACCCGTGGATAAAGGTCATAAGGAGCCAGCAGAACCTTGGTTTCGCTGGGGGCAACAACCTCGGCATCAAGTCAGCCAGAGGCAAATATCTTCTCTTCATTAACAATGACACCACCATCAGCCGCATCAATTTCGAGGCACTTGTCGGGCGGCTGGAAAGCTCGGAAAAGATAGGAGGTGTGAGTCCGAAGATACGTTTTTCCTTGGGCGACCGCCACTTGCAGTATGCAGGCTACACCCAACTGTCACCCATCACGCTAAGGAACATGGCCATTGGCTTTGGCGAGCAAGACCATGGCCAGTATGATAAAGCGCACCCTACCCCTTATCTGCATGGAGCTGCTATGTTAGTCAAGCGTTCAGCCATAGACAAGGCAGGAAACATGCCCGTTTGCTATTTCCTCTATTACGAGGAACTTGACTGGTCCGTCCGCCTTCGCGAGGCTGGTTACAAGTTATGGTATGAACCCGACTGTGTCGTCTTTCACAAAGAGAGTCAGAGCACTGGCATGGACAGTCCGTTGAAAAATTACTATTCCACGAGAAGCCGCCTTCTCTTCGCCTGTCGCAACCTACCAGCACACACGGTTGCGCTGTCAATCGGATACCAAATAGCAGTGGCCATTCCTGTCAACATTCTGCGCCAATTACGCAGAAAACGTTTTGACAATGCGCGGTCTGTATTAAGAGGACTGCTACATTTCATATTCAAGATTACAAAAGACAAACTATGAATTTTTGGATTATCATATATACCATTGACACTGTACTGTTTGTCGTTGTGGCCCTTACTGCTGCGTACATGACAGTGTTCACTGTGGCCTCACTATTCAGCCGCCACGCCACCCTTCCGCAAGCCAAGCGCAAGAACAGGTTTATTGTTCTCATACCATCCTACAAGCGTGACCATACCATTATCCCGACAGTCAAGGCCATACTCGGGCAGACCTACCCACAGCGTCTGTTTGACGTTACGGTTATCTCCGACCACCAACAAGAGATTACCAATTTCCAGCTGGCACAGTTCCCCGTCACACTGCTCACCCCAAATTTCAGCAACAGCACCAAAGCCAGGTCTCTTCAATATGCCATCAACAATCTGCCACAGTTTAAAATATATGATATTGCCGTTATTCTTGATGCAGACAACATCGTGCTACCAGAGTTTCTGGAAGAGGTAAATGATGCCTACGAAGCAGCTGGCACAAAGGCCATACAGGTTCACCGCGTGTCCAAGAACCGTGACACAGCAGCAGCCAACCTTGACGCCATCTTTGAGGAGATAAACAACTCCATCTTCCGCCGCGGGCATGTCACACTGGGCTTTTCATCGGCCATCTCAGGCTCGGGGATGGCCTTTGACTTCAATTGGTTCAAACAGAACATCGTCAAAGTCGACACTGCATGGGAGGACAAGGAATTGGAGGCCTTGCTCATGCGCCAGCGAATTTTTGTTGACTACTTTGACAACATATTGGTTTATGACGAAAAGACCCGGAAGACGGATGACTTTAACAGGCAGCGTGGCCGCTGGGCCTCCACACAGTTTCACATGACACTGTCAAGCATCAAGTATCTTCCTGTTGCTCTTATTAACAAGAAATACGACTTAGTGGACAAAATCATCCAATGGATGCTGGTGCCCCGCACAGTGATGATGGCCATCATTATCACGATGAGCATGGTGTTACCTTTCATTTACTTTACGCTTGCGGTAAAGTGGTGGGCCATGTTCGCCTTCATCATCTTTGTCTTTGCGATGGCTACGCCCGACTATCTCGTTGACAAGCAATGGGACAAGTCATTCCTCAAAGCTCCATTTATTCTCATTTCCTCCATCTTCAACATACTGCATATAGCCAGAAGGAAGAAAAAGTTCATAAACAAAAACAATTGACTGAGATGCTTTGGCAAGTCCTGCACATCATAGACATCACCCTCTGGTTGCCGATGGCTTATTCAACCGCCTACGTGTTCGTCTTCGCTATGGTATGTCTTCTTCACAAGCGCACGCCGGACGATGATGCGATGGTCAGCCCCACCCCCTCCAGCAGGTTTCTCATCCTGATGCCTGCCTATAAGGAAGACCGAGTCATTATTAGCTCAGCCGACACCTTTCTTGGACAGGACTACCCCAAGGAACTTTACCAGTTGGCTGTCATCTCCGACCATATGTCAGAAGCTACCAATGCCAAGCTCCGCCTTCGGCCACTGCAACTGCTCACACCAACTTTTAAGCAGGGTACAAGCACAAAAGCCAAGGCATTGCAGTATGCAGTCAGCAAGATAGATACCACACGGTTCGACCAGATTGTCATCCTTGACGCTGACAATGTCGTCAGCAGAGACTTTCTTACCCTGCTGAACCATGTTTGTCAGAAAGGCTACAAAGCCATTCAATGTCACAGGTGCGCCAAGAACAGCGACAGCAACATAGCCGTCCTTGACGGTATAAGCGAAGAGATAAACAACACTGTCTTCCGCAAGGCCCACAATTACATCGGCCTGTCTTCGGCACTGATAGGGTCAGGAATGTGTTTTGACGCCCGGTGGTTCAGCGAGCATGCAGACAAGCTGAGCACAGCTGGCGAAGACCGTGAGTTAGAAAATCTTCTGCTCCAGCAGAAAATCTTTATCAAATATGCGGCGCATATTCCCGTGTACGATGAGAAAGTCAGCAATCAAGACAATTTCCAGCAGCAGCGCCTTAGATGGATGTCAGCCCAGTTGCAAAGTCTTCTAAGTCTGCTGCCACAGCTACCCAGAGCCATCAGGTCGGGCAACATCAACCTGATAGACAAGACACTGCAACAGGCTCTCATTCCCCGGAGCATTCTTTTGGTCGGCACCCTGTTTCTGGCTGTTGCCACCCTGTTGTTTGTTCCCGTGTGGAGTGCAAAATGGTGGATATTGTTTTTAATCTTACTCGTTTCACTTGTCATTGCCATTCCGTCCCAACTACGCAGCAAGGCTGTGCGGAGTCATATCTTCATCCTGCCCCACTTGGTATGGAAAATGCTGACAAGCCTTCACCGGTTAGACCGGAACAACAAGAATTTCATCCATACCAGACACAACAAGTGAGGGGGAAAGGCAAAAGAAGGACTCAAGCGAATGTGCCAGCACAATCAAAAAGAATAAGAGAATCCCAACGAGCTGTATTCATTAAACTGCAAGTAATGCAGTTTGTCATCCGACTTTCTGGAATCGTCAAAACGCGGATAGAGGAAGATATTAGCTGAAATAAACCGGCTGACCGCCAACGAGATGGTGTTCTCCCATTCCATCAGCACCTTCTTGTAGGTCGTGTACATATAGAAACGCGATTTCCATGAAACCTGGTTCGATATTTTCCAAACTATATTGGACGTTATCTGCGAACCAAACTCCTCCAGCGTGTGATGCCGGCCACCGGCAATGCCATTTCGCGCTGCCAAGTCAGAACGGTCAACATATTTGAAATTGAAAGACAGCAACGACAGATTGACATTCCCCGTCAGGCGCCTGTTCGATGTGCTCAGTGCGTAGTCCATACCCAGACCGAGGTTGAGGTTAAAAGGTGACATAAAGTCCGAGTAAACCTTGGAGTCATTGCTCCTCAAGCCCTGGGTAAACTGGGTATATGCGAGCAATTGCAACGAGTAATACCAATGCTTGGCAGCTTGAAGCCCCACCTTTCCTGTATAGCGAATCAAGTCGTTGTTAGCCTTGAAACGGTGTAATGTGTCCCCCCTTGAGTTCTGGAATCCCAACTTGAGCTCCAGCCTGTTGTCAACTTTCAGCCTCTGCTTGTTGTTATAATTGGCATTCAGTGTCAGGCTCGCCACCATAGAGTAGCTGCTTTCACCGCCCTTGTACCAGTTGTCCGACACGTAGTTCTGCAAGAACTGCAGGGCGTTGTCTCCTGAAAATGTCCAGAAGTTGGGTTTTCTGATTACCAATTCTGTTTCAACAGGCAACAGTTCGTCTGCCACAGGAGCGGCTTTGTCGGCAAGTTCCACGTTTTGCCTCACTTTCATCTCAATGTCTTTCCGCACAGACCCCGCCTTTTTCAGATGAGACTCGTCATTCTGCACCAAGTCGGGTCGGTGCAGGTAGATATTCATCAAGGCATTGTCCACCTCACTCTCCACCTCATCCACGCTGTCAGAACGTTTCTGGCGGATGGCCAACAGTTCGGTCACCGGGTTATGATAAAAGGTCAGCGGAAGGAAGAGACGGTACAATCGCCCATCTCTTTCTTGCGAGAGGGCCGTTCCCGACTGCGCCAGATCCGAAAAGACAGAATCTGACCTGTACTGATAAATGGCCAGCGAATCCGCATATCTTTTCATCAATGCCAGCGTGTCTGTTTTGCTTCTCGTGCTGTTACGATGCCTCTGTGCAACCATCTCGGACGAAAAAGTCCCCAGCAACATCAACACCAACACTATTCTTGCAAATTTTATTCTTCGGTTGTCCATGCATGCAAAATTACACAAATTATACGGAATGAGCAAATCTACCCTTTAACCAACCTTTCCTCCCTATGCCTTGACCACTGTAAATCTGGCAAACTTGAGCAGCAGCTGCTTAGTACCAGCCTGTTCAAACTCAACCTTGGCCTTGGTGTTCTCGCCTTCACCATCAACCTTGACAACCCTACCCCTTCCAAAACGCTCATGTTCTATAACAGCGCCTTCCAACTCGCTGCGCTCCTGCCCTGCGGGCCTGGCTCCGTCTTTCGGTCGCAGTTCCTGCTGCACCCTGCGCCAGGAATGTGGGGCTGAGATACGCTGCTGCACAGGAGCTTCGGGCTGGTGAAAGTTGGATAATGGCCCATTCTGCAAAGTGTCAGACATGGCTTTCTGCGGAGAGAACGCATTTGGCTGCACGGATGACCAGTCAAAGCCCTTGAGCGTGCCCGGCGCGAAATCGCTCAAGAAGCGTGACGGAGTGTCGTACTCCATCCGACCGAAGCGGAAACGGTTCTGAGCACACGTGAGCACGCAAAGCCGTTCTGCCCGCGTTATAGCCACATAAAGCAACCGCCGCTCCTCTTCAAGTGCTCTGACACTGTCACAGCTCCGGGGGGAGGGGAATATGTTTTCCTCCACGCCCACGATAAATACGACTGGAAATTCCAGCCCTTTGGCGCTGTGAATGGTCATCATGGTCACCTTTGGACTGTCATCATCACTATCCGTCGTATCCTGGTCTGTAAGCAATGACACCTCTTGCAAAAACGAAGGCAGTGCAACACGCTCATCATCTCCAGCTTCGCGGTGAGTCTTGACAAAGTCCTGCAATGCAGCCATAAACTCCTCCAGGTTCGATTGCCGCGACAGGTCATCAGGGTCGCTGCCCGAATAGATGTCGCGGCTGACCATGCTCTGTTTCACAATGTCACGCCCGAGCGTATAAGCGTCGTCCTCATCAATTCGCGCACGCCAGCCATCAACCATCTGTCTAAACAGTTCCAGCTTCTTCAGCGCCGCCGTTCCTACCTGCACAGCATAAGCCTGCGGGTTGGACATCACAGTCCACAGCCCCACACCCGAGTTGGAGACAGCCTCCATCAAGCGCGACACTGTTGTTGGCCCTATACCTCGCGTGGGATAATTGACCACTCGCTTAAAGGCTTCCTCGTCATCCGGGTTGACCACCAGTCTGAAATAGGCGATAATATCCTTGATTTCTTTACGCTGGTAGAAACTCAGTCCTCCCACAATATGATAGGGGATGCTTTCCTTGCGGAAACACTCCTCGAAACTGCGGCTCTGTGAGTTTGTGCGATAAAGGATGGCTATGTCATCAAACTTATACTCCCGCTCGCAAAGCTGCCTTATCCTCCTGCTCACCAGTATGGCCTCTTCCTTGTCGCTATACGTCACATGAAGTCGCAAAGGTTCTCCATCCTCGTTGTCACTGAACGACTGTTTGGGTATCTGCCTGACATTGTGGCTAATCAAGCCGTTCGCAGCGTTGACAATAGCCCGTGTTGACCGGTAGTTCTGTTCGAGTTTGAAAAGCTTGGCATGGTCATACTTCCGGGTAAATTCAAGAATGTTATCAATGTTGGCTCCCCGGAAGCTGTAAATGCTCTGGGCATCATCACCTACCACACACAGGCGCTGACGCTCACGCGTCAGTTGCCACAGGATAGCCTGCTGCACCCCGTTGGTGTCCTGATACTCGTCGACCAGTACATAATGGAAACGTTCAACATAACGCTTTCTCACATCCTCATGGGTGTCAAACAGCAAATAGGTGTTTACAAGCAGGTCGTCAAAGTCCATGGCATTGGCTTTCCGGCAACGCTCCACATAGCGGAAATAGATGTCTTTGACTGCCGGCTGTTTTCGCTCGGCATCAGCCTGTACAGTGCGCAGACTGGCTGCATAGGCCTGTGGCAGCAGCAGACGGTTCTTGGCCATACTGATACGGTCGGCCACCGATGCAGGGGTATAGGCTTTGTCTTTGTCAAGGCCCATTTCCTTGATGATGGCCTTCACCAACGAGCGAGAGTCGTTTTGGTCGTAAATGGTAAACTGTCTGGTGTAGCCCAGCAACTGACTTTCAGCCCTGAGGATGCGTGAAAAGACAGAATGGAACGTGCCCATGTTCAGATAGCGAGCCTCGTCGTTACCGACCAGGCTGACAACACGCTCTTTCATCTCGCGTGCCGCCTTGTTGGTAAACGTCAGGGCAAGAATATTAAACGAAGGCATCCCCTCTCTTAATAGAAATGCTATCTTGTGCGTGAGGACACGCGTCTTGCCCGAACCCGCGCCAGCAATCACCAACTGCGGACCGTCACAATAGGTGACTGCCGCCTGCTGGCTAAGTGAGAGTTCATTCATAAAGATAATACCACCAATAGGTTCCAAAATACTGTTCATACACAGCCAGCTTGCGCGCATTGCCTTCAGGGTAGGAATCCTCCAACTTTTGGAAATCGGCAAAGTCTGTGTCCATCACGCTGTCATGGTAGACCAGTGCTGGATGGGCACGCTGATGGGTGTAGAGTACCAGAGCCTCACGGTAATGCCTGGGCAAACTGTCATTGACGGTGTAGTATCTGGGAAGCAGTTTGACAAACGTGTCAAGGTCTTTGTCAACCAGACAGCCGCACAGGCGGTAGTCAGCCACTGCACGTGTGGCACGCCCGCACGCTTCCAGGGCCTTGAGGTAAGTCTTTGTGTTCATTTTGCCCAACGGTCGGGCGCCGAGATGGCGCCACACGCTGTCAGCAGGATAAAGCAGCAGTTGGCCTCCGCCTTCAGCAGGAAGAAGCGTTGACGATGTTCCCTTGACGGGATAGCGGAACAGCATCTCGCCCATCTCTCCCCGGCGCGAGAGTGCATAAGCGCGGAGCATCGTCAGATGCTGGTCAGTGGCGGCAGACCGCTCGCCCACCGTCAGAGCCTTTTCAAAATCACGGCTGGCCATCAGTGTTTCCATCCGGGCCCGGTAGTGCGTCACGTCATTGCCATTGGCTGCCAGAGCTACAAAGAGGAACAGCAGGCACAGCAACAGCAAGTTGCTCCACAGCTGTCTGCCAATGCTATAGCCATCGACCGCAGCATTTGATGTTCCCATGTTCCTCAGCACAGCCAAAAGCCCTCCCCACACGGCAAGCAGCAAGGGTGCCAGCCACGACCACACGGCAAGATAAGTCTGCCCACCGCCTCCAGGATGGTAGTCAGTAAGCAGGGCGAGCGCCAGCAGCGAGGGGAAGAAAGAGAGCGCATAGCCCGCAGCAACCTTCCTGAAGCACAGTTGCACCCACCTTTGCAAAAGCAAAAGGACTGCGGTTATCACGATGGCACCCACCGTACCGTTGTAGTGCGTCACCCCATGGCTCAGTTCATGCTGAGCCACCGTTAGCAGGTCTGCCTGAAAAAAGAACAACCAGGCAAAGCAGAACATACAAAAAGCGATGGCACACACCGCTTTTACAACGGTGGAGCCATTCGCAGCCATTAGTTTGTTCGTCATTCGTGTGATTTAATTCTTCTTTAAGACCACAGCCGACCGTGCCGGAATGTACAGTTTGAGCCACTCCTTGTGGTCTTTGACATACAGGGGGTCGAAATTGGTCAGGTGTGTCATGGAGTCGTCAGCCAGTCCGTTGCCGCCAAATTCCTTTGCGTCGGTGTTCAGCACCACGTCATACGACCCTGTCGGAACCAAGAAACCATAGTCGGCAAACGAATGTGTCGGGTTGAAATTGAAGACAAACACCAAATCGCCCCGGCTGAAAGCCAGAACCTGGTCGCCGTCATTGTGCCATATCTCCTGCACCGGCCTGTTCTGGAAATTGCGCACACTGGTAATGACCCGGAGCATAGCCTTGTCAAAATCGCCCAAATACTGATAGTCCAGCTCGGGGTCATCAGCCAGATGCCACTGCCTCCGGGCATACTTATAGCTCCACCCATTGCCCTCGCGCGGGAAGTCTATCCACTCCGGGTGGCCAAACTCATTGCCCATAAAGTTCAGGTAGCCGCCATTGATCGCCGCTGCTGTAACAAGCCGTATCATCTTGTGCAGGGCTACGCCGCGGTGCACGGTGTCGTTCTCGTCACCTTTCTTGAAATGCCAGTACATGTCTGCGTCTACCAGGCGGAATATCAAGGTCTTGTCACCCACCAGCGCCTGGTCATGACACTCACAGTAAGAGATGGTCTTCTCATCGGGCCTTCTGTTTGTCACCTCCCAGAAGATGGAGCTGGGTTTCCAGTCCTCGTCACGCAGTTCCTTGATGGTCTTTATCCAATAGTCAGGAATGTTCATGGCCATACGATAGTCAAAGCCATAGCCGCCATCCTCAAACTTAGCCGCCAGCCCCGGCATTCCGCTCACCTCCTCGGCTATTGTGATAGCCGAGGGGTTAACCTCATGTATCAGCAAGTTGGCCAGTGTCAGATAGCAGATGGCATTGTCGTCCTCATGGCCATTAAAATAGTCGGAATAACCGCAGAAAGCCTCTCCAAGACCGTGGCTGTAATAGAGCATGGACGTCACGCCGTCAAAGCGGAATCCGTCAAAATGGTATTCCTCAAGCCAGTAGCGGCAGTTGGACAACAGGAAATGCACCACCTCGTCCTTGCCATAATCAAAGCAGAGACTGTCCCATGCGGGGTGCTCATGGCGTTCGCCCGGATAGAAAAACTGGTTGGGGTCACCGGCCAGATTGCCCAGTCCCTCCACTTCATTTTTCACGGCGTGCGAGTGTACGATGTCCATGATGACCGCAATGCCATGGCGGTGGGCCGTGTCAATGAGCTCTTTCAGTTCCTCAGGTGTGCCAAAGCGGCTTGACGGGGCGAAGAAAGAACTCACATGGTAGCCAAACGAGCCATAGTAGGGATGCTCTTGAATGGCCATCACCTGGATACAGTTGTAGCCATCGGCAATCACCCTTGGAAGCACATTCTCGGTAAACTCCTTGTACGTGCCTACCTTCTCGGCATCCTGCGACATTCCCACGTGGCACTCATAGATGAGCAACGGGGACTTGTTGGGCTTGAATTTCTTCTTCCTGAAAATATATGGCTTCTCCGGGTTCCACACCTGGGCCGAGAACACCTTTGTTGTTTCATCCTGCACCACGCGCTGGCACCATGCCGGGATGCGTTCTCCCTCACCGCCATTCCACTTCACCTTCATTTTGTAAAGGTCGCCGTGCTTCATGGCCTTTTCACTGAGCTTGAGTTCCCAGTTTCCCGTGCCCTCAATACGCTTCAGCTTGTATTTCGGGCTCTCATTCCATCCATTGAAATCACCAATGAGGTAGATTTCCGTGGCATTTGGCGCCCACTCGCGGAACACCCAGCCCCTTTTCAGCTTGTGCAAGCCGAAATACAAGTGTCCGCTTGCAAACTGCGACAGCGACACCTTGCCATTCCGGGTGAGCTGGTTCCGTTTCCAAATGGCGTGCTCGTGCCTTCCGACAATGGCTGTCTCAAAAGGCTCAAGCCAGCTGTCGTTCCTCACAAGACCGACATGTTGCGCTTCCTGCGGCTTCTTACGCCTTGCCTCAGATTCACCGGCAACGCTCTTTGCTTTCTTATCCATAATCCTCGGGTCAAACGGTCAAACAATTCGCTCACTGCCATCAGCGTGCTTTTACCTTGAAGATGGCTTTCTTGATTTCACGCTCCTTGGCAATGCAGGGGGCATGACCATCCTGCGGAAAGAAGATGGCAAACATGCCGGGCTGGCAGGTCACATAGCTGTCGGCCGCAACTCCGGGCAGTTTGGCAATGTCCTTTTCCTCGTCATATCCGCCTTCGGGCAGATGGCACAGCGGAGTGTAGCCATAAGTCTCTGGTGCAGACACAGGTATTTGGATGTCAATCATACGGCGGTGGGTCTCCAACACAGCCTCGCCGGGGGTCTTTCCCTTGGCCATGGTCAGGTTCAGAAACAGTTCGTCACCCTTTATGGGATATTTGCCACAGTCAAGCACGTTCAAGTCATGTGACTTTAAAAATTCAGCCACGTCGCCAAACAGCGGGTTCAGCGAAGCGTAACTGTTCAACTTGTCAAGTGTGTCTATTACCATAATAATTGTATTTTGAGGTTATATGCGTATGCTTTATCTTTTGTCCTCGCGCCGCTGTCCGCGGACATAAGTGCCCGTCGCCACGATGTTTCCATTGCGGTCTTTCTCCACGAAGCGCCCGTCGCGGCGGTCATTGACATAGGTGCCTTCAAATCGCTTGCCATCCTTGTCTTCCTCAATGGCGGGGCCGTTACGCCGCCCGTCCTTGAACATCCCTTTGAACTTCCACCCGTCAGCATAGCGGGCTATGCCCTGGCCTTCTATCTTTCCGTTCTTAAACTGCCCTTCAAACACGTCTCCGTTTTTCAGCAGCAACTTACCGGTTCCGTTGGGCTTGTCGTCTTTCCACTCGCCGGTGTAGGTGCTTCCACCTTTCCACACTATTGTCCCCGTGCCCGCCTTTGAGCCGTCGCGGAACTGTCCGGTGTACTTGTCACCATTGGCAAAGCGGAACACGCCCGCCCCGGTCCGTTCGCCATCCACATAGTCACCCTCGTAAACGTCTCCGTTTTTGAACTTGTAGATACCGCGCCCGTTCTGGATGTCATTCCTCCACTCTCCTGTGTAAACATCACCATCGGCATAATAGAATGTGCCGGTACCCGACCGCTGGTTGTTGGCCCACTGGCCCTCATACTTCGACCCGTCGCCCCAGTCGAATGTTCCCTTGCCGTTTTTATTGTCATTGAGCCACTCACCCTTGTAATAGGCGCCACTGACAAAAGTGTATACGCCCTTGCCGTTGCGGTGGTCTTGCTTCCAGTCACCGTCATACCGGTCACCGTTATAGTAGTACATCACGCCATGCCCTTGCTGGTAGTCGCGGAACCACAGCCCGACATACTTGTTGTTATTGGCAAAATAGTATGTGCCCTGCCCGTGCTGCTGGTCTTGAAACCACTGGCCTTCATATTTCTCTCCGTCATAAAATGTATAAACGCCATAGCCTTGCCGCTTGCCCTTGACATACTCGCCCTCATAGCTGTTGCCGTTCTCGTACATTGTTTTTCCCTTGCCCTGTGGTTTGCCGGCCACCATTTCACCGCTGTAGTTTCCCTTGTCACGAGTGACGCAGTTGCCCAGCGTGATTTTTTGCGCTTCGGCCGGCAAAATGGCCAATGCGGCAAAGGCAAATATGGATATGTATATTTTTTTCAATTGCTCGGTATTCATAATTTTGCACCAAAAGTAATAAAAAAAGTATATAATGCAAAACCGAGTGCAGAATAGAGCGGAAAAGAAAAGATTTTTTAACGGAGCTACCATCTCTATTATTTGCCGCTCCCCCTCACACACTGCCACCTTACCCCTCGGTTACGCCACATTGTTCTGGTTTCTGTCGGTTTTTCCTGCTTTTTTCAGTAACTTTGCGCCACATTTACAGACAGACCCTGCATTATGAACGGACTTTACACCATCCTGCTGCTCATTCTGAGCAACATTTTCATGACCTTGGCATGGTATGGCCACCTCAAGCTCCAGCAAACAGGAGTGTCAGCCAGCTGGCCTCTCATCGGGGTCATTGCCTTTTCGTGGGCAATCGCATTTTTCGAGTACTGCTGCCAGGTGCCGGCCAACCGCATCGGCTTCCAAGGCAACGGAGGCCCCTTTTCCCTCGTCCAGCTGAAGGTTATCCAAGAGTGCGTGAGCCTTGGGGTGTTCGCCATCATCGCCAACATTCTCTTCCAGGGGCAGACCCTCCACTGGAACCACATTCTGGCTTTCTTCCTTATCATCTGTGCCGTTTACCTTGTCTTCATGAGATGACCAGTTCCGAACAGGCAAAACTCATCCGGCTGAAGAGCCGCCTGCGCAAGCGGTTCCATCAAGCCACGTCCATGTATGGCCTGCTGTCAGATGGCGACCATATCCTTGTGGGGCTCTCGGGCGGCAAGGACTCCCTGCTGCTTCTGGAGCTGCTGGCAGAACAGTCTCGCATCCACCGCCCGCAGTTCAAGGTGGAAGCCCTGCACGTCAGAATGGAAAATGTGAGCTATGAGAGTGACACGTCCTACTTAGAGCGTTTCGCGCAGCAGCAAGGCGTTTCCCTGCACGTGGCCACAACAGCGTTTGACAGCACGATACCGACCAAAAAGCCTGTCTGCTTTCTCTGTTCATGGCACCGGCGCAAAGTGCTGTTCAATATGGCGCAGGAGTTAGGGTGCAACAAGATTGCCCTTGGCCACCATCTTGACGACCTTTTGCAAACCACCCTTATGAACCTGTTCTACCAGGGACAGTTCTCCACGATGCCCGCCAGCCTGAAAATGCGGAAGATGCCACTGTCCATCATCCGCCCGCTGTGCCTCACCGACGAGAGTGACATCAAGGCCTACGCGGAGTTGGCCGGCTATGAGAAGCAGCCGAAAAGCTGTCCGTTTGAAACGGCATCGCACCGCGATGACATCAAACAGCTTTTCAGACAGGTAGAGCAGCTCAGCCCAGATGCCAGGCATTCCATGCTGAACGCTCTCAACGTCGGGGGCAAGATGATTGTAAACGACTGATAACCTTTGACAATTCACATTTGACAAAGATGAAATATGCTATTATTGGAACAGGAGCCATCGGTGGCTATTACGGCGGACTGCTGGCCAAAGCTGGCCGCGAGGTGCATTTCCTGCTGCACAGCGACTATGACTATGTATGCGAGCACGGTCTGCAGGTTGACTCCTGCGATGGCAACTACCACGTAGACAGCCCCCACGCGTACCGCGACACACGTGACATGCCGGTCTGTGATGTTGTGATTGTGGCACTAAAGACCACAGCCAACAGACAGCTGCCGGAGATGCTGGCCCCCATCACCGCTCCAAGCACACTGGTGCTGCTCATCCAGAACGGCATAGGCATGGAGGCAGACCTTGCAAGGGCCATGCCTCAGGCACAGTTACTGGGTGGTGTGGCCTATATCTGCACGCTGAAGACCGGCCCGGGCCACATCACACATATGTTCAACGGACAGCTGTTTGTCGGCAGTTACTCTTGCAGGGACAAGGCCAGGCTTGGCCTGATGATGGACGAGTTTGCAGCCTCGGGCATCAAGGCCAAGACCGAGGATTACGAACGTATGCGCTGGAAAAAAGCCATTTGGAACATGCCTTTCAATGGCATGACAGCCGCGATGAGGGCCGAGACTGCCGGCAGTCTTATTGCCAACAGCTCAATGGCCGACCTCATCGGGCGGATGATGGCTGAGATTATCCGCGCCGCACAGGCCTGCGGGGCGGAAGGTATCGACAGGCGCTATGCCCAGCAAATGTTAGAAATGACAAGGGTCATGCCTCACTTTGCCTCAAGCATGAAGTTTGACCTTGACCACAACCGTCCGATGGAACTTTATTATCTTTACCGGCGTCCAATAGAGGAAGCACAGAAGCACGGTTGTGAGATGCCACTAATCAGTATGCTGGCTGCAGAGCTTGACTATATCCAGCACCACCTCAAACTCTGACTGCGCCGGCACCGACTGTCACGCCATTCGACCCTGGGTGACAAAACGCTTCGTCTTGGCTTACGAAACGACCTGTTCGGCGCGCTCATTCGGTTCATTTCACGTGCTAAAACGGTTCGTTCGGCGCGCTCATTCAGTCCGTTCTGCGAGCTGAAACGGGCCGTATCATCTCACAGGCCGGGTGCTTTCCAGCCGCTCGAGAAACTCGTCCTCGCCAACAAGGGGGATTCCGAGCTTCCTGGCTTTTTCCAACTTGGCCGGTCCCATGTTCTCCCCGGCAAGGACAAAAGAAGTCTTGCCACTGATAGAACCCACGTTCTTGCCACCATTCTGCTCTATCATAGCCTTGTACTCGTCACGGCTGTGGCGGCTGAACACACCGCTGATGACAATGCTCTGCCCTGCAAGCCTTTCTGTCTGTCCGGCCAGCTGCTCGTCACTCAGCCGCATCTGCAAGCCATGGCCACGGAGCCGGTCCACCATCTCACGGTTGCGCTCATCATGAAAAAAGGTGATGACGCTGCGAGCGATAATCTCACCCACACCATCAACGCGCAGCAGTTCGGCAAGACTGGCGGCAGCCAGCGCGTCCATTGACTTGAAATGGCGGGCAAGCAACCTGGCAGACACCTCGCCCACAAAGCGGATACCCAAGGCAAACACCACGCGCTCAAAAGGCACCGTGCGGCTGGCTGCTATGCCCTGGACTATTTTGCGGGCTGAACGTTCGCGGTTGCCGTTGCCATTTATCTGCTGTACCGTGATGTCATAAAGGTCGGCTGCGTTGCGCACAAGTCCACGGCGATAAAAATCGTCAATGGTTTCGGGGCCGAGACTGTCAATGTTCATGGCCCTGCGCGAGATGAAGTGCACCAACCGCCCTTTGATTTGGGGCGGGCATCCGGTCTCATTAGGACAATACCAAGCGGACTCGTCACCATCACGTTCCAGCCGCGCTCCGCACTCGGGGCAATGGGTGATAAAGGTGACAGGCAGTGCCCCTGGCTTGCGCCCGGACATATCGATGCCGACAATCTTCGGTATAATCTCGCCGCCTTTCTCTACATACACTTCGTCACCGTAGTGAAGGTCAAGTGAACGGATAAAGTCCTCGTTGTTCAGTGTGGCACGCCTCACCGTGGTGCCAGCCAGCCGGACAGGCTCCATCACGGCAACAGGCGTTACAGCGCCCGTGCGCCCCACCTGATAGGCGACATCAAGCAGTCTGGTACACGCACGTTCAGCCTTGAACTTATAGGCGATGGCCCAGCGGGGGCTCTTGGCCGTGAAGCCAAGCGCGCGCTGCTGACGGAGTGCATTGACTTTGAGCACAATGCCGTCGGTAGCCACCGGGAGGTTCTTGCGCGCCGTGTCCCAGTAACTGATAAAGTCATAGATATCCTGAAGGGAGGAGTGCTTCTCGATAGAGGCATGGCTTCCAGACTGCGCCATCTCCGCACGCTGCACAAACACCTGGAAGCCCCATCGGCTGGCGGCCATCAGATTCTCATAGTGACCGCCGGAGGGCAAATTGTCACCCAGCAGATAATAGAGATAGGCATCAAGCTGGCGTTTGGCCACAACGCGCGAGTTCTGACTTTTGAGTGTGCCGCTCGCCGCATTGCGCGGATTGGCAAAAAGAGGCTCCTCGGCAGCCTCGCGCTCGGAATTGAGCCGTTCGAAAGACCGCCATGGCATGAGCACCTCGCCGCGAATCTCAAAGCTCCGGGGGAT
Organism: uncultured Prevotella sp.; assembly: GCA_937895845.1. Taxonomy (GTDB): domain Bacteria; phylum Bacteroidota; class Bacteroidia; order Bacteroidales; family Bacteroidaceae; genus Prevotella. The sequence continues at coordinate 24,525 of CALBLK010000011.1, read as the reverse complement.
GTCTTCGCCATTCAGCACGAGCGGAATGGTACGGATGGTCTTCACATTGGCTGTGACATCATCGCCACGCACGCCATCGCCGCGGGTCACTGCCTGTACCAGCCGCTCGTCATCGTAAGTCAGGCTGATGGACAGCCCGTCGAACTTGAGCTCGCAGCACACCTCGAAAGCCTCGCCATGCAGTCCCCGGCTCACACTGTCATACCATTCCGCCACGTCAGCCTCGCTATATGTGTTGGCCAGCGAGAGCATGGGGTAGCGGTGCACCACCTGTCTGAACTCTTGATTGTGGTCATTGCCCACGCGCTGCGTGGGCGAATTGGGGTCGGCAAGCTCGGGATGGCGCGCCTCAAGGTCTTGAAGCTCATGCATCAAGAGGTCAAAATCGCGGTCTGAGATGACAGGACTGTTTTCCACATAATAACGGTAGTTGTGCTCGTGCAGCTCCTTTCTCAGCTGCAGTATTCTCTGCTTTTCATCCATAAGTGTTCATGCTGTGACAGTGCAAAGTTAAGCATTAAAAAGGAAGTAGCGGTTTTTTTCTTCATAAAACCAAAACCAATTCATTTTTTTGAGTATATTTGCAACACTAAAAATGCTATTTACCTAACGAATAACCTAAGCTTATGACAAGACAAAAGATTATGTTCGGCCTGTTATCGGGCTTTATGGCCATCCCTTGCACGGCGGTGAGCTATCACGACATCACAAGTGACTATCTGAAGAACACGAGCTTTGACAGTGGTTTTAACTACACTGTAGGGCAGACTGGCAATGTGGCAAAAGAGGTCCTTGACGTAGACGGATGGACCAAGAACATCACTGTAGACTACACCATCACCGGTGTCTACCAGTTTGGCACCAAAAAGACATTCAACGGTGCTGCCATTCCGGCCAACGGCTACGATGGTACTGCCAACGGAGGGTGTCTGGCTCTCAGTACAGGCTGGACACAATCGATGCTGTTCACCCAAGATGTCACCCTGCCTCCCGGAAAATACGGACTGGTGTCTGTGGTATATAACTGCGGGACCAAGACCGCAGGAATCAGTAAAATGGGCTGGCTGCCAGCAGAAAAGAGTGGCACCCTGTCGAAAGTGAACGGGTTTGCCTGCGGCCAATGGATAACCGACACAGTTTGGTTCAATGTGGACAAAACTACTTCCGGCCGCATCCAGATTGGTTACCAAGCCGGTGGCATGGGTTCGGACAACTCGGCCAAACTGGCTGTCGACTACGTCAAGCTACTGCGCGACACGCCCATCGGAAAGGCCGACGTTGATTTGTGGAAAGAGAAACTTTATCCCATTGTAGCAACGGCAGAAACGCTGTATGGCGATGGCAATGGAAACGGTGCCGCCACGCTGAAGGCTGCCATTGAGGCGGCAAAGCAGTCTGTCGCCAACGAAGAGGCGACCATTGAAGAAGTGAAGCAGGCCATCGCCAACCTCAGCGCAGCCATTGACAAATATCAATGGCTCAACCCAACAGGAGCTGTGCCAACGGTGACGACCGACCCAAGGTTTGCACGCGGTGCCACTATGGCATTTGCTCGCATGACCGCTGTCGGAACAGACATTACCGAACAGGGAATATGCTGGGGTGAAAATGACAGTCCAACTATTGACGACAACCGCTCAACCAAGTATCTGGAGAACAACGGAAGGATTTACTGGCTTGAAAACCTCACTCCCGCCACCTTATATTATATGAGGGCCTATGCCATCACCAAGGGGCGGCAGGTGGCCTATGGCGACATCATCAAATTCTACACCATCCCCATGGGCAGAATCACCTATACCATCCGCGGTGGCGACGATGCTGACGCTGTCAAGCGAATCACCAGCGCAGTGAAAAATGCGGTGAACTACTGGAACAACCTGACATCCATCCCAGACCTCAACACCAGCGTTGGCTACAACAGTGGCGTGCCTACTGCCGAATGCTCCTACGGAGGGTGGATGAGTGTGGGTGCAAACCCGTCATACCAGGCCACAGGCACCATTCTTCACGAGTTGCTCCACGGTGTCGGCGTCATCCCTTGGGCCAACACCGAGTGGAGCCGCCACAACCTGAGATCCGCTGTTACCAGCGATGGCAATGGCACGGGCCTGTGGCTTGGCGACAGGGTGACAGAGGCGCTACGCTTCTGGGACAACAGCACCACCGCGCAACTTAGCGGAGACTATCAGCACATGTGGCCATACGGCATCAACGGCGCCCACGAAGATAATGGGCAAGAAACACTTTACATCGGCAACAGCTTGATATGCCAGGCACTTGGCGAGGACGGCCTGCAACACACTGCCAGCAGTTTCGCACGCCCCTATTACGCTTTCAACCATGAAGACGGCACAAAATACTATATCAAGAATGAGTCTGTCAGCGGCGGACTGTACAGTTCGTACCTCGTGACCGACAAATCGGGCAATCTAACATGGCGCACAATGGGAGCCTCAGAGGCCGCTGCCAATGACAGTGCAGCGTGGACTATGACCTTCACTCCGCAGAACCAGTACTACCAGCTCAAGAATGTGGGCACAGGAGACTACCTTTCCTACACCGGCTCTGGCACCAACGGCATCAAGACTGTCAGCAAGGCCACACCCGGAAACAGCGAAAACTTCCAGCTGATGAAGGGCAGGAAAGATGTGAAGATGGTGAACACAAACCTGGGCAAGCGAGGATACTGGATAATTCACCCCGAGAGCAACTGGACGCCACAGTGTCTCCAGACCGCAGCAGGTGGTTCCACCTGTGCATCGACCTTTGACATTGCCAACAGCGCCGAGGCGCAGCGGTGGATTATTCTAACCGCAACGGAAACCACCGGCATAGAGCAGTTTGCCATTGACGGGATGAAAGACCAGATAGGCAAGGCACTCGCCACGCTCAAATCGCTAATGGCCGTTCCGCACAGGGAGGATGTGGCCGGCACCGACGAGCAGGCCAGCCAGACTATAGCACACGTGGAACAGGCATCGGCTGACATCCAAACGCCCGGTGAAGCACAAGATCTGACCAACGAAATAGAAGAGGCAGTGAAGACATTCCTGGCCGGAGCAACCCCAACGGACAGGCTGCAGCCTTTCGACCTCACCTATATGTTGAAGAATCCAGACATGGAGGCCACCGATGGATGGTCAACAGCCCCCACCCTTGGCAACTCTTGTGGTGAGTTTTACGAGAAAGCATTCAACATGAACCAGATAATAGCCAGTCTTCCAGCCGGCACCTACCAGTTCTGTGCCAACGCTTTCCAACGCCCGGGAGTCAACACAGCTGTTTACAGTGACTTCCTAAACGGAACCGACAACATCACAGCCTACCTCTACGCAGGCTCAGAGAAAGTGAAACTCTGCAACATCTGCAAGGACGCACAGCAGCAGAGTCTCGGCGGCAGAGAAGTGCAAGTGGGTGCCAACCTTTACATCCCCGACGACATGGAGGCTGCCAGTCTCTATTTCGACAAGGGCCTTTACGCCAACAGTGTGACCACCACAGTGGACAAAAACGGGCAGTCACTCCGCATGGGACTGAGCGTGGTGTCTGCACCCAGCAACTACTGGTGCATCTTCGACAACTTCAAGCTCTATTTCTTCGGACGGATGAGCAAGGAAGAGGTCACTGCCATTAAGACCCCTGCCATTCATGTTGCACCAAGCCAAGACAAGATATTCACCCTTGACGGCAGACTGGTGGGACAAAATGGGCAAGGCATCGGAAACCTGCCTAACGGCATCTATATCATCAATGGGAAGAAGACAGTGAAATAGTCACAATCACAAGGCAAAATAGCTCGCTTCACCGTCAAGTATTGACAGGTCAGCGAGCTATTTTGCCTTATCGGCACATGAGCGACCCTATGCCTATGCCAATAACGTGTCCACACTCCATTTACCCCAAAGCCTCGGCCGCATGGCAGGAAGTCGGGCTTCAGACGCAGAAAGCGGTTAGCGGTATTGCTCTAAGCGGATGGATCCGCCAAAGATACCCGAGGGTGTCAGACTGTCAGTTGCCTTGTATATTTGCGGCTGCGAATAGGTGACACGTTCAGACTCTGGCAGTCCGGCATCGCCAATCATACGGTTTGACAGGACATTGCTCACCTTCAGTTGCAGACTGTTGGTTCCCTTTTCCAGATAGGGTGACAAGTCAATGGTCCACGGACTACACCACACTACACCCACCTCGTGACCATTGAGTGTCACCTGCACATTGCCGTTGACTGGCGGCAAGCGAAGAAGCCACTGGTTGCCCAACTCCTTTTTCGCGGCCTTGAACGACATTGAATAAAGGCAATCGCCCGAATAATACTTGATTCGCGGGTTTTCACTCCCGGTCCAATCGTACAGCGGCTGGTCCTTTTGAAATATCGATTCCCGCTCAAAACTCAGGTCACACCTGTCGATAGAGATGACTTTAACCGGGCCATCATCATAAGGGCGGATGGGCAAGTTCCCCACCCTTTCATCTGTTATCACCACGAAGCCGGATTCATCGGCCTCTAAGTGCAAGGGCATCATGAGTCGCTGGCCGTCCCTAAACACTTCCCCGATAATCTGTCGCGTGCCGTCTATGGGGTTCCAGAAATAGGCACAGGAATAGGCTGTGCGGAAACCAGCAAGTGCATGGTAAGCCTTTTTACTGTGGTTGGCCACAAAATAGAGATCACCGTCAACCAACTGGCGGTGACTGAACCACAGCGTACTCTTTGGCTCATGGTCGCTACACTCGGTCAAGTCTGGCACAGCAGGAATTGAGACCGTCGGCGTGTCACCGGCCTCGGTGGTCACCTCCCACGTGTAGCCAGCTGGCACTGGCGGTATCCGGCGAGCCAGCAGTTTTGTGGGAGGTGTGGAAGGCAGTTTCACAATGCAGTCTACGACAGACTTTCCCTGCCGCATCATGGCCGCACAGCGCGCCTGATAGTCCCAAAAGCCTCGGCTTCCCTCCCACAAGGTGTTGTTGCGGTTCAGACAGTAATGGCGGCCACCGCCCGTACTGCCAGGCTGCTTGTCAAGCCATGGCTGGTAGGCTGAGGCGCACACCACAAACTCATTGATGTGACAGGCATAGGCGAAGTCAGCCAGAGGCTTCATGTCGGACAGGGTTTCAGAGAAGCGCATATCCGTAAACGCCTCGGCCGAGGCAATGGGCTTGCCATAGCGGTGAGCCGCCGAGGCACACTCCTTGATGTCATAGCTACCGTCTTTGTCGCGGGCCCAGAACTCGCCCTGCGGCTTATCCACAACGCCCTTGGCCCTAAAGTTATCGGCGGTGATGCTCAGTCCGTTGCCCATGGTCTGCGCCGTGAGCGCAACCCCCTCCTCTCTGCACAGGCTCTGGATAGTTCCGAGATAACGGTCACATATCATATCGGCAATGGTGAGCCGCACATCGGCCAGTACGCTGTCGGTTTTCTCACCCGAAGCCACCACATAGCCCAACATGACAGGCAGCCAGGGGCGCAGGCTGTACCCGCGGCGGCGCAGAAACTCCTGTTCAAAGTCCTGTGTCCAGTTCTGTGCCCCCGCCTCGTGGCTGTCCATGGTCACCCCCACCGGCTTCAAGCCTATTGCCGCGAGTGTGTCAAGGATAGGCTTTGTGTAACACCCCCAATGTTTCAGCACCCCGCGTGGGGACAGGTTGTCGGCCTCGAGCCCCATCAGGTTACGCCGTCCGTGCTTGGTCTTTCCCTTGGTGGTTTCTGCCATCACACGCAATATCAGCCAGCGTCCGTCAGGCACAGTCCATGCCAGCCGGTCGCCCTGCAAGTGTCCTGTAATGTCAATGATGTCCTCCTGGCGGAAAGCACAATCCTGATAGCAGCCCATGTCAAGGGGCTGTACAAACTCCGAGCGAAGCCCTGCGCGCTCCTGCCACCCGGTAAGCCGGGGCAATGCTGACAGTTGGACATCCTTCAAGAATGTGGCACTGTCCGCCCTGGCCAGAATAGCAACATCAGTCAAGCGCGTACGGAAATGGCGAGCCTTGACTGGAGCGAATGACACAGACTGCCCGGTGTGAGTAGGAGAACCGTAGACCGGAGGCAACTCGCACACTTTCCGCCAATGAACACTGTCATCTGAAGCCTCAAGCACCCCCATGGACGGACGCTCTATGAACATCATGCCATCGGGAGTGCCAGGAGTATTCATGGCCCCATTGCGCGACTTGCCAAAGGCGCGGGTGTTGTAGGTAACAGAACGGATGCCCTTGTCAAACCGGCCATCCAAACGGATGGCATAGAGTGCCACATCGTATGCCCCACTGTCCTTCGACGCGCGAGGCACAATGGCACTCTCCGATTCATTATTGCCACCACGAACTATAAGCTCCCGCCCCACGAGCCGCTGCATGCTCTCACTCTTGCCTATCCACTTGCCGCCAAGAACATAGCCGTTGCTCACATTGACCTCGAAGGTAAGTCCAAGCCTATGAGCCTCCTGCGCGGCAAACTTGAGCATCTGCCACCATTGGGATGACATGGCGTCAAGCGCCTTTTTCGATGGTTTATGCACCTGGTCGTAATATACCACTCCCCCTACCCCGGCACGCTTAAAAGCCTCAAGGTCGGCGGTAATTCCCTCACGGGTAGTCTCAGTCTCTCCATGGAACCACCACACCTTTGTACGAGCTGTGTCCTGGGGACAGCGAAAGGCCTGCCAGGCTTGTGCCACTGTTTGGGAAGAGGCCATCTGTATGCCACAGGTGGCAAGCAGAACAGCCAGTATGCTTTTACGCTGTTTCATTCTTACGATTTACATTGTTTCATCCTTACAACTAGCACCTACCGTTTCTCGTCACGGAGCAAGGGCAGAGAGATGTGGTAGCGCACAGCCAGGAAACGGATGGTACATGTTACCAAGAAACTGGCGGCCACAGTAAACTCAAGCGGTGCCGAAATAAGGACAAGCAGCCAGTAGACCAACCCACCTACGACACAGGCCATGGCATAAATCTCCTTGCGGAAGATAACAGGCTCATTGTTCAGCAGCACATCACGAATCACCCCACCTGCGGCGCCCGTGATGCACCCCATGATGATGGCCACCCAAAAAGGCTGATGAAAGGCCAGGCTCTTCTGGATGCCAGCGATGGTGAACAAAGCAAGGCCCAGGGTGTCGAATACGAACCAGGCGTTGTTCAGACGCTCTAGATGCCGGGCAAACACTATGACAACCACCAAGGCAAACGCGGTGCAAAGCATATAGAAAGGGCTTGTCATCCAAAAAGGGGTGGTGCCAAGCATCACATCACGGATAGTCCCACCACCGATGGCCACTGCAATGCCACAAACGTAGCCGCCGAACCAGTCAAAATGCTTGGCTGCAGCATGGCGAATGCCCGATATGGCAAAGGCAAATGTGCCCAAGAACTCCACCACTTGCTGGAGTGCCTCAATATTCATTGTTCAAGAATTTACTGTTTTAACCCAAATTTGACTTTCAGATACGAAAGTAACAGGCAAAGGTCAGGCTCAATCACAACACGTTTTCTGCCCTACCATCGGCAAAAGCCTGAAGGTTGGACAGGGCGATGCCCATCAGTCGGGTACGCGCTTCGAGAGAGGCCCATGCAATATGTGGTGTAACAAATGCATTCGGCTCGGCAAACAGAGGGTTATCAGCGGAAGGGGGCTCATTCGCCATCACATCGGCACCATAGCCGGCCAGCTGTCCGCTGCGAAGCGCTTCTGCCACCGCGGGCTCATCAACCAAAGGCCCGCGGGCGACATTGACCAGAATGGCGCCACGCTTCATCTTGGCCAACGTGTCTGCATTTATCATGCAACGCGTACCTTCTGTAAGAGGGCAATGCAACGTAAGGATGTCGCTGATGGCCAGCAGGCCATCAAATGTCGTCTTCTGAATACCCTCGGGCAGATTGGCAGAGTTCTTGCTGGTCATGGCAAACACGTCCATTCCAAACTCACGGGCAATGCCAGCAACCCTCTTTCCTGTGTGGCCAAGACCAACGACACCCAAGGTCTTGCCAGCCAGTTCATGAAGAGGAGTGTCCCAGTAGCAGAAGTCTGGCTGGGTGCTCCACCGCCCCGCTCTCGCTTGCCGGGCATAGTGCCCCACCCTGTTGGTGATGTTCAGAATATGGGCGAAAGCCATCTGAGCCACGCTGTCTGTACTGTAAGCAGGGATATTGGTTACAACTATGCCACGCCTGTGCGCAGCATCGAGGTCAACCACATTGTATCCGGTTGCAAGAATGCCGACATACCTCAGCGTTGGCAAACACTTCATCACATGGTCATCGATGACCACCTTGTTTGTCAACACAGCATCTGCGCCAGAACAGCGTTCAACAACCTGTTGGGCAGCAGTACGGTCATAAACAACAAACTGTCCCATCTGCCTGAAAGCCTCCCATGACAAGTCACCAGGGTTGACACAAAAGCCATCTAACACGACTATTTTCATAATTTCAAATTCTATTTTAATGATGATTTATTCTTCCAAAGTCTGTCCATCCGTTCCACCATCTTAAGTTCCGACGGATTATCCTGCCCCTTCCACAGTCTGACACCCTTCAGCTGGTCGGGCAGATACTGCTGTTCAACAAAGTTTCCGGGATAGTCGTGCGGGTAGAGATAGCCATCATGATAGCCCAAGTCCTTCATCAACTTTGTCGGCGCATTGCGTATGGGCAGCGGCACAGGCTGGTTGCCAGTGGCCCGCACAGTCTCAAGCGCCTTGTTGATGCCCATATAGGCAGAGTTGCTTTTGGCACTGGTTGCCAGATAGACTGTGGCCTCAGCCAATGGGATGCGACCCTCGGGCCAGCCTATTTTACTGACGGCATCAAAGGCTGCATTGGCCAGCAGCAGTGCGTTGGGGTTGGCTAACCCAATGTCCTCGGCTGCGCTGATAACCAGCCGTCTGGCAATGAACTTGGGATCCTCGCCACCCTCTATCATTCTTGCCAACCAGTAGAGCGCAGCATCTGGGTCGCTTCCGCGTATGCTCTTGATAAAGGCAGAGATAATGTCATAGTGCATATCCCCGCCCTTGTCGTAGGCGAGCGGATTCTGCTGCAGCCGCTCCACGACCATATCATCAGTGATAACAACAGGCCCGTCGGGTGCGGACTCTGTCACAAGTTCAAGGATGTTAAGCAACTTGCGCGCATCGCCACCACTGTAACGCAACATGGCATCAGTCTGCGAGAGTGTGATTTTACGCTGCGAGAGTATGGTGTCCTTTGACACTGCCCGGTGAAGCAGCTCAAGCAAGTCGTCTTTCTCCAGCGGCTTGAGCACATAAATCTGACAACGTGAAAGCAAAGGACGTATCACCTCGAACGAGGGATTCTCTGTGGTGGCACCAATCAAGGTCACAACACCTTTCTCAACGGCTCCCAGAAGCGAATCTTGCTGCGACTTACTGAAACGGTGTATCTCGTCGATAAAGAGTATGGGCGACGCTTCAGAGAAAAAACGCCCCTTGGCTGCCTTGTCAATCACCTCGCGCACGTCCTTTACGCCGCTGGTTACAGCACTGAGAGTGTAAAAAGGGGTTTGCAACTGGCGGGCTACAATCTGCGCGAGCGTGGTTTTGCCCACTCCAGGAGGCCCCCAGAGAATGAACGATGGGATTCGTCCGGATTCAATCATCTGGCGCAACACGGCCCCAGGGCCAACCAAATGGCGTTGGCCTATATACTCGTCAAGCGTTGTGGGGCGCATTCTTTCCGCTAAAGGCTGAGACATATCTGATATGCTATAAAGTTATCACCTACCGTAAAAAGACGAACTGACTATTTTGAGCCGATATAGAGACAGACCATTCCCAAGAGAACCAGGACAAGGTCGACAAACTTTGCCTTGAGGTTCTTCTCATGAAAGAAGGCCGCGCCAAAGAGAAAGCTGACCACCACGCTTCCGCGGCGAATCATGGAGACGATACTTATCATTGCCCCGTGGAGGCTGAGCGAGTAGAAATAGACAAAGTCTGCAGTGCTCAGAAACACGCTCACTCCAATGACAGCCCAGTCCCAGCGGAACGGGGTGGTGTGCTTTCGCTTGGGCCACCACAGCAGAAGAAGCATCAAGCCCATCATTCCGCACTGGTAGATATTATACCAACTTTGTACCATCATGCGGTTAAGCCCTACTCCACCATCGGCAGGCGATGCCATCAGGTACTTGTCGTAGAGACCACTGATGGCGCCCAGGGCTGCAGCGCCAACAATCATCCATATCCAGTGGTCGTGTTTGAAATCAATGCCTTCCTTGCGACTGCTCCTACTGAGCATGAAAAACGAAATGACGGCAAGCAACACACCAGCCCACTGCCACAAATTAAGCCGCTCGCCAAACACCAGAAAAGCGCCAACAAGCACCATAACGGGCCGGGTGGCATTGATGGGACCGACAATGGTAAGCGGCAGATGTTTCATTCCAAAATAGCCAAGCACCCAACTGCTCAGTACAATGACACTCTTCAGTAGGATGTAGCGGTGCTCTGCCCATCCACCTTCCGCCGTCTGGAAGGGAGTTGATACGAGCCAGTCGGTATTGGCACTGATAATGATAAATGGAAGAAAGAGCAAGGACGAGAACAGTGTGTTGAGAAACAACACTGGTATAACGGCGTTATCTTTGAGCGACTTTTTCTTAAACGAGTCGTAAAATCCCAGCAGGGCGGCAGATAAAAATGCGAGTAACAACCACATAGTCAGCAATTATTAAGCAGGTAACCAAAATCTTCACGAGAAGACAATACTAAATTTGAGGATGGTATTTATCAGTTAGGAAAGGAAATGTTGCGCGAGCCACATGACCGACAACTGCATGACAAACAAGCGAGAAGAAAGTACATAATGACTTAAAATTACCCAATCAGTTACATAATATAATTATGATTATCTACATTATTGTTATTTATTTGTTTATTGTCTTCTTGATTACCAACGGCACAAAGGCCATATTCCACACGCTCCAGAAAGAGGGCATGGCCGGGCATAGACTCCCCGGCAGCCGTTCTGCAACCTGTTTCTATCACGCCTCGGAAACCCTCAGGGGTCAGTCTGTGGCGACCCACCTCAATGAGTGTGCCAACGACAGCACGCACCATGTTGCGGAGAAACCGATTGGCCGAGATTTCAAAGAACCACGCATTAGGAGCAATTTGGTGCCATTCGGACGAATAAACATGGCACAAGGTGGTCTTAACATCTGAATGGCTCTTACAGAAAGTACAGAAGTCATTATAATCCAGCAAGATATGAGCAGCCTCGTTCATCAGTTCAAAGTCAAGCGGATAGCGAAGCTCGCACGAATAGTGGCGAAGAAAGGGGCTCTTGTCTGTATGAATATAATAACGGTATGTGCGGCGTATGGCACTAAAACGGGCGTGCATGGCAGGGGCGACCTGTTCCACTCTGCTCACAGCGATGTCACATGGAAGTAACCGGTTAAGTTTGAAGACTAACTGGGGGCAGTCGGATACTCGGTCAGAGTCAAAGTGTGCCACCATCATTCTGGCATGCACACCAGCATCTGTCCTGCCGGCCGCGGTCAGCGAAATAGGTTGTCTCAGCAGTTTGGACAAAGCGTCCTCCATCACCTCCTGAACACTGATACCGTTTGGCTGTATCTGCCACCCATGGTAACGGGTGCCGTCATAACTGAATGTCGCAAAATACCTTGCCATCACCACCTATTCAAACACCTCCTCAATGTCATTCATACCTTCATCGGGCTCGGCTTCTTCTTCAGTAGCGCATGGATTGTAGTCAGCAGGCAGTCCAAAAGTTTCAAGGTCTGAATAGCCAAGCGACTTGTCGGCCAGTACACGTTTCATATAATAAGCCCAGACGGGCAGGGCCATCGTAGCTCCCTGTCCCATGCTCATACGGTCAAAGTGGATGTCGCGGTCATCGCCGCCGACCCACACTCCGCTGACTAACGAGGGAGTGAAGCCAATAAACCAGGCGTCGCTGTTGTTGTTGGTAGTACCGGTCTTTCCGGCAATCTCACCCTTCATATTATAGCGGTAGCGCAACCGCCCTGCCGTTCCGCCATCTACGACCCCCCTCAGCATATACAGCATTCGGAGGGCGCTCTCCTCGCTGATGACCTCGTTCATGCGCGGTGTGAACTGTGCCACGATATTGCCCTCGCTGTCTTCAATCCGTGTGACAAAGAGGGGAGCGCAACGGATGCCATGGTTGGCAAAAGCGGTATAGGCACTAACCATCTCGGCGACCGAGATGTCACAGGGACCGAGACAGAGGGCCATTGACGGATGGATCTTAGGGTCCTGAATGCCATACTCATGCAACAGCGTCACAAAAGCCCGAGGATTGAGCTTGCTCATCAGATAGGCAGAAATCCAGTTGTTCGACTGTGCCAGTCCCCATTTAAGTGGTACCATCTGACCGTAGCGTTTATGGCTGGCATTACGCGGTGTCCAAGGGCGGCCGGCAACAATATAGGTTTGCTGCACATTTGGGGCCATATCGCATGGGGTGAAGCCATTTTCCATGGCCAGAGAGTAAAGGAAAGGCTTGATGGTTGAGCCAACCTGACGGCGCCCATCCATGCACATATCGTAGTTGAAATGGGTGAAATCCAAGCCGCCGATGTAAGCCTTGACCTCACCATTCTTGGGGTCCATGCTCATAAAGCCGCAACGCAAGAACTTTTTGTAATAGCGAATGGAGTCAAGAGGGGACATCAACGTGTCTATGTCACCATGATAAGTAAACACGGACATCTCTACCGGCGTGCGGAAAGCGCGACGAATATCCTCATCGCTGGAGCCGGCCGCCCTCATCACGCGGTATCGCTCACACTGACGGACAGACCTGCCAAGTATGCCTCTGACCTGCTCAGCTGTGAGTTTGCCAGAGAAAGGTGCTGTTGACTTGCCGCGGTTCTCCCGGTCGAAAGCCGGCTGCAGAAATCTGGCCACATGCTCCCTCACGGCCATTTCCGCATAGCGCTGCATACGTAAGTTGACAGTGGTAAACACTTTTAATCCATCGGTATAGACATTATAGGGTTCACCGTTTTTCTTTCGGTTCTTGTTACACCAGCCATACAGTGGGTCGTTTTCCCAGTTCAGGGAGTCTTGGTAGAACTTCACGCTGTTCCATTCTGGGTAGTTGTCCCTCGCAGGCCTCCTTGCTGTCATGTAAAGGCGAAGAAACTCGCGGAAATATGTGGCCGGCCCCTCCTTGTGGTCGGCCACATGGAAATTGAGTCCCAACGGTTTCTCAGACAGCGTGTCACGTTCCAAAGCCGTTATATAGCCAGCTTTCTCCATCTGAGCAAGGACAACGTTGCGTCGCTCACGGCAACGTTCAGGATTTCTCACCGGATTGAAATACGAGGGATTTTTGCAGAGGCCTACCAACATGGCTGACTCATTAACTGTCAAGTCTTTTGGCTCCTTTGAAAAATAAGTGTTGGCAGCCGTCTTGATGCCAACGGCGTTGTGCAAGAAATCAAAATAGTTTAGATAGAGCGCGATTATCTCGTCCTTGGTGTAATTGCGCTCAAGTTGCACAGCTATCACCCACTCGATGGGCTTTTGGAGCAAACGCTCGGTCACGCTGTGCGCCTTTCCTGAATAAAGCTGTTTGGCCAGCTGCTGAGTGATGGTCGAACCTCCGCCTGCACTAACCTGGCCGAGGAATCCCCGCTTCACCACCGCACGGCCGAGGGCGACAAAATCAATGCCAGAATGCTCGCGAAACCGCACATCCTCAGTAGCAATAAGCGCATTGACCAGAGAGGGGGGGAGATCACTGTAGTTCACACAAATACGGTTCTCCTTGTTATAGTTCCAAGTGCCAATAATCTGCATATCCGAGGAGTAAATCTGCGTGGCAAACCTACTGATAGGATTCTGCAAGTCCTCCACCGGCGGCATATACCCTATCCATCCCTTCGCTATGGCTGTGAATGAGATAAATGCGGCCACAACACCGATGGCTAAAAGGGTCCAAAGGCTTCCTATAAATAGTCTCCTCATGATTGTTCGTCACTTGATTCTCGTGCAAAAATACAGCTTTTCTTCCATATTATCACATTTGAATCAGAATAAATGCGTACCTTAGCACCGAAAAAGGATTAGCATACAAATTGACCGAATGGAAAAGCATAATTTTGTAACCATCGCCAACCTTACGAAAGAGAAGATTCTCTATCTGATAGAAATGGCCAAAGAGTTTGAACGTTATCCCAACCGCGAGCTGCTAAAAGGCAAGGTAATAGCCACGCTCTTTTTTGAGCCGTCCACACGCACCCGCCTTAGTTTCGAAACAGCCGCCAACCGTCTCGGAGCCCGTGTCATCGGTTTTGCTGACCCCAAGATAACCAGTGGAACCAAGGGAGAGACTCTAAAGGACACCATACTGATGGTGAGCAATTATGCCGATGTCATTGTAATGCGCCATTATATCGAGGGAGCTGCACAATATGCGGCCGAAGTGGCACCTATACCCATTGTCAACGCAGGCGACGGAGCACACCAGCATCCCTCGCAATGCATGCTTGACCTGTACTCCATCTACAAGACGCAGGGCACACTTGAGAACCTGAACATCTACTTGGTAGGTGACTTGAAATATGGGCGCACTGTACATTCACTCATCATGGCCATGCGCCACTTCAACCCAACCTTCCATTTCGTGGCGCCTAAGGAGCTGGCCATGCCACAAGAATACAAAATTTATTGTAAGGAACATGACATCAAGTACCAGGAGCACACCGCCTTTAATGAAAAAGTGATTGCCGATGCTGACATACTGTACATGACCAGGGTGCAAAAAGAACGTTTCTCAGACCTGATGGAATACGAGCGCGTTAAAAATGTATATATTCTGAAGAACGAGATGCTGGCAAATGCCAAGGCAAACATGCGGATTCTGCACCCTCTGCCTCGCGTCAACGAGATTAGCTATGATGTTGACGAGAACCCACATGCCTACTATATCCAGCAGGCGGGCAACGGACTCTTTGCCCGACAGGCTATCTTTTGCGATGTACTGGGGCTGACACTCGATGATGTGAGAAACGACAAAACTATCATTCTGTAAAAGAGATTCATTATGGCAAAGAAAGAAATGCTTGTGGCCGCCATCAAGAACGGCACGGTCATTGACCACATACCCACAGAGAAGACCTACCAGGTGGTGACGCTTCTCGGGCTGGAAAAACTCACAACGCCGGTAACCATCGGGTACAACTACCACTCAAAGAAACTGGGCAGGAAAGGCATTATCAAGGCAGAAGATAAGTTTTTCACAGATGAAGAGATTTCGCGCCTGTCGGTAGTGGCACCAAACATTGTGCTGAACATCATACATGACTATGAGGTTGTAGAAAAGAAAACAGTTACCACCCCTGATGACCTACGAGGCATCGTGAAGTGCAACAACCCTAAATGCATCACCAACAACGAACCAATGAAAACCCTGTTTCATGTTATCAACAAGAAACAGGGTGTGCTGGTGTGTCACTATTGCGAGAAAGAGCAGGACATCAACAATGTAAAACTTGTCTGACAATGTGGCGGTCTGACTGTCAGACAGCCACATTGTGAAGCAGAATCTTCCGTTCTAACTTGCGTTTACCATTGGTCACCTTTACGATGATGTCACCGGGGTGACTGCTGCCACGCACAACGAGTACAAGCTTGCCACTGAAAAGTTTCATTTTTGGCTGTTTGAACGACTCGAGCGATGTGGCGTCACCATTGCAAACGGCTTCAAAGCTACCGGCACCCGACACCTCGAATGTAAGTTCATCGGCTGCCGTGGGAACAAAGACACCATTCTTGTCAGCCAGTGACACTGTAACAAAGGCAAGATCTCTGCCTGTGGCTTTCAGCTGGCCGTCCCTCTCCGAGCATTCCACCGATAACACTATCTGTGAGGGGGCACCGGCTGTCTGCCGGACATCCTCGCCTATTTTCTTCCCATCGGCATCATAGGTCACCACCTTTATCTCACCAGGTTCGTAAACCACATCATTCCAACGCAGCCGATAGCGGTCCAAGCGCCTGGAGGCATCCTTACGCACACGCCCCTGGCTCTTTCCGTTGACAAACAGCTCGCCCTCTACCCCGTCAGTGTAACAATAGACGGGGGTCACCTTGCCCTCACGGCCCGGCCAAGTCCAATGCGGAAGAATGTGAGTGGTATGCTTGGCAGTGTTCCACTTACTTCGGTAAAGGAAATAGCGGTCCTTTGGCAAACCAGCCAAGTCACAGATGCCAAAGTAGCTTGAACGGCTAGGCCAATACGTGTCGTAAGGTGTAGGCTCGCCAAGATAATCATAGCCAGTCCACACAAACTCACCGATAACCCAGGGGTTATCATCCTGCATCCTCCAGTCGTCATCTGGCAAGTTGCTCCAGGAACAGTATTCCGTATCGTAAGCGCTGCACTGTCCGTCTGGATATGTTTTTCCACTACCCACCACGACAGGGAACTTATACACGCCACGGCTGCTTACTGTCGATGCTGTTTCAGAACCTAAGAGGAATCCTTGCGGAAGTTTTTCTATGGATGGCAAATAGCGGTTCAGCCGGTAGTTAAGCCCTGGAACATCCATCATTTGTGCGACACCGGTCTTTAAAGCATTATCAATTCGGTCCAAACCCTGTGTCACCGGACGCGAGGGGTCAAGCTGATGACACAGGTCTTGCAGATGACGAGTGATGCCGGGGCCACTCTTCATCCCTTGCTCAGGAATTTCATTGCCAATACTCCACATCACGACAGACGGATGGTTGCGGTGGTTAAGCACCAGGTTTCTAATATCTTTGTCGCTCCACTCTTTGAAAAAGCGCGCATAACCATTCTTGCATTTAGGGTAATTCCACATGTCGAAACTTTCTGCCATCACCATCATACCCAGCGAGTCACAGATGTTCATCATCATTGTGGAAGGCATGTTGTGCGCCGTCCTAATCGCATCACATCCCATTTCTTTCATCATCTTTATCTGACGTATCATGGCCGCCTCGTTCTCTGCTGCGCCCAGCGGTCCCAAATCGTGGTGCAAACAGACACCCTTGATTTTACGCGTCACGCCATTCAACTGGAACCCATGTTCCTTGGAGACCTTAACCGTGCGTATTCCAACCGGTGTGACCTGCTCGTCAGCAATACGGTCGTCCACATAGACACGTGTCACCAGTTTATACAGGTAAGGGGACTCGGGTGACCACAGTTGTGGCTTGTCCACATCAAGCCGGGTTGTCAGTTTACCATCAGCCGTCGGTTCGAGCCGGCTGGCAGCCACAAAGCCTCCCCGCTTGTCATAAAGGGCCATCTCAATGCCAGCCCTGTCACTGTGCAACCGGCCAGCGACGGTTGCACTGACACAGAGTGTTGCCTTCCTTAGGTCAGCCTCCACCGTTCTGGCATAAACGCTCCAAGTTTCAATATGCGCGTCGCCAGTAGTCAGAAGTCTCACCTGGCGGAAAATGCCGCCACCAGGATACCAGCGGCTACTTTCTTCCTTGTTTTTCAAATTAACCTCAACAAGATTATCGCCTTCATGGATAAAAGGCGTGATGTCTACACTGAAAGCATTGTATCCATAGGCCCAATAGCCTGCCTTTTTCCCATTAACCCAAACAGCAGGCTCACTCATTGCCCCGTCAAAAAGCAGCTCCGCATGGCGGCAGCCTTTGGCTATGGCTATGACGCGCTTATAGTAGCCCTCCCCTATCCACGGAAGAGCACCCGACCGACCTGACTTCTCCGTCTTTTCCTTTTCCCCATTCTGTTCGATAGCCACAGTCTGCAAGTCCCATTTTTTATCAAACGGGCCAGCGATGGCCCAGTCGTGAGGCACTGTCACGCTGTCCCATTTCACTTTGTCGCGTGAGAATAGCCATCCGTCATGTAACTGCACATCATGCCTTGGCTGCCCGCTGACTGCCAATGACGAAATAGTCACGGCGACAGCAAGGGCGACTTGTCTGTTCATAAGCAAGTGATTTAAATTATTCGTAGAATTTTTTAGCGTGCACCGGGCAGCAGTCTGTCACCAGACAGTTGGTGTAATACCACACAGCCGCCTGCGCCATTTGGTCTTGCACGGCATCGAGATATTTCCGGGCTGTTTCTTGCCCGAAGATGTCGATATGCCGGTCGGGATATCGTCCTCCCTGGTCGCCGCTGCTTATCTGGACGATGCAGAACGTGCGGTCGGTGCCGTGCGTCGCCACAAAGCCCTCGCGCTCCTTACATTGCGCCACAACAGCATCAAAAGTTGCCGGGGTAGCCGGCACTACCTGGAGCACTGCCCACGGCCACTGCTGGGCTGTAATGAGCGTATGGCCATCGCACTGCTCTATTTCAAAAGAGTAAACAAATTTTGATGTAAACATATGTTTTTGTTGTTTTTAGTCCGTACTATAACAGGGCAGGAACCCTATATATAAAGTAACGGAAAGATTGGTCATTTATTTTACATAGTTAGCAATAATGCTATTTGTCCGCTATATCTTCATATTGCACGACACTAAGAAGCCGCCGTGGCATCATCCCGACAAATGCATTCAGCCCATGTTTGCGGCTTTTTGCCGATATAATACCGAGAACCTGCTGCAAGCAAACTATCCTCTCACTTACTTTCTTGACATACGCAATTGATTTCGAGGTTTTCGGCAATGATTCCGGGCGCGCATAAAAAATAATGCCCCCCACTTCACAGAGGGGAGCATCACCAATAGGTATTAGTTTACTTTAAGGTAAAAAGATTGTATTCAGGATAACGATGCAAAGGTAGCACATATTTTACCACCCCACAACTTTTTTTATATGTTTAAAAACACATTGGTGTATCATTTCATGAGAAGAGTCAGATACACTCACTTGACTTAAACCGCTTGAACTGTTCCGAATAGCCATTGAACACATTGATGTCAACCTCGCCATGGATTCCAGTCACACGTCCATCGGAACACAATTGCCAGAAGACAAGACGCACATCCGGCTTATACTGCCCGTAACGCGCTATCCAAACACTATAATTGCGTTTAATGGCCGAATCGTCACGCAGATACTTGTTTACAAACTGCTGGCTCACATAGAGCACGGGCCGTGCGCCTGTCCGATTTTCAACAATCCGCATCCATGCACGTATCTCCCTAAACAGGGCTGTACGCCCACCCATAGCCGCAATTTGGCGGTCACTGGGCTCAACGTCAAGCACGGGGGGAAAATCACCGCTGGAAAAGCGAGCATGCTTCAGAAAAAAACGGGCCTGTGCGGCCCCTCCTGTGCGGGTGGAAAAGAAATGGTAGGCTCCACAGGCAATGCCATAGCGACGGGCCTGCCGGTAATCTGAAGCGTAAAACCTGTTACGCACGGTTGTTCCCTCCGTACTTTTTATATACACAAACGAAACTGGATAGTCTGCCTTTCCACGCATTCTTTTGCTATTTTGACGGCCAAGGTAGGTGATGCGCAGCTTTTTCCAATGAATCGGATAATACTTACGTCCCTTGCCATGCTGGTAACGCGAGATGTCAATTCCATAAATCCGTTCCGAGGTGTGGTTCATACGCTCACCGAGAAAACGGCCATGGCGCCACTCGCCGGCATGGAGACAGTCTGTTGCAATCTCCACGCCAAAGCCATTGCGCCGCCCTGCTGTCCAATGACCATCATAACAAGTTCCTGTGGAAGCGAAGAACGCGCCATGGCCGTCAGCCCGAACCGTTGGCGAGAAATCGCCTTCATAAACACCGTCCGCGCCAGTCAACCGCCCAGAGACCAATGTGTCGTTTCTCCACTCCCCACAAATCACGCCTAAGGAGTCGTCCCAAGAAACACCCCGGCCATTCTTGGCCGATTTCTGCAGCTGACCGTTACGCCATACACAACCGCCCACATCAACAAACACACGGCTGCCCAAGCAAGGGGTGCGGCGGATTTTAGTGCCAACACAAACAGTATGGGAGTGTTTGGAAATACTATCAAGAAAATAAGCCATACGCAAGCAGTTCCGGCTTTCGGCCTTCATTTGCCGACGGCGCAGAGCCACGAACTCATACCCTTCATCTTGGACACGGTGAACCAGCAAATAGTAATCTGCTTCTGCCACACATTTACGCAGAGTGGCCGCCCTGCTTTTGAGACACTCGCTGTTGCATTTAAGCAGTCGCGGGTCAGCCGCACTGACAGACTGCCATTCCTGCTGGCGCGAGAGCGTGCCAAGTTTTGGACTGAACATGGCAGAGTCACACCCGATGCCATCATAAAACAGCGCTTCACGCCCATCGGCAAACACAGCATAGCACGTGTCAACAACAACAGGGGGGGAGGATTTGACCGTTCCACGCTCTACCTCTGCCCACGCTGCCCACACGAGAATAAAGACGATGGCCAGATGAACGAAACATCCGGCCAACCTCTTCCTTGCAATTAAAATACTGGATTTCCCCACTATACAGCCTATCCATTCATAGCCATGAGGAATTCCTCGTTGCTCTTTGTCTTTACCAGCCTGTCACGCACTGTGTTCATAGCCTCGATAGGGTTCATCTCACTGATGAACTTGCGGATTATCCACATACGGTTAAGCGTTGTTGCATCCTGCAACAAATCATCACGCCGCGTGCTTGACTGCACCAGATTCACAGCAGGGAAGATGCGCTTGTTGCTCAGCATCCTGTCGAGCTGAAGTTCCATGTTGCCAGTGCCCTTGAACTCCTCGAAAATCACTTCGTCCATCTTTGACCCCGTGTCTATCAGGGCCGTGGCAATTATCGTAAGCGACCCGCCATTCTCAATGTTCCGTGCGGCTCCGAAGAATCGCTTGGGCTTTTGCAGTGCGTTGGCGTCAACGCCACCGGTTAGCACCTTCCCGCTGGCCGGGCTCACCGTGTTATAGGCACGCGCCAGACGTGTGATTGAATCAAGGAATATTACCACATCATGCCCACACTCCACCATGCGCTTGGCCTTTTCAAGAACGATGCCTGCTATTTTGACATGGCGGTCGGCCGGCTCGTCAAACGTAGAGGCTATAACCTCAGCGTTGACAGTCCTGCTCATGTCTGTCACCTCCTCAGGACGCTCGTCGATGAGCAGCATCATCAGGTAGGCTTCAGGGTGATTGGCCGCAATGGCATTGGCGATGTCCTTCATCAGTATTGTTTTACCGGTCTTGGGCTGGGCCACTATCAACGCGCGCTGCCCCTTGCCGATGGGGGCGAAGAGGTCAACAATGCGTACGCTGGGATTAGTGGTAGCCTTGTCTCCGCACAGGCGGAACTTTTCGTCAGGAAACAAGGGGGTAAGGTGTTCAAACGCCACGCGGTCGCGCACCTCAGACGGGTCGCGCCCATTGATAAACTTCACCTCATTCATGGCAAAATATTTTTCATTGTCATGAGGCGGGCGAACGGTGCATTCCACGACATCACCTGTTTTCAGCCCATATTTCTTCACTTGCTGCGGCGACACATAGATGTCATCGGGTGACGAGAGATAGTTGAAATCGCTTGAACGGAGAAAGCCATAGCCATCTGTCAGCATCTCAAGCACGCCATTGCCTGTAATCAAGTCTGAGAAGTCATACACCTGCGGCTTTTGCGACGGTGTGGCAGGAACCGTAGGATAAGTATTTGAGGTTGCCACAGGACGGTCAAACATATCAAGAGTCGGCATGGCAGCCTGGTCCTCGATAGGCAGGTCTACAACCGTGATAAAATCGGTTCCGTCACCGGGGTCGCCATCCCAAACAGCATCCTGGCTTCCCCCGCCACCGGCCACCGGCGCATTCTGGCTCTGGCCGTGCTGCGACATTCTTTCCTGCAGCTGCTCTATCGCAAGTCCGTCATCCCGAGAGTTTTTCCCCTCCTCGCCAAATATGGCTTCTGGCACATCAAAGCCGCCCTCTGGCACATTGCCCTCCATACTGCCACCCTCTGCAGGCGGCTGCTTCGAGCCTGTCTCTTCCGAAGCCTCAACAGGTTGTACTTTCGGCTTACGCCCCCTCTTCTTGGGAGCCGGAGCCTCCTGTCCAGCGGCATCATGGACCGTATCGTCCTGATTTTGTTCTGCATCAGCGGGGGGAGCGGAGGGCATATCGCTAAACAGCTGGGGCTGGGGCTTGTCCGCGCCTTTCTTGTTCTTTACATCAAAGTTCTCGCCATCGCTTCCGTTAACTGTATAGACTTTATCGGTATCTTTCTTTACAATACGTGTACGTTTGCGCTTGGGCTGGGCTGGGCTGCTGGCCGCCTCC
Organism: uncultured Prevotella sp.; assembly: GCA_937895845.1. Lineage (GTDB taxonomy): Bacteria > Bacteroidota > Bacteroidia > Bacteroidales > Bacteroidaceae > Prevotella. The sequence continues at coordinate 2,282 of CALBLK010000011.1, read as the reverse complement.
GTCTCGGCAGCCCGGTCAAGGATAGAGTAGACAAGCGACTCGCGCCCGTCTCCATCGGTTATGGCAATACCATACTTTCCGGCCAGCTCCATCAGCTCAGGAGTGCCCATAGCCTCTAATTCTTCTTTTGTGTACATACTACTTTAAAACTGTGATAATGTATGTGGTCAATTATTTCGTAAGTGAAATTGAGATAGAGATGTTTCAAGAACAGAAACACCTTTCAAAAAACCGGCACAAAGGTAACACCATTTTTTGAAAAGCCCAAATCTTTAAATGTTTTTTTACCTTGCCGCATACATTACCCCAGCTAATCCGCTTTAACCCAAGCCAGGCAGCAGAACGAACGGGCAGCAACTTGGACTTACTTTCAATCTTTCTCCCCCCCTTGCCACTGATTCTTCAGGCATCTTGCTGGCGGAAGTATCCCGCCATAACCAGCTATGGCTTCACCACTGCCGCCAGCAAGCAGTACGCGACAAACAGCAACCCGGGATGAAATCTAATGGCCGATTTGGGTTTAAATGTCATGGAAAAGACGTACCTTTGCATACAGGAATAACGTAACACAAAACGGACAGCATGAAACAGACAAAGATTGTGGCATCCATCAGTGACAGGAGATGCAGCGTGGACTTCATTAAGCAATTGTTTAATGCAGGAATGAACGTAGTAAGAATGAACCCCGCACACGCCACACCTGACGGCATTCGCGAAATCATCAATAACACAAGAAAAGTATCACATCACATAGCCTTGCTCATTGACACCAAGGGACCGGAGGTGCGAACGACCAGTTGCGCGGCACCGATTGAATATAAGACCGGCGATGTGGTCAAGATATTCGGACGGCCAGAGATGGACACCGAGCACGACATCATCAATCTGACCTACGCCAATTTTGCGGCAGACATACATATTGGCGACAGCATTCTTTTTGACGATGGCGCGTTGGCAATGAAAGTGATAGGCATCAACGGGCCCGCTGTCATTGCACAGGTACTAAACGACGGTGTGCTGGGAGCGAGGAAAAGTGTCAACGTGCCCGGTGTACACATTGATTTACCCGCGCTTACGGAAAAGGACAGGAAGAACATATTGTTAGCCATTGAAGAGGATATCGACTTTATAGCCCACTCGTTTGTGAGAAGTGCCGCGGATGTAAAGGCCGTGCAAGACATCCTTGATGAGCATGGAAGCGACATCAAAATCATCTCGAAGATAGAAAACCAGGAGGGCGTTGACAACATTGACGAGATTGTCGAGGCTTCATACGGCATCATGATTGCCCGCGGCGACCTGGGCATCGAGGTGCCCATCGAGCGCATCCCCGGTATCCAGCGGCGGATTATCCGCAAGTGCGTCCAGGCCAAGAAGCCGGTAATCGTCGCCACACAGATGCTGCACACGATGATAAACAACCCGCGGCCTACTCGCGCCGAAGTGACCGACATCGCCAACGCCATCTATTACCGCACAGACGCACTGATGCTGAGCGGCGAGACCGCCACCGGGAAATACCCCGTTGAGGCGGTCACAACCATGGCCCAGATTGCCGAGCAGGCAGAAAAGGACAAGCTGCGTGAGAACGACATTGTCATCAAGATAACGGACGACTCGAACATCAGCGAGTTCCTGGCCCACTGTGCAATAGCCGCAACGGAGAAAATGGGGGTCAAAGGAATCATCACCGACAGCAGTACCGGGCAGACAGCCCGCAACCTGGCCGCATTCCGCGGCCCCAACCCTGTACTGGCCATCTGCTACAAAGAGAAATTGCAACGCTGGCTGAACCTGAGCTATGGCGTCATCCCCATCTGCCAGAAAGGGCGCATATCGTCACAAGAACTGTTTGTCGCATCCGTAAGGATGCTGAGGCAGAAAGGCTACATCGGACTAGAAGACCGCATAGCCTACCTAAGCGGGAGCTTCGGAGAGGGGGGAGGCACAACATTCCTTGAGATAAACAGGGTTGAGGACATTTTCAACAACTCATACAACTTCCACCTTCCCGAATAAACCAAGACAAACAAGCTCGGTGACAAGGACGGCCTTCCGTGACCCCGCCAGCGACAGGGCAGGTGCTCAAAACTAACTTGAACGCTTCATCGCAGTCAGTTAATTCTGAGCACCTGCTTGTTTTATGTCCAAATGCCACTGTACGGTAAAAAACAGAAGGGCATAAAACCAAATCGGCCATCAGAACAAAAAGGCGGCAATATGAGCTTACTGAAGTTTCCCACCCCTCTATTATCAGAGAGTGAGCACTATACAAAATTCCT
>CALBLK010000010.1 GCA_937895845.1 uncultured Prevotella sp. | reverse complement strand
TGCAGCAGAACCGCAATATTGACCCCTTTGAAGCTTTTTTTAACGGTGGCTCGGGTTATGTGGAAGTCAAAAAGAAAATCAAAGCTCCCGGATTGACCATCCAAGTATCCCCGCTTCCACCCAAGCCTTCAGACTTCTCACTTGGAGTAGGCGTATTCAACCTTTCAGCCCAGTTAGACAAGGACATAGTTGCGGCAGGAGACCCTGTCCGCTTGCGCGTCATAGTGAGCGGTGTTGGCAACCTCAAGCTCATCAAAGAGCCTGTCGTCACTGTTCCAAAAGACTTTGACCGCTATGATGCCAAGATTACCGATAAGACACATCTAACCTCCAATGGTGTTGATGGCAGTATGATTTACGACTATCTAATTGTGCCACGTCATCAGGGTACATTTCAAATTCCTCCTGTCCGCTTCACTTATTATGACACTAAGGCAAGGTGCTACCAAACGGCGGCAACAAAAGCCTTTACGCTTCAAGTTTCCAAAGGGCGTGGCGAAAACGCAACAGGTGGCAGCAATCAAGAGGACGTAGTGCTGCTCAATCAAGACATCCGCCACATCCATATGAACAGTGTGAACTTAGACACAACTGGACAGTCGTTTTTTGGTTCGTTTGCCTATTTTGCACTTATCATAGCATTGATAGCCGTATTTTCCATTATGTTTGCAATTCTCCGCCAACGCCTGTCTATCAAAACAAATGAAAGTCTTATGCGTGGAAAAAGGGCAAATAGGGTGGCAATACGCAGACTCAAGCAGGCTGGCCAACTCATGCAAAAGGGAAAGAGTGACGAATTCTATGACGAAATACTGAAAGCTCTATGGGGATATGTTGGAGACAAACTTAATATTCCCGTTGAACAACTCACACGTGACAATATCTCCTCACGATTGTCAAAGCGAGAGGTAGACCATTCAACAGTGCAGCTATTCATCAGTGCACTTGACGAGTGTGAGTTTGAACGCTATGCACCAGGCGATGAGACTGGAAACATGAACAAAACTTATGAGGCCGCCGTCGCAGCAATAACAGGTATCGAGGAAATGATGAAAAAAACGTCTCACGGCTCACATCTCAAGTTGTCACGTATGGTAGTCGCTTGCCTTGTCACACTTACAGGGACACTTGCCCCTGTCTATGCGGCGCGTGCGACCAACGTGGACGCATTGAAGCAACAAGCAGACAAGGCATACAATGACCAACACTACCAGAAAGCTATACCTCTTTACAAGGCCATACTGAAACAAGGCACCAACGCAGACGTGCTGTACAACCTAGGCAATGCCTACTATCGTACTGACAGTATAACAAAGTCTATCATTGCATACGAACGTGCATTGCTGCTCTCTCCAAGTAACCGTGACATTCGTTTCAACCTGCAAATGGCACGTGAGAAAACAGTTGACAAAATAACGCCACAGTCTGAAATGTTTTTTATCACCTGGTACAAGTCACTTATGAGCCTGAGTAGTGTTAATGGGTGGGCATATATTGCACTGTTCTCATTGGCAGTCACACTTGTCTTGACACTTTGTTGGATTTTCTGTCCGCAAATATGGTTACGCAAGACGGGGTTCTTTGGTGGTCTTCTGGCTATCTTCGTCTTCTGCATCGCCAACATTTTTGCATATCACCAGTACCGCCAGCTCTCAATCCGTTCGGGTGCCGTGGTGATAGCTCCTGCGGTGACAGTCAGAAGCACACCATCAATGAGTGGAACAGAACTGTTTGTCCTTCATGAGGGAACAAGGGTAGAGATTACCGATGACTCTATGCACGGATGGAAATCAGTGCGTGTGGCAGATGGTAAAGAGGGATGGATAGAAGCATCACAGGTTGAGCGGCTGTGACATAGTTTAATGTAAATGATGCAATGATGACATTTTAAGTAATATTGAGGTATGTTTGACTCACTCATCAATTTCGACCATCAACTGCTGCTGCTCATCAATGGTAGCCACTCACTTTATGCCGACCAACTAGTGCATATTCTGACGACTTCAACCACCTGGATTCCCTTGTATGTAGCATTGTTTTGGTTGGTGTTGAAAAACAACGAGAATGCTTGCCGACTTTTCCTTGTGGTCAGCTGTGCTGTAGTCTGTATATTGCTGGCTGGCACGGTTGACGACATGCTGGTAAAGCCCTTTGTAGCTCGGTATAGACCTACACACGACCCATCAATAGGCATTCTTGTTGATGTAGTCAACGGTTACCGAGGAGGAAAATATGGTTTTTTCTCCGCACATGCGGCTAACACTTTCAGTCTGGCAGTTTTTTTCAGTCTTGTTGTTCGCAAAGGCTCATTTACCATCATGATGATATGTTGGTCACTTGTCAACTGTTTTACACGTATATATTTAGGCGTACATTATCCTGGTGATATTATGGCTGGACTTTTTTGGGGCGGCTTCATAGCATGGTTGATTTGGCTTGGATATTTACGTCTGCAAAAACTCATAGGACACAATAACAAGTTTGTTTCCTCGCAGTACACACGCACAGGCTACCGACATGCAGACATTGAAATTGTCAACACTGTGTTATGCTTGATTTACCTCTATGCATTTATACGGGCATGTGTTTAAACGGCTTTCTGTAATACCTCTATGCATTTATACGGGCATGTGTTTAAACGGCTTTCTGTAATTATATGGTAAAGCAAAACAACTAATAGCCCATTTAGATAATAATGTGCATTATGATAAATAGATACTATTACTTTGCTCACTCTCTGCCTGTCTAACTCATTTTCTGCTCACATACCTACATATACAAATATACATACCTATCTGCTTGTTTCAAAAGTTGTAAATTTGCTGACTTGCACAATACTTGTCGTTTTTTTTTAGTAATTTTGCAGAACAAAATGACAATGATATGGAAATCAAGACAGCCGAGTTCACACTGAGTGCGCCGAGAGTAAGTATGTGCCCTGGTGACAACAGGCCAGAATACGCCTTTATAGGACGGTCAAACGTGGGCAAGTCAAGCCTTATCAATATGCTCTGCAACAACAGACGACTGGCTAAGACCTCGTCGACACCAGGTAAGACACTGCTCATCAACCACTTCATCATTAACCGCGAGTGGTACCTGGTTGACTTGCCAGGCTATGGTTTTGCCAAGCGTTCGAAGACAGAAATTGCCAAACTTGAACAAATGATTCAAGGATACATCCTGCAGCGCGAGCAATTGGTTAACGTGTTTGTGCTGGTTGATATTAGGTTGGAACCACAGCGGATTGACCTCGAATTTATCAATTGGCTTGGAACTAGCAACGTGCCATTCAGCATCGTGTTCACCAAGGCCGACAAGCTTAGCGCAGCCAAGGTCAAGGCCAACGTGGAGGCTTACAAGGTCAAGCTTGGTGAGACTTGGGAGGAACTGCCCCCTATCTTCGTTACCTCATCGGAGAAGAAACAGGGCCGCCAGGAAATTTTAGACTACATCGGAATGATAAACAGTTCGCTTAACGCCGCCACAGAGCTTTGAAATTGATCATAAATCCAAAGGAAACACTGTGATGAAAGCAACCCCCATGCTTAATGTGCAGCACCTGTCGAAGTCGTTCGGCGCTCTCACCCTGTTTGACGACATCAATTTCAGTGTTGCCGAGGGACAACGTGTCGGACTTATGGGACGCAACGGCACTGGCAAGTCTACCCTACTCTCTATCATCAGTGGTAAAGAGGGCCATGACGAGGGTCGCATCGTGTTCAAGAGCGGGCTCAAGGTGGGTATGCTTGAGCAATCACCCAAGTTTAATTCAGACGAGACAGTACTTGATGCCTGCTTCAACCATCATGGTGACGAGAGTCTGGTGCTGAAAGCCAAACAAATACTCACCAGGCTGAAGATAAACCGCCTTGACCAGCCCGTGGGACAGTTAAGCGGCGGACAGCAGAAGCGCGTGGCGCTGGCCAACGTACTCATTACAGAACCAGACCTGTTGATACTCGATGAGCCTACCAACCATCTGGATTTAGAGATAACAGAATGGCTTGAGGACTATTTGGCACATGGCAAACGCACTCTGCTCATGGTCACCCACGACCGTTATTTCCTTGACCGTGTATGCTCCGTTATCCTTGAGCTTGACGACAAATGCGTGTATACTTACCACGGTAACTACGCTTATTATCTGGAGAAGCGACAAGAGCGCATTGATGCACACAGAGCCGAGGCAGCTCGGGCTAACAACCTCTACCGCACCGAACTTGAGTGGATGAGGCGAATGCCGCAGGCGCGTGGCCACAAGGCCAAGTACAGGGAAAATGCATTCTATGAACTACAAAAAAAGGCCCGTCTGCGAATTGTGGAACGGCAAATCCGGCTGAAGGCTGGCAACGCATATATCGGTAGTAAGATTTTCGAGTGTCAGAACGTGTCAAAGGCGTGGTCTGACGACTGTGTCATCATGAGAAATTTCAACTATAACTTCGCCCGCTTTGAGAAGATGGGCATTGTTGGCAATAATGGCACAGGTAAATCAACCTTCATCAAAATGCTACTTGGGCAAATAGTCCCTGATTCGGGAACTATCTGCGTGGGTGACACAGTGCGGTTTGGCTACTTCTCGCAGGACGGTCAGCGGTTTGACCGCAACAAGAAGGTAATTGATGTCATCACCGATATAGCGGACTGTATTGACACAGGCCGCGGCCACCATCTCAGCGCGGCCCAGTTTCTACAGTACTTTCTGTTCAGCCCAGAGCAGCAGCAAAACTATGTTTACAAACTGAGCGGCGGCGAGCAGCGAAGGCTTTACCTCTGCTCTGTGCTGATGCACAACCCAAACTTTCTAGTGCTCGACGAGCCTACAAATGACATGGACATCGTTACCCTGCAGATACTTGAGGAGTATCTGGCAGACTTCCCCGGCTGCGTGATTGTTGTGAGCCACGACCGCTACTTCATGGATAAAGTTGTTGACCATCTGCTGGTGTTCAAGGGACAGGGTGTAATCCAGGACTTTCCTGGCAACTATACCCAATACAGGGAGTGGGTGGAAGCCGAACGTAGAGCCAACAACGTTGACAAGACTGTCAAGTCAAACACAGTGACTGTGGTCAAACCCACTGTCCCTGCCCCTGTCCCGTCCAGACACCGCCTGTCCTACAAGGAAAAACGAGAACTGGCACAACTGGAGACAGACATCACCGCTCTGGAGACCGAGCAGAAGGTTATAGAGGACAGGCTCTGCGGCGGACTGAGCGATATAGGCGAGCTAACACGCATAAGCAAGCGTCTGGCCGAGATAAAAGAAGAACTTGACATGAAGTCCGATAGGTGGTTGGAACTAAGTGATATAGAGCAATGACAAATCAAGAGTTTCCTTCAAAGTTACTGGAGCAGGCCGTGGACGAGTTTCAACAGTTGCCCGGCATTGGGCGCAAGACAGCACTGCGGCTTGTACTGCATCTGCTCAAGCGTGATACCTGTGAGGTGGAGCACTTCGCACAAACCATCGCCCACGTACGCCGCGACATACGCCACTGCCGCGTGTGCCATAACATCAGCGATACCGAGGTGTGCCCCATCTGTGCAGACAGGCATCGTGACACGTCTGTCATCTGCGTGGTGGAAAACATTCAGGATGTAATGGCCATTGAAAACACCCAGCAGTACCACGGACTCTACCATGTGCTTGGCGGTGTCATCTCGCCAATGGAGGGTGTCGGACCTGGCGATATTGCCATTGAGTCACTGGTAGACAGAGTGGCAGCTGGCGGTGTGAATGAGGTGATATTCGCGCTCAGTCCTACAATGGAGGGCGATACAACCAACTTTTACATCAATCGCAAACTGTCACCACTTCATGTTAGAACTACCGTTATTGCCCGCGGCATTGCCGTAGGCGATGAGTTGGAATATGCAGATGAAATTACCTTGGGACGTTCCATTGTAAACAGAACGGCCTTTGAGGGATAACAGCCGCAGGCCGGAGACATTGCAAATACAAAAGTAACGATAATGACAACAGACAAGAAACTGCGAATAATATTCTGGGCCGGACTGGCTACCGTAGCCTTCCTTGTCGCAGCGTTTGAGAGCCTTGATGAAGCGGAAGGTTTTCTCGTAATGGACAGCCGGTGGGAATTCGGCATACAGACAGTAGCCGAACTGGTCACTATTGTAGCTATACCGACCGCACTCCGGCTGTTCAAGACCAAACGTATGCGCGCCAGACTGGTAACCTGTGGCACCAAGGGTATGCTGGGGCTGGCACTGCTCAGACTGTCACTTTTGCAACTGCTCATCATAATGAACACCCTGCTCTACTATGGGACACTGAGCACTGCCTTTGGCTATATGGCCATCATCTTGCTGCTCTGCCTTCCCTTTGTCTACCCAAGCAGAGCGCGCTGCGAGGAAGAAACAGGAGAAGAACGGCCATGAAGCTATCCGTCATCATAGTGAGCTACAACGTGAAGCACTACCTGAGCCAGTGCATCGGCAGTGTTGAGCAGGCCTTGAAAGGTATTGACGGTGAGGTGATCGTGGTTGACAACCACTCCTCAGACCACTCGTCGGAGCATATCCGGCGCCGCCACCCAAATGTGAAAGTGGTGGCCAATATGCACAATCTGGGCTTTGCTCGCGCCAACAACATCGGCATACGCATGGCCCGTGGCCGCTATGTGCTACTGCTCAACCCTGACACCGTAGTTGGCGAGGACACGCTACGCGCGACCATTGACTTTATGGAGACACATCCAGGCTCTGGAGCGCTTGGTGTCAGAATGCTTAACGCTGATGGCAGCAAGGCTATGGAATCACGTCGCGGCATCCCCACCCCACTCACCTCATTCTACAAAATGAGCGGACTGTGCCGAAGGTTCCCGCGCAGCCGAAAGCTAGCCCGTTACTACATGAGCTACCTGCCATGGGACAGCGCGCAGCGAATTGAGGTTGTGAGCGGTGCATTCTGCCTACTTGACAGGAAAGCCCTCAACAAGGTCGGGTTGCTGGATGAAGATTTTTTTATGTATGGCGAGGACATCGACTTGTCATACCGTCTGCACCGGGCTGGGTACACCAATTGGTATTTTCCCGTGTCCATCTTGCACTACAAGGGCGAAAGCACCCAGAAAAGTTCATTCCGCTATGTCCACGTGTTCTACCAGGCCATGCTCATCTTTTTCAGGAAACACTATGGCGAATTAAGCCTGCTGGTCACCCTGCCCGTCAAGGGGGCCATCTACGCCAAAGCTATGGCGGCCATTTTTGCCATGGTGACCGGCAAAATGCGCAAGTCGATGGGATTTCGCGTGAGCAGCGTGCCTCTGCGAACCGTCTATATTTTCATTGGCAGGGCATTAATGATAAAGGCTTGTCGCGAAATAGTTGACCGCCATGGAATGGAGGCCGAGTTTTTTGAAGGTGACGAGTACAGCCTTACTGGTGGACATGGCGCGCTGGCCCGGAAGAAAATAACCGATAATCACACTTTGGAGATAGTGGTTTACGACACGGAGGCCTACTCTTACAGCACCATCTTGGATTTGATGGCGCAGTCGCCAGACAGGCACACCCTGTTGGGACTCTATCACCGGCAGCCCAACATGATTATTACCCCTTATGGCATTATAGAATGAGTGTACACAACTATTCGTCAGATTCGGTCAATGTAAGGAAACCGGTCAACGTCACACTGAGGGCCATGGAACCAGAAGACCTTGACACGCTCTACGCCTTAGAGAATGACCGGGAAATATGGAACGTTGGGTTGACTAATGTGCCATACTCACGCTATGTTCTGCATAACTACATTGCAGGCACAACCAATGACATATATGCCGACTGTCAGATGAGACTTATGGTTGACGACAGTAACGGTGTCTCTGTGGGTATCGCTGACATCATCAACTTCAGTCCTGCCCACCGGCGTGCCGAAGTGGGTATCGTCATCAAGGACAGCTACCGTAAGCGGGGACTGGCGACCGCAGCTCTGCGCCAGCTTGTCGACTATGCTCGCACAACGCTACACTTGCACCAGCTCTATGCCATTGTTCCGCGAGAAAACACAGTTTCTGCTCGTCTGTTTGTACGTCTTGGCTTTGGGGTCACAGCAACCCTGCCCAACTGGCTTTTTGACGGTACAAAATACCATGATGTTCTGGTGATGCAACTATTTTTGGCTGATTGACGCAAGGCAGCAGCCACACTAGCCACCGGTTAGATGGTGCTGGATTATATTGACAAAGATATAAGTTTATTCAGAATTTTCTGAAGTGTAACCGCAGTTGACCGTTGTTCAAACACATTACACTGCCAGACAACTTTTCAACCAGAAAGTCTTCCTCCAGGGCATTGACACCGAATGGTGCCAGTACTTCTGGAGAGTCAATCCTTACATCGCCATTGAGGCGGTCGTTAAGATAAGGGGCGAAAAGGCGTAATCTTCCGCTTTCATGTGAGAAACGCAAGATGTAGCCACTGATGTTATTAAAATCATCACGGTTTATCAAGGCCAGCATTTTGGCCTGCACTGCCCAAAAGACGAGATGGTCAGACAGATTGCAGACACCACTGGTTGCAAGTGTGTCCACCTGTTCCAAATGCCAATAGCCGTCAAGTTTTCCATTGTCAGATGTTTCAAGTGTACAAGACATACAAGTAAAATTAATAGTCACTGCGACCAATGTCTGCAAGAATAAGTGGAAGGTTTTGTTTCTCATTGTTCAAGTACATACTTTATTTTGTCTGCTTGCCAAAGACACCACGCTTGGTCACAGTCAGCTGGAATCCGCTGTTATTGCCTCGGATTTCGCCTGTATCCAGACCGAAAGAGCCGGTAACACCCCACCCTGACAGGCTCCGACTGGCAAACTGATAGTTAGCCTCAACAAGTAAACTGGTGTTGTACCGCCTGTGGGCGTAAGGGTTCATGTATGTGCCCAAGCCATCCTGCCAGGTGGCTAACAGCCGATAGTCCAATCGGTGGGCAAGTGTCCCGCTACATCCCAGGTGAATGGCCATAAAGCGGTTGTTAGCCACCATGATGCGCCCGTCCTTATTGTAAATGGGCGAAAGATAAAGCGGGTTGCCCATCACCTGCCCCCAGTGTTGCCACCCGGTGAAGATGGAGTGGTTGTAGAAATCATCCTGGCCACCCACATGGTCACTGATGGAGGGTGTGTGGTCATGGTAAATGGGACCACTCTGGTATTTGGTGTAAAGGTATTCGGCAACAACAGAATGCAACCAGTTTACGCGGTGCAGCCGCAGTTCAGCACCAAGCATGATGTCCTTGAATTCATACATGAAGTAGCGGCATTTCTTCTTTCGGTTCCATTCGTCACCCGAGCCATAGCCATCGTAATCAAGCTGGAACATGGCCGAATGGTCCTCAAAGAACTTATCCGCATAAACGCTCCATCCTAAGTCTGGATCGTCATAGTTAAATCGGAAGAGCCAGCTGCCCAGTTGATTGCCCTCTATGTTTCGGTAGTTTGTCTCGTTGACATCACTTCCGCCTGGCACAAAGGCCTGCCAATAGGCACCAAGGCCATTGTTGTTGTGTAGCACTTCCATTTTGCCATCCGAACCGGGGCGGTAGGCAGTACCACCGAAAGTCGCCCCCATTTCAAGCCCCAGTTCAAGCGACCAGCGTCGATGCTGTTGTCCAATCTTCAGATAGCCGGCCTTACTGTGATAAAGTGTGCCATCCACAAATTTTGACTTGCGGTCAGTAAAATCATGCTGCCAGCGGTCATCTGTCATCCGTCCGAAAGCCACATGCCCTTTGAGATGGAGCCAGTCATGCAGAACTGGCAGTGTCCAATAATCGGGCAGGGCCAGTCGAACCTGTGGAATGGGCCGGGCATTGATGCCAAAAGTCTGTGCGCCGCTTGACAGCTGGTTGTCTTTCAATTCCATCGGATACTCCTTGCTTCCAACGGAGAGCAAGCCTTTGAGCCAGCGCAACTCAACATAACACTGCTGCACAACAGTATGGCTGGAAAAATGGCTGGCCACAGCCACATCTGCGCCATACCCCAGGCCCCACTTGCCAACCGTGTCAGATGGAACAGGTCTGATTACAGCGGCACGGAGATAGCCATTGGAATGTTCCAGAGAGCTGAGACCGAACCTGTTTGCTTGAAGCCACAGGGGAGTTTTACCCTGTGAGATGGTAGCCTGCATTTCCACATGATAACGCAAGTTCTCTGTCAGCCCGGCAGCCGATAAGGAAATGAAGGATGTTCCCACAAGGAACAGGGGCAACACGAAACGCTTCATACTCATACAACTTTAATAACGTGATTTAACACCTCTTTATTATATAACAAATAACATTAAATTAGCAGACAAAGTATTTCCGTATATTCTTCAGATTTTTATCGT
>CALBLK010000009.1 GCA_937895845.1 uncultured Prevotella sp. | reverse complement strand
GACAAGGAGCGTTTCTCTTAACGCGGTGCAAAGGTAAGGTTTTTTTTTTCTACCTGCAAATTTTTTCATCTTTTTTTTTCAACAAAAGGCTAATCCATTCTGTTTTTATAATCCTCATAGCCGTATTGTCGCAAGATTTCCATTTTTCCATCCATCCTCAACATTCCTATCGCCGGATGGGAAATGCCATTAAACATCGTTGTTTTAACCGTTGTATAATGAATCATATCCTCAAATATGATGCTGTCACCACTCTTCAACGGGTGCTTAAAGCACCAATAGCCCATGAAATCCCCCGAAAGGCAACTGTTTCCGCCCAGACGATATACGTATTCATCCCTGACCGCCACGGCCTCTTCACAACATTCAGCCCCCCTAACCGTCGGGAGATACGGCATCTCAAGACAGTCAGGCATATGACACGTAAAACTAACATTAAGAATCGCCGTCCTGATGCCTTTGTCCTCCACAACATCCACCACTTGTGCGACAAGCGGACCTGTCCGCCACACGAATGCACTACCTGGCTCAAGCACAATATGCAGAAGTGGATACCGTTCATGCAGCCCTTTCATCAACTCAATGAGCAAAGACGTGTCATACCCTTTTCGGGTCATCAGATGTCCGCCGCCAAGATTCAGCCACTTTAAATAAGGCAGCCACCGACCAAATTTGTCTTCAATATGCGCCAATGTACGCTGCAAGGTATCAGCTCCGCTTTCGCAATGGCAGTGACAGTGGAAGCCATCAATGTATGGAGGAAGTGTTGACGGGAGTTTTTCTGCCGTCACACCGAAACGGGAACCTGTTGCACACGGATCATACAATGGGGTCTTAATTTCCGAGTATTCTGGGTTAACGCGGATTCCCAATGAGACACTGGGGTTAGCGGACTTCGCCTTTTCGGCAAAGCGTTCATACTGAGACAAAGAGTTAAAAGTGAGATGGCTTGACATCCGGGCCATTTCCTCAATTTCTTCATCAATGTATGCAGGCGAATATGTATGCGCAGGAGTGCCAAACTCTTCAAAAGCCAGGCGGGCTTCACAATAGGAACTGGCTGTTGTCGAATGGATGTATTCTCTGAATATTGGGAACACCTTCCACAAAGCGAAAGCTTTAAAAGCCAGAATAATTTCCACGTCTGACCGACTTGCAACCTCTGCAATAAGTCTCAAATTATCCCTGAGCTTCTTTTCCTCAATAATATAAATAGGTGTTGGACATCCTTCAAATGCACCTGAATTGACTCTTACCATATCCGTTTTGCTTATCTTAACCCATTTAGTGAAATAATATTCCGCATACACACTTATTCACGGCCCACAGATTTTACGATACGTTCAGCTACCTTTTCTTGAGCACATAGGACTCCGCTGCCATGCCTTCCGGTTCATTGCCTGCCGAGTCGGTCATAACAATAGTGTTGGCATCTCTCACCTTATAGAAAGTACGTTCGCCGCTTGAAGGGCGCACAAGCATTAGAACATTGCCAACAAGCACCTTGAAAACTCCGCTTGTTTCGTCTTGACCATTCCTGCGGCCCAGATAATCCTGCTTCAACAGGTAAGTGCTGTCGCCATTGATAGCAAGTACTGTCTTAATACCCGGACCGTCTGCCGCAGGGAAAGTTCCCTCATAAGTTCCAGCTGCTGAAGCCAAATCCACGCTGCCATTTTCAGAAGCGGCTCTGCCTTCCACGCTTGCTGTGTCTTTGTCCGTAACACCGTGGGCAGTCTTCTTGCCGGTGCAAGCAGCAAGCACAGCAACCGCAGCAACCGTGACAGCCATCAATTTATTGTTCATACTTTTCCGAGTTAGTTGAATGTATATACGTTGCCTGCTGACAGGACTTGTAACATTGGACTTGCAAAAGTATACAAAAGTTTCGGTAATCATGAAAAATACGTCATAAGTTTAGGATGGAAGTCTTGCGTTATGGCAACTTTTATTGCAGTTAAATTGCATTATTCCTATAAAATCACTACATTTGCAGGTGAAAAGAGACACATACTGTATGAGACTCATAATAATGACTAAATCCTCTTTTTTTGTGGAGGAAGACAAAATCATTACAACACTCTTTGAAGAGGGGCTGGCCAATTTACACCTTTTCAAGCCAGGGACTGAGCCAATCTACTCCGAAAGGTTGCTCACTTTAATTCCGGAAGAATACTATGGCAAGATTACCGTTCACGATTATTTTTATTTAAAAGAGGAGTATGGTCTCAAAGGCATTCATATTGACAGCCCTGCAAAGGAGCCACCACTCCAATACAAAGGCCATATCAGCAGGACGTGCCGCTTTCTTGACGAGTTGAGAGACATGAAAAAAAAATCAGATTACGTGTTTTTAAATAATGTTTTCAGCACCCAAACGGCACTCGCAGCTTTCAGCCAGGAAGAATTGATGTCCGCTCACAAGCATGGGTTGATAGACAAGAAAGTTTACGCATTGGGAGGTATAAACCTTGACAACATCAAGATGGCAAAGGACATGGGCTTTGGCGGGGTCGTGATTTGCAATGACTTGTGGGACAGATTCGACATTCATAACGAGCAAGACTACAAAGACCTGATTCTTCACTTTGAGAAACTACGAAAAGCCGCGAGCTAAGTTGCTTTAACAGATACAAAGTCCAAGAATACAAACAAACAACATACACACTATACAAATGAGCGAACGAAACTCTTACATGATTTTCTCAGGTACCAACACAAAGTATTTGGCAGAAAAGATTTGCCAAAGTCTGGGATGTCCCTTGGGACAACTTCAAATCACCAAGTTCTCTGACGGAGAGTTTGCCGTTTCCTACGAGGAATCCATCCGTGGCCGTGATGTATTCCTTGTTCAAAGCACATTTCCAAATTCAGACAACCTTATGGAGTTGCTGCTAATGATTGATGCGGCCAAACGTGCTTCAGCTCGCACTATCAATGCCGTTATCCCCTACTTTGGATGGGCTCGACAAGACCGCAAAGACAAGCCCCGCGTAAGCATCGGTGCCAAGTTGGTGGCCGACCTGTTAAGCGTTGCCGGAATAGACCGGTTGATAACCATGGACCTGCATGCAGACCAGATTCAGGGCTTCTTCGACGTGCCCGTTGACCACCTTTACGCCTCTGGTGTCATTCTGCCCTACCTCCAGAGTCTCAAGCTGAAAGATATGGTCATCGCCTCGCCCGATGTCGGCGGGTCAAAGCGTGCAAACACATATGCAAAATATTTTGGATGTCCACTCGTACTCTGCAACAAGACCAGAGCACGGGCAAATGTGGTTGACAGCATGCAAATCATCGGCGATGTGAAAAACAAGAATGTGGTCATTATAGACGATATGGTGGACACCGCAGGCACCATCACCAAGGCCGCCGACATCATGAAAGAGGCCGGAGCACTGACCGTGAGGGCATGCGCCTCACACTGTGTAATGAGCGGTCCGGCAAGTGAACGCGTGCAAAACTCATCGCTTGAAGAGATGGTGTTTACAGACTCTATCCCCTACTCTTACCGCTGTGCCAAGGTTAAGCAGATTTCGGTAGCTGACATGTTTGCCGAAACCATTCGCCGTGTCATCAACAATGAAAGTATCAGCAGCCAATATTTGGTATAGCTAGTCATTGCAAATTATTGCACAAAATGCGCCAAGGCTCTTTGCGGTCTCGCCGAGCCTTGGCGATTTTTTACTGAAAACAAAGCAGAAAGTCTGCACAGTGACTTGCATTTTCTAATAAAGAAAAATCGTTCAAATAACAAGCGACAAAGACAATGAGAAGCAAAGCAACCATCATCGCCATGACAATGGCTGTGCTAGGGTATTCACTGCTTACCAGTTGCCGGCCGAAGAACTATACTATAACTGTGAGTGGAGATGCGATAAAAGATGGCGACACGCTTTACCTTACAGACAACCTAAGGCAACTGACACCAATAGACACGGCCGTCACAGTTGACGGGAAAGCCGTTTTCCGCGCCCCGACAGACTCCACATTCATGGCATTGGTTTACAAATCTGGCAATAACAATATCGGTGCCACACTGTTTGTCGGACAGGGAGAGGCTATCGTCTTTTTATCCAAAAATGCCGGAGAATCAAAAGTCGCGGGGGCAGAAATCAATGAGAGGTGGAGGGAAATGAACGATTCTATTTACAAAATTACAATTCGCTTGAACACACTGGCCGACCAACTCAACAAGACAGAGATGCCCTATCAGAAGCAGAAGAAATATATTGAAAGAATGAAGGTATGCAACAGTGAGCTGAAAACAGCAATCATCAACTATGCAAGGGAGAACATTGACAACGAATTAGGCTGCTTCATTCTTATATTCTATGATGACATCATTCCTCCAGATGTTCGAGACGAGCTTATCAGTCAGCTGCCTCAAGGCATACACAACAGAGCTGCCATCAGACAGCTATCCAAGGAAGCAAAGGAAAGCCAGCAGACCCGAACAAAGGCAGTGACAAGCCCTCATCAGAGACAAGCTCTAAGAAGCGGGATGAATCAGTGACAAGGGGCGGAAAGATTGTCTCTCACGACGGGTTCTTTCATACTGGCAATCGTTTTTGAACAAAGAAGAGCTGCAACGCCAAATCTGCGACATCCCATCCATCAAGGCAAAGAAAAGGAATGGCTCTCTGATAGCGAGAACCATTCCATTTCTTTCGACATCGAGGCCGGAAACAATTATTGCATCGGCATCTCAAACCATTTTACATAGCAGAAATCCTGACGGTGCGGCAGCTTGTCGCATTTAGGGTACATACGTACGGCACTCTTGAACGAGCCTGCATTGTTAGGTTCAATCATACCCTCAAAGGTATAGTTATTGCCTTCGCGCCCTACTACATGCAAAGGAATAATACTGTAAACAGACTCCTCTCCATTCTCATTCTGCTGGATATTTACAATCTCAAGGCCAACGGCATCGTCCAGCCCCTGCTCATTGATGACATAGCGGATCTTGTAGTTTTTTCCCGTCTCTGCGCCAACGGCAGGAAGGTCACACTCACATGACACCACGCTTATGGCATCCCAACGTTCGGCGACTGTCTCTTTCCACAGCGCAATGTCTTTAGCCAAGCGGTTATTGCCAGCAGACAGTTCCTTGAAACGGCGCGCTTCCTTTATATAGAACTTGTCATAGTAATCGTCGAGCTGGCGCTTCATCGTGTAGTGTGGGGCTATCTGAGCAATGGAGTTCTTGATTACCTTGATCCACCCCTCACTGTATCCTTTCTTGTTCTTCTTATAGTACAGGGGGATAATCTCGTTCTCAAGCAGACCGTAAATTGTGGCGGCGTCAAGCTGGTCTTGATACCCCTGGTTCTGATAGGTACGCTTGTCTGTAAGTGCCCAGCCCGCACCTTTACGGTAGCCTTCGAGCCACCATCCGTCAAGCACGGAGAGGTTCACCACGCCATTCATCTCTGCTTTCTCACCCGAGGTACCCGAAGCCTCCAGCGGGCGCGTCGGCGTATTCATCCAGATGTCAACCCCCGAAACCAAGCGGCGAGCCAGCAAGAAGTCATAGTCCTCAAGGAAGATTATCTTGCCCAAGAACTCTGGGCGCTGGCTGATTTCGTAGATTTTCTTAATCAAGCCCTGGCCTGCACCGTCTGCGGGATGCGCTTTGCCTGAGAACAGGAACTGGACAGGATGTTCCGGATCATTCACAATCTTTGCCAGACGCTCAAGATCTGTAAACAGCAGGTAGGCACGCTTGTACGTTGCAAAACGGCGGCAGAAACCGATAATCAAGGCATTTGGCGTGATTTTCTCAAGCAAGGATACCACGCGGGAGGGGTCGCCTTGATTTTTCAGCCAGGTTCCGCAGAACTGCTCACGGATGTAATCAACCAGTTTCTTCTTCAGTGCCATACGAGTTGACCAAATCTCCTCGTCAGGAACATTGTAAATGGCTTCCCATATCTTCTGGTTGCTCTGGTCTGCCATGAACGTACTGTCAAAATATTTAGCATACAAACGGCGCCACTCCGTTGCTGTCCATGTGGGGAAATGAACGCCATTCGTCACATATCCCACATGGTTCTCCTCGGGGAAATATCCTTTCCAAATAGGTTGGAACATCTTTTGGCTCACCCATCCATGGAGCTTGCTCACACCGTTCACTTCCTGAGAGGTGTTGCATGCAAACACTGACATACAGAACTTTTCTGAGTGATCGTCTGGATTATTGCGGCCCATACCGATAAACTCGTCCCAGGAAATGCCGAGCTTGGCCGGGTAGCCTCCCATATATTTACCAAACAGGCCCTCATCGAAATAATCATGGCCCGCAGGTACCGGGGTGTGGACTGTGTAGAGTGAAGAGGCACGCACCAATTCCATTGCCTGGTTGAAAGTGAGTCCGCTCTCAATATAGTCACAAAGACGCTCCAAGTTGCAAAGGGCAGCATGTCCCTCGTTACAATGGTAGATATCCTTAGCGATTCCTAACTTCTTCAGAGTCAGCACTCCACCAATGCCAAGAAGAATCTCCTGCTTGAGACGGTTTTCCCAATCACCGCCATAGAGCGTGTGGGTGATAGGCTTGTCAAACTCGGAGTTCATGTCATTGTCAGTGTCAAGCAGATACAGCTTTATGCGCCCCACGTTCACTCTCCACACATAAGCATGAACCTGGTAGTTGGTATAAGGAACATCGACAATCAAAGGATTGCCATCCTTGTCAAGCTGGCGCACAACAGGGAGAGAATTGAAATTTTGAGCCTCATACTTGGCTATCTGCTGGCCGTCCATGCTCAAGGACTGCGTGAAATAGCCAAAACGGTACAAAAAGCCGACAGCACACATATCGACATTAGAGTCAGACGCCTCTTTCAGATAGTCGCCAGCCAGCATGCCGAGACCTCCCGAATATATTTTCAATGCCGAATGAATACCGTATTCCATGGAGAAATATGCAACAGACGGGCGTGATGCGTCCGGCTTCACATCCATATATGCGCGGAACTGCTTGTACACGCTTTTGATACGTTTCATCAAGGCAGCGTCCTTCACTATCTCTTCCTTGCGGTCAAAGCTCAAGCGTTCCAACAACATTACTGGATTCTGACGCACTTCATCATAAAGCTCAGGCGCAAGTTCTTTGAAAAGGTCTCTTGCCTCGTAGTTCCACGCCCACCACATGTTGTGGGCCAACTCATCCAGACATTTAAGCTGTTCGGGAAGACTTGATTTTACAGTCAGCTCCTTCCACTGAGGAGCGTTGGCGTAATCGGCTTTAATTTTCATAATCTTCTGTTGTCAATAAAATTAGAATTATTCATTTTCTGTTTTCAGCCTTGCTTAGCGCAATACTGTATGCCTCATAATAATAATGTATAAACTCGCTCCACAGCGCTTTCTTGGAAAGAGCCTCTGCACGGGTTCTAATCTCATCGCGCATTTTCTGTGTCATTGCAGAGAATCTCGCCACTGTATCCTTGATAGAATCAGCAACCTCTGAGTAGTTATAGTCTGTGCGGTGGATGACCTTCACGCCATCCTCCAATTCGCTGTATCCACCTTTCACGCTGTTTGCCCAAAGCCCAAAGCCGGCCAAGTCGGTGGTGACACATGGAACCTTGAAAGCGATAGCCTCAAGCGGTGTGTATCCCCATGGTTCATAGTAAGAGGGGTATATGCACAAATCGTTGCCAAGCACAATGTCATAATACGCCATGTTCAACACACCGTCACGCCCATCCAAATAACAAGGCAGGAAAATCACCTTTACCCTGTCATCCTTGCGGTTGTGCATGTCATAATGCTTCAGCATCCCCAGCACGTTGTCATGGCTCATTTCATGAAGCCAGTGGGTCACCAGCGGAACTTCAAGCGGAGTGTCATACTGCTTTCCGCTTTCCAACCTGTCTACAAGGTCTTTACGCGGTTCGCCAACCCAGCCGGGAACCTCTATAAACGCCACAACATTTTTCTTCAGGTCTCTGTCCCTCAGAAGCCTGTTCATGGACTCAATGTAAACGTCAACACCTTTGTTCCTGAACTCATACCGGCCACTCGTAGAAACGATCAGCGTGTCATCGCCGAGCTGTTCTCCCAACAGTGCATTGGCCACTTCGAGCAACCTTTTTCTTGCCTGCTTGCGCTTACGTGAGAACAGGGCCGGCTTAGGCACAAAGCTGTTGTCAAAGCCGTTAGGAAGCACCACGTCAACCTTTTTGTCAAGCAACTCCTTGCACTCATTGGCAGTAATGTCGCTCACGGTTGTAAAACAGTCTGCATACCAGGCTGTTTGCTTCTCTACCGAATGCTTGCTCTGGACATTGAGTTCACAGGCCATCTGGTCTCCATTATAGGCAAAAAGATAGTCATAAAGCGGCTTCATGTTGCCAGCGATGCTCCGGCCTATGGTTGTCGCATGGGTGGTAAATACTGTGCCTATCTGCGGAATCCTGTTATTGATATAGAGGAGGCCAAGCCCGGTCATCCACTCATTGCCGTGGTAAATCACCTTCCTGGTCTCATCCAAATAAAACCGGTAAAAGCTCTCAACAACCAAGGCTGCCGCATACGAGAACATTGAAGCCTCGTCGTAATCTCCATAAGCATGCAGGCTGTCAACTTTATAATGTTCCCACAACCAACCGTAAATTTCGTTTTTTTTCTCGAAATACGGTTTGAAATCAACCAGCACTGCAACAGGGTTGCCTGGGACATCCCACCGGCCGACCCTCACCGCCAGCTTGTCTTCAGCAGCATGTTTGACCCACAGTCTAAAAAGTTGCTTGTCCTCCTTAAAGCAAGGGCATTCGCTCTCTTTCCATACATCTGGCCCTATAAAGATTATTTTGTCGGGAAAGGCTTCCTGTAATGTCTTCGCCCGTGTAGAAAGGACTGTATAAATACCGCCAACCTTATTGCAGACTTCCCAGCTTGACTCAAATATGTAATCGGGTTTTATTTCCTTTATTGCCATAAATCATAAATGTGAACGCCACAAAGATATAAAAATTTTTACACCCCAGCAATAAAAAGGTTCACTAATTAAGATGGAGGCTTGATTTTATGACATTAGCGGGGGCTGAGAAATCCGTAACATCTATAAAAATGGCTTTATTCATCTCGCACGCCATCATGTTATAGCCCTTCCGTCAGCCTTTCACTTTATTTATTTCCTCATCAGCTTGATCTCAAAACTGGGCGCAGCCGACAAACCCTGTGGGGAAGCTGTACGGATGCTAACCCAAAACTGT
>CALBLK010000008.1 GCA_937895845.1 uncultured Prevotella sp. | reverse complement strand
TTTGCATAAGATAAGCTGCACTCGGCAATCAGAGAGCAAGCTCTCATTGCGCTCGCTTGCATTATCTTTGCACAGTTATTCCATAGAAAGACAGGCAGTGAAACAGGAGACTTTCGACTTGTTAAGTCATATTAAATATCCCGATGACCTCAGGCGGTTGCCGGTTGACAGGCTTCCCGAAGTGTGCGAACAGCTCAGGGCTGACATCGTCAACGAGCTGTCGGTCAACCCCGGCCACCTGGCCTCGAGCCTTGGCGTGGTTGAACTCACGGTGGCCCTCCACTATGTGTTCGACACCCCACATGACCGTATCGTGTGGGACGTGGGCCACCAGGCCTACGGCCACAAGATTCTCACCGGCCGCCGCGAGCGGTTCTGCACCAACAGGAAGCTGGGCGGCATCATGCCGTTCCCCTCGCCGCTGGAGAGCGAGTACGACACGTTTGTTTGCGGCCATGCCTCCAACTCCATCTCGGCAGCCCTCGGAATGGCCGTGGCCGACCGCGGCACCGACCGCCGTGTGGTGGCTGTCATCGGCGATGGCGCCATGAGCGGCGGCCTGGCTTTCGAGGGGCTGAACAACGCCTCGTCAACGCCCAACGACATGCTCATCATCCTCAATGACAACAACATGAGCATCGACCGCAGCGTGGGCGGCCTGAAGGAGTACCTGCTGAAGCTCAACACCAACAGGACTTACAACTCGCTGCGCTTCAAGCTGTCGCGCTGGCTCCACGCCAGAGGCTACCTGGGCGACGAGCGCCGCAAGGGCATCATCCGGCTCAACAACGCGCTGAAGTCTGCCATCAGCCACCAGCAGAACATCTTTGAGGGATTGAACATCCGCTATTTCGGTCCCTTTGACGGGCACAACATCGCCGAGCTGGTGCGCATCCTCACCCAGCTGCGTGACATGAAGGGGCCCAAGCTGCTCCACCTGCACACCACGAAGGGCAAGGGCTACAAGCCGGCCGAGCGGCAGGCCACGGTGTGGCACGCTCCGGGCAGGTTTGACGTGAGCACCGGCGAGCGCCTGGTCCGCGACACCACAGGCCAGCCCCCGCGCTTCCAGGATGTGTTCGGCCACACGCTGCTCGAGCTGGCCCGGGCCAACGACCGCATTGTTGGCGTGACACCGGCCATGCCAACAGGCTGCTCGATGAACATGATGATGAAGGCCATGCCCCGGCGCACCTTTGACGTGGGCATCGCCGAGGGCCATGCCGTCACCTTCTCGGGCGGAATGGCCAAGGAGGGCTTCATCCCCTTCTGCAATATTTACAGCGCCTTCGCCCAGCGCTCCTATGACAACATTATCCACGATGTGGCCATCCTGCGCCTGCCCGTGGTGCTCTGCCTCGACCGTGCCGGACTGGTGGGCGAGGACGGCCCCACGCACCATGGCGCGTTCGACCTGGCTGCGCTCCGCCCGGTGCCCAACCTCACCATCGCCTCGCCTATGGACGAGTGCGAGCTGCGCCGGCTGATGTACACCGCGCAGCTGCCCGGCATGGGTCCGTTTGTCATCCGTTACCCCCGCGGCCAGGGCGTCCGTGTGGACTGGCAGTGCCCGCTGGAGGCCGTCAGCGTGGGAACCGGGCGGCGCATCAAGGACGGCTCGTCGGTGGCTGTCATCACACTGGGGCCGATAGGCAACACAGCACTCGAGGCCATCAGCCGGCTCGAGGCGGGGCGGCAGCAGGGTGGGGGCGCCGGTGTGAGCGTGGCCCTGTATGACTTGCGCTTCCTCAAGCCGCTTGACGAGCGTCTGCTCGGCGAGGTGGCCCGGCGGTTCAGCCGCATTGTGACCGTCGAGGACGGTGTGCGCAACGGCGGGATGGGCAGCGCCGTGCTCGAATGGATGGCCGACCACGGGCACACCCCGCACATTGTCCGTCTCGGGCTGCCCGACCATTTTGTGGAGCATGGCACGGTGAGCGAGCTGCGGCACCTTGTGGGGATAGACAGCGATGGAATCAAGAAAGCAATAGAGTCACTGCTATGAAGATAATTATTGCCGGCGCCGGCGCCGTGGGAACCCATCTGGCACGGCTGCTCTCGCGCGACCGCCACGACTGTGTGCTGGTTGACGAGGACGAGCACCGCCTTGAGGGGCTTGACACCGAGTATGACATCATGACCCTGCAGGGGTCGCCAACCAGCATCAAGACGCTCCGCGAGGCCGGCATCGAGGATGCCGACCTGTTTGTGGGGGTCACCCCCGACGAGAGCCGCAACATGAACTCCTGCATCATTGCCCATGCCATGGGAGCCGCAAAGACAGTGGCGCGCATCGACAATTATGAATACATGGCCCCCGGCCTGGAGACGTTTTTCAAGAAGTTGGGCATCGACTCCCTGATCTACCCCGAGGTGCTGGCCGCCATGGACATCAACAACGGCCTGCGCATGAGCTGGGTGCGCCAGCGGTGGGATGTGCATGGCGGCGCCCTGGTGATGCTCGGGGTCAAGCTGCACGAATCCTGCGAGATACTCAACCGGCCCCTCCGCGAGCTCTGCGGCCCCGACGACCCCTACCATGTGGTGGCGGTGAAGCGGGGCGAGGACACCCTGATTCCCAGCGGAAATGACGAACTGAGGGTGGGCGACCTGGCCTATTTCATGACCACCAGGGAATATATCCCCTACATCCGCAAAATCAGCGGCAAGGAGCACTATGCCGATGTGAAGAATGTCATCATCATGGGTGGCGGGAAAACCACGGTGAGGGCGGCCATCACCGCTCCCGACTACATGAACATCAAGATTATCGAGGAGGATGCCGACCGCTGTGACCGGCTTAACATGCTGCTCAGCGACGTTGACGTCATGGTGATTCACGGCGATGCGCGCAACGTCAACCTGCTTGTCGAGGAGGGCATCGCCAACACCCAGGCCTTTGTCGCCCTCACCGGCAATGCCGAGACCAACATCCTGGCCTGCCTCACAGCCAAGAAGCTGGGCGTGCGAAAGACCATAGCCATGGTGGAGAACCTGGACTATGTGAGCATGGCCGAGGGCCTTGACATCGGCACCATTATCAACAAGAAGACCGTGGCGGCCAGCCACATCTACCAGATGATGCTCGATGCCGATGTGAGCAACGTGCGCTCGCTGATGATGGCCGACTCCGATGTGGCCGAGTTTGTGGCGGCCAAGGGGTCGCCCGTCACCCGCAAGCCGGTCAGAGACCTCGGACTGCCGTTTGGCATGACCATCGGCGGGCTGGTGCGCCACAATCAGGGCATCTTGGTGAGCGGCAACTCGCAGATTGAGGCCGGCGACTCTGTGATGGTGTTCTGCCACGAGCACATGCTCAAGAAGGTGGAAAAGTTCTTCAAGCCCTCCAAGTTATGGTGAACTACGGCATCATTTACAAAATCATCGGCCAGCTGCTCCTGTTGGAGAGCCTGCTGATGGCGGTGTGCATTGCGGTGGCTGCGGCCTGTCACGGCGACGATGTGATGCCCTTTCTCATCTCAGCCGCGGTGACGGCATGTGCCGGGATGGTGTGCCGCTATTTCGGCCGCAATGCCGGCAACAACCTGAGCCGGCGCGATGCCTACCTGGTGGTTACGGCCACATGGGTCATCTTCAGCTTCTTCGGCATGCTCCCCCTGCTTGTGGGGGGCTATGTCACCAGTGTGGCCGACGCCTATTTTGAAACCATGTCGGGCTTCACCACCACCGGCGCCACCATTCTCGACGACGTTGAGCGCCTGCCCCACGGCATCCTGTTCTGGCGCTCGCTCACCCAGTGGATAGGCGGTCTGGGAATCGTGTTCTTCACCATAGCCATCCTGCCGTCGATGGTGGGCGGCAGCATGAAGGTGTTTGCCGCCGAGGCCACCGGCCCGTTCAAGTCGAAGATGCACCCGCGCCTCACCACCAGCGCCAAGTGGCTGTGGTCCATCTACCTTGCCCTCACGCTGGCCTGCATCCTTTCCTACTGGCTGGCCGGCATGGGGTGGTTCAACAGCATCAACTATTCGATGTCCACCACTGCCACGGGTGGCTTCGCCCTCCACAACAACAGCACCGAGTATTTCGCCTCTCCGGCCATCGAGTATGTCAGCGTGGTATTCCAGTTTCTGTCGGGCATGAACTTTGTGCTGCTCTATGCCGCGCTGTTCAGGGGCAGGGTCATGGCGCTGTTCCGCAACTCCGAGTTCCGCCTGTATGTCCTTGTGGTGGCCCTGTCCACCGCGTTTATCATGTACCTGCTTGTGAGCAGCTGCGGCTACTCCCTGGAGCCGGCTTTCAGGAGCGCCGTGTTCCAGGTGGTGTCGTTCATCACCACCACCGGCCTTTTCAACGACGATGCCGGCCAGTGGCCCCACATCACCTGGGTTGTCCTTGGCTGCTGTATGTTCATCGGAGCGTGCGCCGGCTCGACCAGCGGCGGCTTCAAGTGCGTGCGCGGCGTCATGGTTTTCAAGGTGATACACAATGAGCTGCGCCACCTCCTCCATCCCAATGCCGTGCTGCCCGTCAAGGTCAGCGGCCAGGCCGTCCCGCCGTCCAAGATATCCAGTCTGCTGGCCTTCTTTGCCGTCTATGTGCTGATGTGCCTTGTCGCCGCCACCATCATGATAGCCTCGGGCATTGACAACACTAATGCCATCACCATCGCGCTGAGCTGCATGAGCAATGTCGGCCCCACGCTGGGAACGGAGATCGGTCCCGTGATGTCGTGGAGCGGTCTGCCCGATGCCATCAAGTGGATCTGCTCCCTGCTGATGCTGATGGGCCGCCTTGAGGTGATGACAGTGCTGGTGCTCTTCACCCGGAGCTACTGGAAGGAGAACTGACCTTCCCGTCAAGCCGCAGGCCTATCTCGTTCTGCAGTTGCAGAAACTGCGGGCTGTTCATGTAGCCCATGTTGCGCTTGAGCATGGAGCGCACGTCGGCGATGCAGTTCTCGTAGCATGACATTTCGTTGTGCATCTGCGTGCGGTGCACGGCCGTGCGGCAAATCTCGTTCTCGCGCTCCAGGCGCAGCCTGTTGCACACCTTGGTGAGCAGCGGAACCACCACCACGTCTGCCAGGTGGTGGCCCTGTATATATAAATAGGTGTTGGCCGGTGTCACCCCGAGCCGTTCCAGCTCGCTGCTCAGAGCGGGCAGTGCGGCCTTGGCCTGCGGGTAGTGGCGCCGCAGATACTCCACCTTGCGGTACACCTTGCCGCGCAGGTGGTCCAGTGCCGGTCTCGGGTTGCTGATGTCGGTGCTCCCGGGTACGGCTATGCGGCAGAAGTCGCTGAGCGAGAACTCGGGGTAGTGCCCGCTGCGGTACATCCATATAGACCACACGAAGAGCGGGTGGCATATCTCAGAGAATTCCCTGAGGTAGTCCTCGAAGTTAAAGATGGCATGGTCGTTGAGGGTCACCATCACGCACACGTTGTGCAGGCTCTCGGCGTAGCACTGGTAGTTCTCGATGGCATAGACATAGGTGTGGAACACGTAGGGGTTGCCGATAATCTTCTTTGACGTGGCCGTCACCCCCTGCAGCAGGTAGTCGTAGTCGGCGTCCACGCAGGCAATCATGTCCTGTCCGGCCCCGTTGTCCACCAGGCTCATCAGCACTGACTTCTTGCCCCTTGCCAGGTTTCCGCGCGCCGGCAGCATCACCTCGAAATAGCGGTGCTCGTTCTCAAAGCGCGCGAGTGCCGTGCGCCAGAAGAAGATGTCGTCATAGCTCTCCACGTAGGCCACGATGCGTCTGCGTGCGCGCTTCGGCCTCAGTTGGTTGGCCGCCTCGAAATAGCTTGAGTTGATGTTGTCCTTTAGCCGTCGCATTCCACATTCCGCATTCATCATTCATCATTGCGTGATGTCGCTCACCTCGGTCACCTTGTCCATCCAGCCGTTCATGATGACCGCCGGCGAGTGGGTGGTGAGGATGATCTGCACGTTGGGGTTCAGGTCCAGAATCATCTCGATGAGCCGCTGCTGCCATTCGATGTGCAGGCTCACCTCAGGCTCGTCCATGAAGAGTGCGTAGTGGCGGTTGTCCTCGATGAGCACGGTGAGCAGGATGACCAGCATCTGCTTCTCGCCGCTCGACAGCTGGTAGGGTGTCAGCTCCTCGCCAATCTGCGTGAAGGCAATCTCGTTTTTCGAGCGGATGAGCTTCTTGCCCGTCTCGGCAAACAGCTGGTCAATGAGGTCTTGGAACTTCTGCTTGGAGGCCGAGATGCGTCCGGCCTCCCCGGCGGCGTCCGGCCCTCCCTGCCGCAGCACCTCGATGATGCGGTTGCCGATGTTCACCTGGTAGTCCAGGTACTTGCGCTGCAGCTGGTAGAGCTGCCAGTCAAGCTCGGTGGTCACCGACGCGTCGACAATCTTGCTCACCGAGTCGCCCGACACCAGCGGCCGGTCGAAGCTGCGTATCATGTCGTAGCGCACCATCGTGGCCCCTTCGGGCGCCACCTTGATGCGCACGCCCGGCAGCATGCTGTTGGAGAACTCGCCACCCTTGACGAGGCCGCGCACCACCTTGTTGAGGATGGTGCTCTTGCCCACGCCGTTGATGCCGCTGAGAATGTTCACCTTGGGGTCCAGGTTCCACACGATGTGCTTCTGCCCGCTCCACAGCGCGTCAATCTCAATCTGCTTGATGCAGTCAGCGTATTTCTGTACCATGATGCCTTCCTTTCTGTGTGTCCCCCGCCAGGGGGGTGTTTCTTCATCGCAAATATAGCGATTTATCCACAATAAATGCGTAATTTTGCACCGGTTTTTCAAAAGAAAAGATGATTATGGATAACAAACGCGTGCTTGTAGCGCACCTGTGCATGTTTTTTGCCTGTGCCTTCTGGGGGCTGATGGCCCCTCTGGGCAAGGATGCCATGACCCACGGCCTCGGCGGGGTCGACCTGGTCAGCTTCCGCGTGGCCGGCGCAGCCCTGCTCTTCTGGGTGACCTCCCTGTTTGTCAAGCGCGAGCCCGTGTCGCGCCGCGACCTCGGCCTGTTCTTCTTCGCCTCCCTGTTCGGCCTTGTGTTCAACCAGTGCTGCTACACCATCGGGCTGAGTGTGACCTCGCCCATCAACGCGAGCATCTGCACCACCTCGATGCCCATCTTCGCCATGGTGCTCTCGGCGCTCATCCTCAAGGAGCCCGTCACCGGCAAGAAGGCTGCCGGCGTGGTCATGGGGTGCAGCGGCGCCATCATCCTCATCCTCTCCAGCGCCAGCGCCGTGAGCAGCCGTGCGGGCGACATCCGCGGCGACCTGCTCTGCCTCTTCGCCCAGCTCTCGTTCGCCCTCTACCTGTCCCTGTTCCGCGGCCTCATCCGCCGCCACTCCGTGATTACCGTCAACAAGTGGATGTTCACCTATGCCACGCTCTTGATTCTGCCCTTCTCGGCCCGCCACCTGGCCGCCGTCGACTGGCCGGCTGTCCCTGCGGGCACCCTCTGGGAGACCGCCTATGTGGTGGTGATGGGCACCTACGCGTGCTACATCCTCACCATGGTGGGCCAGCACACCCTGCGCCCCACGGTGGTGAGCGTCTACAACTACGTGCAGCCCATGGTGTCCGTGGCCGTCAGCGTCATGATGGGCCTCGGCGTGTTCCAGCTGACCCACGCCCTGGCCGTGGTGCTGGTGTGCTCCGGGGTGTGGCTGGTCACCAAGTCGAAGAAGCGGGTGGCCACCGACGGATAGCTTTCCGCGGCCCCTTGCGCCATCCGCGCAGAACCTCCTTGTCGCGCGCCCGGCAACACCTTTTCTCATTCCCGGCAACGCCTTCTTCCCGCCTCCGAAACAGGCCGTCTGGCGCATCGTCTTGCCAGACGGCCCGTTTCGTGCTGCCGAACGGCCTGTTCTGGCAGGCCAAACGGCCCATGTCGCAGTGCCAAACGGTGCGTTTCGCAGCATGAAACGCACCGTTTGGCAAGCCAAAAGTGGCCGTCTGAAAACTGCCGTCCGAAAATTTTGCAGACTGGGCGAAAAGTAGTAATTTTGCACCCAGCCGGCAAACGGCCGGCCAAAGGGGTGCTACTGCTGTTGCAGATGCTGAGAACATACCCGCAAGCTGATCCGGATAATGCCGGCGTAGTGATTAGGATAACTTTTCCCCCTTTATTGTTTTAATAAAGTGTAAAAACCAAGCACAATGGAAAAAATCAAAGGTGTGGCAGTGGCCGCCGCGTGCGTGATGTGCGCGCAGGGAGGCATTGCCCAGCAGAAGGTTGACACCGCCGGCGTCCACCAGCTCGGCGAGGTGGTGGTCAAGGGCGTGCGCGTGCAGAAGGACGCGCCCTACGCGGTGTCCAACATCAACAAGACAGAACTCAAGAACTTTGCCACCACGGGCCGTGAGCTGCCCTTCCTCTTTGCCCGCACGCCCGGCGTGCTCGCATGGAGCGACAACGGCCTGGGCACCGGCGCCACCTACATGCGCATGCGCGGTGCCGGCGACAGCCGCATCAACGTGACCCTTGACGGCGTTCCCCTCAACTCGCCCGAGGACCAGTGCGTGTTCTGGGTCAACATGAACAGCTACGCCGCCCTGCTCGGCAGTGTGCAGATACAGCGCGGCGTGGGCTCGTCGACCAACGGCGACGGCGCGTTCGGCGGATCCGTCTCGCTGGCCACGGCCACCCCGGAGACCAGGCCCTTTGCCGAGGTGACCGGCTCCTATGGCACCTACAACACCTACAACGCCGGCGGCAGCTTCTCCACAGGCCTGCTGTTCGGACGCCTCATCCTTGACGGCGCCTACCACGAGACCGGCACCGACGGCTATATCCACGGCACAAGCGGCCGCTCAGGCTCCTACTACGGCGGGCTGACCTGGCTGGGCGGCAACTTCCAGCTGCGCTACAAGAACATCGGAAACTTCGAAAAGACCGGGCAGGCCTGGAACGGTGTGCTCAACAGCGACTACAACACCAGCGGCGTGTTCCCCGGCATCACATCGTACAAGGACCTGTGGGAAGCGGGGCTCGGGCGCGTCAACACGCTCGTCGAGGATGTGGTCTACGACGAGGCGGCATGGGCCAAGGGACAGTACACCACGCAGCGCTACACCCTGCGCGACGGAAGCGAGTGGGACCGCACCACCGACAACTTCTACCAGAACCACAACATCCTCTCGGCGGTGTGGACACCGACCGAGCGCTGGAGCCACCACATCGCCCTGCACTACACCTACGGCTACGGCTACTACCGGGAGCTCAAGCACCAGACATCGCTTGCCAAGAAGTTCGGCCTTGACGTGGACAAGGACTACGAGGACGACGCCATACGCAAGAAAGGGCTGACACAGAACGGCTACGGCGCCATCTACAACGCCAACTTCAAGGCCGGCGGATGGGACGTGAGGGGAGGCCTCAACGCCCAGAAGTTTGCGTGCAACCACTGGGGCTACCTGACCTACATCGGCGACGAGCAGCTGGAAAAGAAATTCTTTGGCACCAGCGGCAAGTACACCTACTACGACTCCGATGCCGACAAGTATGATTACAGCGGATTCGTGAAGGCCGCCTACAGCTTCCTCGGCCACTGGAACGTGTTTGCCGACCTGCAGTACCGCTACGTGAAATACAAGACCGACGGCGTGAACGACAAGTTTGTCAAGGACAACAGCGGTAAGTATGTCAACCAGCGCCTCGACATCGACGACGACTTCAGCTTCTTCAACCCCAAGGCGGGCGTAAGCTATACCGCCGGCGGCCACAAGGCCTACGCCTCGGTGGCCATTGCCAACCGCGAGCCGGAGCGCAACAACTACACCGACAACTACAACTATCCGTATCCCAAGAGCGAGCGGGTGGTCGACGTGGAGACCGGCTACCGTTTCGCGGGCGCCGGCTGGCACGCCGGGGCCAACTTCTACTATATGGACTACGACAACCAGCTCGTGCAGACGGGGCAGCTGAGCGACATCGGCGAGGCCCTCACCACAAACGTGAAGAGCTCCTACCGCATGGGCGTGGAGCTCACCGCCGGCTGGTCGCCGCTGTCGTGGCTGTCGGTCGAGGGCAACGCCGCCCTGAGCAAGAACAAGATCAAGGACTTCGATGAGTATGTGGACAGCTGGGACGAGGCGCCCGACTACGTTCACAAGAACCACTACAGCAACTCCACGCTGTCCTATTCGCCCTCGGCCATCCTCAACGGATTCGTCGACTTCCACTACCGCGGCCTCAGCGCCACCTGGCACACCAACTTCGTGAGCAAGCAGTATGTGGACAACTCGGAGAGCGAGGAGCGCTCGCTGCCCTGTTACAGCCAGACCAACGTGCGCCTGGGCTACGCGCTCGGCCTGAAGAAGGGCTGCGGTGTGAAGAGTGTCAGGCTCGGCCTTGACCTTAACAACATCTTCAGCCGCCGCTACGCCGCGAGCGGCTACACCTGGTACGGATGGTACTCCAAGGGCCAGCGCCACCAGGCCATGGCCTATGTGCCGATGGCCGGCTTCACCATGATGGGCAACCTCACCCTGAGGTTCTAACACCACTGTGCACCATGTCTGACTACCTGTCAGTCCACTGGCTCGACATCACCACCACAGCGCTGGGCCTGCTCTATCTCTGGCTGGAGTACAGGGCAAGCATAGCGCTGTGGCTCGTGAGTGTCATCATGCCGGCCATGGACATCTACCTCTACTGGACCCACGGCCTGTATGGCGATGCCGGCATGGCCGTCTACTACACCGTGGCCGGCATCTACGGCTACGTGGCGTGGCGCTACGGCACGCGGCTCCGCTCCCTGTTCCGAAAGGGCGGCAGCGCGGCTGCCGTCCCGGCTGCCGGAACGGCCCGCCCGGCTGTGCTGCCCATCACCCACATGCCCGCCGGCCGCTATCTCCCGGTGGCTGTGTTCTTCTTCGCCGCATGGGCCGCCACCTATTATATATTGGTCACCTGGACCAACAGCACCGTCCCCCTGCTCGACGCCTTCACCAACGCACTGAGCTTTGTGGGCCTGTGGGCCCTCGCCCGCAAGTACATTGAGCAGTGGCTGTTCTGGATTCTGGTGGATGCCGTGTGCTTCTACCTCTACATTGGCAAGGGCATTCCCTTCAAGGCCGGCCTCTACGGCCTGTACACCGTGATTGCCGTTGCCGGATATTTCAAGTGGAAACGGATGATGAGCGTACAGCCATGAGCGCACCGGCAGTTGTGCTTGCCAATGGCAGCTACCCCACCCATGCCACACCCCTCTCGGTGCTGGCCCGCGCCCCCTTCCTGTGCTGCTGCGACGGCGCCGCCGCCCAGGCCCTGGCCCACGGCTTGCAGCCCGATGCCGTTGTGGGCGACGGCGACTCCCTGCCGCCGCCGCTGCGCGCACGCCTTGCCGGCATCCTCCACCTGGTGGCCGAGCAGGACGACAACGACCTGACCAAGGCCACGCGCTTCTGCGTTGCCCGGGGCTTCCGCAGCCTCGACTATGTGGCGGCCACCGGCGGGCGCGAGGACCACACGCTGGCCAACATCTTTCTGATGGCCCGCTACCTGCGCGACTTCGGCGTGCGCCCGCGCCTGTTCACCGACCATGGCGTGTTCACCCCCATTACGGGCACTGTCACGCTCGGCTCCTTTCCGCGCCAGCAGGTGAGCCTCTTCAACGTGTCGTGCGCGCACCTGTCCGGCGAAGGACTGCGCTGGCCCGCCAGCGCCTGGCCCGAACTGTGGCAGGGCACGCTCAACGAGGCTGCCGGCAGCAGCTTTTCCCTGCGCGCAGACGGTGTCGCCATCGTGTTCCAGACCTACGCCCCGAAAGGGCAGGGGGAGCTGGAAGGCGCGTGACGAAGGCGCCGGGCGCCCTGCGGCTATTTTTGAGTTGTGGCTCAAAAAAAACGGCTTTTCCGACAGGATTACATATTTATTTGATATATTTGCAGATGGTTAGCAGACGACAGCTTTTATGAAATATATAGCACTCCCCGGACTGGGCACCCAGCGCCTCTCCTTCTATCTGGCCATGGAGGAGTATGTGGCGCGCACGGTCAGCGAAGACGACTGCTTCTTTATGTGGCAGGTGGAGCCGAGTGTCATCTTCGGGCGCAACCAGCTTATCGAGAACGAGGTTAACCTTGACTACTGCAAGCAGCACAACATCCTTACTTACAGGCGCAAGAGCGGCGGGGGCTGCGTGTATGCCGACATGAACAACGTGATGTTCTCGTATGTCACCAGCGACGACAACGTGAACCTCACCTACAACCGCTATATCAACATGGTGGTGCTGGTGCTCCGCAAGCTGGGGGTCGACGCCCGCGGCGGCGGGCGCAACGACATCATGATTGGCGACCGCAAGGTGTCGGGCAACGCCTTCTACCATGTGCCCGGGCGCAACATTGTGCATGGCACCATGCTCTATGATACCGACATGGCCAACATGGTGGGGGCCATCACCCCCACGGGCGAGAAGCTGCTGAGCAAGGGCATTGAGAGCGTGCGCCAGCGGATAGCCCTGCTCAAGGACTATACCACGGCTGACCTTGAAACGTTCAAGGCCTTTGTCCGCGCCAACCTGTGTGACGGCGAGGTGCGGCTCACCCGGGCCGACGTGGCGGCCATCCGGGAGATTGAGCGCGAGTACCTGTCGCCGGAGTTTGTCTATGGCAACAACCCGCGCTACTCCGTGGTGCGCCGCCGGCGCATCGAGGGCGTGGGCGACCTCGAGCTGCGCATGGAAATCAAGAACAGCGTGGTCAGGGCCGCCAACCTTGTTGGCGACTTCTTCCTGCTGGGCGACATTGACCGCCGCCTGCTCAGCCACCTCAGGGGCGTGGCGCTGGAGCGCGAGGCCGTGGAGCGCGCCGTGCCCGACAGGCTGGACGACCTGGTGATGAACCTGAAAAAGGAGGACTTCGTCAGTCTTGTGCTGGCGCAATGAACGGCATCTGAACAACGGAAACAACAATACCAACAGACCTATGGCAAACAAAAGAACCTGTCTTTATGACAAACACGAGGCGCTGGGCGCGCTCATCAGTCCGTTCGGCGGCTTTGACATGCCTATCCAATACACCGACATCAAGGACGAGCACATGGCCGTGAGGACGGCCTGCGGCGTGTTCGACGTGTCACACATGGGCGAGGTGACCGTCAAGGGCCCCGACGCCGAACGCTACGTGAACCACATCTTTACCAACAACGTGTCGGGCATGGCCCCCGGCAAGATTCTCTATGGCATGATGCTCTATGAGAACGGCGGCACGGTGGACGACCTGCTGGTTTACAAGATGGGCGACAACGACTTCTTCATCGTTGTCAACGCGGCCAACATCGACAAGGACTGGGCCTGGATGACCGGTCATGCCGACGGCTTTGACATTGACCTCGAGAACCGCTCCGACTTCTACGGGCAGCTGGCTGTACAGGGGCCCGAGGCCGAGCAGGTGGTCGAGCAGGTGCTGGGGCTGCCGTGCAGCGAGCTGACCTTCTACACCTCGAAGGTGATCGGCAACCTCATTGTGAGCCGCACAGGCTACACAGGCGAGGACGGCTTCGAGATTTACGGCTCGCACGAGGCCATCCGCCAGATGTGGGACAAGCTGATGGCCAGCCACCGGTGCAAGCCCTGCGGCCTGGGCTGCCGCGACACGCTGCGCTTCGAGGTGGGGCTGCCGCTCTACGGCGACGAGCTGTCGGCCGACATCTCGCCGGTGATGGCCGGGCTGGGGATGTTCTGCAAGCTCGACAAGGCCGAGTTCATCGGCCGCGAGGCCCTCGTGGCGCAGAAGGAGCAGGGCGTGGACCGCAAGCTCGTGGGCATCGAACTGGCCGGAAAGGCCATACCGCGCCACGGCTACACCGTGCTCAAGGACGGACAGCCCATCGGCGAGGTGACCACAGGCTACCACACCATCTCCACGGACAAGAGCGTCTGCATGGCGCTTGTCGACAGCCGCTGGGCCAAGCTGGGCACCGAGGTGGAGGTGCAAATCCGCAAGAAGACTTTTCCCGGCGTTGTGGTGAGGAAGAGATTCTACGACAAGCACTACAAAAAGGGATGAGGCCGTTGCGCCAGTCCGCAGGGACGTGGCGCACGTGAACCCCGTTTAAACTGTAAAGAGAACAAAAAAAATAGATTTATTAACGACAGTGGCCCTTTCCAACGCTTCCGTGCGGAGGCGGGGAGGGCACAAGACAGACAAACATTATGGCAAAAGTTATTGAAGGGCTCTATTATGCAGAGTCACACGAATATGTGAGAGTGGAAGGCGGCTATGGCTATATCGGCATTACCGACTATGCGCAGCACGCGCTGGGCAACATCGTGTATGTGGACATGCCCGAGGTGGACGACGAGCTGACCGCCGGCGAGGAGTTTGGCGCGGTGGAGAGCGTGAAGGCAGCCAGCGACCTGTACGCGCCGGTGAGCGGGACGGTGGTCGAGGTCAACGAGGACCTGGAGGACACGCCCGAGCTGCTGAACAAGGACGCCTTTGCCAACTGGATAGCCAAGGTGAAGCTGAGCGACCCCGGCGAGCTGGACAAGCTGATGGACGCCAAGGCCTACGAGGCTATGTGCAACAAGTAACCCTCCCGCAGTCCAACAAACAGCAACTGTATGTACAAGTATTTCCCACATACCGAGGCCGACATCAAGGCGATGCTCGACAGGATTGGCGTCCAGTCGCTCGACGACCTCTATGCCGAGGTGCCCGAGAGCATCCGCTTCAAGGGCGACTACGACCTGCCCGAGGCGATGAGCGAGCTTGAGGTGCGCCAGCTCTTCGAGCGGCTGGGCAGTCAGAACCGCACGCTCACCTGCTTTGCCGGCGCCGGCGTTTACGACCATTACACGCCGGCCGTGATTCCGGCCATCGTGAGCCGGTCGGAGTTCCTCACTTCCTACACGCCCTACCAGGCCGAAGTGTCGCAGGGCACGCTCCATTACATCTTTGAATACCAGTCGATGATGGCCGAGCTGACGGGCATGGACATCTCCAACGCCTCGCTCTACGACGGCTCCACAGCCACGGCCGAGGCCGTGATGATGTGTGTGGCCGCATCCAAGCGGGGTGGGCGCGTGCTGCTGTCGGAGACCCTGGACCCCAAGGTGGCTGAGGTGGTGCGCACGTATGCCCACTTCCACGGCATTGAGCTGGACACCGTGAGGGCGGACAAAGGCATGGCCAGCCGCGCCGACCTTGAGGCTAAGCTCGCCGCAGGCGGCGTGGCCGGCGTGGTGGTGCAGCAGCCCAACTACTACGGTGTCGTGGAGGACTACACCGGCTTTGCCGACAGCATACACGCCGCCAAGGCACTGATGGTGGTCAACGGCGTGGCCGCCGACCTGGCTGTGCTGAAGACACCGGGCGAGTGGGGTGCCGACATTGCCGTGGGCGACGGGCAGAGCCTGGGCGTCCCGATGGCCTTTGGCGGCCCCTACGTGGGCTATATGTGCTGCACCGGGAAGCTGCTGCGCAAGATGCCGGGCCGCATCGTGGGCATGACCGTGGACAGCCGCGGACAGCGGGCCTTTGTGCTCACACTCCAGGCGCGCGAGCAGCACATCCGCCGGCAAAAGGCCACGTCGAACATCTGCTCCAACCAGTCGCTCATGGCCCTCTTCGTCACCGTCTACATGGCCCTGATGGGCAAGCAGGGGGTGCGCGAGGCTGCCGAACTGTCCTATGCCGGGGCGCACTACCTGTATGACCGCCTGCTGGAAACAGGCCGCTTTGTGCCGGCGTTTGAGGGCCGCCCGTTCTTCAACGAGTTCTGCCTGCGCTACGACGGTGACGTCGACCGGCTGCTGCAGCACCTTGCCGCACAGGGCATCTTTGGCGGCGTCAAGGTGGCCTGTGACACCGTGATGATGGCGGTGACCGAGAAACGGACAAAGGAAGAGATGGACAACATGGTTGAACTAATCAGGAACGAAGGATGAACAACAGACTGTATGGCAATCTGATTTTCGAGCTTTCGCACGAGGGGCGGCGCGGCTACTCGCTGCCCAAGAACAGGTTCGGGCACTATGAAGTGCCGCAGGAACTGCGCCGCGGGCGCGATGCCGAACTGCCCGAGTGTGACGAACTGACGGTGGTGCGCCACTACACAAACCACAGTGGCAACAACTTTGGCGTGGACAACGGCTTCTACCCGCTGGGCAGCTGCACCATGAAATATAACCCCTGCATTGACGAGGAGGTAGCAGCCATGCCGCAGTTTGCCAACCTTCACCCCTTGCAGCCCAAGGACACCACGGCTGGCGCGCAGGCCGTATGCACACTGCTGGAGCGCGCGCTCTGCGCACTCACGGGCATGAGCGCCTTCACGTTCAAGCCTTTTGCCGGCGCCCATGGCGAACTGACAGGGCTGATGGTTATCCGCGGCTATCATGAGAGCCGCGGCGACAGCCGCCGCACCAAGGTGATTGTGCCCGACTCGGCCCATGGCACCAACCCGGCCTCGGCAGCTGTGTGCGGCCTCGAGGTGGTCGAGGTGAAGAGCAGGGCCGACGGCACCGTGGACGTTGACCACCTGAAGGAACTGCTCGATGACACAGTGGCCGCGATGATGATGACCAACCCGAACACGCTGGGGCTCTTCGAGAAGAGCATCCCCGAGATAGCGCAGCTTGTACATGGCTGCGGCGCGCTGATGTATTACGACGGAGCCAACCTGAACCCCATGCTGGGGGCCTGCAGGCCGGGCGACATGGGCTTTGACGTGATGCACATCAACCTGCACAAGACGTTCGCAACGCCGCACGGCGGCGGCGGACCGGGCGCCGGGCCTGTCGGCGTGCGCAAGGGGCTGGAGCCGTTCTTCCCCTGTGTCAGCCCCTACAGCGGCAACTTTGCCGTTGAGATGAGGGCCTATGCCTACATCCTCTCGCTGGGCCGCGAGAACATCAAGATGGTGGGACCGCTGGCCACGCTCAACGCCAACTACATCAAGGAATGCCTGAAAGACCTCTACCTGTTGCCCATCGAGGGACTGTGCAAGCACGAGTTCGTGTTTGACGGACTGCGTGACAAGTCTACCGGGGTCACCACAATGGATGTGGCCAAGCGGCTGCTTGACTATGGCTACCACGCCCCCACCATCTATTTCCCCCTGCTGTTCCACGAGTCGCTGATGATAGAGCCTACCGAGAACGAGAGCAAGGACACCCTTGACGGCTTTGTCAAGGTGATGCGCACCATTGCCAGGGAGGCCACCGAGCAGCCCGACGAGGTGAAAGGGGCGCCGCACAGCACGCCCATCGGAAGGGTGGACGACGTGCTGGCGGCCAAGCATCCGGTGACAACCTTCAGGCAGATGAGAATATGACAGCAGCTGACCTCATCATCATCGGTGCGGGACCAGGAGGCTACCGCGCCGCCGAATATGCCGCCAAGGCCGGCCTGGCAGTGGTCATCGTGGAGCAGGGTAGGCTCGGTGGGACGTGTCTCAACGTGGGGTGCATCCCCACCAAGACCCTGGCGCGCGACGCCGAGGTGGCGGACACCCTGCGGGATGCCGCACACTTCGGGCTGTCGCCGGCAGATGTGCGCATTGACCTGCAACAGGCCATCGCCCGCAAGGACGCTGTGGTGGAGCAGCTGCGCGGCGGCATAGCCACGCTGCTTGCCCAGCCGGGCATCACCCTTGTGCAGGGAAAGGCTGTGCTTGCCGACGCCCACACTGTCAAGGTGGGAGACCGGGCATTCACGGCGCCGCACGTAGTCATTGCGACGGGCTCGTCGCCGCGCAGCCTGCGGCTGGACGAGACTGACGCTGAAACGGTGTGCCACTCTGACGGCTTGCTCGCCTTGAGAGAGCTTCCCCGCCGCTTGTGCATT
The DNA here is from genome assembly GCA_937895845.1 of uncultured Prevotella sp. GTDB lineage: Bacteria > Bacteroidota > Bacteroidia > Bacteroidales > Bacteroidaceae > Prevotella. The sequence goes on along the minus strand of CALBLK010000008.1, from coordinate 73,962 downwards.
GTTGGCGCGGGCGTGATAGGCATGGAGTTTGCCTCCATCTTCAACAGCTTTGGCTGCGAAGTGACCGTGGTCGAGTTTCTCAGGGAGTGCCTGCCCGCGCTCGACAGCGACGTGGCCAAGCGCCTGCGAAAGTCGCTGGAGAAGCGCGGCGTGCGCTTCGAGATGCAGACCGCGGTGAAAGCCATCCGCAGGGGAATGGTGGTTGGTGAGAAAAAGGGCAGGGAACTGGCCATTGAGACCGACAGGGCGCTTGTCGCCGTGGGGCGTGTCGCCAACACGGATGGACTGGGCCTGGAAGCGGTTGGCGTGGCGCACTCGCCCAAGGGCATAGCCGTTGACGGGAACATGCAGACCAATGTGGCCGGGGTCTATGCCATCGGCGATGTAAACGGCCGGCAGATGCTGGCCCATGCGGCCACGATGCAGGGCATCCGGGCCGTGAACCACATCCTCGGGCGGGCGGACACCATTGATTTCAGTGTCATGCCGGCAGCTGTCTTCACCCGCCCCGAGGCCGGAAGTGTGGGACTGAGCGAGGACGCGTGCAAGGCGCAGGGACTGGACTACATGTGCCGAAAGGCGTTTTACCGGGCCAATGGAAAGGCCCTGGCCATGGGCGAGACCGACGGAATGGTGAAACTCATGGCTGACAGTGCCACGGGCCGCATCCTGGGCTGCCATGCCTTTGGCGCCCATGCGGCCGACATCATCCAGGAGGTGAGCGTGCTGATGTGCAGCCATGCCACCCTTGGCCGGCTGCGGGACATGACCCATATCCACCCCACGCTGGGCGAGATGGTGCAGGACCTGGCGTTCTGAACATTCGGAAACCTTTGCGGAACGAGGGTGGCCGAACCTAATGGAATGTGAGCATTGCTCACAGGAACCCAATGCAAGGAAAGCGTTGCCCGCTGAAAATGGCGTGCCCTACCAAAAGAAAAAGGCCGGAAGTCCTGTTGAACAGGGCTTCCGGCCTTTTCTGCTTGCCGTGGGTTTATGCCAGCGGAAGTGCTTTAGAAATAAAAGTTCAGTCCGAGGTTGCCGCCAAACTGACCTGTCTTCAGTCCGTAGTCTGTCCGGACCACATGGTTGACCTCTGAATCTTTGTCACCTGAGTTTTCGTAGTGTCCCTTTGTCCAAGTCTTGCAGATGCCCAAGTCCATGGTGGCCGACAGCGAAATGTTCGTGGTGATGTAGTATTCGACACCAACATTTGCCAGCAGGCCAAAGGTGTTTGCCGGGCTGCTCTTGTAAATGGTGTTTCCGCCATCAGTGTTGTCCTCGTTGCGCTCGTAGCCATTGCTGTGGCAATAGGCAATGTCAAGTCCCATGATGGGCTGGAGGCGCTTGCCCGGGCGGAGCAGGTACTGCACGCCGGCTTTCAGCATGAAGTTGCGGTCACCCTTGGTGTTGATGTTCGTCTTCTTGTCTGAGTTGCTTGGGTCATTGTACGAGAAATTTTTTGTAGCCTCGTTGTTGAACCCTATTCCGAGGTCAATGGCCACGTTGTCTTTCAGCATATACTTGCCGGTGATGGTGGCGCCGTTGAACAGGTCGGAACCCAGACCCTTGAAACCGTCGAAGCGCTGGTCGGTTGTTCCGTTGAACATATTGCCCACAAAGTTGATAACCGGGTCTGCGCCAAATGAAATTGCAAACCCTCCCTCTTTAGCGCCGTAGTACTTGTCCTGTGCGCATACAGAGCCGGCTAACATCAAGCCGGCTGCCACTGTTAAGATACATCTTTTCATCATTGTTGTTTTTTTAAATGGTTAATAATGTGTTTGATTTGACATATAGCTTCATTTCCGTATGCCGCAGGCACCGCCTGTGCGCCGCCTGCGCGCGGCCAAGCCTTGCTGTTTGTGGCGGGCAGCCGGCAGGCTGGCAACTTTGCCGCAGGAAGTGTCAGTCCTTGAGCGAGTAGGTAACGGTGGTCACTACGCGTACCTTTTTAATGTAAGGCGTGGTGGCGTCGCGGTCTTCAATAGAGAACTGCCCCTGGTCGGCCTTTACGATTTTGCCCAGCTTGCTGCTGCTGTTCTTGGCAAACTGCGTGGCTGTGAGCTCGGCGTTCTTGATGGCCTCCTGCATCATTGTGGGTTTCATCTTCTTGAACGACACATATTCATACTGCACCTTGCTGTCGTAGCCGCCGTCGACCACGGCCACTCCCTGCTTGAGCAGCTCCCCCTGGCGCGCAATGATGCCGCGCACCAGTTCCACCTGGCTTGAGGTGACGGTTATGGTCGAGGTGATGTTGTAGCGGAACTTGCGCACGTTGTTGTTCCACTGGTCAGCGTTGAGGTCGATGACCACGGGTGCGTTCACGCTGATTTCGCTGTCTTTCACCCCCTGCTGTTTCAGAAAGGCCTTGATTTTTGCCGTTGTGACGTTAATCTTCCCATAGAGCTGCGGCAGGTCGTTGCCCAGCTCCTTGGTTTGGATGGGCCATGTCACCTTGTCTGCTTTCACCTCCTTTTCGGCCAGTCCTTTCACGGTGACAACCCTGTCCTTGTTTGTAAAGTTGTCGATTCCCGACTTGATGCACAGGCCAAGCGCCAGCATTCCCAGCGCGATGATGGCTGATTCCTTGATTCTGTTCATATCAAATGTTGTTTGTTGTTTGCTGGAATGAGCCGCCCTTGATAACGGTTCTTTTCGCAAAAATAAACAATTGTTCCGTTTTGTTTTGCATAGCCGTTGGTTATTTAATCTAAATTAACATATTTGGGTTTTCCATCCGCTAGCGTCACTGTCCTGTTGTAACTGTTGTGCAACCCCATTCATTGCACAAGGTGCGGCGTGGTGCAGAATGCAACCCAGTTGCAAAGACAATTGCCTAACTTTGCAAGCGTGAACAGAGCGCAGGTTTGCATCCGGCAATAAGAACACTAGTTCGCAAGATGTCTGCTTGCACTGTCTGTGCACAAGAAAGAACTAACAAGAAGAAAGTTATGCTCAGAGAGAAAAACAGTTGCAGCAGCGAGCACTGCCACACTTGTGGCGGGCAGAAAGGTCAGATCGTGCTCATTGCTGTCACGGCATTGCTGCTCGTGTGCGCCGTGCTGGTTGAAAAGTTCTGCAGCCTTGCCACATGGCAGTTGCTGCTGGTTTACCTTGTCCCCTATCTCCTGATAGGGCATGGCACCTTGAAAGAGGCCGCCGAGGGCATAGCCGGCGGCAATATGTTCAATGAGCATTTCCTGATGTCGGTCGCCACCATTGGCGCACTCGGCATCGGATTTCTGCCAGGGGCAGACACCGAGTTTCCGGAGGCCGTGTTTGTGATGCTCTTTTTCCAGGTAGGCGAGCTGTTCGAGGACTATGCCGAGGGGAAGAGCCGCGACAGCATTTCCCACCTGATGGACATCCGTCCCGATGTGGCCCACGTGGAGCGCGGCGGACAGGTGGCTGCCGTAGCGCCCGGCGAGGTGGCTGTGGGCGAGACCATTGTTGTCAGGCCTGGCGAGAAAGTGCCACTCGACGGAACCGTGACAGACGGCGCTTCATCGCTGAACACCGTTGCCCTGACTGGCGAGAGCGTGCCGCGCGAGGTGGCTGCCGGTGACAGCGTTGTCTCGGGCTGCATCAACCTCAATGGCGTTATCAGGGTGAAAACCACCAAGAGCTTCGGCGAGAGCACCGTGTCCAAGATTATCAGACTGGTGGAGGGCGCCAACGAGAGCAAGTCGCGGAGCGAGTCGTTCATCACCAAGTTCGCCAGGGTCTACACCCCCGTCGTGACCATTGGCGCCTTGCTGCTCGCCACTGTGCCCCCGATGCTGGCCGGCACCGGCTTTCCGGCAGCCTTTCCCACGTGGCTTCACCGCGCCCTCATCTTCCTCGTCGTGTCCTGTCCGTGCGCATTGGTCATCAGTGTGCCGCTGACTTTCTTCGGCGGCCTTGGCGGCGCCTCGCGCAGGGGCATTCTGGTGAAGGGCAGCAACTATATGGACACCCTGGCCAGGCTGGGCACCGTGGTGTTTGACAAGACCGGCACGCTCACCTATGGCGAGTTTGCCGTTGAGGCTGTCCATCCCGATGATTTCAGCGAGCGCGAGCTGCTGCACCTGGCAGCCCACGTGGAGCATTTCTCCACCCATCCCATTGGCGAGGCGCTGCGCAATGCCTTTCCCAACGAGGCTGTCGACGGCTGCCGGGTGACCGGCGTGCAGGAGCTGGCCGGACGCGGTGTCCGCGCTTGCGTGGCCGGACGCACTGTGTGCGTGGGCAATTCGAAGATGATGGACGACCTCGGCGTAAAATGGCATAGGTGCCACTGTGTGGGCACCATTGTCCATGTGGCCGTTGACGGGAGGTATGCCGGCCACATCGTCATTTACGACCGTGTGAAAAGCGACAGTGCCGAGGCTGTCGCCGCACTGAAGCGGCTTGGCGTTGGCCGCATGGTGATGCTTACGGGCGACCGCGAGGAGGTTGCGCGTGACGTGGCGGAAAAGGTGGGGCTTGACGAATACCATGGCGGACTGCTTCCCACGGACAAGGTGGCGTGTGTGGAGCGCCTGCTTTCCGCCAAGGCTTCCGGCAAGAGCCTGGCCTTTGTCGGCGACGGCATCAACGACGCCCCCGTGCTCAAGCGCGCCGATGTGGGTATCGCCATGGGGCACCTTGGCAGTGACGCCGCCATTGAGGCGGCCGACGTGGTGCTGATGGATGACAAGCCGTCAAAGATAGCTACAGCCGTGACCATTGCCCGGCGCACCATTGCCATCGCCCGCCAGAACGTGTGGTTTGCCATTGGCGTCAAGGTGACCATCCTGGCCCTTGCCACGGTTGGTCTTGGCACCATGTGGATGGCTGTCTTTGCCGACGTGGGGGTCACTGTGCTGGCTGTGCTCAACGCCATGAGGGCACTGAAGGTCTGAGGTGGCGTGCGCTGCGGGGCCAAAACGCGCTTATTTAGTGCCGTTGATGCTTGCCTGTGTGCAGCAAAAAACGTAACTTTGCCACCGTAGAACAAGCAAAACAACAAAAACAATGAAAAAACTACTGTCTACTATCGCAATCATTGGAGCCTGTGTCTCGGCACAGGCCCAGGCACCGCGCCCTGTCGAGGATGTCAACAAGGTGGTTGACAACACCCCCGACAGCATCAACAAGGCGCTGATGTCGCGCCCGGCTCCGGGCACCACCCGCAAGGACGGGCACCCCGTGCTGTTCCTCATCGGCAACTCGACCATGCGCAATGGCACGCTGGGCAACGGCAGCAACGGCCAGTGGGGCTGGGGGTATTTTGCCCACGAGTTCTTTGACACCAACAAAATCAGCGTGGAGAACCAGGCCCTGGGCGGCATGAGCACGCGCACCTTCTACAACAGACTGTGGCCCGACATCCGCAAGGCACTCAAGCCCGGCGACTGGGTGATTATCTCCATCGGGCACAATGACAACGGGCCTTTTGACGAGGGGCGCGCCAGGGCGGTTATCAAGGGTACCGGGAACGACTCCATCGAGGTGACCATCAAGGAGACCGGGCGCAAGGAGACCGTCTATACCTATGGCGGCTATATGCGCCGCTACATTGCCGACTGCCGCGCGGCCGGCGCCCATCCCATCCTGATGTCGCTCACCCCGCGTGACGCCTATGACGGGCAGGGGCGCATTGTGCGCAAGCCCCACAGCCAGTGGCTGGCTGAGGTGGCCAGGGAGCAGAACGTACCATACATAGACCTCAACGAAATCTCGGGCACCAAGCTCGACCGCTTTGGCCGCTGGAAGGAGAGCTACCACTTCTACAAGGACCATATCCACACCAGCAAGTTTGGCGCGCAGCTCAACGCGCGCTCGGCAGCCGAGGGAATTGCCGCCAGCACCGACCCGCAGCTGGCCCCGCTCCAGGCCATGATGAAAAGCGTGAAGCCCGACACCCTGAGCGTGAAGCGCGAAAAAGGGAAGCCGGTGCTGTTTATCACCGGCGACTCCACGGTGAAGAACGAAGACCGCGATGACAACAGCATGTGGGGGTGGGGCTCTGTGGCATCCTCTGTTTTCAACGAGAAGAAAATCACCATTGTCAACTGCGCCAAGGCCGGACGCTCCACCCGCACGTTCCTCAACGAGGGACGCTGGGACCAGGTGTACAACAGCCTTCAGCCTGGCGACTTCGTTCTCCTGCAGTTTGGCCACAACGACATAGGGCCCATTGACAAGGACCGCATGCGCGGGACTATTCCCGGCACGTCCGATTCCACACGTGTCTACCGCATGGAGAAGTCGGGCAACTATGAGCTGGTCTACACCTTTGGCTGGTACCTGAAGAAGTTCATCCAGGATGTGCGCGAGAAAGGGGCCACCCCGATACTGCTCTCGCTCACGCCGCGCAACCGCTGGAAGGATGGCAAGATAGAGCGCCGCAACGACACCTATGGCAAGTGGTACCGCGAGGTGGCCAAGGCCACGGGAGTTGACTTCGTGGATGTGCACAACATCTCGGCCGACTTCCTTGACAAGAAGTGCGGCTCCAAGGAGAAGGCCGACCGCTACTACAAGCGTGACCACACCCACACCTCGAAGCTCGGCGCCTTGAACAACGCCAAGAGTGTGGCCAAGGGCTTGAAGAAGACGAAGAGTGAATTGAGAAAATACCTGAAATAAAAACGCTTAACTGCAACGACATGCTGAATGTAATGAGATACTTTAAAAACAGAATGGCAAGACTTCTTCTTGCACTGGCTGTTGTCTTGCTGCCCATGTGCATTTTGCAGGCAAAGGACTTCGTGTGGTACGACGGAACTCATGCCGTACGTTATCACATCCAGAAGAACGTTGACCCGGTGGTCAAGGTGGCGGCGCAGATGTTTGCCGACGACATGAAGGCGGTGACAGGCCAGAGGGCTGTGGCCGAAGGCAAGGCGGGTTCGGCCGTTATCCGGGTCGTTGAACTCGACAAGTCTTCGTCTTCTGCCAAGTCATCCTTGGCGAAGCGAGGCGTTCCTGTCGCTGCCCTGCTGCAGAAGACGGACGGCTTCCACATATCCGTGGCAGGAGGCCAGATTGTTGTGGTGGGCACCAACGGACGCGGCGCGGCCTACGGACTTCTGGAACTGTCGCGCAAGGCCGGTGTCAGTCCCTGGATATGGTGGGGCGATGTCGTGCCCGAGAAGCGCTCGCGCCTTGTGATTGACGAAGGATTCACCACCTTGCAGGGGGCCTCGGTGGAGTACCGTGGCATCTTTATCAACGACGAGGACTGGAGTCTCCGCCCCTGGAGCTATGGCAACTTTGAGAAAGCCCGTTTCGGACAGATTGGCCCGCGCACTTACAAGAAAGTGTTCCAACTCCTGATGCGCTTGAGAGCCAATGCCATCTGGCCGGGCATGCACACGGGAACAAAGGCTTTCTTCCTTACAGAGGGTGCCAAGGCCATGGCAGACAGCTGCGGCATCGCCATCGGCTCGTCGCATTGCGAGCCGATGCTCCGCAACAATGTGGATGAGTGGGATGAGCGGAAGCGCGGCAGATTCAACTACATTACCAACAAGGACCAGGTGCAGGACTACTGGACAGAGCGGCTGAAAGAGGTGAAAGGTTCCAAGGGAGGCAACCTCCTGACCATCGGTATGCGTGGCATACACGATGGCAGCATGGAGGGCGTGAAGACCATGCAGGAGAAGTTTGACGGCCTTCAGCAGGTCATCAACGACCAGCAAGACCTGATTCGCAAGTATCTTGGCGACCCCGCCAAGCAGCCGCAGGTGTTCATTCCTTACAAGGAAGTGCTCAGCATCTACAACAGGGGGCTGAAAGTGCCCGACTATGTTACGCTGATGTGGTGTGACGACAACTACGGCTACATGACCCGCCTCTCTGACGAGGCTGAGCAGAAGCGCAGCGGTGGCGGAGGCGTCTACTACCATTTAAGCTATTGGGGCCGCCCTCACGATTACCTTTGGCTCACCACAACCCAGCCCGGACTGGTGTACAGCGAAATGAAGGCTGCATACGACCATAACGTTCGCAAGATGTGGATAGTGAATGTTCACGACCCCAAGGTGGCGGGCTACGACCTCGAACTCTTCTTGGACATGGCCTGGGACATCAACAGCGTGAAAGGCAGCACTATCAACGCGCATTACAAGGCGTGGCTCTGCCGCCAGTTTGGCCAACAGGCTGGCGAAAGGCTCCTCCCCGTGATGCAGGAATTCTTCAAGCTGTGCGGCGAACGCCGTCCCGAGTTCATGGGCTGGAGCCAGGTGGAGGTAGACTGGAAGCTGTTTGACCGCGGCTTGACACCGGTCAGGAACACCGAGTTCTCCACCACTGCTTTCGGCAATGAACTCGACCGCTATTTGGAGCGCTATGCAGCCATCGCTTCGCAGGTGAAGAGCATTTCAAAGGCAGTCCGTCCGGAACTGAAGGATGCCTATTTTGCTGCCATCGCCTATCCTGTGCTGGCTTCGGATGCGCATGCCCGCAAAATGCTTTGGGCACAGAAAGCCCGCAGCTATGCCAATGGCTCGACGCTGGAGGAGATGTTCGCGCATAATGCCAAGATTTACCATGCCGTGGCGCAGAGCCAGCAGGCTTACCAGGAGATAAGAGACCTGACAGACCGGTATAACAACGAGATGGCCCATGGCAAATGGGCGCGCTCCATGAACATGCGCCCCCGTGACTTGCCTGTGTTTGCCGCACCAGATGTGCCTACGCTGCTGACTGACGCCCAGGTGAAGGAATGGCTGGACAAACCTTTCGGGCAGAAGTCGCACCCTCTGGATGCCAGTGGCGCCATCGCACGTAACGCTTGTGACTACCAGCAGGCTTCAGAGGGCGTGGAACAGGTGCAGATGCTGGGACATAGCATGAACGCTGTGGCCCTGCCAAAGGACGGCACGCTTGCCTATAGCTTCACCACCCCGCATGAGGGTGACGCCCTGCTCAAGGTCGCACTCATTCCAACCCAGCCTAACGACAAGGGAGACCTCAGGTTCTCTGTCAGTGTTGACGGGGCGGAGCCTACGGTGTTCAGCCTGAAAGAGCCGTTCCGCTCCGAACGCTGGAAACTGAACGTGCTCCGCGGCCAGGCGGTCAGAGACCTGAAACTTACAGGTCTTAAAGCTGGCAAGCACTCGCTTGTCATCAAGGCACTCGACAATCATCTCCTCGTTGACCAGTGGATGGTTGATTTTGATTTGAACAGAAGGTTCTACCTTTTCCCTGTTGAGTAGCCGTGAATAAGAATATAATCTATGTATTCTTGCTGATGCTTGCAGCCTTCTTTGTGAAGGCTGCGGCTCAGCAGACCGAGACGCTTTACCTTTCCGGACAGGATGCCGAACACACCGTAAAGTGGGACTTTTATTGCTCCAAGGGCATGAACAGCGGAAAGTGGCGCAAGATAGCTGTGCCATCCTGCTGGGAGCAGCAGGGCTTTGGTGAATACACTAATGGGCGTTACTATAAGAAAAAGGGAGGAAAGGCAAGCAATGAAACGGGAATGTACCGTCACCGTTTCAAGGTGCCAGCTTCCTGGAAAGACAAGTGTGTCACCCTGACCTTTGACGGCGTGATGACAGATACCCGGGTTACGGTCAACGGCAAGGCTTCTATATGAATGGCAAGCGGCTTGTTGTTAAAGGTGTCAACCGCCATTGCTTTTATCCCGAGACAGGAAGAACGACTTCCAAGCGGCTCGACATCGAAGACGTAAAGCTGGTTAAAGGGATGAATGCCAATGCCATCCGCTCTCACTATCAGAATGGGGGGCTGGGCTGGCTGTTCCCGAGTGTTTGCTTAATGACTGAAATGTGCTTATGATAGACAGGGCGACGATAGACAGGATAATGGAGGCCACCAACATCGTTGATGTGGTGTCTGAATTCGTGAGCTTGCGCAAGACAGGCGTGAACTACAAGGGCCTGTGCCCTTTCCACGATGACAAAACGCCGTCGTTCATCGTTTCTCCGTCAAAGGGGATATGCCACTGCTTTGCCTGCGGCAAGGGCGGCAACGCCGTCAACTTCCTGATGGAGCACGAGCAGATCACCTATCCCGAGGCACTCCGCTGGCTGGCCAACAAGTACCATATTGAAATCAAGGAGCGCGAGCTGACTGACGACGAGCGCCGTGAGCAGAGCGAGCGCGAGTCCATGTATGCGGTCAACGAGTGGGCCAAGGACTACTTTCACCACATCCTGAATGACGACCCCGAGGGACAGGCCATCGGCAAACAGTATTTCAGAAGCCGCGGCATCCGTGACGACATTATCGAGAAGTTCCAGCTGGGCTATGCCCTCCCGCGGCGCAACGCCCTGTGTGAGGCGGCTGTCCAGGCCGGCTACAAGGAGGAGTTCCTGCTCAAGACGGGGCTGTGCTACCGCCGCGACACGGGCGAGCTGGTCGACCGCTATGCCGGCCGTGTCATCTTCCCCTGGCTCAACGTGAGTGGCAAGGTCAACTCCTTTGGCGGCCGGCTGCTTGACTCGCGCACCAAGGGCGTGCAGCAGAAATATGTCAACGCGCCCGAGTCGGACATCTATCACAAAGACCACGAGCTTTATGGGCTTTACCAGGCCAAGCGCGCCATCACCAAGGAGGACTGCGTGTATATGGTGGAGGGCTATACCGACGTGATTGCCATGCACCAGTGCGGAATTGAGAACGTGGTGGCCAACTCGGGAACAGCCCTCAGCGTTCACCAAATCAAGCTGCTCAGGCGCTTCACCACCAATGTCGTGCTGCTCTACGACGGTGACGAGGCCGGTATCCATGCCGCCATGAGGGGCACAGACATGCTGCTTGCCGAGGGCATGAACATAAGGGTGCTCCTGCTGCCCGACGGCGACGACCCCGACAGTTTCGCGCGGAAGCACACGGCCAAGGAACTGGCTGCCTATGTCGAGGAGCACCAGACCGACTTCATCTCTTTCAAGACGGAGCTGACGCTCAAGGGGGTTACCGACCCCGTGAAGCGGTCGGAGGCCATCGGCAGCATTGTGAAAAGCATTTCGGTGATACCCAACCAAATCACGCGCGACACCTATGTGCGCCAGTGTGCCTACCAGTTGCAAATCAGTGAGCAGACACTCATCAACACGATGAACAAGCTCATCCGTGACAAGCTGGCCTCGCCTGCCGCGGCTGGCAGGGACAGCGGCGGTGGCGCCCAGCCACAGCAGCAAGTGCTGCAGGTGACCGATGCCGGCAGCGAGCGGCGCGGACAGGTGGCAACACTGCTGGCGCAGTGCGTGGTGAGGCATGGCGACGAGGTGATTTTCGACAATGTCGAGACCGAGGACGGTCAGACTGTCAGCCTCACCGTGGCCCAGTATGTCGACTATGACCTGGCGCAGGACAGTCTGCGGTTTGACAACCCGCTCTACAACCAGGTGCTGCAGGAGGCCGTCGCCCACAGCGGAGAACCCGGGTTCAAGGCCGAAAGCTATTTTGTCCACCATCCCGACATCAACGTGAGCCAGCTGGCCAACAGCCTGGCCGTCAGCCGCTACCAGCTGAGCCCGAGCATGGAGCTGAACCTCAAGATGGACACCTTGCGCCAGAAGGTGGTCCACCTCATCCTTGACTACCGTCTGGCTGTACTCGACGAGCGGCTGAAGGACATCCAGCGCCAGCTGCGCCAGGCCGGCACCGACATGCAGCGGGTCAGGGAACTGATGGAGAGCTACCGCGACACCAAGCTCGTGCACGATGCGCTGGCGCAGAAGGTAGGGCGCTGACAGCCCTGTCTGTACCGAACACTAACTCACAGCTATGTATTACATTCAGAAAACAATGGAAATCTCGGCCAGCCACCATCTGGCGCTTGACTATGAAAGCAAGTGCTCAGGCTTGCACGGGCACAACTGGACAATCACCGTCTACTGCAAGGCCCGCGAGCTTGACCGCAACGGAATGGTGTGCGACTTCACCGACGTGAAGCGGCGCATACGTGACAAACTGGACCATGGCAACCTCAACGAGCTGCTGCCGTTCAACCCTACCGCCGAGAACATCGCGCGGTGGTGTGCCGACCAGATACCGCAGTGCTACAAGGTGACTGTGCAGGAAAGTGCCGGAAACATCGCAACCTATGAGGCGGATTAACGACATCTTTTACTCCCTTCAGGGTGAGGGGTACAACACGGGGCGCGCTGCTGTGTTTGTCCGTTTCTCGGGTTGCAACCTGCGGTGCCCATTCTGTGACACCGACTTTGGCGCGGCCCGCGGCATGACCGACAGCCAGCTGGTGGAGGCTCTGGCCGCTTTCCCGTCGCACTTTGTCGTGCTCACTGGCGGAGAGCCCGCGCTCCAGGCCGACGGCGCGCTTGTCGACCTCCTGCACAGCCGTGGCTACGAAGTGGCGATGGAGACCAATGGCTCAAGGCCGGTGCCCGGGGGAGTCGACTGGGTCACCGTTTCGCCAAAGCCTGGCGTCGCCGGCTGGACCCCCGCAGTCACCGAGTGTGACGAGCTGAAGTGCATCTTCGATGGCACAGGCCCGGTGGGGTGCCACGGCATAACGGCACGCTACTACTACCTGCAGCCCTGTGACGTGGGCGACACCCGGCGCAACCGCCGCATCACCCAGCGCTGCATTGACTACATCAAGGCCCACCCCCAGTGGCGGCTCTCGCTGCAAACCCACAAGCTGGCCGGGTTCAAGTGAACCCCAGCCACCCAAACCCAAGCCTATGCACGAACTCCATTTGCTCGGTGTGTTCCTCTACGAGGCCATCGTTATCGCCTGCATTCTCCATGTGCTGATGGACAACCGTCAGCCGGCCAAGACCATGGCCTGGATGCTGGTCATCTATTTTGTGCCTGTGATAGGCCTTGTGTTCTATTTCTTTTTTGGCGTCAACACGCGCAAGCAGCGGTTCATCAGCCAGCGCAGCATGGACCAGCTCACCAAGCGGTCGATGCTGGAGTTCGTGGAGCAGCAGAGCATCCAGGTGCCGGAGGAGCACCGGCAGACCGTGAAGCTGTTTGCCAACCAGAACATGTCCCTTCCGTTTAAGAACAGCCTGACGGACATCTACACCGACGGCCACGCCTTTTTTCTTGACTTGCTGCAAGCCATAGGCCGGGCCGTCCACCACATTCACCTTGACCTTTACATCATTGAAGACGACCCGTTGGGCCGCTTGGTCTCCGATGCACTCATTGACCGGGCCAGGGCCGGGGTCGAAGTGAGGGTGATTTACGATGATGTGGGCTGCTGGAGGGTGAAGGAGGCCTTCTTCGAGCGGATGCGTGAGGCTGGCATTGAGGTCAACTCCTTCTTGCCGGTGCGCTTCCCCCTGTTCACCAGCAAGGTGAACTACCGCAACCACCGCAAGCTCATTGTCATTGACGGCCGCCTGGGGTTCATCGGTGGCATGAACATCGCCCTGCGCTATGCCAAGGGGTTCGGCGGCCAGCCCTGGCACGACACGATGATGAGGCTCGAGGGAGGGGCGGTCTATGGCCTTCAGCGGGCCTTTCTGGTTGACTGGTACTTCGTTGACCGCACGCTGATTTCCAACCGGAGGTACTATCCGCCAACGCCCCCCGGGCTGTCCAACGACTGCCTGGTGCAGATTGTCACCAGCAGCCCTGTGACCCCATGGCCCGAGATTATGCAGGGCTATCTGCGCGTCATCATCTCAGCCCGCCAGTATGTCTACATCCAGACCCCCTATTTCCTGCCCACCGAGTCGGTGCTGCTGGCCTTGAAGACGGCCGTTGCCGAGGGTGTGGACGTGCGGCTGATGGTGCCGCGCCACACCGACTCCCGTTTCGTGAGCTGGGCCTGCCGCTCCTATCTGCGCGAGGTGGCGCAGTCTGGTGTCAAGGTCTACCTGTATGAGGGGGGCTTTATTCACAGCAAGATGATGGTGTGCGATGACAGCCTGGCCACCTGCGGGTCGACCAACGTGGACTTCCGCAGCTTTGAAAACAATTTCGAGGCCAACGCCTTTGTCTACGACAGCGGCACGGCCAAGCGCTTCAGGCAGATTTTTCTTGATGACCAGCGGCGGTCGGCCGAGCTTGCCCCCATCCTTGAGCGCCATGCCCCGTCGTTTTCAGTCCGGCTGTGGGAGAGTGTCACGCGGCTGCTCTCACCGCTGCTCTGACGGCTGCTTGCGGGTGCGGGCTTGGGCCGCTCGCTCACTGTCCTGCTGTGCAATGCGCTCAAATCCTGTCTCTATCAGGCGTGGCAGCGCGTGGCTGTCAATGTCGTTCTCGTCAACCCACTGGTAGGTGTCGGGCAGCAGGGGACGTTTCTCCGGCTGCCAGAGGTAGAAGTCGGCCAGCAGGATGCGGTGGGTCAGCACGTGCCTTATCTGCCTGGCCACCGGCAGCCATTCAGCCCTGTGGCCGGTGACGGTGGCCGCCTGGGGTCCGTCAGTGAGGTTGACCGGCTCCCACAGTCCCTGCCAGATGTCGCCCGCAGGGCGCCGGCGCAGGGCCACGCCGCCTTCGCTGCGGACAACGACCCAGGCCATCTGGCGCGTAGTCACCTTGAGCTTTCTCTCCTTGACAGGCAGCAGCCCGGTGCGGTTGGTGCGCAGTGCGTCACAGCCCTCGGCCAGCGGGCAGTCTGCGCAGTGCGGTGCGCGCGGCGTGCACTGGATGGCTCCGAAGTCCATCATGGCCTGGTTGAAGGCCGAGGCCTCGCCCGGAGGCAGGTGCTCCTGCGCCAGGGCGGCAAAGAGCTTCTTGCCGGCGGTGGTGTTGATGGGGGTGTCAATGCCGAAATAGCGGGCCAGCAGCCGGTACACGTTGCCGTCGACGACGGCCACGGGCAGGTGGAATGCTATCGAGCCGATGGCCGCCGCGGTATAGTCGCCCACGCCCTTCAGCGCGCGGATGGCGCCGTAGGTGTGCGGAAAGCCCCCTTGCGCCACAATCTGCCGTGCCGCCGTGTGCAGGTTGCGCGCCCTTGAGTAGTAGCCAAGCCCCTGCCACAGGCGCAGCACCTCGTCCTCGGTGGCTTCGGCCAGGTCTTCCACCCGGGGAAAGCGCGCCATGAACCGTTGCCAGTAGGCCATGCCCTGGTCAATGCGTGTCTGCTGCAGTATCACTTCGCTGAGCCAGATGGCATAGGGGTCTTGCGTGTCGCGCCACGGCAGCTGCCGCCCTTTCGCTGCAAACCAGCGGAGCAGCGTGGCTGCAAATGGTGTCGCCGCCGGCGGCGCGCTCCTGTCTAAGGTGCGCATAGGGCATTGCAAACGCGGTCCTGAAAGGCCCGGCCCTGCCGGTCGCTTGTCAGTCCCTGGTTGATAATGGCAAAGCAGATGCGGTGACCGTTGGCTGCGGTGAGGTAGCCCGCCAGACTGCTTACGGCGGTGAGCGTGCCCGTCTTGGCGTGCACATTGCCGCTGGCAAAGCTGCCCCTCATGCGGTTACGCAGGGTGCCGTCCTCGCCGGCGACGGGCAGGGAGGGGTAGAGGTGCAGAAAGATGTTGGTGTTCAGCGAGGCGTAGCGCAGCATCATCACTTCCTGCTCGGCCGACACATAATTGTACAGCGAGAGGCCGCTGCCGTCGACAATCCTGCAGCCGGCCGCGCGAGGCACCAGCTGCCTTATCTGCCGCCTGACGGCCGCGCAGGCCATGTCTGCCGAGGCCGGCCGGTGCCCCGAGGCCGCCGCCAGCTGGTAGAGCAGCGCCTCGGCAAACAGGTTGTCGCTGGCCTTCATCATTCTCATCAGCACCTGGTCGATGGTGTGGAAGCGGTTGCATATCATGAAGGCCCCGGCAGGCGTTTCACCCTCGGCCAGTTCCGCGTCGACAGTCACGCCGGCATCGCGCAGCTCCTCGGCAAAGCGGCTGGCAAAGCGGTCTCTCCGCGAAATGAGCAGGGGCGAGAGCACCGGGTTGTCGTCGTCCCAGCACCACCCCTTGCCAAGCGAGCAGGTGTCTTTCATTGACTTGTCGGCCACAATGCGGCCGCGGATGGTGTCCACCCCCATGCGCCTCACGCTCTCGACAAAGGCCCTCATGTCGTCAATGTTGAACAGGGGGTCGAAGCCCCCCACGCAGTAGAGGTTGCCCGTGAGCGTGCGGTCGGCCACTGTTCCGTTGTAGCGCAGCTCCGTGCTGAACCGGTACGAGCCGCCCAGCCTGTCGATGGCGGTGATGGCGGTGAGCGCCTTCAGTGTCGAGGCCGGCCGCATCAGCTGCCGCTCGTTGTGGCAGTAGATGGCGCTGTCGGCTGTAAGGTCGTAGACCATCATGCCCAGCTGCGAGGTGGTGAAGAGCGGGCTGTCAACCAGCCGGTCCAGCCGGGCGCGCATCCGCGCCGGCCACGGCAGGCTGGCCTGCAGCGAGTCGGCTGCGTGGCTGGCGCCCATGGCAGCGGCGCTGTCGGCCTCCAGTGCGCCGGGTTCGTCAAACAGCTCGTCCTGCGCGAGGGCGGCGGGCGCGGCGGCCACCGCGCACCAAAGGGCGGCGAGCCTCATTATCCGGTGAATCGTCATGTGAAAAGTGTTGTCAAAAAGTCCCATACAGATGGAAAACAATCGCTGCAAAGTTACAGAAAATGTGCGAAAAGATGGTGATATATAAATAAAAACCACTACTTTTGCAGCCGTAGTATATGTCATATTATGGTTTACAAATACGATTTTCTGATTATTGGCGCCGGTGTGGCCGGCATGAGCTACGCCCTGAAAGTTGCCAGAGCGCACAAGGGCAAGGTGTGCATGATTTGCAAGACTTCGCTTGACGAGGCCAACACCTCGTTTGCGCAGGGCGGGGTGGCTTCGGTAACCAACCTTGAGGTAGACAATTTTGAGAAGCACATCGAGGACACCATGATTGCCGGAGACTACATCAACGACCGCAAGGCCGTGGAGCTGGTGGTGCGCAACGCTCCCGGGCAGATCAGGGAACTGGTGCAGTGGGGGGTGAACTTTGACCGCAAGGAAAACGGAGACTTCGACCTTCACCGTGAGGGCGGCCACTCCGAGTTCCGCATCCTGCACCATGCCGACGACACGGGCGCTGAGATTCAGCGCGGGCTGATGGCCGCTGTGTGCAGCAATCCCGACATCACGGTCAAGGAGAACCATTTCGCGGTGGAGGTTATCACGCAGCACCATCTCGGCGCAAGGGTGACCCGCCGCACGCCCTATATCCACTGCTACGGCGCCTATGTGCTCAACCCCGACACCCAGAAGGTGGACACCTATCTGAGCAAGGTCACCCTGATGTGCACGGGCGGCTGCGGTGCTGTCTACGAGACCACCACCAACCCGGTCATCGCCACAGGCGACGGCGAGGCCATGGTGTACAGGGCCAAGGGCACGGTGGCCGACATGGAGTTTGTGCAGTTCCACCCAACGGCGCTCTACCATCCCGGCGAAACCCACCCGGCCTTCCTCATCACCGAGGCCATGCGCGGCTATGGCGGCATCCTCAGACTGCCCAACGGCGAGTCGTTCATGGAGAACTATGACCCGCGTCTCTCGCTCGCGCCGCGCGACATCGTGGCCCGAGCCATTGACAAGGAGATGAAGAAGCACGGCCTCGACCATGTGTGCCTGGACGTGACCCACAAGGACGCCGAGGAAACCAAGCGCCACTTCCCCAACATCTACCACAAGTGCAAGTCGATAGGCATCGACATCACCACCGACTATATCCCCGTGCGCCCGGCGGCCCACTATATGTGTGGCGGCATCAAGGTCGACCTCAACGGCCAGTCGAGCATCGAGCGGCTCTATGCCATCGGCGAGTGCGCCTGCACCGGACTGCATGGCGGGAACCGCCTGGCCAGCAACTCGCTGATAGAGGCTGTGGTCTATGCCGACGTTGCGGCCAAGCACTCGCTGGCCCACGTTGACGAGTATGACTTTAACGACAAGGTGCCGGAGTGGAACGACGAGGGAACGATGACCAACGAGGAGAAGGTGCTCATCACGCAGAGTGTCAGAGAGGTGGGCCAGGTCATGTCCAACTATGTGGGCATCGTGCGCTCCGACCTCCGGCTGCACCGTGCCTGGAACCGCCTTGACATGCTCTACGAGGAGACCGAAAACCTGTTCAAGCGGGTGAAGGCCAGCCGCGACATCTGCGAGCTGCGCAACATGATTAACGTGGGCTACCTGATTACGCGCTGGGCCATTGAGCGCAAGGAGTGCCGCGGGCTGCATTTCACCACCGACTACCCCCTGCACGCCTACGACAAGCGCGGGTAGCAGGGTGGCGGGGCGCTGCCTCTTGCTGGCCGCACAAGGGGGTGCAAAAGCCCGCCTGGCCAGCCCCCCTTTTGCAAAACGGCCACTCTGGAAAGGTAAAAGTGGCAAAATAATTGCGAAAATATTTTGCAGGTTGCAAAAAATGCCCTACCTTTGCAGTCGCAATCCTGCAAGGAGCGGGGTGCAAAACGGACATTGGGGTATGGTGTAATGGTAACACTACAGATTCTGGTCCTGTCATTCTTGGTTCGAGTCCGAGTACCCCAACACAGCGAGAGGCTTCCATAAAGGAAGCCTCTCGCTGTTTGTTGCCGTGCCAAACGGCCTGGATTGCGCTGCGAAACGACCTGTTCTGCCGCCTCAAACGGCCCATATTGCAGCGTGAAACGGACCGTTTCGCCGTGTCATACGGTGCGTTTCGCAGCGCGAAACGCACCGTATGACAATGGCTTGCTCAAGTTTGCTGATATTGAACCCAAATCGGTCTTCGAACGGAAGGGCGGTTGTTTGGGCCTGCTTTCAACCTTTCCGCCCCTTCTCACTGTTTTTTTTCAGGCATCCTGCGCTGCCGGCACTTCCCGTCAGTCGGTCACGCTGAACCTGGCCACGCCCCTCACATCGGTCTCGCTGGCGCACACCAGGGCCTTGAACACGCCCGGCTCGACCACCCAGCGGTGCCGGCGGGCGGAGAAAAACTGCAGGTCTTCGGCGGTGACGGTGAAGCTCACTGTCTTCGTCTCGCCCGGTTTCAGGCTCACCTTGGCAAAGTTGCGCAGCTCCTTGGCGGGCCGCTCCTCCGACGACCGCTCGTCGCTGATGTAGAGCTGCACCGTCTCCTTGCCCTCGCGCCGGCCTGTGTTGGTCACGTCGACCGTGACGGTGATGCGGCCGCCGGCCCTCATCGATGTTGCCGAGAGGCGCGGCTTGCCATAGCTGAACGTGGTGTAGCTCAGGCCGTAGCCAAAGGGGAACAGCGGCGCCACCCGCTTGGTGTCAAACCAGCGGTAGCCAACGAAGATGCCCTCCTTGTAGTAAACCTGTCCGTCAACGCCCGGATAGCCCTCCTTGCCAAACCGGAAGCAGGGATAGTCCTCCTGCCGCTTGGCGAACGTCACGGGCAGCTTGCCGCTGGGGTTCACCTTGCCGCTGATGACGTCGGCCAGGGCGTGGCCCGACATGGAGCCGAGGTACCAGCAGTGAACCATGGCCTGCACGCGGCCGATCCAGGGCATGGCAAAGGGGTTGCCGCCAAAGGTCACCACGATGATGTTGCGCTGCACCTTGGCCAGGCCGGCAATCAGGTCGTCCTGTCTGTAGGGCAGGCTGTAGCTCTCGCGGTCGCCGTCCTCGCAGTCCTGACGGTAGTTCTTGTTCAAGCCGCCGATAAAGATGACGAGGTCGGCCTCCCCGGCTTTCTCCAGAGCCTCGCTGCGCAGGCGGTCTAGCGAGTCCTTGCTGAGCTTGTCTGCCTTGCCATAGAGCGCGCGTCCGGCATAGTAGCCGCGTGCAAAGTCAATCCTGTCACCATAGACGGCCCGCAGCCCCTCGAGCGGTGACACGTCAAACTTGGTCTTCAGCTCCGACGAGCCGCCGCCCTCGCTCATGTTGCGCACGGCATTGTCGCCAACCACCAGCACCCTGCGGTAGCGGCTGATGTCGAGCGGCAGGATGCCCTGCCTGTTCTTCAGCAGCACGACGCCCTCCTGCCCAATCTCCCGGCACACCCCGTAGTGGGCTTCCGAGCACAGCGAGCCGTTGGCCTTGCCGGCGCCCATGGCCGTGCGGAAGATGGTGCGGAGCACGCGCGACGCTTTGTCGTCGAGCACGCGCATGGGAATCTTTCCCTCGTTGACAAGGCGTTCAAAGGCATCGGCCAGATAGTAGGTGTTGTAGCCCTTGCTGCGGTCAACGGTCTTGCCGTTGGTGGCTGTCCCCATCTCGATGTCCAGCCCGCCGGTGGCCGCCTCCCAGGTGTGGTGGGTGCCTCCCCAGTCGCTGATTACCGCGCCGTCAAAGCCCCACTGCTGTTTCAGAATCTTGTTGAGCAGCGAGTCGTTCTCGCAGCAGTGCACGTTGTTCCACCGGTTGTACGAGCCCATGATGGTCCACAGGCCGCCCTTCTGAACGGCCTTCTTGAAGGCCGGCAGGTAAATTTCGTTGACGGCGCGCTCGCTCACGTTCACGTTCACGTTCCACCGTCCCACCTCCTGGTTGTTCAGGAAGAAGTGCTTGAGGCAGCAGGCCACGCCGTTCTTCTGCGCACTCCTGATGTAGGGCACGGCCAGCTCTCCGGCCAGGTAGGGGTCTTCGCCCATGTATTCGAAGCTGCGCCCATTGAGCGGCATGCGGGCGATGGTGGTGCCGGGGCCGAGCATGATGTCCTTTCCGCGGAAGGCAAACTCCTCGCTTACGGCGTGGCCGTAGCTGGCGGCCAGCTCGCGGTTCCACGTGGCGGCCAGACAGGTGAGCGAGGGGAAGGCCACCACCGAGTCGTTGGTCCAGTTGGCGTAGTCCCAGGAGTTCCAGTCAACCTCGGCCCGGCAGCCGTGGGGGCCGTCGGCCATGTTGAGCTGGCGGATGCCCAGGCGCGGCACGCCGGCCGACGTGAACTTGCTCTGTGCGTGGACAATCTGGATTTTCTCGTGGGTGGTCATCCTTGACAGCGCGTCTTTCACGCGCTCCTCGACGGGCGCGTTGGGGTCAAGGTACACCTGCGCCTGCGCCTGTGCCAGCATGACCGGCAGCAGGCATGTGACGATAGTCTTTATCTTTCTCATAGCTTGATGGTTATTTGTCTTCCCCGGTAAACAGCCCTCACGGTCTTTCCCGCGGTGCTTTCACACCTGCCGTCTGCCGTGAGCGCAGGGTTGAGTGTCACGTTGAACACCCTGGTGGCGAGCATTCCGCTGAACGACCCCTTGCGCTTGCCGATGGTCAGCGTGCGCCGCCTGTCGTCATAGTTGAACGTGATGGTGGCATAGCGCCCCCGCTCGTAGTTGTAGTTGGTGCCCTCGTCTTCGTAAAGCTCAAAGGAGCCGTTGCGCCCGCTGTACACGCACAGGTCTATGCTGTCAGGCTCTTTCTCGTCGCTCCACTGCATTTCCGGCCCGAGGGGGATGATGGCGCCATCGGGCACAAACACTGGGATGCGGCCGTAGGGCGCGTCGGCAGTGACAGTCTGGCCCCCGTCAAGGTGCTCGCCGGTGTGCAGGTTGTGCCAGCCGCACTGTGCGGGCAGGTAGACCCGGCGCGTCCGGGCCTTGTAGGCACCCACCGGGCAGGCCATCAGCGACGGGCCGAAAATCCACTGGTCGCCAATGCCGAGCACGCGCTCGTCGCCGGCAAAGTCCATGGCCAGTCCGCGCATCATCGTGTAGTCGCGGAAGTGGACCCATCCGGCCATGGAGTAGAGGTAGGGCATCAGCCGGTAGCGCAGCCGGTCGTGCCACACGATGGTCTCGTAGGCCGGGTGCCCCTCGGGCGCAATGTTCCACACCTCGCGCAAGGGCCACTGTCCGTGGGCGCGGTACAGGGGGATGAAGCAGCCAAACTGGTTCCAGCGTGCCTGCAGCTCGCGCCATTCCTCGAGGTCTTCGTTCTCCTGGCCCGTGCGGTCATACAGCTGCTGGGCCTTGACATAGCGGCTCTCCACGCAGAAGCCGCCCTGGTCCATGCCCCAGAAGGGGATGCCCGACATGGAGAAGTTGATGCCGGCGGTCATCTGGGCGCGCATGTCCTCCCACCTGGCGCCAATGTCGCCGCTCCAGGTGGCGGTGCTGTAACGCTGCAGTCCGGCGAAGCCGCTGCGGGTGAGCTGGAACACGCGGCGGTTGGGGGCCACGCTGCGCTGCCCGTTGTAGATGGCTTCGGCGTTGGCCAAGCTGTAAGCGTTGAAATACTCGTCGCTGGCGCCCAGGGCCGTGGGGCCGCAGAGTGCCTTGCGGTAGGCAAGGGGGGTGCAGTCGCGCACGTTGGGTTCGGAGGCGTCCATCCACCAGGCGTCAATGCCCTGCTTGTACTTGGAGTAGAGGCAGCTGTCCATCTGGTGCCAGAACAGCCGCCGCGCCCCGGCTGCGTAAGCGTCGTAGAACGACCCCAGGTAGCCCGGCCCCACCCAGTCGCGCAGACTGTCGCGCACGGCCTGCCGGTAAATCCAGCCGTTGGCGTCGAGCTGGCGGTAGTTGGCGGTGGAGCAGTAGAACTTGGGCCACACCGATATCATCAGCCGTCCGTGCATGGCATGGATGCTGTCCATCATGGCCTGGGGCGACGGAAAGCGGGCGCTGTCAAACCGGTGGCTGCCCCAGGCGTCTTGCGGCCAGTAGTTCCAGTCTTGCACAATGTTGTCGACCGGTATTCCCCTCTTGCGGAACTCGGCCAGGGTGCCCACCACCTCCTGCTGTGTCTTGTAGCGCTCACGGCTCTGCCAGAAGCCCAGCGCCCACTTGGGCATCACCTGGGCGCGCCCCGTCAGGGTGCGGTAGCCGCTGACAATCTCGTCCATGCTGCTCCCGGCAATCAGGTAGTAGTCCATGTAGCGGTCCATCTCGGCCCAGATGGAGATGTTGTCGCGCTCGTCTGCCGGGAGCTGGCGGGCCACTCTGAGCCCGCAGTAGGACACACTGCCGTCGGGCTTCCACTCGATGCGCAGCGGCGTGCGCCGGCCCTTTTCAAGGGCCACGCTGAACTTGTAGGCATTGGGGTTCCACGCTGTGCGCCACCGTTCGGGCACCACGGTATGCCCGTCCACGCTCACCTTGACATAGCCGGCATAGTAGAGGATAAAGTGGTAGGAGGCCGTCTCGGGCGCCTCGACGCTCCCCTCGTAGACCACCGAGGCGCCGCTGAGCCTCACTTGCTGTGGCAGGTTGCCCACCACGCCCGAGTGCTCGTAGTAGACGGAGTCCTCGCGGCGCTCCAGCCAGCGCCCCTTGCTGTCGGTATAGGTTCCTGTGAGTGCCCCGCGCCTGCCGTACTTGTCGTAAAGCTTGAAGGCGCGGTTCAGCTGGAGGTAGTCGTCGGGTGAGCCCCAGCGGCCGTAGGAGTAGCTGTCCCAGAGCAGGCCGTAGCCCTTTGTGCTCATCACAAAGGGCACGCTCACCTTGGTGTTGTACTGGAACAGCTCTTCGTTGCGCCCCCGGCAGTTCATCTCCTCCGACTGGTGCTGCCCCAGTCCGTAGAGGGCCTCTCCGTCTTGTGTCTCAAATCGCGCGCGCCATGTGTAGCCTGTGCGCACGCTGTCGGTGAGCCGCGCTATCTCTCCGGGTGCTGAGGGGTGGTAGCCCGGTGGCATCTCGGTCTGGGCTGACACATAGCGGCTGAAACGCTTGCCGCCGGTTGCCGTCTCGCGGAGCAGCGTGCGCCCCGTGGCGCGGTCGGTGAAAAGGAGCCGGCCAGTGCGCTTGCTGACGGTGACCCGCAGCCGTGCGGTGGTGAGGGTCAGCGACTGTGCCGTCTCGCTCGTGCTGAAGTGCGGGCGCGCAGCCTGTGCTCCGGGCGCGATGACGAGGCTCCGCTTGTCGCAAAAGCTGCTGTCGGGGGTGGCTTCCACGCGCACAATGTTGTCGCGCATCACGGTGAGTCTCACCAGGCGTGCCCCGCCTTTGGCATTGTTGAAACAGAGTGTCACACCGCCGGCGGTGCGCACCGTGCCGCCCTGGGCGCACAGCGCGAATGCCAGGGTGGCGATGACAGTCGGGAAAAGTTTTGCTTTCATGATGTAGGGGTGGGGGGTGCTGTCTGAGCCTTGGCTCTTGTGCTTTCTCGGATGACCAGCTTCTGGGGCACTATCTCGTGGCGTATGGCGTGGTTGCCCGCAATGTTGTCGAGCAGCAGGCGGCAGGCCACGCTCCCCATTTGCTTTGACTGGTCTTCGATGGCGGTGAGGCGCGGCGTGACATAGCGCGCGTGGGCGTCGTCGGTGAATCCCACGAGTGACACGTCGTCGGGTATGCGCAGGTGCACGGCCTTGATGGCTGTGAAGGCGGCAAAGGTGATGATGTCGTTGAAGGCCAGGATGGCGTCGGGCCTCCCCGGCTGGCCGAGCATCTGCTTGGTGCGCTCCATTGCCACGTGGTAGTCGATGGGACCGCAGGCCACCAGCGTGCGGTCGATGGGGATGCGGTTGTCGTGCAGGGCCTCGATGTATCCGTGCTTGCGCCGGCGCACCATGTCAAGGTGGTTGGGGCCGCCGATGAAGGCGATGCGGCGGCAGCCGGTGTCAACCAGGTGCTGGGTGGCCATCCGGGCGGCCTCGTCGCCGTTGGCTGTGACGGATGAAAACTTGTCGGTCAGGCAGGTGCGGCCGAAAAAGACAAGGGGGATGCCCATGTCGGCAATCTCGTTGAAGTGCGAGTAGTCGGTGGTGTCCTGGGCCAGGCAGGCCACGATGCCCTCCACGTGCAGCCCGATGAAGTTGTCAATGGCGCGCGCCTCGTCTGAGAAGCTCTCGTGGCTGTTGGCGCTAATCACCGAGTAGCCCTTGCGCACAGCCTCCTCCTCGATGCCGTCGAGCACCGAGGCATAGTAGTGGGTCACCAGGTTGGGCACCACCACGCCGATAATCCGCGGGGCGTCCTTGCGCAGGCTCTGGGCAAAGGGGTTGGGGCGGTAGTTGAGCTTCTGGGCCAGCTCTTTCACGCGTACCTGCATGTCTTTTCCTATCTCCGGGCTGCTGCGCAGGGCGCGGCTCACCGTGGCGATGCTCACGCCAAGTTCGTGTGCGAGGTCTTTCAGCGATATGCGGTGTTTGTTAGTAGGCATGGGGCATAACAGCAGATTAGTGTGACAAAGATAGCCGTTTTCGGCCATATTCGCAAACGTTTACGTGGGTTTCTGCCCTTTTACCCTTGATTTCCGCAACTTTTATGCTTAACTTTGCATCACCATTTGGAACAATTCAGAATGAGTAATGAATAGTTGATAATAAGTTAGTTAGAAAACAAGGCCAAGACTGTCGGGAGATACTCTTGGCCTTTTCTTTTGTTCTGTCATTTCAGACTGTCTTGTTCTGTCACTTTTCACAATCCCAGGAGCTGCGGAAAATGTCTAGAGAAAAATCCCGGCCGCTCATATTCAAGCAGCCGGGATTTCAAGGGGTGCGCCTGATAGGACTCGAACCTACACGACCGAAATCACCAGATCCTAAGTCTGGCGCGTCTACCAATTTCGCCACAAGCGCAATGGATGGGAGGTAAAGTTGTGCAAAGTTACCGCTTTTCTGTGAAATGGCCAAGCGTGGAACGGCTTATTTGTTTTTGTCTGGCCGTATTGCATTCAAACGTTTCTTTTTCCCTTTCAGGCGTTTTCTTTTTCCCTTTCAAACGTTTCTTTTTCCCTTTCAGGCGTTTTCTTTTTCCCTTTCAGGCGTTTTCTTGTTTCCTTTCAGGCGTTTCTTGTTTCCTTTCAGGCGTTTCTTGCAAAGGCATGGCTGGTCGGGGAGTCGGGGTGGGGTTGTTCTTCTGCTGGCCGTTTCCGCTCATTGGGAGGCGAGAGTACGGGTCTGGCCGGGCGAGAGGTCGGGCCAGCCGTCTTGAGTCCATGTGACGGGACGCTCTATCAGCACCGAGGCACCGCCCCTGTTGATGCTGTAACCGTGGCAGATGAAGATGTCGCGGTCGGCGAAATGGTAGACGGCACAGTGGCCTGCCGCCTCGAAAACCTTTTTGTCGCCTTCCAGCACCACGGTGCCGCCTCCTTCGGCCATGTCTTTTCCGTTGCGGTCAAGGTAGGGGCCGTCTATCTTGTGGCTGCGGCCCACTGCCACTTTGTAGGTGCTTTGCGACCCCCGGCAGCAGTAGTCCCAGGAGATAAAGAGGTAGTAGTAGTCACCGTGGCGGAAGATGAATGGCGCTTCGATGGGGTTGTCGCGTCCGCCGGTTCTCCTTCGGGCTATGGTGCGCTGGTTTGATGGCCGGGCGATGTGCATGGTCGAGTCAAGGCGTACCAGTTGGATGCCGTCCCAGAAGGAGCCGAAGGTGAGCCATGGGTTGCCTCGGTCATCGATGACAAAGTTTCCGTCGATGGCGTTCCAGTTGTCGCGCCCGCCCTTGGAGCAGACAATGGCCCCCTCGTCACGCCAGCGGATGGTGTTTGTTCCGTCCGCTGAGAGCGGGCGGAGACTGTCTGTCGAGAGAAGTCCGATGGCCGAAGTGTTCTTTCCGAAAGTGGAGCAGCTGTAGTTCAGCCACCACCGTCCGCGGTAGCGGATGATGTCGGGCGCCCAAATATGGTCGCGGAAGCCGGGCACCGAGTCGTGTGTCCATGCGGGCACAGTGGTGACAAGCGGAACCCCGCGCCACACGCGCCATGTCTTTCTGTCGGACGACTCGGCCACTTGAATGCCGCGCCCGGTGCTCATCAGATAGTAGGTGCCCCCTTGCTCTGCCATCACCGGGTCGTGAACCATCGGCTCGGCAGTGGTGAATGTCCCTGGTGTCCGCGCGCCCCTTGCCGGTGTCCGGTCCGCTCCCTCTTGCTGGGCCGCCGCCGGCAGCGACAGCCAGCAGCAGGCAAGTGACACTTTGCGCAGGAGCGTGCCTGCTTTTCGGATGGCTTTGTGCCGCGGCTCCATTTTTCCTGATTGGGCGGATGTGCGGCTGTTGAGGTTTGTATGTTTCATTTTGGTGGCTTGTTTGCAAAAATGCGTTTCACTGCTTGTTCGCGGCAAGGGCAATCCATTGCCTTGCCCACTCGATGATGGTGTCACGCCCGCGGGCGAAGTCACTGTCAAGGAGTCCTACGGCGTGGTCTGGCTCAATGCCAAATTCGGTGGAGCGCCCGTCGCTGTCGTACATGGGGCAGGCCGAGAAGCGCACAGTCCAGCCGTTGGGCAGCGAGCTGGAGAAAGGCAGTCCCGCGCCGCCGCCGGTACGGTCGCCGGCTATGGTGGCATGGGGGGCGTGGTGCATATACTTCACAAACTCGTTGGCGGCGCTGTAAACCTGGCGGTTGGTGAGCACGCACACCGGTTTGTGCCAGCGGATGTTGGACGACGGTTCCAGGATCTGCCGCTCCATGGATGAGAAATCGGAGTGCCCCTTTCCTGTCTTGTGCTGGATGTACCCCACATGAGTGGCCTGGTCGATAAAGCGTGCGGCCAGCCGCTCGGCGTTGGTCACCAGCCCCCCCGTGTTGCTGCGTATGTCGAGAATCAGTCCCCGGCAGAGCATCAGTGCGCTCAGCACCTCGTCAAGGTTGCCCTCGCCGATGCCGTCAGCGAAGCTCTCGTAATACACATAGCCGATGTTGTCGTCGAGCACCCTGTATTTCAGGCCGGCAGCAATCCTGTAGTCCGTGCCCAGGTATCGGCGCAGCAGAGTGTCGCTGAAATTGGTGGGGAAGTCCTCCTGCCAGCTCCAGTAGCGTGCGAGGTCGTGTGACGCCGACAGGTTGACGTGGCCGTCGCGCAGTTCGGACAGCATGTCGCTGCACACCTCGAAGAGCTGGCTGCTGTTCATCCTGTCACTGATTCGCGCCCGGTATTTCTCGTGTATGGCGTCCCAGTCGAGCCCGTAGGTCTCTCGCTTGTAGTCAAAGAAGCAGTAGCGCTCGTCGAGTATCTTCCACAAGGCCTCGAAGTTGCCCCGTGGCGTGTTGCCGAACTCCTCTTCGTCGACACAGGCGCATAGCCCCAGAATGACGAGGGCTATCAGCGAAAGCCTGAGGCAGCGGCGTGACAGGTGGTTGCTCATGGTCGGTAACTGAGAATTTGAAATCTTTTTACCACGCCCACCATGAGGCGGTGGGTGTAGGTGTGCTGCTTGAGCTGGTTCACCCGTGCCTGCGTGTAGTCGCCAAGATAGCCCACGCGCAGCACGAGCCGGCGGCTCACGCCAATGTCGACAGCCAGCTGCTGGCGGAAGGATGGCGATGAGGCCATGGTGGTTGGCACGATGTTGCGGTCATAGTCGCCGCGCGAGAAAATCTCATAGTACGACTGGCCGTAGTTGGGCGAGAACATCAGCCCGAGGAGCGGCAGCTGCAGCTCGTAGCGTACAGCCATCCTGCAGCGGCCGGCTGTGAAGCGGTAGCAGGCCGCTGCCGTTGGCATGACCTGGATGGCCGCCCTTGCCTGTGCCGGATTGTTGCCCCCGGTGGTGTTGTAGACAAAGCCCAGGGTGGCCGCTCCCATGCCGCCCGCCTGGAGTGACAGCCGGTCGCCCAGGAGCCTCCACTCGTGCAGCCGCCCCCAGAAGAGCCTGTACGACCCCTCCAGCTCCATGGTCCGGTCGGCCCGGTCGTTCAGCGTGGCCAGGCCGGCCTGGTGCTCCATCAGCGTTGACCAGCGCGCTGAAGGCTGCCGGCGGCGCTCGGTGGCTGACAGGAAAGTGAAGCCTGTGCCTCCAAAATGCTCCTGCGACAGATAGGTGTCCAGGAGGCGTGTAGGGCCGACCCCCACCATATATGATGTGGTGCGGATGGGCAGCGAGGGCAGCGGCGCGGTGTCCTGTGCCTGTGCGGCCGCGGCCCAGAGGGCCGCCATGCCGTATGCTGCCAGTGTGTGCCGCCTATTCCCTGCCATGGTCAAAAAGGTTGAGCTGCCCTGTTATCTCGTCGATGACCTGCTGTTCCGACTTGCCTGCGTCAGGGTCCAGGTTCTCGCGCTCCACGTCCGCAGCGGCCCCGCCGCCGCTGCCAGTCTCTGCCGTGTCTTCGGTCTCCTCCTGTTCTGTCTCCAGCAGCTCGATGCTTTCCACCTGCCATGTGGTGAGCCGCTTGCCCTTGGCCTTGAAGCTCTTGACACCCACAAAGTCAGTGGCGTCCACATCCATGGGCGCCCTGTTCTTGTCGGTGCCGCCGAACGTGATGCGCAGCTGCGGGTGGCGCCGGTCTGTGACCAGCACCAGGCGGTTGCCCGGGTTGTCTCCCAGGTAGCTTTGCTTGCGGCGCGTGGCTTCCATCGTGAAACGCTTCAGGTAGGGGTACCCCTCGTTGTCAGCGTCATAGAGCACGGCCGTCCAGCATTTCTCCGGGGCGTATTTCTCGATGAACTGGATGTTGTCCTCGTAGTGGTTGTTGACGTCGAAGTTGGTCAGGTAGAACTCGCCGTTGGCGAGCACCACCAGAATCATGTCGCCGTCGTTGAACTCGCCGAGCAGCCGTCCGTGCTCGTCATAGTTCAGCCGGTTCACGTCGGGGTCGAACCACACCTGCCGCCCGCCCAGTGTGGAGTGGCCGTGGCTCTTCAGCCCGATGCGGCTGATCTCTTTCTTGGTCAGAATGTTGCCCTGCGAGTTGCGCCCCTTGATGCCCACCTCTGAGAAGTCTTTCTCAATGAAGATGCTGGCCTTGCGCTTGGTGTTGACCGATGCCGGGTCAAGGGTCACCTTGATGACCTCCGCCTCGCCGTTGGGGTTGGCTGTGAAGTAGACAATGCGCGAGCCCGGCAGTCCGCGCGTCACGTCGTACTCGCGGTCGCGCGTGACGGCTGTCACGCAGAAGCGCTTGATATAGTAGAACCCCTTGCGCCCGTTGCGGTAGACGATGTTGTAAACCGTCCGCTTGTCGTTGCGCTTGAACACAGCCACGTGCAGGATGTTCTTTCCCACAAAGATTTTGTCGGCCACGCGCACCACCTTGAACTTCCCGTCCTTGTAGAAGATGATGATGTCGTCGATGTCCGAGCAGTTGCACACGTATTCGTCTTTCTTCAGTCCCGTCCCGATGAAGCCCTCGGCGCGGTTGATATAGAGCTTTTCGTTGGCCTCGACCACCGTGGTGGCTTCAATGGTGTCGAAGTTGCGTATCTCCGTGCGGCGTGGGAAAGCCTTTCCGTATTTGTCAAGCAGGAACTGGAACCACCTGGCCGTCACCTCCACCATGTTGCCGAGGTCGCGCTCAATGCTGTCAATCTCCTCCCGGGTGCGTGCCATCAGCTCGTCGGCCTTGTCCTTGTTGAATTTCAGGATGCGCTGCATCTTGATTTCCAGCAGTTTCATGATGTCCTCCCTGGTCACCTCGCGCACGAGCTGGGGGTAGTAGGGCGTCAGCCGCTCGTCGATATGGGCGCACACGGCATCCACGTCGGGAGCCTGCTCGAACTTGCGGTCCTTGTAGATGCGCTCCTCGATGAATATCTTTTCGAGCGAGGCAAAGTGCAGCTGCTCCAGCAGCTCGCCCCGGCGTATCTCCAGTTCGCGGCGAATCAGTCCCTTTGTTCGTTCCACGTTGTGCTTGAGCACCTCGTCGACGGTGAGAAAGTGCGGCTTGTTGTCCTCAATCACACAGCAGTTTGGCGAGATGTTCACCTCGCAGTCCGAGAAGGCGTAGAGCGCGTCAAGCGTCTTGTCGCTCGACACGCCGGGTGCCAGGTGAACCAGGATCTCCACCTCGGCGGCCGTGTTGTCGTCCACCTTGCGGGCCTTGATTTTGCCTTTCTCAATGGCTTTCAGTATGGAGTCGATAAGGGTCGTGGTGGTTTTCCCGTAGGGAATCTCGCGTATGGCGAGCGTCTTGCTGTCCAGTTTCTCTATCTTTGCCCTCACCTTGACCACGCCGCCCCGCTGCCCGGCGTTGTATTTTGACACGTCGATGCTGCCGCCCGTGGGAAAGTCGGGGTAGAGCGTGAATGGCTGTCCGTGGAGATACTGGATGGCCGCCCGGCATAGCTCGCAGAAATTGTGTGGCAGTATTTTTGACGAGAGCCCCACGGCGATGCCCTCCGCCCCCTGGGCCAGCAGCAGCGGAAACTTTACCGGCAGTGTGATGGGCTCCTTGTTGCGCCCGTCGTAGGAGAGCTGCCAGTCGGTGGTCTTGGGGTTGAACACCGTGTCAAGGGCGAATTTCGACAGCCGCGCCTCGATGTAGCGGGGCGCGGCGGCGCGGTCGCCTGTCAGAATGTTGCCCCAGTTGCCCTGGGTGTCCACCAGCAGGTCTTTCTGTCCGAGCTGCACAAGGGCGTCACCGATCGAGGCGTCCCCGTGGGGGTGGAACTGCATGGTGTGGCCCACGATGTTGGCCACCTTGTTGTAGCGTCCGTCGTCCATGCGCTTCATGGAGTGCAGTATGCGCCGCTGCACGGGCTTCAGGCCGTCCTCGATGTGGGGGACGGCGCGCTCGAGAATGACATACGAGGCATAGTCGAGGAACCAGTCCTGGTACATGCCGCTCAGGTGGTGTACAGCCGAAGCGTCAAAGCGGCTGGCCGGGGTGTAGTCCGTGTGCCGCTCTTCCTCGCCCGCTGCCTCGCGCCCTTCCTGTCGCTCTCGCTCCTGCAGCTCGTCGTCCTTTGTTTCGTCGCTCATATATATAAATAGGTGTTCACTGTTCAAAAATGCTATTCGGCCAGACTCTTCCTGTACCAGTCATAGAGCTTCCCCACACCCTCTTCAACCTCCACCTTGTGGGTCCAGCCCAGGCGGTGGAGTTTCTCCACGTCGATGAGCTTGCGGGGCGTGCCGTCGGGCTTGGTGGCGTCAAACACCACCGTTCCGCCGAAGCCAACAGCCTTTGCGACCAGCTCGGAGAGCTTGCGGATGGTCAGCTCCTTGCCCGTGCCCACGTTGATGTGGCAGTTGCGAATCTCGCCGAGCGATGGGATGGCGCCGCCGCGGCCCTCGCTGCTGTTGCGGTCAACGGCTCCGTCCGCCTTTGCGCCGTAGAACACGGAGGAGTATTTCTTGATGCCGATAATGTCGCTGAAGTCAACATTGAGAAGCACATGCACGCTGGCGTCAGCCATGTCCTCGCTCCAGAGGAACTCGCGCAGCGGCCTGCCGGTGCCCCAGAGCACCACCCTGTTGTCGTAGATGCCATAGAACTCCAGTGCCTTCAAAATGCGCGCGCGGTCGTTGCTCCCGTCCACATTGCCCTCGCCGATGACGGCGCGCAGCTTGTCGTCAGGGTTGACGGGACGCTTGTCCATATCCACCTTGATGCTGTGCCAGTCGCCGTCGTGGATGAGCTTGGCCAGGTAAACCTTGCGCATCATGGCCGGCATCACGTGGCTGTTCTCCAGGTGGAAGTTGTCGTTGGGCCCATACAGGTTGGTGGGCATCACTGCGATATAGTTGGTGCCATACTGCAGGTTGTAGCTCTCGCACATCTTCAGTCCCGCAATCTTGGCGATGGCATACTCCTCGTTGGTGTATTCCAGGGGCGATGTCAGGAGCGCGTCCTCCTTCATGGGCTGTGGCGCGTTCTTGGGGTAGATGCAGGTGCTGCCCAGGAAGAGGAGCTTCTTCACGCCATGGGAGTAGGCACTGCTGATCACGTTGCACTGCATCTTCATGTTCTGCATGATGAAGTCGGCGCGGTAGAGCGAGTTGGCCATGATGCCGCCCACAAAGGCTGCCGCCAGGACGACGGCCTCGGGACGCTCCTCGTCAAAGAACTTCTCTACGGCATACTGGTCGGTGAGGTCCAGCTCCCTGTGGCTGCGCCCCACCAGGTTGTCATACCCCCTTGACTTGAGGTTGTTCCAGATGGCGGAGCCCACGAGCCCGCGGTGCCCTGCCACATAAATCTTGCTGCACTTGTCTAACATAGCCCTTACTTCACGATTCCCTTTTCAAGGTATTCGGCCAGGTTGCACCTGACCTTCTGCCCCGCGTGCTCGGCCGCCACCTTGCCCATGTCGCTGTCCACCATGATGTTGACCAGCTCCTCGAACGGGGTCTTCGACGGGTTCCAGCCCAGCTTGGCCTTGGCCTTGGTGGGGTCGCCCCACAGGTTTACCACATCGGTGGGGCGGAAAAAGTCGGGCGACACCTCGACGAGCACCCTTCCTGTGGCCTTGTCAACGCCCTTCTCGTTGATGCCCTCGCCCTTGAACTCCAGCTCGATGCCAACGCGCCTGAACGCGTGGTGGCAGAACTCGCGCACCGTGTGCTGCACGCCGGTGGCAATCACGAAGTCCTCGGGCTTGTCGTGCTGGAGGATGAGCCACATGCACTCCACGTAGTCCTTGGCGTAGCCCCAGTCGCGCAGCGAGTCAAGGTTGCCCAGCAGCAGCTTGTCCTGCCGGCCCTGGGCGATGCGCGCCGCCGCCAGCGTGATCTTGCGGGTCACGAAAGTCTCGCCCCGGCGCTCGCTCTCGTGGTTGAACAGGATGCCCGAGCAGCAGAACATGTTGTAAGCCTCGCGGTACTCCTTCACTATCCAGAAGCCGTAAAGCTTGGCCACGGCATAGGGAGAGTAGGGGTGAAACGGCGTGTTCTCGTTCTGCGGCACCTCCTCCACCTTGCCATACAGCTCCGAGGTGGAGGCCTGGTACATGCGGCAGGACTCTGCCAGCCCGCATTGGCGGATGGCCTCCAGGATGCGGAGCACGCCGGTGGCGTCCACGTCGGCAGTGAACTCGGGCGAGTCGAAGCTCACCTGCACGTGGCTCTGTGCGGCCAGGTTGTACACCTCGTCGGGCTTCACCTTGTTCATCACCTGGATGATGCTCATCGAGTCGCCAAGGTCGGCGTAGTGCAGGTGGAAGTGGGGCTTGCCCTCCAGATGGGCGATGCGCTCGCGGTAGTCCACGGAAGAGCGGCGTATGGTGCCATGGACATCATAGCCTTTCTCCAGTAGAAGCTCGGCCAGATACGAACCGTCCTGGCCGGTAATGCCTGTAATCAATGCTTTTTTCATCTTTGTCTGTATGTTGGTAACTGCTTTGGCGAAGCAGCAAACGCTAAAGGTGCCGGATGGTGGCAGGGCAAAGGTAGCAAAAAAAAATGGAAAGACGGTCCCTTTTGCCGATTTTGAGTGGCCGGCTGCTTCTGCGCTGTTCCCGTTTGGCCGCTTTCGCGCTGCAAAACGGTGCGTCTTGCAGCGCGAAACGGGCCGTCTTGGCGTGTGGAACGGACCGTTTCGCGCTGCGGAACAGGCCGTATGGCAGCCCGGAACAGGCCGTTTTGTGAAGCGCCATCCAAAATGGCCGGTTTGGGCTGACCCGGAAAAAAAGCGACTTCCTTTGCCGGAGCCGGAGAAAAAGCAGTACTTTTGCACAGCGTCTGTCCGGATGCCCAATGGGCTTTCAGACCCTCGCTGTCCGCACAAAGCCAGTCCGATGAAACAAACCTTAAGCACCCAGCGCTAC
Organism: uncultured Prevotella sp.; assembly: GCA_937895845.1. GTDB lineage: Bacteria > Bacteroidota > Bacteroidia > Bacteroidales > Bacteroidaceae > Prevotella. The sequence goes on along the minus strand of CALBLK010000008.1, from coordinate 39,784 downwards.
AGTTCCCCTTGCGGCGACCTCATACTGGCATCCGCCCGTGACCGGCTGTGCCTTTGCGACTGGAGCGGAAAGCCGTGTGCCGGGCGCAACATGCGAAGGCTTGCCCGCCTCCTGGATGCAGACTTTGCCGAGCGGCCCTCGGCAGTGCTGGAGCAGGCAAGGCGGCAGCTCGATGAATATTTCGCGGGAGCGCGCAGAACCTTTGGCATAAGGTTGCTCCCCATGGGCACAGCGTTCCAGCTAAGGGTCTGGGACGCGCTGCTTGAAATACCGTATGGCGAGACCAGAACCTACAAGGACATCGCGCTCCGCACCGGCAGTCCGGGCGGTGTCCGGGCAGTGGCACAGGCCATTGGCGCAAACGGCATCAGCATCATCGTTCCCTGCCACCGCGTTATCGGCTCCAACCGTTCGCTGACAGGGTTTGCCGGAGGACTGGAGGCCAAGGCGATGCTGCTGGAGACGGAAGGTCTCGGCCACTTCCTGCCCGGGAAGTGACGCGGCAGGGGGCAGCGCTGGCAGCGTCCCGCCCAGGATAAAAAAATGTAAATTCTTTCACCATCCGTACAAAAAGTATTATTTTTGCAAACAAAAGAGCCCGTTGCAAACCGCAGCGGAAAAGCGAAACGTTGCAAGCATGAAAGAATTTGTAATCTCCGAGGCCAAGGCCGAGACCGCCGTGCTGGTGGGCCTGGTGACCAAGGACCAGGACGAGGCCAAGACCAAGGAATATCTTGACGAGCTGGAGTTCCTGGCCGACACGGCCGGAGCCGTCACCGTGAAGCGGTTCACCCAGAAGGTGGCGGGGCCTAACAGCGTGACCTACGTGGGCAAGGGCAAGCTCGGGGAAATCAAGCAATACATCAAGGCCGAGGAAGAGGCCGAGCGCGAAGTGGGCATGGTCATCTTTGACGACGAACTGTCGGCCAAGCAGATACGCAACATCGAGAAGGAGCTGGGCGTGAAGATACTGGACCGCACCAGCCTGATACTCGACATCTTCGCCATGCGCGCCCAGACCGCCGAGGCCAAGGCTCAGGTGGAGCTGGCCCAGCACCGCTACATGCTGCCCAGGCTGCAGCGGCTGTGGACCCACCTGGAGCGCCAGGGCGGCGGCTCGGGCGGCGGTGGCGGCAAGGGCACCGTGGGACTGCGCGGGCCGGGCGAGACCCAGCTGGAGATGGACCGCCGCATCATCCTTCAGCGCATCACGCTGCTGAAGCAGCGGCTGGCCGAGATAGACCGGCAGAAGACAACGCAGCGCAAGAACCGCGGGCGGCTCATCCGCGTGGCCCTGGTGGGCTACACCAATGTGGGCAAGTCGACCCTGATGAACCTGCTGGCCAAGAGCGAGGTGTTTGCCGAGAACAAGCTCTTTGCCACGCTCGACACCACCGTGAGGAAAATGGTCATCGGCAACCTGCCGTTCCTGCTGGCCGACACGGTGGGCTTCATACGCAAGCTGCCCACCGACCTGGTCGACTCTTTCAAGAGCACGCTCGACGAGGTGCGCGAGGCCGACCTGCTGCTCCATGTCGTGGACATCTCGCACCCCGACTTCGAGGAGCAGATCCGCGTGGTCGAGAAGACCCTGCAGGAGCTGGGCTGTGCCGAAAAGCCCTCGATGATTGTGTTCAACAAGATTGACGCCTACAAATGGGTGGACAAGGAGCCCGACGACCTCACGCCAGGCACGCGCGAGAACGTGACGCTCGACGAGCTGCGCCGCACATGGATGGCCAAGCTGCCCGGCGACTGCCTGTTCGTCTCGGCCCGGGAAAAGCTGAACATTGACGAGCTGCGCGAGGCGCTCTACAGCAGGGTGCGCGCGCTGCACGTCCAGAAGTACCCCTACAACGATTTCCTTTACAGTGACATAACGGAATAAGTCTCTCACACGCCTTACACCCTACACCCATGAGAAGTCTGACCCTTGAAGAGATAGAGGAACTGGAGCGGAGCGGATGCACCGCCGACGACTGGGGCGCGGTCAGTGTGGCCGACGACTTCGCGCCGGAGCACGTGCGCGCCGTGGCCTTTCACGGAGAGGTGGCGCTTGGCGCGTTCGACCGGTACGTTGAAGTGACCGAGGGGCTGCGGCTGCACTCCGGCATCCGCAACGCCACCCTCTGCGACGTGACCGTGGGCGACAACTGCCTCATCGAGAACATCAGCGGCTACATCTGCCGCTACACCATCGGCGACGGCTGCTACCTGTCGGGCATCGGCACCATGGCCACCACCATGGGCACCACCTTCGGCCAGGGAAACGTGGTGGCGGTGATGAACGAGGCCGGCGATGGCAACATCGTGATTTACGACGGCCTGTCGTCGCAGGCGGCCGCCTTCATGGCCGACCACGCCGCCGACAGCTCGGTGTGGCCCCGGCTGCGGCACATGGCCACCGCCCATGCCACAGCGGGGCTTCCGGCGCAGGGCACCGTGGGCAGCGGGGTCAAGATTGTCAGCACGCGCGAGGTGGTCAACACGCTCATCGGCGATGACTGCGAGGTGAGCGGCGCCTCGCGGCTGCGCGACTGCACACTGGGCAGCACGCCCGAGGCGGGCTGCTATGTGGGCAGCGACGTGATATGCGAGAACAGCGTCATCTCCGCCGGGGCGTCGGTGGTCGACGGCGCCCACCTTGACAACTGCTTCGTGGGCGAGGCGTGCCACATCGGCCAGGGGTTCTCGGCAGAGAGCAGCGTGTTCTTTGCCAACAGCTACATGGACAACGGCGAGGCGTGCGCAGCCTTCTGCGGCCCCTTCACCGTGAGCCACCACAAGGCGTCGCTGCTCATCGGCGGCCGCTTCTCGTTCTACAACGCCGGCTCGGCCACCAACTTCAGCAACCACGCCTACAAGCTGGGGCCCATTCACAGCGGCACGCTGGAGCGCGGGTCGAAGACGGGTAGCGGCGCCCACCTGCTGCTGCCGGCCCGGGTGGGCGCGTTCTCCGTGTGCCTGGGCAAGATTCAGCAGCACCCTGACACGCGCGACCTGCCGTTCTCCTACCTCATCGGCGATGGCAGCGCCACCTATATCGTGCCGGGGCGCAACCTCGTGACGGTGGGCACCTGGCGCGACGTGGCCAAGTGGCCGGGGCGCGACAAGCGGCCTAAGACAGGGCGGAAGAGCATTGTCAACTTCGACTGGCTCAGCCCGGCGGTGGCCCGGGCGGTGGAGCGCGGCCGGCAGACGCTGCTTGCCCTGCGCCGCGAGCAGGGCGAGGGGGCGGAGACCTACTCCTACGGCAGCTGCATCATCAAGAACGCGGCCTTGCACAACGGACTGAAATACTACGAGCTGGCCCTGCGGCTGTACATGGGAATGGCGGCAGACGGCCATGACAGCGGCCACCCCCATGGCTCGACGGGCACGGGCGACTGGACTGACATGGCCGGAATGCTGGCCCCACAGGAGGAGATTGACGCTGTGGCCGACGACATCCGCAACGGCGCCATCGGCACCATCGGCGAACTGGAACGGCGGCTGGCGGACATCCACGCGGCCTACGCGCAATACAAGTGGAACTACACCTGCCGGATGTTGGCCGAGCGGCTGGGTACCGACCGGCTGACAGACGGCGACCTGCGCCGCGTGGCCGACGACTACCGCGCCGCGTGGCGCGAATGGACGGCGGCCATACGCCATGACGCGGAGCGCGAGTTCGCCCTGGGCGATGTGGAAGAGCGGAGAATGCAGGCATTCATGGCCGACCTCGCGGCGGCAGACAGGAAACTGTAAGCGCAGGCAAGAGCCTGTGGACACAAGCAAGGACCTTTAAACACAAGCAATATGATATTCAAGACAACGAAGAAAATGGCAGTTCTGGCTGCGGCACTGGCTCTGACCGTGGCCGCACAAGGCAAGAGCTACAGCTACGAGAGTGTGAAGGGCGACCCGATGAAGGCGCGTATCTACACGCTTGACAACGGGCTGAAAGTCTATCTCTCGGTGAACAGGGAAAAGCCGCGCATCCAGACCTATATCGCGGTGAAGACCGGCAGCCGCAACGACCCGGCCGAGACCACCGGACTGTCACACTACCTGGAACACCTGATGTTCAAGGGGTCGACCCGCTTCGGCACCACCGACTATGACAAGGAGAAACCGCTGCTCGACGCCATCGAGGCCAAGTATGAGACTTACCGCACGCTCACCGACAAGGAGGCGCGCAAGGCTTGCTACCGCGAGATTGACAGTCTGTCGCAGCTGGCCGCACGCTACAACATTCCCAACGAGTACGACAAGATGATGAACAGCATCGGCGCGCAGGGCACCAACGCCTATACCAGCAACGACCAGACGGTGTATGTGGAGAACATCCCCTCGAACGCCGTGGAGAAATGGCTGCAGGTGGAGGCCGAGCGGTTCCAGAACATGGTGATACGCGGCTTCCACACCGAGCTTGAGGCCGTCTACGAGGAGTACAACCTGTACTCGGCCAGGGACAACGAGAAGTTCACCAACGCAATATTCAAGATGTGCTTCCCCGGCCACCCATACGGCACGCAGACCACCATCGGTCTGCCCGAGCACCTGAAGAACCCCTCGATTACAAACATCAAAAACTATTTCAAGCGTTACTATGTGCCCAACAACATGGCCATCTGCATGGCCGGTGACTTCGACCCCGACCAAACCATCGCGCTCATTGACCGCTACTTCGGGCAGATGAAGCCCAATGCCAGTCTGAAACGCCCCGAATACCCGGCCATCAAGCCGCAGACAGCGGTGAGAGACACCACCGTGTGGGGGCAGGAGGCCGAGCAGCTGGCACTCGGCTGGCGCTTCAAGGGAGCGGCCGACCTGCAGAACGACACCCTCGAGGTCATCTCGAAGATGCTGGCCAACGGCAAGGCCGGACTGATGGAGCTGGAGCTGGAGCAGCAGATGAAGGCGCAGGCTGTCATGTGTTTCAACATGGGCATGCACGATTACACCGGTTTCGTGATTCTTGGCGTGCCGGCCAACAACCAGAAACTGGAAGAGCTGCGCTCGCTCATCATCGGTGTGGTGGACAAGCTGAAGCGCGGCGACTTCTCGGACGACCTGCTGCCATCGGTGGTGAGCAACATGAAACTGAGCCACTTCAAGTCGCTGCTGGACAACGACAGCCGTGCGTCGGCCATGGCCGACGCCTATCTGATGGACTGCCCGTGGAGCACCGAGGTGGGCAAGCTCAGCCGCATCGCCGGCATCACCAAGGCCGAAATCGTGGACTTTGCCAACCGGCACTTTGGCAACAACTACTGCTGTGTGTACAAAAAGCAGGGCAAGGACGTGGACGACTACAAGATTGAGAAGCCGGCTATCACTCCCATCGCGGCCAACCGCGACCTGTCAAGCCAGTGGCTCGACCGCTTCATGGCCGAGAAGATGGACGACATACAGCCCCGCTTTGTTGACTTCAAGAGAGACATGAAGGTGACGGCCGCCAAGAACCTGCCCCTGCTCTACAAGCAGAACACCGACGACGGACTGTTCGAACTCACTTTCTACTATGACTTCGGAACGGAAGACGTGAAAGGACTGGACCTCGCGCGCGCGTACCTTTATTATATTGGCACCGACAAGAAAACCTCGGCGCAAATCAAGCAGGAATTCTACAGGCTGGCCTGTGACTACAGTCTGCGCGTAACGGGTGACAACCTGTACGTGACACTGAGCGGACTGAACGAGAACCTGCCAAAGGCTCTGGCACTGCTGGAGGACTTCCTGAAGAACGCCAAGGCCGACACCAAGTCGTACAGCCAGTTTGTGGAGCTGACCAAGAAGAGCCGCGAGGACGAAAAGACCGACCAGAACGCCAATTTCAGCGCGCTGCAAACCTATGGCATCTATGGCCCCTACAACGCGCAGACCAACACCTGGACCAACGAGGAGATGGCAGCTGCCGCCCCGCAGACGCTGCCCGACATGTTCGGAAAGCTGAACACGCTGCAGCACGAGGTACTTTACTTCGGCCCCTATACGGAGAAGGAGATTGCCAAATTGCTCGGCAAGCTGCACAAGACACCCAAACGGCTGGCCGCCGTGCCGCAGGGAAAGCCCTACACCATGGCCGAAACCCCGGCAAGCGAGGTGTGGATAGCACCCTATGACGCCAAGAACATCTATATGATGCGCTACCACAACGAGAACCGCAAATGGAACGCCGGCGAGGCTCCCGTGCAGGCACTGTTCAACGAATACTATGGCGGGTCGATGAACTCGGTCACCTTCCAGGAACTGCGCGAGGCGCGCGCACTCGCCTATTCGGCCAGCGCCAACTATGCAAGCCCGCGGAAAAAGGGCGACCCCGAGATGTTCTACACCTTTATCATCAGCCAGAACGACAAGCTGATGGACTGCGTGACTACATTTGACGCCATCCTCGACACCGTGCCACAGTCGCAGGCGGCATTCGATGTGGCCAAGGACGGCCTGCGCAAGACACTGGCGAGCCGGCGCGTCACGCGCGCGTCTGTGCTTTACAGCTATCTCAACGCGCGCCGCCGCGGACTTGACTGCGACCTGTACGAGCGCATCTACAACAGCCTGCCCTCGGTAACGCTGAAGGACATCGTTGACTTTGAGCAGCGCAACATGGCCCACAAGCCGCTGCGCACGCTCATCCTCGGCGACGAGAAGCAGCTTGACATGAAGGCACTGGAGAAGGTCGGACCGGTGAAACGCCTCACACGCGAAGAGATTTTCGGCTACTAAGCAGTTTTAAGACGAATTGTAATTCAAAAAATATCAGTAACACATTATGGCAACAACACCAGAATTCAAGTATGCCCCGATGTTCCAGCTGGGCAAGGACGACACAGAGTACTACCTGCTTTCCAAGGACGGCGTAAGCGTGGGCGAGTTCGAGGGCAAGCCCATCCTCAAGGTCGCTCCCGAGGCGCTGACCATGTTGTCCAACCAGGCTTTCCGTGACGTGAACTTCCTGCTGCGCCGCGCACACAACGAGCAGGTGGCCAAGATTCTCAGCGACCCCGAGGCCAGCGACAACGACAAGTATGTGGCGCTCACCTTCCTGCGCAACGCCGAGGTGGCCTGCAAGGGCAAGCTGCCCTTCTGCCAGGACACGGGAACGGCCATCATCCACGGCGAGAAAGGACAGCAGGTGTGGACGGGCTTCTGTGACGAGGAGGCGCTGTCGAAGGGTGTCTACAAAACCTACACCGAAGAGAACCTGCGCTACTCGCAGAACGCGCCGCTCACCATGTATGACGAGGTGAACACGCGGTGCAACCTGCCGGCTCAGATCGACATCGAGGCCACCGAGGGCGACGAGTACCGCTTCCTCTGCGTGGTGAAAGGCGGCGGCTCGGCCAACAAGACCTACTTCTACCAGGAGACCAAGGCGCGCATCCAGAACCCGGGCACGCTGGTGCCTTTCCTCGTGGAGAAGATGAAGTCGCTCGGAACGGCCGCATGCCCGCCCTACCACATCGCCTTTGTCATTGGCGGCACGTCGGCCGAGAAGAACCTGCTCACCGTGAAGCTGGCCTCGACCCACTATTACGACAGCCTACCCACCACGGGCGACGAGACCGGACGCGCCTTCCGCGACATGGAACTGGAGAAACAGTTGCTTGACGAGGCGTACAAGATTGGGCTTGGCGCGCAGTTTGGCGGCAAGTACTTCGCCCACGACGTGCGCGTGGTGCGGCTGCCGCGCCATGGCGCCAGCTGCCCCATCGGACTGGGGGTGAGCTGCTCGGCCGACCGCAACATCAAGGCCAAGATAAACCGTGACGGCATCTGGATCGAAAAGCTTGACGACAACCCCGGAGAACTGATACCCGAGGCTATGCGCCATGCCGGCGAAGGCAATGCGGTGAGGGTTGACCTCAACCAGCCGATGGCTGACATCTGCAAGGTGCTCACGCAGTACCCGGTGTCCACGCGCCTGAGCCTGAACGGCACCATCATCGTGGCACGCGACATCGCGCACGCCAAGCTGAAGGCGCGGCTGGACGCCGGAGAGGACCTGCCCGAATATTTCAAGGACCACCCCGTGCTCTACGCCGGGCCGGCAAAGACGCCCGCGGGGATGCCCTGCGGTTCGATGGGGCCTACAACGGCCAACCGCATGGACCCCTATGTGGACGAGTTCCAAGACCACGGAGGGTCGATGGTCATGATTGCCAAGGGCAACCGCACAAAGGCGGTGACCGACGCCTGCAAGAAGCATGGCGGCTTCTACCTGGGCAGCATCGGCGGACCGGCAGCCGTGCTCTCGATGAACAGCATCAAGAGCATAGAGTGCGTGGAGTATCCCGAGCTGGGCATGGAGGCCATCTGGAAGATTGAGGTGCAGAACTTCCCTGCCTTTATCCTTGTTGACGACAAGGGCAATGACTTCTTCCAGAAGTTCCTCGGATAGACGGACAGACATCAGCGGCTGGCTGGTGGCCGGGACAGCTGCCGGGCGCCAGCCAGACTGTTGACCAACAAAATGAACAGATGAAAAGGTTTTCTTTCTTTTTACTGGCTCTCGGTCTCGCCACGGCGGTCTCGGCAAGACCAGCCAAGAGCGAGTGGCGCACGGTGACGCAGTCGGACGGCACTTCGCTGCGCGTGACGCTCTGCGGTGACGAGCGTTTCCATTTCTACATGACCGAGGACAACGTGAAGCTGGTGCGCATGGACAACGGCGACTATCACTATGCCAACACCATGGGCTTTGCACTTACTTCCACCGGCATACTGGCCCATGAGGCCGGCAGCCGCACAGCCGGCGAACGCCGGTGCGTTGCCGCGCAGGGCGACATCTCACAGCTCAGACAGTCGGCCGTGGACCGCCGCAGTGCCAGGCGGCAGGCGATGCTGCAAGGCCCGGCAGCGGCCAAGAAGTCGGTCAGCGACGGGAAGCCCAGGCGCGGACTGGTGATTATGGCCAAATTCACCGACAAGGACTTCAGCATGGACAATGCAAGGCAGGTGTGGGGCGACATCCTCAACAAGGAGGGCTACAGCGACTACAATGCCAATGGCTCCGTGCACGACTATTTCCTGGAGCAGAGCAACGGCATGTTCAACCTGACGTTCGACCTCGTAGGGCCGGTGGCCATGCCCAAGAGCCACTACTACTATGGCAAGAACAGTGCTGACGGCGACATTGACATCAATGCCGGTGAACTGGTGGCCGAGGCCTGCAAGGCGGTGGTCGACTCGGTGGACTTCCGTGACTACGACTGGGATGGCGATGGCTACGTTGACCAGGTGTTCATCCTCTACGCCGGATGCGGCGAGGCGGTCAGCGGAGCCGATTCAAGGCTGCTCTGGCCGCATGAGTACCAGCTGTCGGCTTACGCCGGCTATCGCAACGGCTTGAAGCTCGACGGCGTGACAGTGAACACTTATGCCATTGGCAGCGAGCTTGAAGGGCTGGAGAGAAATTCCTACAGCAACCCGCTTACGGGGCTGGGCACGTTCTGCCACGAGTTCTCGCACTGCCTGGGACTGCCCGATGTCTATGACACCAGTTACAGCGGCGGATTGGATATGCTGGGCAGTTATGACCTGATGTCGGCCGGATGGGACAACGGAAGTGGCTTCTGCCCGCCCAACTACACGGCCTACGAACGCAAGGCCTGCGGATGGCAGACACCTGTCGAGCTGAAAGAGCCGGTGACAGTGACAGGAATGAGGTCTCTGTCGGACAAGGGTGAGACCTACCAGGTTACCAACGAGTGCGATGACGCCTCGGTGGACGAGTATTTCCTGATTGAGAACAGGCAGAAGACAGGCTGGGACCGCGAAATTCCCGGCAAGGGCGTGATGATCTCGAGGGTGAACTATAACGAGAAAAAGTGGTTCTACAATACGGTGAACAATGACCGCAGCGACCTGGGCATCGTCTATTTCCCGGCCAACAACCGGTGGACAAGCAGCATGTACACGCCCTATCCCTACTCCAGGCGCGACTCGCTCACAGACACTTCGTCTCCAAAGGCCGAGGTGTACAACTTAAACAAGAAGGGGAAGCGGCTCATGGGCAAGCCCATCACCAAGATTGCCGTTGACAGCAAGGGGCTGGCCTCGTTTGACTTCTGCGGCGGAAGTGCTGCCGCTGGCATCAGCGGTGTGGCTGCGGGTGGTGCGTGCAGCGGGCTCGACGGCATGCCTGTCACTGTCTACGACGAGGCAGGCCGCAAGGTGGCTGCCATCAAGAGTTACCGTGGGCTGGGCACCATGCCCAAGGGCATCTACATTGTCAAGGGCCGCGACAAGACGGTCAAGGTGGTCAATCTGTAAGACTGGCATGATGGCTTGTTTGACTTTTATCGCAACGCTAAGCCAAGTGAATCTTCTGGCGTGGCAAGATTCTGATCAAATTTTGTTGCTCAGGTGTTTGTAAAAAGATTCAGTTACAGTGTTGCGGAATCAAGGTTCAACCTAACCCCAAATCGGTCATTGGCTTGGAATAGGCATTTACATGAGATTTTTCCAGTCTTTACGCCCCCTGTCACTGTTTGTTCCGGCATCTTGCTGCGGGCAGAACCCCGCCATAGCCCGCTATGGTTTCACCGCTGCCGGCAGCAGGATGCACGAAACAGGCAGCACCCCGGGAAATCTAATGACTGATTTGGGTTAAACTAATTCCCTCAGACAGGTAATGTATACGATTACGGATAAATTCAGGGACACGCTGTTCCGCACGACAAGCAAGCATGACCTCTCTGCGTGGGAGATGGAGACTGCATCCCAACCGCGGCTGCCCGTGTACGGCGTCTACCACATCTTCTGCGATAAAGACTGGCAGAAGATGGTTTCAAGCCAGATGGCACATCTCAGGGACAGCGGACTCTTTGGCCGTTCCGACAAGCTTTATGTCAGCATCATTACCCGCCGCGACGAGGACATTGCGGAACTACACCGCATCGTGGGCGACGACCGGAAACTTGAGATTGTCGCAGCGAGCAGCAATTCCCGCAAGTTTGAATACCCTGCCCTGGACTTCCTGCGCCGCAAGTGCTCAGAAGAGGACTGCCTGGTGTATTATTTCCACACCAAAGGCATCACATACCAAAATCTCACTACGGGTGACCGCAAGTTCAACAACTTCAAGCGCAATATCGAGGCATGGCGCATGATGATGGAATATTTCATCTTTGACAAATGGAAGGTGGCGGTCAACCTGCTGTCTGGCAGTAGGGTCGCTGCCGCTGACGGGCCGCAGTGCCGGCCGCTTGCCGGCGAGCGGTTCGATGTGTACGGCTGTTACCGCTTTCCGCCACCGCCAATGCAGTACTATCTGTATGCCGGGAACTTTTGGTGGGCAAGGGCGCTCTACATCCGCAAGCTCCCCGCCTTTGACGAGAGCCGGGTGGCCGACGACCGCTTCTTTGCCGAAGAATGGCTCTTCCGTGGCAAGCCAAAGAGCTTCTCGGCCTTTGACACCCTTGCTGACATCTACTGTGTGAACATGCGTCCATGCCTCTACCGTTCAGACATGAAGGCAACGCTATGGGCAAGAATAAGGTTCACGCTGCGCTATAACTTTGTGAAACTCTGCCGGCACGGTTTCGGCTACGACTACAAGGAGGAGTGTCAGAAAAGGTACCAGAGGATCAAAGGGTGAAGGATGTGGCAGAAGACACAAGGCCACATCTGGCAAGCTTCGCGGTTCAAATGTCACTGAGGAATCCCTGGAGGGGCCTGATAGAAGCCAGGGCGGATATCTTGATGCGGGTGACGAGGCCAGAATGCAAATTACAAACTGCCAGCCACTGCCCATGTCCGTAAAAGGATAATGTTAGAACCTACCCTTTAGGACTAAGGTGAAAGGCTTGGCTGGTTACTTGTGAATCACTTTACTAAAACAAATAACGGAATATGAAAAGAATCTTTTTTCTCGGACTGCTGCTGGCAACCATGGCAGTTACGGTGAATGCAGGGAATTACAGTGACTATTACACGAACCTGCCGGTGGCGGTGGCGCAGCCCAAGCTGCCAACCATCGCGCAGAACACTGTGAACATCATTGACTGCGGCGGTGTCGGCGATGGCGTGACGCTCAACACAGTTGCCTTTGACAAGGCTGTTGACGCGCTGGCAAAAAAGGGCGGAGGGCGCCTGGTTGTGCCTTTCGGCGTGTGGCTCACAGGACCCATCCAGCTGAAGAGCGGCATTGAACTGCGCGTGGAGCGCAATGCCATAGTCTATTTCTCGCCTGACAAGTCGCTCTACCCTGACAAGAAGGGCAAGTCCTCGCGTGTCAAGGCCTGTATCTCAGCTTCCGGCTGTCACGACATTGCGATTACCGGCGAGGGAATCATTGACGGCAACGGCGACCAGTGGCGCCCGGTGAAGCGCGGCAAGGTGAGCGATGTCGAGTGGAAGCGGTTTCACGCAATGGGTGGCGTTGAGCGCCAGAACGGTGGCTTGTGGTACCCCTGGGACATGAAAGCCGGATGGCCCAACATCGGCTCGTCGCCCGAGCAGCAGGAGGCGATGCGCAATGACCTTGTCCGTTTCAGCAACTGTGAGCGTATCCTTGTCAAGGGGGTGACGTTCCAGAACTCGCCGCGCTTCCATGTGCACCCGGTTAACAGCGCTGACATTGTGATTGACGGCATAACGGTGCGCTGCCCTTGGAACGCGCAGAATGGCGATGCCATCGACCTGGGCGACTGTCACCGTGCCCTCGTCGTCAACTCCACGGTTGATGTGGGTGACGACGGACTCTGCATGAAGAGCGGAAGGGCCAAGCCCGACGTTCCGGCCAACGGGTGCGAGGACATCTTGATCGAGGGCAACACCGTTTACCATGCCCATGGCGGATTCGTGATAGGCAGCGAGAGCGTGTCGGGCATGAAGCGCATCGTTGTGCGCCGCTGCCGCTTCGCCGGCACCGACACCGGGCTGCGTTTCAAGAGCGGGATTGGCCGTGGCGGAAAGACGGAGGACATTTACATTTCCGACATTGTGATGAGCGACATCGCCCAGCAGGCCATAGTTTTCCAGTGTGACTACGAAAACAAGCCTGCCGGTTCTGAGGGCAAGAAAAGGCCGGAGAGTGTGAAGCTGGAGATGGTGCCTGAGTTCCAGGACATCCATATCAGCAATGTTGTGTGCCGTGGCGCCGCGACGGCCATCTCGGCCCATGGCATCAAGGGCCTCAACTGTGTGCACGGCATAACCGTTGCCAACAGCACCTTTGTTTACACCAAGGCTGCGCGTGACATTGACCCGGCTACCGCCAGACTGGCGCTCAGCAACGTGAAGATGTCAAGGGAGGGCGAATGACCCTCCCCTGACATTCTCATGTTTCCTGTAACAAGCTTGTTTCAATGGGTAAGGTGACACCGCCCCTTGTGCCCTCGAAGAATGGAGGCTCGTCAAGCAGGGCGATGTCGTCGTAGACAAACTCGGTCACGCGGGTGTCGCAGCCATCGGGCAGTATCAAGCCAAACTTGCCTTCGCGCTGTGCAATGATGGGCATGGGCGCGAGGTCGTCGACGTATGCAAACACACGGCGGAGGAAATCGTATCGGGGATGCACCAGAATGTTGCCCCGGGCATCCTTGATGCCAAATTTCCCGTCCTGCTCGAACACCTCATGGAAGCAGAGGTATTTCTCGCGGATGCGGTGCAGGTAGAAGTCAAACTTCGCCTTGTCGCTGAGCAGTTTCACGAAGAAGTCATAGGTGTCGCAATAGTTGGCGTAGGCCCGTGTGAGCACAATCTTCAGGTCAAGTCCGCTCACAGCCTTGCGGTTGAAGTCAATGTAGCGCGCTATGGCAGTCTCCCTGCCGGCGCTGTCAAGTGTCTTTAGGTGGCTGATGAAGTTGTCCATCACGCGCTTGCTGCCATGCATGGCTTTGATGTAGCGGTGTATCTGCCGGTCCATCTCGTCACAGACAAACTTGTCAACGCGCTCAATCTCGATGCTGTCCGTATAGGTGGCGTCAAAATTCTCTTCTGTTATCTTCTTGGTGTTTGTCGTCATAGTAGTGTCCTTTTGGTGCGAAGATACGAACTTTTCAGCGAAACGGCAAATTTTTCCAACCTTTCATGCAAGGCGCCTTCGCCGCTTCTACTCTTTCGTCAGGGCTTCGCACAGCCGCCGCTGCAGCACACGCGCGTCAAGCACCGACATCTCGCTGTCCATGATGGCGAAAGCCAGGGCGTGCCCGTTCTTGGCCTGGCAAAGGCCGGCCAGCGAGCTGATGCCGTAGGGGTGGGAGAGCGTCCCTGTCTTTGCGCGTATCTTGCCGCGTGTCGAGGGCGAGGTCAGCTCGCGTGCCAGAGTGCCATCGGTGCCGGCAACGGCGAGGTTGCGCTCCAGGAACGGGCGGATGGAAGGGTCGCGGTAGCCGTAGCGCAGCAGGGCGGTGAGGGCTGCGGGCGACAGTCGGTTATGGGTGCAGAGTCCGCATCCGTCATGGATAGTGAGCGATGGCGAGGTGAACCGGAGCGTGTCGCGCAGGAAGCTGCGCAGGTAGTCGGCCCCGGCTGCCACCGGGTTGCCGTCGGGCGACAGTCGGCAGCCGATGGTGTAGAGCATGGCTGTGGCCTGGGTGTTGGCGCTGTTCTTCCACATGCGCCTCACCACATCGTCAATGGGGCGGCGGCTCACGTGGAGGCAGCGGAAGCCGCGCGGAATGTGTGCCAGCGTCACCTGGCTGTCGGCCACGGCCACACCTTGGGCGCGCAGCGCGGCCTTGAGGTGGCGGATCACTCCGGGCGCTCCCTTGTAAAGCAGCCCGTAGCGCGAGAACGAGAGGTCCCATGGAAACCAGTGCTCCTCGCTTTTCACGGGTTCGGTGATGGTGAGGCTGACCAGCAGTCGCCCGCCAAGGCGCCTCACGCCGCGCCGGCGCACAGCCTGGGCAAAGGGCCGCAGATCCTCGCTCGTCAGCTGCGGGTCAAGTCCGCCCCTGAAGGCAAGGTCGCCGTGCAGTGTCCCGTCGGGTGCCACCGTGCCGCGCGCAAAGATGCCGTTCCAGTAATGGTAGGCTGTCCCCAGCAGACGAAGCCCGGCTATGCCCGTCAGCAGCTTTATGCACGAGGCTGCGGGCAGTGCCGTGGTGTCGTTGCAGCCATATACAGGCTTGTCGGCCGTGAGGTCGAACACGTGGAAGGCAAACTTGCCGTCGGGGCGCGGGCGCCCGGCAAATGCGGCCAGCCGGCCTTGCAGCGCTGTGTCAACGGCTATGGTGTCGGTCTCGGCTGCGGCCTTCCCCGTGTCTGTCTGGACCGCGCCCCTGCGCGAGCAGCTGGCCGCCAGCAGGCAGAGTGTCATGATGAAGAACGATGCCCGCATACTGTCGCGCATGGCGCCGAGTGCCTTTAGCAGCGCTGTCCGCTCGGTGTCCAGCTTGCCCTGCTTGACGAGCCGCCTGTTGTATTTCCACCAGTTCAGCAGTCCCCTGTTCTCTACTTTCTTCTTGTCGGGCAGCTGATGGTGCTCCTCGATGTAAGCCTTGAGCTGCGCGTAGTTCTCGCGCCAGCGCTCTTCGTTCTTTGTTGCCATTGAGTGATTTTGAATAAGTAGGTGTTCAAAATTATTCGTATATATCTTTATGTCAGCAGATGCTTATAATACTTTGACATGTCTCTGCACTTTGTTTTCGCCTGTACGCCCGGCTTTCATCGGTCGTGTAGCCCGCTACACTCCCTCTTCAACCCGAACATACAGACAACAACAAAGCACATATCCATATCAAATAATTGTGAACACCTACTTGCCAGCCTATCTTTTTACCTTTGGTTTGCAAAAGTATGTAATATGTTTTAAAGGGCCAAACGATGCAGGTACATTAACGTCCTTTGTGTTGCAAAAATAATGCTTGGCATTTCTCGTCGGAACGCAGGCCCCCATGCCTGCTTACCTTTTATATATATGACCGCTGGGCCTGGGGAGTGCCGTGGCCCTCCCCAGGCCCAGCGGTCATTGCAGCGGCCGTGTCCGGGCGGGCGTTTGCTGCAAGTGCCCGGTGGCTTGCGCCGGTGCTCAGTGCTTGAAATCGTCAAGCATAAGGTCGAATATCAGCGTGCTGTAGCCCGGGATGCTCGACACGGCGCTGGCCCCGTAGCCCAGTTCCTGTGGGATGTACACTCGCCAGTGGTCTCCCTTGTGCATGTGCATGAGGGCGGTCGAGAAGCCTGTCACCAAGTCGCTCACCAGAAACTCGGCCGGTCGGCTGGTGTCTGGATCGAATGTTCCGTAGTAGGACTGGTCGAACACATAGCCCTCGCTGTACGACTCTGACGGCAGCAGCCGCCCCCGGTAGTTCACGGCCACGCTGTCCGTGTAGAGCGGGCAGCCTTGGGCCTGCTGCTCTGCCGTTGCGCTGCGCAGCACCTTGACAACGATGTAGTCGGCGTTGCTCCCCGCCGCGCTTTCAGGCTTGGTCCAGGCCTTGATGCGCTTCCAGTCCGTGCGGGCGGGGTTCTCGTCTGTCAGAGCCTTTACAGAGTCCGACAGGTGGTTGAAGAACGTGGCGTTCCTGGCCTGCCAGTTGACATACTCCTCATCGGGGTCATTCTCTTCCTTGCAAGCGGAAAGGCAGAGGGCGGCCGCCAGGAGTGTGTATAGGATGGTTCTTGTTCTGTTCATGTCTTGAGTGTTGGATTCCGACTTTAACCTTTATTGCAGCTTCTTGAGCAGGCTGGCAATGCTCACCTTGTCCTCGATGATGCCGCTGAGTGCGGCGATGTCGACGCGCTCCTGCTCCATGGTGTCGCGGAAGCGCAGGGTCACCTTGTTGTCCTTGAGTGTGTCGTGGTCCACCGTCACGCAGTAGGGTGTGCCGATGGCATCCTGGCGGCGGTAGCGCTTGCCGATGGAGTCTTTCTCGTCATACTGGCAGTAGAAGTGGAACTTGAGGCTGTCAATAATCTCCCGGGCCTTCTCGGGCAGTCCGTCCTTCTTCACCAGCGGCAGCACGGCCAGCTTCACCGGCGCCAGGGCTGCGGGCAGCTTCAGCACCACGCGGGTCTCGCCGTTCTCCAGCCTCTCCTCGTCGTAGGCATGGCACATCACCGAGAGGAACATGCGGTCGACGCCGATACTCGTCTCGATGACATACGGCGTGTAGCTCTCCTTTGTCTGCGGGTCAAAGTACTTGATGCTCTTGCCCGAGAACTTCTCGTGCTGCGACAGGTCAAAGTTGGTGCGGCTGTGTATGCCCTCCACCTCTTTGAAGCCAAAGGGCATCTTGAACTCGATGTCTGTGGCTGCGTTGGCATAGTGGGCCAGCTTCTCGTGGTCGTGGAAGCGGTAGTTCTCCGCGCCGAAGCCCAGCGCCTGGTGCCAGGCCATGCGGGTCTGCTTCCACTTGGGGAACCACTCCAGCTCGGTGCCCGGCTTCACGAAGAACTGCATCTCCATCTGCTCGAACTCCCTCATGCGGAAGATGAACTGGCGGGCCACAATCTCGTTGCGGAAGGCCTTGCCTATCTGGGCGATGCCAAACGGTATCTTCATGCGGCCGGTCTTCTGCACGTTGAGGTAGTTCACAAAGATGCCCTGGGCCGTCTCCGGGCGCAGGTACACCTTCATCGAGCCTTCTGCCGACGCCCCCATCTCCGTGGCGAACATCAGGTTGAACTGGCGCACGTCAGTCCAGTTCTTCGTCCCGCTGATGGGGTCTGCAATCTCCTCGTCCAGGATTATCTGCTTCAGCTCGTCCAGGTCAGGCCCCTGCATGGCCCTGGCGTAACGCTCGTGCAGCGCGTCGCGCCTGGCCTTGGTCTCCTTCACGCGCTCGCTGGTCTCCAGGTACTTCTCCTCGTCAAACGCGTCGCCAAAGCGCTTGCGCGCCTTGGCCACCTCCTTGGCAATCTTCTCGTCGTATTTGGCAATCTGGTCTTCGATGAGCACATCGGCCCGGTAGCGCTTCTTCGAGTCGCGGTTGTCTATCAATGGGTCGTTAAAGGCGTCAACGTGCCCGCTGGCCTTCCATATCATGGGGTGCATGAAGATGGCCGAGTCAATGCCGACGATGTTCTCGTGGAGCAGCACCATGCTCTTCCACCAGTATTGCTTGATGTTGTTTTTCAGTTCAACGCCGTTCTGCCCGTAGTCATACACGGCGCCCAGCCCGTCGTAAATCTCGCTGCTGGGGAACACGAAGCCATATTCCTTGCAGTGGCTCACAATCTTTTTAAATACATCTTCTTGTGCCATAATCTTTTCTGTCGTTACAAATGTTGTGTGCAAAGATAGCGCAAAAAATCGGTTTGGCACCCAAAAACGCGAAAAACTTAAACCCAAACCGGTCACGGGAAACGGTGGCGAGGGGCGGAAAGATTGGAGGCCCCGCCTTTTTTTTGTGCTGAGGCAAAGGCTTGCCAGAACCGGTCTGCAACGGCCTGTTTGGCCGGCAAGGGCGGCGATGCGTTGCAGAACAGCCAGTTCCGGCTCGCCACACGGCCTGTTTCGCCGTGCGAAACGCGCCGTTTCGCGCGCTCAAACGGACTGTTCCGCAGTGTGAAACGCACCGTTCTGCCGCGCCATCCGGCCCCTTTTCTCGCGCGCGCCGCGCGCAAACATTCTTTTATAGGCAGGCGCTCAAAATTATTTGATATGGATGCGTGCCTTGTTCTTGGCTGCATGTTCGGGCTGGAGATGGAGTGTGGCGGCGCTGCACGGCCGATGGGAGCCGTGCATACAGGCGGAAAGAGCGTGCAGAGACATGTCAATGCATGATAAGCATCTGCTGACGCAATGATATGTACGGATAATTTTGAACGCCTGCTTATGCCTGCTTGCCGTTGGTGGCTCGCAATGTTGTGGGCTTGTGTGCCGGGCAAAAAAAGACGGAAACCAAAGGTGGTTTCCGTCCGGGTGGGCGCTGAGGGATTCGAACCCCCGACCCTCTGCTTGTAAGGCAGATGCTCTAAACCAGCTGAGCTAAGCGCCCTTGCTTGTGGAAGCGAGTGCAAAGGTAGCGAAACATTTTGAAACCGCCAAACTTTTCTGTGGACTTTTGCACCCCAAGGGCTGAATAACGGCGGAGGCGGCGCTCCCTAAGGCGTTTCCCGAACTCGGGGCCGCGGGGCTGTTGCCTTCGCCCGGTGGCCGGTTGGGGGCTAAGTGCGGTTGCAGATGGTGGGGCAGGACTGTTGCGCAACAAAGGCTTCGAAAGGTTAATTTTTACAAAAAGTGAGGCTTTTACACCATTTATAAGTATTTTTGCGCCCAAAATGCCCGCAAGGGAGTAGAACTATCACAAACAATACATATATTAAAAGATGAATATTTCATTCGAGAACCCCGACAAAATCAACGGTCTGATGACCTTGACTTTTGAGAAGGACGACTATCAGGGAGAGGTTGATAAGGAGTTGAAAGACTATCGCAAGCGGGCCAATGTGCCCGGCTTCCGTCCCGGGCAGGCTCCCATGGGCATGATCAAGCGCCAGTTTGGCACCCAGGTCAAGGTTGACGTAGTGAACCGCATGCTGGGCGAGAAGATTTACGACTATCTGCGCGAGCATAAAATCCAAATGCTGGGCGAACCCCTGCCCAGCGACAAGCAGCAGCCCCAGGACATCGAGAACAGCGACAGGCTGGAGTTTGTGTTCGACATTGCCGTGGCTCCCGAGATGAAGGTCAGCCTTGCCGGTGACGACACCATTCCCTATTACAATATCACTGTTGACGACGCGCTCGTTGACCGGCAGGTCGACATGTTCTGTTCGCGTGCCGGCCACTATGACAAGGCCGAAGCTTACGACCCGGCCAAAAACGACATGCTGAAGGGCGACTTGCGCGAGCTTGGCGCCGATGGCAACGCCAAGGAAGGCGGCGTGGTGGTCGAGGGCGCCGTGATGATGCCCGAGTACATCAAGGTTGACGAGCAGAAGGCCCTCTTTGACGGGGCGAAGCCCGGAAGCGTGATAACGTTCAATCCGAGCAAGGCTTATCCCAATGGGGAGGTCGAAATCTCGTCGCTGCTGAAGATAGACAAGGACAAGGCCGCCGCGATGACCAGCGACTTCACCTATCTGGTGACCGAGGTGTCGCGCTTTACCAAGGCAGAGGTGAACCAGGAGCTCTTCGACCAGGTCTATGGCAAGGGCAATGTGAAGAGCGAGGCCGAGTTCCGCGCCAGGATAGCCGACGGAATCAAGAGGCAGCTGGTGGCCGATACAGACTATAAGTTCTTGCTGGACCTGCGTGCCTACCTTGAGAACAAGGTGGGCGAGGTGGCCTTCCCCGACGCCCTGCTCAGGCGCATCATGCTGAACAACAACAAGGAGCGTGGCGAGAAGTTTGTCGACGACAACTTCAAGGCCAGCGTCGAGGAGCTCAAGTGGCACCTCATCAAGGAACAGCTGGTCGAGGCCAACGCCATCAAGGTGAGTGACAGCGACGTGAAGCAGGTGGCCAAGGAGGCCGCGCGCGCCCAGTTCGCCCAGTATGGCATGAGCAATGTGCCCGACGAGTACCTTGAGAAATACGCTGCCGACATGGTGAAAGAGCGCAAGAACATGGACTCGCTGGTTGACCGTGCCGTTGACGTAAAGCTTGTCGAGGCTCTGAAAAAGGTGGTCAAGCTTGATGAAAAGAGCATATCGCTGGACGATTTCAACAAAATGATGCAGGAAAAGAACTAAGGAAAAGTTTTCTTTTTTTAGAAAAAAAACTCTCATAAATGAGAGGTTATTGACTTTTTTTCGTAACTTTGTTCTACGAATGGTAAAGCAATAGCCTCTCATTCTTGTTTTTTATAATACAGAACAGCACCAGATTATGAACGACTTTAGAAAATACGCCACAAGGCACCTCGGTGTCAGCGGCCAGATGCTTGACGACGTCATCAGTGCGCAGGCGCAGTACATGAACCCCTATATCCTGGAGGAGCGCCAGCTCAACGTGACGCAGATGGACGTGTTCTCCAGGCTGATGATGGACCGCATCATCTTTCTCGGCACGCAGATAGACGACTATACAGCCAACACGCTGCAGGCGCAGCTGCTCTACCTTGACTCTGTCGACCCCGGGAAGGATGTGAGCATCTATATCAACTCCCCCGGCGGAAGCGTGACAGCCGGGCTCGGCATTTATGACACCATGCAGTTTATCTCCAGTCCGGTGGCCACCATCTGCACCGGCATGGCCGCCTCGATGGCCGCCGTGCTCCTTGTCGCAGGCGCTGAGGGCAAGCGCTCAGCGCTCACCCACAGCCGCGTGATGATTCACCAGCCCCTTGGCGGCGTGCAGGGCCAGGCCTCTGACATCGAGATTGAGGCCAAGGAGATCATGAAGTTCAAGAAGGAACTGTATACCATCATCTCCGAGCACTCGCACACCCCTTACGACAAGGTGTGGAACGACTCCGACCGCAACTATTGGATGACAGCGCAGGAGGCCAAGGACTACGGAATGATTGACCAGGTGCTTTCCAGGAAGTCACCCGAGAACAATGTTAAGGACTGACAGATGGCGAGGACAAAAAAAGTTTGCAGCTTCTGCGGCCGCAGCGAGAACGACGTGCGGCTGCTCATCACCGGCATCAGTGGCTTTATCTGCGACGACTGCGTGAAGCAGGCTTACCGCATCGTGCAATCTGCCGAGGCGTCCGCGCAGGCGGACGATGGCGGCTTCAAGGTGAAAAAGGTGCCCAAGCCAAAGGAGATCAAAGACTACCTTGACCAGTATGTCATCGGCCAGGACGAGGCCAAGCGCACGCTCGCGGTAGCCGTGTACAACCACTACAAGAGGCTCCAGCAGCCGGCGACCGACGACGGCGTGGAGATAGAGAAGAGTAACATCATCATGGTGGGCAGCACGGGAACAGGCAAGACCCTGCTGGCGCGCACCATAGCCAAGCTGCTCGAGGTGCCCTTCACGATAGTCGACGCTACGGTGTTCACCGAGGCCGGCTATGTGGGCGAGGACGTGGAGAGCATCCTGTCGCGGCTGCTCCAGGTCGCCGACTACAATGTGGCGGCCGCCCAGCGCGGCATCGTGTTCATCGACGAGATAGACAAGATAGCGCGCAAGAGCGACAACCCCTCCATCACCCGCGACGTGAGCGGCGAGGGCGTGCAGCAGGGACTGCTCAAGCTCCTTGAGGGAACCATGGTCAACGTGCCGCCGCGGGGCGGGCGCAAGCATCCCGACCAGGAGTATATCCATGTTGACACAAGGAACATCCTCTTTATCTGCGGCGGCGCGTTCGACGGTATCGAGCGCAAGATAGCCCAGCGCCTGAACACCCATGTGGTGGGCTACAACTCCGTGCAGAACGTGCGGAAGATAGACAAGGCCGACCTGATGAAATACATCCAGCCGCAGGATCTCAAGTCGTTCGGGCTTATTCCCGAGATTATCGGGCGGCTGCCGGTGCTCACCTACCTCAACCCCCTTGACCGCGAGGCGCTCACGCGCATTCTCAGCGAGCCCAAGAACTCCATTGTCAAGCAGTATGTCAAGCTGTTTGAGATGGATGGCATCAAGCTGACCTTCGCCCCCGAAGCCCTCGGATATGTGGTCGACAAGGCTGTGGAGTTCAAGCTGGGCGCCCGCGGACTGCGCTCCATCGTGGAGACCATCATGCGCGACGCCATGTTCGACGCGCCCTCGAAGCGCATCCGCTCGTTTGAGGTAACCCTTGACTATGCGCGGAGCCAGATAGAGAAGGAGATGGGGCGGATAGGCCAGGCTTGAGCGTGGGCCGGGGGGAGACGCCAGGCCACGCATGGCAGATAATGCGAGAGAAAGGAGAAACGACACTATGGCAGAAAGAGAAAGTCTACACAGCGTGCTGAAAAGGTTTTTTGGCTTCGACAAGTTTAAAGGTGACCAGGAGGCCATCATCCGCAATGTGCTTGCCGGGCACGACACCTTTGTGCTGATGCCCACCGGCGGCGGCAAGTCGCTCTGCTACCAGCTGCCGTCCCTGATGATGGAGGGCACGGCCATTGTGGTGTCCCCCCTTATCGCGCTGATGAAAAACCAGGTCGACGTGATGAACGGGCTGAGCGAGGAGGATGGCGTGGCCCACTATCTCAACTCGTCACTCAACAAGGCTGCCGTAGACCGCGTGAAGCGCGATATCCGCGAGGGGCGCACCAAACTGCTTTATGTGGCGCCCGAGTCGCTCGGCAAGGAGGAGAACGTGGAGTTTCTCAAAACGGTCAAGGTGTCGTTCTATGCCATTGACGAGGCGCACTGTATCTCAGAGTGGGGCCATGACTTCCGCCCCGAATACCGCAAGATCCGCCCTGTCATCAACGAGATAGGGCCGGCTCCGGTCATCGCCCTCACGGCCACCGCTACCGACAAGGTGCGCACGGACATCAAGAAGAGCCTTGGCATTACGGACGCCGTGGAGTTTAAAAGCTCGTTCAACCGTCCGAACCTCTACTATGAGGTGAGGCAGAAAACGGCCGATGTGGACAAGGACATCATCCGCTTTATCCGCCAGCATCCCGGCAAGAGCGGCATCATCTACTGTCTGGCGCGTAAGAAAGTGGAGGAACTGGCGGCCATCCTCTGTGCCAACGACATCAAGGCCGCACCCTACCATGCCGGACTGGAGTCTTCGAAGCGGTCGCAGACACAGGACGACTTCCTGATGGAGAAGATTGACGTCATCGTGGCCACCATCGCCTTCGGCATGGGGATAGACAAGCCCGACGTGCGCTTTGTCATCCACTATGACATCCCGAAGAGCCTGGAGGGCTATTACCAGGAGACGGGGCGTGCCGGGCGTGACGGTGGCGAGGGCCTGTGCATCGCCTTCTACTCTTACAAGGACCTTCAGAAGCTGGACAAGTTCATGGAGGGAAAGCCCGTGTCCGAGCAGGACATCGGGCGGCAGCTGCTTCAGGAGACGGCTGCCTATGCGGAGAGTTCGGTGTGCCGGCGCAAGATGCTGCTCCATTATTTTGGCGAGGAGTACGACCGTGACAATTGCGGAAACTGTGACAACTGCCTCCATCCCAAGGAGAAGATAGAGGCTAAGGACCAGCTGGTCATAGCGCTCAAGGCCATCCTGGCCATCAAGGAGAATTTCTGCGCCGACTATGTGGAGGATTTCATCAAGGGCCGCGAGACCGAGGAAATCATCGCTCACAAGCACCACCTGCTAGAGGCGTTCGGCATCGGCGCCGATGAGAACGAGAGGATATGGAGCCCGCTGATCCGGCAGGCCCTTCTGGCCGGCTACCTGGAAAAGGACGTGGAAAACTACGG
This sequence comes from uncultured Prevotella sp., assembly GCA_937895845.1. Lineage (GTDB taxonomy): Bacteria > Bacteroidota > Bacteroidia > Bacteroidales > Bacteroidaceae > Prevotella. The sequence goes on along the minus strand of CALBLK010000008.1, from coordinate 15,621 downwards.
CCTGATAAAGCTGACCCCCGCGGGCCGGAAGTTCTTGAAAGAGCCCAAGTCGTTTATGATTGTCGAAGATAACGAGTTCAATGAAGACGGAGGCGCGTCTGCGGAGCACGAGGGCGGGACGAGCGCGCTCGACCCCACGCTCAACGCGATGCTGGTTGACTTGAGAAAAAGGGTGGCCAAGAGGCTGGAGCGCCCGCCCTATGTCATCTTCCAGGACGTGTCGCTCGAGCAGATGGCTACCGACTACCCGGTTACGCTGGAGGAGCTGAAGAACATACAGGGCGTTGGCGAGGGAAAGGTGAAGCACCCCTATGCCAAGGAGTTTGTCGATCTCATCAAGAGCTATTGCAAAGAGAATGACATCGTGAGACAGGCCGACCTCCGCGTGCGTACCGTGGCCAAGAAGTCGGTGCTCAAGGTGAGCATCATCCAAAGCATTGACCGCCAGGTGGCGCTTGACGACATAGCCACAGCCAAGGGCATAGACTTTGACGAACTGCTCGACGAAGTGGAGGCCATTGTCTACTCGGGCACCAAGCTGAACATTGACTATTTCCTAGACGAGGTGATGGATGAGGACCACATTGACGATATCTATGCCTATTTCCAAGACTCGGAGACCGATGACTTGGAGACGGCCATCGAGACCTTGGGCGAGGACTACACCGAGGACGAGATCCGTCTGGTGCGCATCAAGTTTATCAGCGAAATGGCCAACTGAACAGGCCGGCTGGAGGCGGAAGAACCGCTGGCTGAAAGAGGTTGCGGAATTGGCCGGAGAGGGCGTTAAAACGTACTAATTCGGCGATAAAAAGCCGTAGACCGGCCCTTTTGTGGTTTTTTTTTGCTAAATTTGCACGCAATAAAGTTTAAACGATCTATTTATGTCTTCTTTTATTGCAGATAAAATTGTGATGGACGGCTTGACGTTCGACGATGTCCTGTTGATTCCCGCTTATTCCGAGGTGCTTCCGAAAACGGTCGGGCTAAAAACAAAATTCTCACGCAATATCGCACTGAACATCCCTTTTGTGACCGCTGCCATGGACACTGTGACCGAGTCGCAGATGGCCATTGCCATAGCGCGCGAGGGCGGCATCGGTGTCATTCACAAAAACATGACCATCGAGGACCAGGCGCGGCAGGTGGCCATCGTTAAGCGGGCCGAAAACGGAATGATTTACGACCCCGTGACCATCCGCCGCGGATCCACGGTGAAAGACGCGCTTGACATGATGGCTGAGTATCACATTGGCGGCATTCCCGTTGTCGACGAGGACAACCACCTTGTGGGCATTGTGACCAACCGCGATTTGCGCTTCGAACGCCACCTTGACAAGCGTGTGGACGATGTGATGTCAAAGGAGAACCTGGTGACAACACACCAGCAGACCGACCTGGCCGCCGCGGCGCAGATTCTGCAGGAGAACAAGATAGAGAAACTGCCTGTCGTTGACAAGGACAACCATTTGGTGGGACTGATTACCTATAAGGATATCACCAAGGCCAAAGACAAGCCCATGGCTTGCAAGGATGACAAGGGCCGGCTGCGCGTGGCTGCCGGTGTGGGGGTCACGGCCGACACGCTCCAGCGGATGCAGGCACTTGTAGACGCCGGGGCCGACGCTGTCGTGATTGACACGGCCCACGGCCATTCCAAGTCGGTCATCGAGAAGCTGGTTGAGGCCAAGGCCTCGTTCCCCACCGTCGACATCGTGGTGGGCAATGTGGCCACTGGCGCCGCAGCCAGGATGCTGGCCGACAACGGCGCCGATGCCGTAAAGGTGGGCATAGGCCCGGGGTCTATCTGCACCACCCGGGTGGTGGCCGGCGTCGGCGTGCCCCAGCTGACCGCTGTCTACGACGTTTACAGCGCGCTCCAAGGCACCGGCGTGCCCCTGATTGCCGACGGAGGCCTGCGCTACTCGGGCGATGTGGTCAAGGCCCTGGCTGCCGGCGGCAGCTCGGTGATGATCGGCTCGCTGGTGGCCGGGACGGAGGAAAGTCCGGGCGAGACCATTATCTTCAACGGGCGAAAGTTCAAGAGCTACCGGGGCATGGGCTCTCTGGAGGCCATGGAGCAGAAGAACGGCTCGAAAGACCGCTATTTCCAGGGCGATACAAAGGACGTGAAGAAACTTGTGCCCGAGGGTATCGCCGGGCGCGTGCCTTACAAGGGAACCGTGCAGGAGGTCATCTACCAGCTGGTGGGCGGCCTGCGGTCGGGCATGGGCTATTGCGGAGCGCCTGACATCGAGCGGCTGCACAACGCCAAGTTCACACGCATCACCAATGCCGGCGTGATGGAAAGCCATCCGCACGACATCTCCATCACCAGTGAGGCTCCTAACTATTCAAGACCAAACGACTGAACTTCTATATGAAAGCATTGATAACAACCCTGTTTCTTCTGGCCGGGACAACGGCTGCCGTGGCACAGGGGGCGAGCGACCCCGTGGTGATGACAGTCAATGGCGTTGACGTTCCAAGGTCGGAATTCGAGTATTCCTACAACAAAAACAACTCCGAGGGAGTGATTGACAAGAAAACGGTAGACGAGTATGTCGACCTGTTTGTCAATTACAAGCTCAAGGTGGCTGCCGCATTGGATGCGAGGATGGACACGCTCCGCTCGTTCAAGCTGGAGTTTGCCCAGTATCGCGACCAGCAGGTGCGCCCGACAATGGTCACCGATGCGGAGGTGGAGCGCGAGGCTCACGCCATTTACGACAACACCAAGAAGAGCATCGGTGACAAGGGGCTGATTCACCCGGCGCACATCTTCCTTTTTGTAGGGCAGAAAGCCACCGATGCGCAGCGCGCGGCAGCCAAGGTGCGCATTGACTCTATCTATGCGGCGCTGAAAGCCGGTGCAGACTTCGCCGGCATGGCCAAGCGCCTGTCGCAGGACCCCTCGACGGCGCAGAACGGCGGGCTGCTGCCCTGGGTGGGACCCAACCAGACGCTCAAGGAGTTTGAGGAGCATGCCTACGCGCTGAAACCCGGGCAGATGAGCGAACCCTTCCTGTCGGCCGCGGGCTACCATATCGTGCTGATGAAGGAGCGGAAGCAACTGGAGCCCTATGACTCGCTCAGGGCTAACATCATGCGCTTTATCGAACAGCGCAACATTCGCGACCAGATTGTGACGCGCAAGCTCGACGCCCAGGTGAAAGCGTCGGGCGGCAAGCTGACCAAGGAGGGCATCCTTGAACAGCGCGCCGACTCGCTGGCCAATGTGGACAGCGAGATGAAATACCTTTTTAAGGAGTATCATGACGGACTGCTGCTCTATGAAATTAGCAACAGGATGGTATGGGACAAGGCTGCCAAGGACGAGAAGGGACTTGAGGCTTTCTTCAGGAAGAACAGGAAAAAATACGACTGGAGCGAACCGCGCTTCAAGGGCATGGCTTACCATGTGAAGACGCAGGGTGACGTGAAGGCTGTGAGGGACTGTGTGAAGCACCTGCCGTTTGACAAGTGGGCCGAGGCGCTCCGCACCACTTTCAACAACGACTCCGTTATCCGCATCCGTGTGGAAAAGGGTATCTTCAAGAAGGGTGACAACGCGCTGATAGACCGGGAGATTTTCAAGAAGGACACCGTGGTACAGGCACTCAAGGACTATCCCATTGACGCTGTTTATGGCAAGCTGCTCAAGAAAAGGCCCGAAGACTATACCGATGTCAAGGGCCTGGTGACAGCAGACTACCAGGATGCCCTTGAGAAAGACTGGGTGGCTGCCTTGCGTCGCAAGTATGCAGTGACAGTCAACCGGGAAGTGCTGAAGACGGTCAACAAACATTGAATGATTGAGTGAAATTGATTGGATGAACATGACACGTGTTTTTCAAACCTGTGCGCTGGCCGCGGCAATGCTGGTCTGTGCCAGCCCCGAAACCTCGGCCCGGCAGGCAGCCGGAGACACCATTGACAGCAGGAGCGTGGTAGACGAGGTCATCTGGGTGGTGGGCGACGAGCCCATTCTGAGGTCTGACGTGGAGACCGCGCGTATGCAGGCTCTCCAGGAAGGGGTGCGCTGGAGCGGCGACCCCGATTGTATGATACCCGAGCAGCTGGCCGTGCAGAAGCTGTTTCTCAACCAGGCTGACATTGACAGCGTGGAGGTGACAGAGGCAGACATCAGCCAGCAGGTGGAAGACCGTTTGAACTATTGGATTCAGGCGAGCGGCTCCCGGGAGAAGCTGGAAGAGTACAAAAAGCAAAGTATCAGTCAGATGCGTGACGAGCTGCGCGAGGTTATCGGCAACATGATGCGCGTGCAGGAGATGAAAAAGAGGCTGGTTGAGGATGTCACGGTGCTTCCTGCCGAGGTGCGCCGCTATTTCAAGGACATGCCCCAGGACAGTGTGCCCTTTGTGCCCACAGAGGTGGAGGTGCAAATCCTTACGCAGACCCCGCGCGTCGGGCAGGATGAGATAAACCGGGTGAAGGGCGAGCTGCGCGATTTCACCGACCGTATCAACAAGGGCGCAACCTCGTTTTCCACCCTGGCGCGACTTTATTCCGAAGACCCGGAGTCGGCACGGCGTGGGGGCGAACTTGACTACATGGGGCGGGGGCTGCTTGACCCGGCCTTTGCCAATGTGGCTTTCAACCTCACTGACCCAAAGAAAGTCTCGAAGATTGTGGAGTCGGAGTTTGGCTATCACATCATTCAGCTGATTGACAAGAAGGGCGACAAGGTGAAGGTGCGCCACATCCTGCTCAAACCCAAGGTGAGCGATGAAGCAATCCAGCAGTCGCTGCTGAGGCTTGACTCTATCAAGGGCGACATCGTGAGCGGCAAGTTTTCGTTTGAGGAGGGGGCCTCTGTCATCTCTGACGACAAGGATACGCGCAACAACCACGGCTTGATGGTGAATGTCACGGAAGAGGGGCGCACCTCGCGGTTCAAGATGCAAGACCTGCCTTCGGATGTGGCGCGCGTGGTAGACACGCTGAAGGTGGGCGGAATATCGGCTCCCTTTGAGATGACCACAGCCCGGGGCAAGACAGTGTGTGCCATTGTCAAGCTGAAAAACAGGGTGCAAGGTCACCGGGCCACAGTGACGGAAGACTTTCAGGAGCTGAAGAACATTGTGCTGGAGAAACGCCGCGCGGAGCGGTTGCACCAATGGGTGGTTGGGAAAATAAAGACAACCTATGTATGGGTGAACGACCGTTACAAGAACTGCAATTTCGAATATCAAGGATGGATTAAGTGATGTATGTCAATAATCGCTTGAAAAAAGAACCGGGCGGGCATAGAATCTTCTTCATTGTGATTCTATGCCTGTTTGGACTTTGTGTGGCACAGTCGCAGCGGCGGCAGCATAAAAGGCCGGCCCGCACCGCGGACAAGGCTGACTGGGTGTATCTGGTGCATGCCGACAGGCTCCACTACGACCAGTATGTCAACCCCGAGGCGCAGATACTCAACGGAAAGGTGCATTTCCGCCACAATGGTGCGGAACTTTATTGCGACAGCGCCCATTTCTATGAAATGACCAACTCGTTCGAAGCGTTCGGGCACGTGAAGATGTATCAGGGTGACACCCTCTCGCTGTTCAGCGACTATGCCTATTATGACGGTGGTGACCAGATGGCGGAGGCACGCCAGAACGTGGTGCTCAAGCACCGCAGGACTACACTCTACACCGACAGCCTGAACTACGACAGAATGTATGGCATCGGCTATTTCTTTGACGGAGGAAGGATGGTGGACAGAGGCAGCGTGCTCAAGTCGGACTGGGGGGAGTATTCCACAGAGACCAGGCAGGCTAAATTCTATTACCATGTTGACCTGAAGGACAAGAGGTTCCACCTTACCTCGGACACCTTGTTCTATAATACAGCCACGTCATGGGCCCAAACTGTCGGCCCGTCCGACATTGTCTCGGGTGACAGCCGTATCCATACCGACGACGGCTACTACAACACCTCGACCGAGCAGTCAAGGCTTTTCGGACGCTCGGTGATGCGCAACCAGGGAAAGACGATGGTGGGTGACAGCGTGTACCACAATGTCAAGAAAGGCACGAGCGAGGCTTTCCGCAACGTGGTTTATGTGGACAGTGTCAACAGAAACGAGCTGACCTGTGACTACTGCTGGTACAACGAGAACACGGGATTTGCCTTGGCCACCAGGCACGCACGCTTCGTTGACTTCTCCCAGCGCGACTCGCTCTATATGCATGCGGACACATTCAAGATTTACACCTACAACATCAACACCGACTCCGCTTACCGCGAGGTTCATGCCTACAACAGGATGCGTGCTTACAGGGTGGATGTGCAGGCGGTGTGCGACTCGCTGGTTTACAACACCAAGGACTCGTGCATGGCGATGTTCCGTGACCCCATTGCCTGGACTGGCAGCCAGCAGTTGCTCGGTGAGGTGATCAAGGTTTACCTCAAGGACTCCACAATCAGCCGCGCCCATGTCATCGGACAGGCTCTCTCGGTGGAACAGCTGAGCGACTCCGTGCATTTCAACCAGATATCCTCCAGGGAGATGCAAGCCTTTTTTGACAAGGGTGAAATCCGGGAGTCCCAGGCTGACGACAATGTGCAGATTGTCTATTATCCCATTGACGACAGTGACAGCACGCTGGTAGGCTTGAACTACACGGAGACCGCCAAGCTGAGGGTGTTCTTTGAAAACCGGAAGATGAAGAAGATATGGATGCCAAAGGCTGATGGCACGCTCTATCCCATGACACAGATACCGCCCGACAAGAAGTTCCTGCCCAGCTATGCATGGTTTGACTATGTGCGGCCGCTCGACAAGGACGACATCTTTAACTGGCGCGGGAAGAAGGCCGGCACCGAACTTAAGGTGGTGAAGCGCAAGGAAGCCCCGGTGCAGCATCTGCACGGGACCGGTGCGGCAACGCCGCCGCTGGTGCCATTGTCAGACGAAAACGCGATTGCCCATGAGTGACATTATTCATTTGCTGCCCGATTCGGTGGCCAACCAGATAGCCGCTGGCGAAGTGATCCAGCGTCCGGCATCGGTCATCAAGGAGCTTGTTGAAAATGCCATTGACGCCGGAGCGTCTGCCATCCATGTGCTCGTGACCGATGCCGGGCGCACGGCAATCCGTGTGGTTGACAACGGAAAGGGTATGTCCGAGACGGATGCCCGCATGGCTTTCGAGCGCCATGCCACGTCGAAGATAACGGTGGCCGACGACTTGTTCAATCTCACGACGATGGGCTTCCGCGGCGAGGCCCTGGCCTCTATCGCTGCTGTGGCCCAGGTGGAGGTGCGAAGCCGCACGGCTGACAGCGAGGTGGGTACGATGCTCACCATCGCAGGGTCGAGAATCGCGGGTCAGGAGCCTGTGTCATGCCCCATTGGAAGTAACTTCCTGGTGGAGAACCTGTTTTACAATGTCCCTGCGCGCAGGAAATTTCTGAAAACCAACGCCACGGAGCTGAACAACATCATTGCAGCCCTTGAACGTATAGTCCTTGTTTATCCCGGCATCGGCTTCACGCTCCACAGCAACGACTCCGAACTGATGAACCTGCGCCCGGGGTCGCTGCGCCAGCGCATTGTCGACCTTTTCGGCAAGCGTATCAGCCAAGACCTGCTCCCAGTGGAGGTGGAGACTTCCCTCTGCAAGATCAGCGGGTTTGTGGGCAAGCCAGAGTCGGCACGCAAGCGCGGCGCCCACACCTATTTCTTTGCCAACGGCCGCTTCATGAAGCATGCCTATTTCCACAAGGCGGTGATGAACGCGTTTGAGCGCTTGGTGCCCGTGGGAATGCAGGTGCCATACTTTATCTATTTTGATGTGAACCCGGCTGACATCGATGTGAACATCCACCCCACAAAGACGGAGATAAAGTTTGAGAACGAACAGGCCATCTGGCAGATTCTGACCGCTGCGGTGAAAGATGCCATTGGCAATTTCTGCGAGGTGACTGCTATCGATTTCGATACCGAGGGCAAGCCGGATATCCCTGTGCCCGACCCGCTCAGACAGGTGGAGGCGCCTTCGGCCGCCTTCAACCCCACCTATAATCCGTTCCGCCAGCCGCAGGGTGGGGGAGCGGCCAAGGTTCCCGAGGGCTGGCAGAAACTCTATGAAACAGAGGGCGGGCGTGAGCCCGCTCCCGAGCAGCAGCTGTTTGACGAGCAGCCTGGCGGCAAGGACTGGGGACATGCTGAGACGGCTGTCGAGGAGAAGTCGCCCACGCACTATCAGTACAAGGGCCGCTATATCATGACGGCGGTCAAGTCGGGACTGATGATCATTGACCAGCGCCGCGCCGACATCCGTATCCGCTATGAGCGTTATCTTGACCGCGCCCGCCCGCTGGAGACGCAGCGTGTCCTCTTTCCCGACGTGGTGCGCTTCTCCCCCTCGGACAGTGTGCTGCTTGGGCGGGTGCTGCCCGAACTGGCCGCCCTTGGCTTCGAACTGTCCGACCTGGGGCAGTATAGCTATGCTGTCAACGGCGTGCCAACTGGCATCGACGGTCTCGACCCGGTGCGGTTGGTCACCTCAATGGTGGGCGAAGTGTCGGAGCATGGCTGCGCATCGGCAGACGAGGTGCACCGCTCGCTTGCCCTTAGCCTGGCCACCAGCGCGGCCATCCCCGAAGGGCAGCTGCTCTCCAATGAGGAGATGGAAAGTGTGGTCAACCAGCTGTTTGCCTGTGAGAATGTAAACTATACGCCCAATGGCCGCAAGATTATCTACATCTTGCCGCAGCGCGACATAGAGGCGCTGATGGGATGAGCTGTTGCAGCCAGTGGCACAGGCTTCCTCATTTTGCAATTATTGTATTTTAGTAATAAAAATGGTATGAGAAAGTTATTTGTGGCGTTGGCCCTGGCCAGCGCGTCTGTGGCCGGCATGGCTCAGGACAGCGAGAACACAGTGCCCGAGGACAAGTACAGTGTGGCAACAAGCTCGTTCTGGAGCAATTGGTTTGTCCAGGCCAATCTTGTCGGAACAAGTTTTCACAGTGACGAGACCTGGGCTTCGGACAACGCGCATGTAGGTCTGCTTGATGGTCAGCGCACCAACTTGGGCTTTTCTGCCGCCCTTGGCAAGTGGTTCACTCCCGGCCTCGGGCTGCGCACCAAGTTCGCCGGCATCTGGGGACGCACCGTGGCTTTTGGTGACAAGAGTGAGAATGCCAGCAAATACTGGAACCTCAATGAGGATGTGCTCTTTAACCTGAGTAACATCTTCTGCGGTTACAATGAGCGCCGTGTGTGGAATTTTGTCCCCTATCTGGGTTTTGGCGTGGCGCGTAACATGTCATACAACAAGTATGCAATGAATGTCGGCGCTGGTGTTCTCAACACCTTCCGCCTGACAGACAAGCTCTCCCTCAACCTTGAACTTGCCTACAACGCCTTTGACCCCGGATTCAGTGGCTGGACAGCGACCAACGTAGACCGCAGCGGCTTGAAAAGGCTGAAGAACAACGACCTGAACCTTTCACTTGAAATCGGTGTCACCTATAATCTGGGTAGGGCCAGGTTTAAGAAGACACCCGATGTGGAGACGCTCCGCGCCCTTTCGCAGGGGCAGATTGATGCGCTCAACGCCCAGCTCGCCGATGCGCAGTCGGAGAACAGCCGCCTGAAAGACATGCTGGCCAGCAAGCCCGGCGAGACCGAGAGCAAGACTGTCAAAGAGGTTGTCGCCGCCCCTGTCTCGGTGTTCTTCCACATCGGCAAGTCCAAGATTGCCTCCAGAAAGGACCTTCAGAACGTGAGAGAGGTCGCAGAGGTGGCCAAGGCCAGCGGCAGCAAGATTGTTGTGACCGGCTATGCTGACAGCAAGACAGGCAGCGCCAGGTTCAACAAGGCTCTGAGCCAGAGGCGCGCTGACGTTGTGGCTGGCGAACTGGTGAAGATGGGGGTTGGCCGCGATTGCATCGAGGTTGTTGCCGCTGGCGGCGTGAACACCCTGTCTCCCGTTTCTTACAACCGCCGCGCCACTGTGACCATCAAGTAAGCAGGCGTACAGACAGACAGGCGAAGCCGGAAATAAGGCCGTTTGGCCTTTATCCGGTTTCGCCTGTCTGTCTTTTCGCGGCGTTCCCGCCCCGCAACGTGAACTGTCGGCAACAGGCTGTCCGCGACAAACGGCAACCCGGTACGAAGTCTGATGACCGATTTGGGTTAAACCCAAATCGGCCATCAGACCGAAACAGGCAAAAAAGTGAGAAGTTTTCCCTCTTTCCGCCCCTTGTCACTGTTTCTTCCGGCATCTTGCTGCCGTAAGTGTTTCGCCATAGCCCGCCATGCCTTCAACACTTGCGTGGGCAAGCTGCACGAAACCAACAGCAACCCGGGACGAAATCTAATGACCGATTTGGGTTAAAACAAAAAGAGGACATGCCACCCCCCCTGCAGGAAAGCATGCCCCCTTAATTTTGGATATCTTTTTTAGAAAGTGTACTTCAAGCCAATCTGTCCGCGCCAGCGGCTGTAGTAGTCGCTGTATGAGCGCATGTCATAGTCGCCGGAATGCAAGAACTGGAATGTACCTTCGCCCTTGTATGTGACAGGAGAATAATATAAGGCAGAACCTGTAGATGTGTAGCGGCCCCATTTCTTGTTGAGCATGTTGCCGATGTTCAGGACATCGAACGACAGCTCTACGGAATGAACCTGCGAGCCGACCTTGAACTTATAGGTCTGTGCAAGGTGGAAGTCGAAGTGACTCTCGAACGGCTCGTTGTCAGCATAACGCTGGTAGTATTCGCCACGGTGCTTGCTCAAATAGCTGTCACCGGCAATCCATGCCTTTAGGTTTTCCCTCTGTTGCTCTGCAGTATAGTTCTTGGTAGCCAAAAACTGCATCTTGTCAATCTGGGCGTCTGTCGGGATGAAAAGCAAGTCATTGTCAGAAGACCCGTCGCCGTTCAGGTCGCCATCGTAATAGATGCTATATGGCGAGCCTGAGTTTCCAGTGTAAATAAGTCCGACCGTAGTGTTCCAATGCTTTGCGTAATCCTTGTGATAGAAAGCGGAAACCTTGATCTGGTGAGGAATGTTGAAGGCGGTGAAGCCAAGCTCGGGGTCATTAGGATTCTGATATGTATAGTTGTAGTTGAAGTTAGACTGTGCCACAGAAGATGTACCGCAGTTTACAGACTTTGAGCGTGAGTAGGTGTAAGATGCAGCCAGGTCCAAGCCAAAGTCGAAATGCTTGGCTGCTGACAAGGACAGGTTGTAGCTATACCCCTTGCTTGTGTTATCCAGCATATAAATATTCCTGAACTTAGACAAATTTGGGTCAGAGGCATCGGTAATTTTCTTAAACATGGGGCGGTTGTCGAATGACAGGCTCTCGTATGCCTGTCCAACAGTCTTGCCGGCGGCAACGCGTGTCAGATCCTTATAGTAGATGTCGTTCAAGTTCTTGGAATACACACCCTCAAGGGTAAAGTCTATGCCTGCCAATGTGAAATCCAATGCGAGGTCAAGGCGCAAGTTCTGAGTAAACTTGAAATCATCGGAGAAGACATTGACCGTCTGAGTGCCACTTGCTTTCAGCTTGTCTGTGTTTTCGTTCTGCTTGTAAGGGTCAGTAATCAAGGCTACATTGGAAAGGTTGCCAGCATTCTGCTTGCCTTCCTCCATCCCGGATGAGGCTTTGACATCATACACTGATGTCTGTATACCGGTGTTGCTGAAATTGTTGCTCAACCAAACGAATGGAATACGGCCCGTGAAGATGCCTGCACCACCACGAAGCACCACGTCATGCTCCTTCTCGACATTCCAGCGGAAACCTACGCGCGGAGACCACAGAGGTGTGCTGCTCAACTTGTGGTTGGTCACAACATTCCATCCTTGCTTGGCAGAGGAAGCGTTGAAGTCCTTATTCTCTGTAGGCGTGTCGAAGAACAGAGGGATATCCATGCGCAAGCCATAGGTAAGCTCCAGGTTCCTGGTGACATTGAACTTGTCCTGGGCATAGAAGCCAATCTGTCCTGCTGCAAACTCGGCAGCCCAGCGTGGGTCGCCGGTGACGCTGACATTGGCGGTGCCATAACGGTAGCGTTTCAATGTGTTGTAATAAGTGGTTTTGCCATCCTTGTCTGTGCTTGCCGCGGTGGTCTGACCATTTGCAAACATTTTGAAATCATCAAAATTGTCGAAGTAGTAACTTCCGTAGTTGTCCTGGATAAAGAGATTCCTGAACTTGTAATACTCTCCATGTGTACCGAAAGTCAACGTGTGGTTGCCAAGATACAGGTTGAAATTATCTGTAAACGAGGCAACATCCTGGTCAAGGCCGTTGGCAGTAGAAGAACGCTCCGTGCCGAGCGATAGAGTGCCATCGCCCACATTGCTAATCTCAATCATAGGGGCAATTCCATAAGGCTCACGATGGTCCCTGACACGTACATAAGAAGCCTGGAACTGGTTGTTCATCTTCTCGTTGAAATTGCTGTTCAACTCTGCGGTGAAAGTGTTCGCCTTGGAGATGAAGTCATACTGGTAGTTGGAGGCATTGAGGTAAGCTGCAGTGCTGTTCTTGTTCAGCTGCTTGCCATTTACCATGCGCCATCCAAAGGTGGCCTTGTGCTTGTCGTTGATGTTCCAGTCGAGCTTGATACCGGCCTTGTCACTCTTCGTGTAGTTCTTCGGGTTGTTGTAAGAAGTTTCCGGGTAACCCTTGTCTTTCAAGATTGAAAGAACCTCGTCAGCAACTTTAAAGCCCTCTTCACCCAACTTCGAGGCAGCAGAGCCGTAACCGTAATTGTTAGTATACTCCTGGTTAGACTTCTCATAGTTGGCAAAGAAGAACAACTTGTTCTTGATGATGGGACCGCCAAGAGTTACACCATAGCGATAGTCTGTCTGGTCATTGTACTTCTGGCTGTCCTTGCCATTTTTCAAGGTGTATTTGGAACCAATCAGATCCTTGTTCAGCCAGTTGCCATATACCGAGCCATGGAACTCGTTGGTACCAGACTTCGTAATCGCATTGATAGAGCCGCCGGTGAATCCAGACTGACGGACATCAAAAGGAGCGATACTTACCTGCAACTGCTCGATGGTCTCGGTAGAGATAGGCTGAGCACCAGCCTGACCTCCGTTCTGACCATTGTCGGTAAGACCAAACACATCGTTGTTGACAGCGCCATCAACCTGGAAACTGTTGTAACGGTTGTTGATGCCGGCAAATGACATGGCACCCTTGTCAGAAACGCTCACAAACGGATTCAAACGAGTAATATCACCAATACTGTGATTGATAGAAGGCATTTTGGCAATGTCTTCAGCACTGTAGCTGGCCGCGGCTCCCGTCTTGCTTGCGTTCAGTCCGAGCTTTCCTTTTACCACAACATCACCCAAAACCTGTGCGTCTTCCTCAAGTTGAGAGGAGAGGTCTGCCATTTCTCCAAGCTTCAGTGTCACATTCTCGATTTCTTTTGGCTTGTAGCCAATATAATAAATCTCAACTTTGTAGGGGCCGCCAGCGCGCATACCTTGAATGGTGAAACGACCTGCAGCGTTGGTAACCGAACGGTAAACAGCCCCCGTAGGCAAATGGGTCGCTGTAACTGTCGCACCGATTACTTTTTCACCGTTAGCGGTTACAAGGCCACTAACGCCAGAAGTTGTAATCTGTGCCATTGTCGCTGACACGACAAATGCCAGCAAAGCAATGAATAAAAACAATCTTTTTTGCATACCTTATAAAAATTAGTTAATAATACTGGGATTCTATCCCGTCTGTTGTTTTCGGCAGCAAAATTAACTGAAAAAAAACAGTATAATGTTACAATAATATTAATATTCCTATAAACATAGAACCTCTCCTCCTGCTCTTCCGTCTTGCACATGATTTTGAAAGGTCACGTTTTTTCATAAAGACAAACTGGGCCGTTCTCCATCGCGGAGGCGGCCCAGCTAAGTTTATTTCGACACCTTAACGTACTTTCCGTTTCTCTTGATAATATAGATGCCGTGGGGCAACCCTTGCAAGCTGTTGCCAACGCCCTTGCCCTGCAAGTTGTACACGCTGCCGGGCGCATCGGCTGAAGGCTGCACCCCGCTGATGGATGTTGCCACGTTGGCAAACTTGTCGGCTGTCACTTTCTTTGTTAGCGCATAGTCGGTATCACCATAGGCAAACTCAGATGTAACGGTCTGTGTCAGCTCGCCGTTGGGGCCTCCGTATGTGTACTCGTTTCTGGTGCCCTCTTGAAGCAACACCTCGCCATAGTCGTTGAGGTTGCCCCAACCCTCATAAAGGGTGAGGTTGCCATGGCTGTCAAATTTGTATATCTCCGCAGAACTGGTGCAGAGATCGGCATCGGTAGGCTCTTTGCCGTCAGCATTCTTGTAATAGTTGTTGTAGTACTTGTAGCTGCCGTTGCCGTCATTGGCGTCATACTCGATGGCGATGATGGTGGCCTGTTCGGGATGGTCGGTGTCGGTGAGCTTAGTCATAAAGCCGCCCTTGTCCAACTGCTGGGCAAGGATGTGTGATGTGCCGTTGTCGGCTGATTTCAGAAAGTTGTCGGCAGAGAACCACGACGGCCCGAAAAAGTCGACAAGCTGGCCGTTGAACTTTTCCCATTTCATGTTCTTCCACTGCTCGGTGAGTGCAAGCGTGAAACTTTCGTCGCTCGCCTCGTACAGCTCATAAGCGATGGGGAGCCCTGTCGCCTTGTCATAGCTGAACGACTGGCGCTCTATAGTCTTGTAGCCGCTCTCTGTGTCATAAGGGTCGACAACCGACTTTGTGACGCTCACCACATTGCCTGTTGTATCGCGCTCTATGTCATACTTGAAATTGTTGTCAACGTTGTCGAAGTCCTGGTACCACGCTTCCCCATCATGCAGCCATGTCTGCTTGCCGGTGACGGTGGCTGTTGTCCTGTCGTAGGTCATGTCTATGCGCTGGTAGGGCAGCATCTTGCCGCTTTCCTCGTCGTAGAATGATGTCAGTTGTTGCGTGACATTGCCGTCAGTGTCGTACGTATAGTCCACTCTAGACTTCGCCCACGGCGATGACACTTCCTTGCTCAGTGTGTTGCCAGACGTGTCGTAGGAATAGTTGTAGTCGGCGACAAACGACCATTCATTGTCCTCGAATTCATATTCGGCCTCATGGGTAGGGCGCCAAGCCGGGGCCTTTGCGAGACGGAAGTCTGGGCGGAGCGAGGAAGCGAGAAAGTCGCGCGTGCTGTTTGTACTTTGTTGCTTTGTTGGCAGCAATTGCCGGGCTGTAACTGCTGACGGTACTGCCAGTATGGCCAAAAACGATACCTGAACTAAATAATGTCTCATAAGCCTTATATGTTTTTTGTATTGTATGAATAGTTCTCGTTGGCGGATTCTTGAAGCAAGTGCAAAATTAGGCATAAACTTTGAAAAACTCTTCTTCCGGCGAGGAAAAGTTCGGTCTTCAGCCCATCTGCCTCGCTCGGTCTTGGCAGCAAGGCAAACTGATGGCTATTGCTGAAAACTTGACGCATGATGTTGTGTGCTCGTCTGAAACAGATGGCAGCACTCTCTGTAAAAATGTTTAAAAGAAAGGCGCAGTGCTTGTAAACATCACCAATAAGTTTTAAATTTGCAAGTAAAAGCTCTTGGGGAACCAGTGAGTCATGTTT
>CALBLK010000007.1 GCA_937895845.1 uncultured Prevotella sp. | reverse complement strand
TGCTTAATTTCGCATTCATAACAGTTTTTCTTAAATAGTTGTCAACCAAATGTTTAGACACCATAAAGTTACCAATTATTTTTGAGAAACTGTTATTTTATGCCATCTTTCTAAGGGTGGGAAACTTCAGTGAGCTTACTTTCAATCTTTCCGCCAATTCGGCCAGTTTCAGCCGCCCGAACGCCCGGTTTTAGACGGCCATCCAGGCCATTTCGCAAGGCAAGACGAACCGTTTGGCAAGGCAAGACGAACCGTTTGGCAGCGCGGAACGCCTCAAATGGCAACGACACTTTTCAATGATGCCAGTATGGGTTGCCAGGGAGCTCGCCGGCGGAAAAAAAGAAGCAGAAACATACTGCAGCCCTGAACGCGCACATATATAAATAGGTATTAGTGCCTGACACCAAAATCATCCCTGCAAAATTGCAAGCAGAAAACAGGTGTTTTTCTCAAAAAATTGCAAATAAATTTTCGGTTGTCACTGAAAATCAGTAAATTTGCACTCCGAAAAATAAAACATAAACATTTAAACATAAAACATAGCAAATGACCAAAGCTGATATTATCAACAAGATTGTGAGTGACACAGGACTGGCCAAAAAGGATGTAGCCGCCACAGTAGAGGCTTTCATGGAAGAGGTCAGAAACAGTCTGTCAGAGAGAAAAGAGGATGTATTTCTCCGTGGTTTCGGAAGTTTCATCGTCAAGCACCGCGCGCAAAAGACAGCCCGCAACATCTCGAAGAACACCACAATTGTTATTGAGGCACACGACTTTCCCGCATTCAAGCCCGCCAAGAGCTTTATTGCCAAGATGAAATAATACAACAATAAAATATTCACTTAAATAAATCGTTAAGCCATGCCAAACGGAAAGAAAAAGAAAGGCCACAAGATGGCAACTCACAAGCGTAAGAAAAGATTAAGAAAGAACAGACACAAGAGCAAGTAAGCCAATAACTTGCAAAGACAGAAGTCTATTCGGAGAAAAGAAATGAAAGGAGTGTGCCAAGGGAATCTGAAAAGACATTGGCACACCCTTTCTATTTTGAGAAGCCAGCCAAGATTGCTGGCTGAGAATTATTTAAATCCAAGCGTAAAATACCACCCTTAACGAATGACAAGCGAAGTTATAATTGACGTCCAGCCTAAAGAAATATCCATAGCACTGCTTGAGGACAAGAGCCTCGTTGAATACCAGAGCGAGACACGCTCGGCATCTTTTTCTGTCGGCAACATCTACGTGGCAAAAGTCAAGAAACTGATGCCTGGCCTCAACGCCTGTTTCGTCAACGTGGGCTATGAGAGGGATGCTTTCTTACACTATCTGGATTTAGGCTCTCAGTTCAACTCCTACGAGAAATATCTCAGACAGGTACAAAGTGACAGGAAGAAACTCTACCCAATCAGCAAGGCTTCGAGGCTGCCAGACCTGAAAAAGGACGGCAGTGTGCAAAACACCCTCACCGTTGGACAAGAGGTACTGGTGCAGGTGGTCAAGGAGCCAATTTCGACCAAGGGGCCGCGGCTGACCTGCGAACTAAGCTTTGCGGGACGCTACATTGTGCTCATCCCTTTCAACGACAAAGTCTCTGTGTCGTCAAAGATAAAGAAAGGCGAAGAGCGCACCCGCCTGAAGCAGCTGATACAAAGTATCAAGCCCAAGAACTTCGGCGTGATCGTGCGGACATCGGCGGAAGGCAAGCGCGTCGCCGAGCTGGACAACGAGCTGAAGACCCTGCTGAAACGCTGGGATGATGCCATTACAAAAGTTCAGAAAACAACCAGCCGCCCACAGATTATCTACGAGGAGACGGGGCGCGCCGTGGCTTTGCTGCGCGACCTGTTCAACCCCACATACGATGGCATCTATGTCAATGACAACACCATCTACAACCAGATAAAAGACTACGTCGGACTGATAGCCCCGGACAAGGCAAACATTGTCAAGCTGTACACAGGACAGGTTCCCATATTTGACAATTTCAATGTCACCAAGCAAATCAAGTCGGCCTTTGGAAAGACTGTCAACTACAAGCACGGAGCCTACCTCATCATCGAGCACACGGAAGCCTTGCATGTGGTTGACGTGAACAGCGGCAACCGCACCCGTTCTGAAAACGGACAGGAAGCCAACGCCCTTGAGGTTAACCTCGGAGCCGCCGACGAGCTGGCCAGGCAGCTGCGTTTGCGCGACATGGGAGGCATCATTGTTGTTGATTTCATCGACATGAACCTGGCGGAAGACCGCCAGATGCTATACGAGCGGATGTGCAAAAACATGCAAAAGGACAGGGCACGCCACAACATACTCCCGCTCAGCAAGTTTGGGCTGATGCAGATAACGCGCCAGAGAGTCCGTCCCGCCATGGATGTCAACGTAGAGGAAACATGCCCCACATGCTTCGGCAAAGGAAAGATCAAGTCAAGCATCTTGTTCACAGACCTGTTGGAGAGCAAAATCAACCGGATGGTAAATAAAATCGGCATCAAGAAGTTCAATCTTCATGTACACCCTTATGTAGCAGCCTATATCAACCAGGGCATCATCTCACTTAAGCGCAAGTGGCAGATGAAATACGGGTTAGGCATCAACATTATCCCCTCACAGAAACTGGCATTCTTGCAGTATGAGTTTTATGACAAGAAGGGCAATTTCATTGATATGCAAGAGGAGATGGAGGCGAAATAGGCAACAAAGAAACCGGAGCATAAAAAGCTCCGGTTTCTTTGTTGTCTCATCTTTTTTAGCTTACTTTGCAAACAACAGTTAACGCATTTGCAAACTCCAACACCACACCACCCATGGAAACAGCTTTCTGGACCTGTCTGTTTATCGTATTCTACACCTACATTGGCTATGGCATCATACTATGGTGCTGCATCCACATCAAACGCATTATGGGGCCGGCGCGCCCTCAGCTGTCGCTGCCCGAAGACACGTCCCTGTGGCCAGAAGTGACCTTGATGGTTTGTGCCTATAACGAGCAGGATGTTGTAGACATGAAGATGGAAAACACAAGACAGATAGACTATCCCAAAGACAAGTTGCACATGCTGTGGGTGACAGACGGCAGCACGGACAAGACCAACGAGAGGCTAAGCCGTTACAGGGGTGAGGCAGACATTCTCTTTCAGCCGGAACGCCAAGGCAAGACGGCAGCCCTTAACAGAGGCGTCAGCCATGCGACGACGGGCATAATCATTATGACAGACGCCAACACCCGTCTCAACCCGGATGCAGTCAAAGAAATAGTCAAGCAGTTTGAAGACAGCAGGGTCAGCTGCGTGGCGGGCGAGAAAAGGGTCATGGCGCGCAACGGCAACCAGTCCGCGGCACAGGGAGAGGGTGTCTATTGGAAATACGAAAGCACCTTGAAACGGTGGGACGCCGAGCTGTACTCGGCCATGGGCTGCGCGGGCGAGCTGTGCGCCATCAGGAAGGAGCTGTACCGTCCGATGCCCAAGGACACGCTGCTTGACGATTTCATCATGTCCATGCAGACGCTTAGACAAGGATACAGGATTGCCTATACAGACAAGGCCTACGCCATGGAATACGGTTCTGCAAGCATAGAGGAGGAAGCCAAGCGCAAGAAACGAATAGCAGCCGGCGGACTGCAAAGCATCTGGCGCCTTAGACCATTGATGAACGTGTTCAGATACCCCATTGTCTCGTTCCAGTTCATTTCACACCGCATATTGAGATGGAGCGTCACACCATTTGCCCTGCTGGCACTCATCCCGCTGAATGTCACCTTAGTCATGCAGCAGGCAGGAACAGTCTATGTCTGCACATGGGTGCTTCAGCTGTTGTTCTACGCAGCGGCATTTGCAGGATATGTCCTGGACGCAAGGGGGGGTGTAAAAATATCCGCCCTGTACATTGCCTACTATTTCCTGTTCATGAACACAAATGTTTTCAGGGGCATAAACTACCTCATCAAGCACAAGGGCAACGGAACGTGGGAGAAAGCCAGGAGAGGCTAAAAATTGTTGCAAACTTTCTCGTCTTGTTCATTTTTTTATATACCTTTGCAAAAATTAAGTTGTGCCAGGTACAATTAACCCCCAATTGGTCATTGGAACGAAATAAGCGTTTCATCCGGCACATCTTGCTGCCGTCAGTGTCTCGCCACAGTCCGCTGTGGCTTCACCGCTTCCGTTGCAAGTTGCCAGAAACGAGCTGCAACAAGGGACGAAATCTAATGACCGATTTGGGACAATAACGAGCCAGCCATCAGGCTGGAGCCCAAAGTAACCGCATACATGAATCAAACGGATGGATGCAATACCAACAAATGTGGAACAGCTCCGGCTGCAAATAGCAAAAGCCCAGGAAGAGACAAGAAAGGCTATTGCTGAGAGAGATGCGGCCCGTGCCAAGCTAAAGGAACATGAGACGCTCATCCAAGAAGCCGAGAAGACAAGCAGAATGAAATCGCTCTTCTTGGCCAACATGAGCCATGAAATCCGCACACCGCTGAACGCCATCGAAGGATTCGCACGCATCATGGCCGAAACAGAATCGGCTGAGGGCAGGATGGAGTTTCTTGAAATCATCGAAAGCAACAACAACCGCTTGCAGAGTCTGATTAACGAGATTCTGGACCTGTCGCGCATCGAGGCTGGCGAACTAACCATCAAGAAAAGCGAGACAAACCTGCATGAACTGTGCAAGAACATCAAGCTCAGCTTCAAGTTCAGGCTTAACGAGGAAGTGGAACTCATTTGCGAGGAGCCAGAAGAAGAAGTAAATCTCGTTGCTGACGCCAACCGGATAATGCAGGTCTTGTCCAACTTGATTGGAAATGCCGTCAAACACACGGCAAAGGGGAGCATCACCTTCGGCTACCGCATTGTGAACAGCAATACACAAATAGAGTTCTTCGTATGCGACACGGGCAACGGCATAGCCTCTGCCGACTTGGGGGAAATCTTCAACACCTATGTGTCCAGGGATGCAGAGACCACAAAGAACGGCCACGGCCTCGGACTGCCTCTTTGCAAGATTCTGGTAGAACGGATGGGAGGCTTCATCGATGTACAATCCCAGGTAGGCCATGGGGCGACATTCACGTTTACACTGCCTTTTGAGGGCACGGTGTCTGCCACAGCCAAAAAGAAGGACATCCTCTCGTTCAGTTCAAAGACATTCAGAGTCACCATTCACCCACAGAACAAGAGTTCGAAATGTATCCTGGTTGCCGAGGATGAGGAAAGTAACTTCCAGCTGGTCAAGAACATTTTCGGGAAACGGTACCGGCTTCTCCATGCCAGCAACGGTATAGAGGCCGTGACACTCTTTGATGAAGAGCGGCCCGACCTCGTCCTAATGGACATCAGAATGCCGGGAATGACCGGCCTTGACGCAACAAGAATTATCAAGGAAGTGAGCCATGACACCCCCATCATCATCCTCAGTGCGTACGCTTTCGAGGAAAACATCAGCGAGGCAAAAGTTGCCGGCTGCGACAAATTCATCACAAAGCCGTTCAAGGTGGAAGACTTAATAGAGACAGTCAGCCATTACCTTGACAATTAACACTTTCTGACAACAATGGGAAAACTTGCAGTTTACAAATATTTCTCAATGATGATGCTGGCCGCCCAGACGGTCATCACGGCCTTTACATTCATCGGGCTTTTCGGCGGCAAGGTCACTCCCGCCGGAAACACAGCCAGCGCCATGCTTGTCTATGCACTTCCGCTTCTCATCATAGCCAACATTCTGACACTGTTCTACTGGCTGATACGGCGGTGCTGGTACTTGGCCGCCATCCCAGTCGTAACCGTGCTGTGCTGCATTCCCTACATAGGAACCGTCTTTCAGTTCAGGAGTCTTCCAACGGACAGTGGCGCACGCCAAGGCATTAAGATTGCCACATACAATGTGGCACGCTTTGGCAAGGAGACATCCGGCTTTATGGCCAAGGACATCCTTTCAGAAATGAAAAAGCAAAAGGTTGACGTATTTTGCATTCAGGAATATTCCGAGATGAGTGGGGACAAGAAAAACTCCGTAAGCTATAAGGAATATTTTCCCTATATGGCCAAAGGTAACGATGACATGGTTATCTTCAGCCGACGCCCCATCTTGGCTTCAAAGAACATTCCATTTGAATACTCCAACAGCAGTGCCATGTGGGCAGACATAGACTTCCGGGGAAAACGTCTGAAAGTGTTCAATGTCCATCTGGAGACAACAGGATTCAACCGCACCCTACACCAGGTGGCAAAAATACAGGCGAACGGCCACCAAGTGGAAACCAACAGGCTGCTCAGAGCCATATACGGCAACTATACCCTGGGGATGGTTGTCCGCGCAGGGCAGGCAGTCACCGTGGCCAATGAACGCAATAACGCCCATATTCCCTCAATAGTATGCGGAGACTTTAACGACATCCCCTACTCCTACGTTTACAATGTGATGCTCGGCGACATGGTTGATGGATTCAAAGAATGTGGAAGCGGATGGATGTACACCTACCGAGGCGCCAAGAGTTTTAGAATTGATTACATTTTCCACGACAAAGCATTGAAAGGCATCACCTATTACACTTCAAAACTGACCTATTCAGACCACTTTCCCGTCATCATGAAATTGGCAGTGAACTGAAACATTCATTCACTGCCAATTTGTATTATCCCAAATCGGTCAATAGATTTCTACCTGGTTGCTGTTTGTCTCAGCTGCTTGCAACGGGGACTGCTGAAGCCACAGCGGGCTGTGGCGGGACACTGCCAGAAGCAAAATGCCGGAAGAAGCAGTGAAAAGAGGACGGAAAGAACGAAAGCAGACCCAATTTACCGTCTTTTCGTTCTAATGACCGATTTGGGATGATTCCTTGCATCGTTGACTTCACTTACGTTTCAAAGCGTTTGGCTTGGAGACATTCATCTTCCAGACACAGCCACTCCATCCCTTGACAGACAGGCTCAGCGCCTGCCCCCTGGACAAGAATATGGCCTTTTTGTGCCCAAAGAGAAGTTCGGTGGCATTGGCTTTTTTTTCTGTGATGCCCAGACATTCGAAAGCGTGCTCCGGCACATTAACTTGAATATCACAAGGGGTGCTATCAAAATTGACAGCCACCAGCAAAAGTGTGCTTCCATACTTTCTCAGAAAGACATACTGACGTGACAGCTGCGGATTGACATACATTAAGTCAAAGAACAGGCCATCTTTGACAGCTTTTTCTGTTGTGGCAATATGAAACACGCGGCAATGGATGTCATAAAGCCACCGTTCATCCGCAGTCAGCGAGTTCCAAGCTGCGCGGCACAGTGTGTCAATGTTCCAATAGTCGAAAATTGTAGTACGTCCGTCAACTCCGCTGAATCCCTCCTTGTCCATTCCACGCTCTCCATATTCCTCTCCGGCATAAAGCATGAAAGGATTGCCCCTCATCAACACTGATGCGATTAGTGCCGGCACACCCCTGCGCCCACATCCCGCAAAGAAGTCGCTCGCCACGCGCTGCTCGTCATGGTTTTCCAGGAAATACAACATTTTTGAAGAGATGTCATCGACCCTCTGCCAAGAACCGGTAATGGCCGATGCAGGGACGGAGCCACAGGTGACAGCACGCATCGTATCATACATCCCCACCTTGTCATACAGATAGTCAAAACCACTTGAAATATAGTTTCTGTATTCCGACGGATTATAAACCTCGCCAATGAAGAGGAGGCCCGGATAGGCTTCCTTCACCTTACTTATAGCGAACTTCCAAAATTCAACGGGAACCATTTCCGCCATGTCACACCGAAAACCGTCAACACCCTTACCTGCCCAAAAGAGCAGGATATCCAACATCTTACACCAAGTGTTGGGTATCGGGTCAAAGTGGCCGACACGACCTGCATAATAATCAACACCGTAGTTGAGCTTGACCGTCTCATACCAGTCATTCCGGCCTGGTGAGGCATCAAAAAGATCATTCCCGGTAGCCTTGGCAGGAATCTCCTCGTAGGCCCGAAGCCCGTCAACAGACAGGCTGAACGACGGTGTAAACCGGCAACCGGGACAATAATAGAAATTGTTTTGCGGGTCGAAGCCCTTAGATGTGTCGTCACCATCTCCCAGGTCGACCACGCCTTCAGGTTTGGCAACAGAATGATACTGGCGAGCCACATGGTTTGGGACAAAATCTATCAAGACGCGAAGTCCTGCACGGTGAGTGCGGTCAACAAGCTGTTCAAACTCTCCCATTCGGTTGCTTACATCTGAAGCCAAATCAGGATCAATGTCATAGTAATCCGTAATGGCATAGGGAGAGCCGGCCTTCCCTTTGACAATGGCCGGATGCTGTGTGGGAATACCATAAGCGGAATAGTCGGTCTGCGAGGCATGGCGAATCACTCCTGTAAACCAGACATGGCTTACGCCCATCCGCTTGATGGCACACAATGTCTGCTCATCAAAAGAAGACATCTTTCCACAACCATTTTCGGCAATCGTGCCATTCTCGATACGAGAAGTGTTACGATTGCCGAAAAGCCGTGTAAGCACTTGGTAAATAATGGTTTTCTCCATTATTGGACTCCGTGAACAGTCACATTCTTATCGATGCGGCCAATCATTCCCTGAAGAGCCTTTCCCGGTCCGCACTCGGTGAAATCGTCTGCACCGTCAGCTATCATGTTCCGCACACATGACGTCCAGCGCACGCTGCTTGTCAGCTGGGCAATAAGGTTGGCCTTGATTTCACCGGGATTGGTGTGTGGCTTGCCGTCCACGTTCTGATAAATGGGGTATTTGGGTTCCGCAAACGCGGTGGCTTCGATGGCCGACTGAAGTTCTTCCTGGGCAGGCTTCATCAGTGGGGAGTGAAACGCCCCACCTACCTTCAAGGGCAGCGCACGCTTGGCACCGGCAGCCTTCAACTGCTCGCAGGCCTCGCTGATGGCTTCGACACTGCCGGAAATCACCAGCTGTCCAGGGCAGTTGTAGTTAGCAGGGACAACCACATGGCCTTCCCTGTTGATGCTGGCGCACACCTCCTCTATCTTTTCATCAGGAAGTCCTACTATGGCTGCCATTGTCGACGGAGCCATATCACAGGCCTTTTGCATTGCCATGGCACGCGCATAAACCAGTTTCAGTCCATCCTCAAAGTTTAAAGCGCCAGCTGCCACCAAGGCAGAAAACTCACCCAAAGAGTGGCCAGCCACCATGGCAGGCTTAAAATCGTCACCCAGACAAAAGGCTGTAATGACGCTGTGAAGGAACACGGCGGGCTGTGTTACCTTAGTCTGCTTGAGTTCCTCGTCAGTACCATCAAACATCATGTCAGTGATTCTGAAGCCAAGAATGTCATTTGCTTTTTCAAACAGCTCTTTAGCCAAAGAATTGTTCTCGTAGAGGTCTTTCCCCATTCCTACGAACTGTGCTCCCTGTCCGGGAAAAACGAATGCTTTCATTATCTGTTTATTATTGTTGTGTAAAACCTTTTCTTTTGCAAAATTACACAAATTCTCTGGAATAACCACGCGAAGGATAGAAAAAGAGGGCCAGGCACCGTTTGCACCTGACCCTCTATTCCTATTTCAGAAAGACATCAGACTGTCTTGCTTGTCAGCCTAACGCCTGATCTCCATTTTACAGACCATGCTTTTGCCATCCGCCTTGACCTTGACAACATAAACGCCTGGAGTGAGGCTGTCTAATGACACCGTGCTTTCGCTTGCTGAAAGCGCAACCTTGCCGTCGGCAGCATAAATGTCAACAGACGACACATTGCCTCCCTCTATTTTCAAAATGTTGTTGCTTTGATAAAGGTTGAACACATTACCGCAAGTTGCATCAGCGATGCCTGTTGAACCAATATAGAAATAATGTGTCTCGCCGCTTACGCTCTTTTCCAGGTTGGGATAGTAGGTATTCACGCTGACAGTGTGCTTCCACTGGTCTTCCTTGTCAAAGTCATAATCAAACTTCGTATCGGTCAACATCCCGGCATTGCTCTTCTTACCATCAACCATCACGTCATATCCAGTCACGGCAACCGCCTCTTCCTTGGGAGACTCTATAACGAACCCCATCATCCAGTTACCCGAGAGACCAGAATCGGTAATAGAACTCCAGCTCTCGCCATCTTCATCAACCGAATACAGGTCAGACATGAAGTTGTAAGACGGCTGCCCGTCAATGGCAAGAGGTGACTCTTTCGGTGTCACGTCATAGCAATCGATTGCCATCATATAGTCGGCGTTTTTCTTAACAGCAATTGGCTGGGGAAGCTTAACTTCATTCCACTGGTTCAGCACATAATCATCAACCTCCACCTCGGCTACCTGCTCGTTGTCCTCATACAGAAAAATCGTAAATGTGGCGTCCGTGGTTGGATAGAACTTGAAAGACTTGATGAGATAGCCCTCATAGCCTCGCAGCATGGAGGAGGTGCAGTCTATGGCAGCCATAAAGCCATAGTTATTGTCAGAAGGACCTTTGAGCCCGGTATTCTTGTTTGTGGCTGGAACGTCAGATGCATACGAAATCCACGTCCGGTCTTTGTCAACAGGAGCGTTCCACTCGACATGAATAGCAGATTCACCCACAGCAGAAACCGACAGGCTGTCTACTCCCGGGAAACGGTTTGTTATTGCCAGAGGGACAAGTGAAGCGTCCGACTCTGTCCCATTTGCGTAAAGAGCCTTTACCCCGACACTGTGCTCCCCCACAGAGAGCGACCTCAGGTCATAGGAACAGCCATTTGTCGTGCCTGCGCTCTGACCGTCAACGACAACTTGATAGCCATTGACAAGATCCGGGTCGGTTTCGCCCGACTTGAATTGCGACTCCAGCACAGCGTCAATCAGCCAGGTGCAATAGGTAGGATAGCCCTGTTCTGTCGAAGCTGTGCAGAGTGAGTAAAAATCAGACTCGCCCTCACGACGCAGCAGGTCTCCATACCCCTCGACTGTCCTGCCATAGTCAACACCAATCACATTGCCCGATGCCGTGGCGACTTTGGCTTCAATGGCAATCATTGTTTCGGCAGCAGCAATGCGCAGCGGCCTGTCTAAGACAACGGTATTCCGCTCCATATATGTCAAAGGCTGGGTGATATCTTGGCTATAGACTTTGTTCAGCTTTCCCTCTTCATCACGTGTATAGACATTCAGTTTCCACCCATTCTGCTCGCTCATCGGGAAGAAGGCCACCTTGGTCAGCATAAAGTCAGTGTAACAGGCCATGTCACCCTTGTCAATGGCGATGGCCATTTCAAAGGAAGTGTTGTCCTCTGTCACACCAAATCCCTGTTTCTTCATGCTGTCATAGTCTGCATACGAAAAGACCGGATTGTTGCTTATGGGTTTCTCCCACTGGAGGAAAGCTCCGCTTCCGCCTTTCTGGCGTGCAAAAAAAGACACCGGCTTGGCCAGAGCGTCACGCTCAACAGTGAAGGATACTGGTGACGAGACCGCCTCAATGCCATCGGAGCAGATGGTAGCTACGGTGTACTTATAGGTTTCATTGACATTAACAAGCGCATCATCATAATAGCTCGGTTCGGCAAGCGGGGCTTTGTTAAGTCTTTTTCCATCGCGATACACATTGTATCCTTTGGCTCCCTCTACGCCAAAGTTGGGACTCCATGTTATCTTGACTGTATTCAGTGCCGGCATTTTTTTGACTTTGACATCACATGGAGCACAATGCGTTACCTCCTGATTCATCTTAACCACCACAGTCCTCATGTTGCGGTCTGTGTCATAGCACTCCATCGTAATGACATTGCCATCGGGAGAGATACAGGCTGAACGATAGATATAAGGGTACGTGTCACCATCAGGAACAATAATGTTCAGTGTGTCAAGATTCACGCCACGCGCTTTCAGATAGTCATAGACATATTGCGGTTTCCCATCGGCATAAATATACGCGCGGTCTCCCTGTTGACCAACAATCTTTCCGTCGTTGCTGATGTCAAAGATGTCAAAATTGTCACCGTTGGACACACAGGGAATTTTCAAAGTGTCATTTGTTTCAAGATTAAGGACAGCTCTAAGGATGTCGTCCTCGGCTTCCATGTCCCAGCCACCCCAAAACAGAAGTTTCTTGCCGTCATCAGAAAATTTCTTTCCACAAACAAAAGGACTCTGAACCTGTGGCGACAGAAAGTCACAAGTTCCGTCAGCTTTCCAATAAGCTGACACGCGGTTCTTGGAGCCTTGCGCCCACCCTGCTGCCGACTGGCCATCGGGAGAGATGGTAAATGGCATGGCGTGGCTATTAGAAACCAAGCTCTTGAATATTTTTCCATCTTTCCAGATATAAGCCTTATAGATGCCATTGATAATAACAGAGCCGGACACGTAATGGCCGTCACGCGAAATTGCATAACCCACGCCAGATGGCGTAGCCCCAATGGGCAATTCTACGGCATGCCATTCTCCGTCCCAATAGCCAGGAATGGAGACAGGAATCTGGTTGGCGACAAGTTTTGTGTCTGTAAATGTTCCCGACACCACACCATCATTGGTTATGCCCCAAGCTATGCAAGGATTCGTGGTGTCCAGCAGTTCAACCTTTCCACTCTCTAAGTTCATGCGGAACCCATGATTAACTTGCGAATAGTCGTTGTAGTCACCGCAGGCCCACTTGCCATTGGGCGACACACAAAGAATCTGATACTCAGGCGGTGTTAGCATGATGACAGGCTTAGAATCTGCCAAGGCAACTGCACTCACTAACAACGAGCCAGCGAAGAACAACAAGTTAAGAATCTTCATCGTTACACTTATTAAATCGTTACACAGTAATTAACAAATTAAATGGCAAGCAACACACTGTCAGGTGAACAAGGCCATCGGTGTGCCTCTGAAAATTTATCATTTCAGGTAAATCTTGTAAGCTGTGACATTGCCATTCTGTCCAATGCTCACAAAGTAGATGCCGGCAGCAAAGCGGCCTAGGTCAACAGTGTAGACTCCTGAGGCTCGCAGCGCCACCTTGCCATCAGCACTGTAAACCGTAATATCGGCCTGGGTGTCAACCGAAAGCGACTTTCCTGCCAGTCTCACCGCCGTTCCGTTGCCTGTCACCTCATCAACGCCAGCAACAATCTCTTTCAAGTCGGCCTTGGCCACCTCAATGGTGTCCGAACTGGCCTTGCCATACTTGTAGTGTGTAAGGACATACGCCTTGGTTTTCTTATTAATAAAGGCAGCCTCTAAAGATGTGGCTTCAATGTCTGATGTGTCAGCCTCCGATATCTGCATATTGTCAAAATACAGCCCATTGCTCACGAAACCGTACATCTCGCGGTTTACCGGGTTAGTCCATGACAATGTACCATAGTAGTCGCCAGACTTGTCTTTGCGAGCGGTTGCCAGATGGAGGCAGGCCACCTTTGGCAGTTCCACCCGATAGCTCATGCCTACAGGATTGGAGATACAACACCCAGCGTAATTCTCCGTTCCGCCCTCATCCACTTGCCTTATGCAAGCCAAAGCGAAATAGTCATAATCGCCATTGGCCAAAGTTGAGTCGGTGTAAGTCAGACATCTGTTTCCGGAGCTGTCTGTGGAAACCAGTTCCATAACCGGCTTCGAAACAATCACGTCGCCATCTCTGAAAATTCTGATATAGCAGTCGGGGGTTGATGCAACCGCTGGAATATCCATGACAAGGACTGTAGTATTCAAGGCATCTCTTGAAGGCTCAGCAGACAAGTTCATCGCATAGCTTTCACCATCCTCAAAGTTGCTATACTCTTCCACATAGATGGTATTTGACAGATACCACTTATTTTTATAATAAGTAGAGTCTGAATGGACGATAAGGTTGGGATTGCCATCTTTCAGTTTGTTGACAGACATCCTTATGGGGACTGTCTTTCCAAAATCATTGTAAGAATACTCAATGTTGCGGACCATCAAATCACCTTCATACTCCCATGTCTTAAGCAGGATATGCTCAACTGTCCCGCCTTCTCCCTTGCGACTACGCTCTGCCCTTACAAGGTTCCCATCGTTATCGTAATTTCTCACTTCATTGTAGAAAAGCCCTGTCCAGTCTGGATGCTTTGGCGAAGAGGCCTTGACAAGCCCAGGCTTGTCAAGGCCGACAAACTCTGCATATTCCAGCACTTGAATTGTATCACAGGTTGAAGGCCTCCAATAGGTTTCCTTGATTTTATTACCCTCCTCGTCGTATTCATATTCGTAGGAAGAGGTCCCGTCAGAGTAAGTCTTCAACAATCCATTCTCGCCATAAGCGTATGTTTCTTGCAAGCTTATCACTGAAGACATGTCACCATGGTCGTAAAGTCCGAACTGATAGTGCGTCGATTTCACAAGCCTGCCACGTTCGTCATAATCATTCTTGGTTAAGCTTGTCTTCTGATAGCTGTCATCATTGCCATATCCTCGGCCAAGATCAACCACACGCACAAGCAGTCCATCAGTGTTATAATAGTAATCACTGCGTTTCATATCCTTATCCATTGACACATCTCCCATGTTGTCTCCATAGGTGGTCTTATGGAGAAGGACGCGCTTGCTTTTCTTCTCCTGGCCACTTTCGCGGGCATTATCATGCAATGGGTTAGAATAAACACCTGTCTGTGCCACTGCATACGCACACATACTACACCAGGCGAGGCTGAATGTAATGGAAAAGCCGAGTAAACCTTTTTTCATAAATATCCAAATGATTTTAATTGCATTTCATATCACTGACAAAGTTCGGACACTTCGAAAGTAAAATCACGCTGCAAAATTACAATTTATTATTTACTGGCACAAAGAAAATATAAAAAAAGGAATTAGATATGCCTTATTCCCCATAAAAAGTATTGTCCACTATTCCCGCTTTTTCCAACGCTTCTTTACGTTCAATGCAAGTACCGCATTTGCCACAATGGAATTCACCCCCTTTATAGCACGACCACGTTTCAGCATAGTCAATCCCAAGCGTTTTTCCTCTTTTGGCTATGTCAGCTTTGGTGATGTCCGTATACGGTGCAAATATTTTCACGTGATTGTATGTGCCACAGCATGCAGCCTGTCCAAGCGCTTCAACAAACTGCGGTCTGCAATCAGGGTAGATCGTATGGTCACCGCTATGGTTGGCCATCATCACGACATTCAGCTGGCGGCTTTCCGCGATGCCAACAGCAACGGAAAGCATTATGCCATTACGAAATGGAACTACCGTCGACCGCATATTTTCGGAAGCATAATGGCCTTCAGGTATGGCTTCACCTCCCTCTAGCAATGAGCTGTGAAAATACTGATGGATAAATGACAGGGGAATGACAATGTGCTCAACGCCCAGTCGCCCGCAGTGCAACTGGGCATAGGGTATCTCCTTGGCATTGTGGTTGCTACCATAATCGAAAGAGACAGCCAGGGCTATGCGTTCACGGTATTCATAAAGCAGCGTCACGCTGTCCATGCCGCCACTAAGAATGATAACAGCGTCTTTCATCGGGCAGCCACACATTCAATTTCAACCAAAGCGCCCTTTGGCAAAGTCTTTACAGCAAAGGCTGACCGGGCAGGATACGGCTGGGAGAAAAACTCGGTATAAACTTCGTTCATCATGGCAAAATCGGCAATGTCTGCAAGCAGCACAGTAGTTTTAACCACATTGCACATTCCCAGTCCAGCTTCTCGCAGAATAGCCAGGATGTTTTCCAGCGACTGGCGCGTCTGCCCTTTCACGCCCCCTTGCGGATAGGCTCCTGTTGCAGGGGCTATTGGCAACTGCCCGGAAATGTACACAAACCCATTTATTTCAACCGCCTGGCTATATGGGCCGATAGCAGCAGGCGCTTCCGTTGTAGCAATCACTTTCATTTATCCTATAAATAATAATCGCTGCAAAATTACGAAATCAACAGGTATTTTTGCCATCTGCTCTTTACAATCTTCACTGAAGAGCGCAAAAAAACACTAAATAATCAACCAAGCCATTCTGAATGTCAAGATTATGTCGTACCTTTGTCGTAATATAAGTGCTAAGAATTTAGTTTTTTAACGGTTTAATTATATATCAATTATGACAATCAACGATTTCAACTTTGCCGGTAAAAAGGCAATCGTGCGTGTTGACTTCAACGTGCCTCTTGACGAGAACGGTAACATCACGGATGACACCAGAATCCGTGGCGCCCTGCCCACATTAAAGAAAGTTTTGTCCGATGGCGGCGCATTGATTATCATGTCGCATATGGGCAAACCAAAAGGAAAGGTAAACCCAAAGCTATCGCTCAGACAGATTGTTGGCGCTGTGAGCGCAGCACTGGGCACAAAGGTTCAGTTCGCCCCGGATTGCGCCAAGGCCCAGGAGGCAGCCGCCAACCTGAAGAGTGGCGAGGTCCTGCTGTTGGAAAATCTCCGCTTCTATCCCGAGGAGGAGGGCAAGCCCGTTGGCATTGACAAAACCGACCCGGCATACGGTGAGGCCAAGAAAGAGATGGCGGAAAGACAGAAGGAATTTGCCAAGACTCTGGCCAGCTATGCAGACTGCTACGTGATGGATGCCTTTGGCACGGCACACCGCAAGCACGCCTCTACTGCTGTTATTGCAGACTTCTTTGACGCAGACCACAAGATGCTTGGCTACCTGATGGAAAAGGAAGTGAAAGCAGTTGACAAAGTGCTGAGTAACATCAAGCGTCCTTTCACCGCTATCATGGGTGGCTCCAAGGTGTCAACCAAGATTGGCATCATCGAGAACCTGCTGAGCAAAGTAGACAATCTGATTCTCTGTGGCGGCATGACCTATACTTTTGCAAAGGCTCAAGGCGGAAAGATTGGCAAGTCCATCTGCGAGGACGACAAACTGGACGTTGCACTTGATGTGATAAAGAAAGCCAAGGAGAATGGTGTCAACCTCGTTTTAGGAACAGACTGCATTGCCGGCGATGATTTCAAGAACGACTGCAACACGATTGTCTGCCCGGCAAACGACATTCCCGACGGCTGGGAAGGCATGGATGCCGGTCCCGAAACTCGCAAGGCTTTCGCTGCCGTTATCGAGAATGCCAAGACCATCCTTTGGAACGGCCCCGCTGGCGTGTTTGAGTTTGACAACTTTGCAGCAGGTTCAAAGGCCATTGCTGATGCTATTGCCAAGGCTACGGCAAACGGTGCCTTCTCCCTCATTGGCGGTGGCGACTCAGTGGCCTGCATCAACAAGTTTGGCATGGCAGACAAGGTTAGCTACATATCAACCGGTGGAGGTGCACTGCTCGAAGCAATCGAAGGAAAAGTTCTGCCTGGCGTAGCTGCCATCAAAGGCAAATAAACAGGGGGTCATCCCCATACATCACAACAGCATAGCAATGGTTACCGGGACTTAAACTTAAAGGTGATGTCCTGGTAACCATTTATCTTTTAATACAAAAAAGTATGGGACAGACCAAGACGACAATCATCGCGGCCATTGCTACTACGATAGTTTCATGCAGTGGCAACATGACAGCCGGAGAGCGGTTTAAGACAGACTCCGTCAAGTTTGAGCAAAAGGACACGGCAACTGAAATATCGCTAAAGGCCGACTTTGCCACGCAGGGCAATGAGGCGCTCACCAACACCATTGCCGAATACATCAGCGAGCAATTAGGTGGGACGTACACCGGGACGCTGGCCAACGGAGACTCCATCGTCAACTACTATGGGAACGTACAAAGAGACAGTCTTCTGCACCTACGCAAGGAATATGGCCCCTCAGCCGGGATGCCATATTTCTTCAGCTGCGAAATTAAGATAGCCTGTGAAACCAACAAGTATGTGTCCTACACAACCTATACTGAGACGTTCCTCGGCGGGGCTCACGGCACACACAGCTTCAGCGGTGTGACGTTCCGCAAGACTGATGGCAGACGGTTTGGCTGGGAAATGCTGCGCAATACGGACAGTGAGGGGTTCCACGCACTCATCAAAAACGGTCTGATGAGATATTTCAACGATAACACAACGCTGCGCGTCAAGACAGACAGAGATTTGAAAGCTTGTCTGCTCGTAGAGGACGACGTGAACTACCTGCCCCTCCCACGCACAGTCCCCTATCTCACCAAGGATGGCGTTACGTTTGTCTACCAAAGCTATGAGATTGCATCCTACGCTGCCGGCATGCCCCAATTCACCGTGCCATACCGTGACATATCACCCTACCTGACTTCGACAGCGAGCAATTTGATAGAGTGAGCAGTGGCAGAAGTTCCAGCTTTCTGCTACTTGCTATACTTCTTGATGACGCTATAAGCATCATACAAGCCCAGTTCACCAGCCTTACTCAAGTCTGCGACGCCCTCTTTGGCCATACCGCTCTTTATGCGAGCCAGCCCTCTGTTGAAAAAGGCTTCAGCCAAATGCTGGTCAAGAACGATTGCACGTGAATAGTCCTCAATAGCAAGCCGGTAGTCGTTCTGGGCTGCATAGAGGTTACCCCGGTTGTAATAAAGGTATGGATTCTGCTGGTTCAGCCTGATTGCCTCTGTCGCATCGCTGATGGCTGCCACCATCAACAGTTTGGCTTCCTTTCCCTGCGACTGCAAGAACCGCGCCTGGCGTTCCCTGCACACTGTCCGCTGCCAGTAGGCCAGGGTCTGTGCGGAATCTGCGGCGATACAGGCAGAGAGGTCACTGACTGCCTCGTCGAGATTCTGCAGTGCCGTGTAGGCCACGGCACGCTTGAGCAGCAGGAGTGCCATGTTTTTGCTGTCAGCCTTTCCAGCAGATGCGGAGAGGGTGTCTATCAATAGAAAATAAGCCTTGGAAGTTGCCTCGTCAAGCGGCGACACGTCACTGGTGATACAAACCGCCATGGTGCCCCTTGTACGCTCATTGAAAAGCTCGACCTGCCTGTCAAAGGCCACATAACTGTGCACCTCAGTATGTTTCTGCTCAAAAGCCAGTCCGTACATGGGTTTGAAAGACAGTTCAACACGACGGTTCTGCACCTTGCCTCGGTAGGCACTCTTATAGTCAGGCTCCACGTCCTGATTGTCAGCAATGACAATCTGGTTGTATTTGTCCATGTCATCATCACCCTTGCGGCGCAGCTGCGAGCGGTCAATTCTGGGCTGTGTGCCATAAAGGTGCTTGTACAGCCGGGCCTTGTACACTCTGAACTCGTCCAGCTCGGCTTGCTTCTCCATACCCAATTTTCTATAACAGGCTGCACGGTTAAGCAATCCTGTCCAGAAATTCGGGAATCGATGAATCACTTTTGTATAGTCGCGGATGGCTCCTTTCAGATTCCCGGTTTTGTCTAACAGCAAAGCTCTGTTAAACAAAGCCATAAGGTTGTCGGGCTCTAACTTTAAGACAAAGTTGAAATCAAGAATGGCACGGTTGTCATCACCAACATGGGCACGCAGCAGTCCCCGGTTATAATGGCCAAGAAAATTGTCGGGGTCCATGTCAAGGGCTGTGTCATAATCGGCCATTGCGCCTCTCAGGTTGTTTTGGTTCAAACGCGCTAATGCGCGATTTATATAATAGCCAGACTGTTTGGGACGCAGCCGAATTGCCTCAGTCAATGCCGTCTCGCCCTCCTTCCATTCAGACTGTGCCAGGCAGATTGCCCCCTTCATCGCCCACGTGCTGCCATCAAAGGCATCTATTTTCAAACTCTTGTCCAGGGCTGCAATTGCAGCCGTGGTGTCCTTTTGCTGCAAATATATCTCTGCTCGCATGGAATACCCCGCAGCATAATTCGCCCAGTGGGCATTGATGGAGTCTAACTCGGCAAGGGCCTGCCGGTAGTCCTTCTGCTGAATGTGGCAGAGCACCCTGTTGTGCCACAGTTGCAGGTTGTCGGGGGCGTACCTGATGGCAACCGTGTAGTCATCTGCAGCTTCGGCATACTTCTTCTGCTGTATGCGTGCCAGCCCGCGCAGTTCATACAGCCCTACGACATAAGGGTTTCGCTCCAGTGCCTTTGAGCAGTCCTGCTCTGCTCCGGCGAAATCCTCCAGATAATATTTGGCCATTCCCCGGTAATACCAAGGCTCATAGAGATATGGCTTGGCACTGATGGCCTGGTTAAAATACTGGATTGACAAGACATAGTCTTCATAATAGAGCGCGCTGCGCCCTATCATCAGCAGTCGGTCTGTGTTGAACTGCGCGCCGACGACATACGGCAACACAGCAAAGAACGCAACGAAAACAATCCTCACCTTTTACACCTTGCCCTTGAAAACAGCAACTATTTTCTCAAAAAAACCTTGGTTCTATAACCGCAACGGAACTTTCCCTGCAACAGCGCTCGCAGCTTATTCCTGATCAGCTGCTTGCGCAAGGGTGATATGCGGTCAACAAACAGCTTTCCGTCAAGGTGGTCAAACTCATGTTGCATCACCCTCGCCAGGTACCCCTCCACCCACTCGTCATGCGGTTGCAGTTCCGCATCAAGATATTGCACATGGATGCGTTTCGGGCGGGTCACCTTCTCGTGGATGGCAGGCAGACTGAGGCACCCCTCTTCCATCGTGTCTGTCAGGCTGTCATCCGTTTCAAGAATGTGTGCGTTGATAAAGACTTTCTTGAAGCCCTTGTATTCAGGAAAATCACCGGAGATGACATCAAGGTCTATCACAACGACACGGACGGCCCGTCCGACCTGAGGCGCAGCCAGCCCGATACCCTCGGACTCGGCAAGGGTTTCGAACATGTCATCAATAAATGTCTTTAGATTGGGGTATTCTGCATCAATGTCCTCAGCCACCTTCCGCAGCACGGGTTGCCCGTAAGTATAGATTGGTAAAATCATCTTTTGAATTTCCTGGAATTCATGTAGTCCTGTAAAATAATGGTGGCACTAATTTCATCAACCAGTGCCTTGTTCTGCCTCGCCTGTTTCTTCAAGCCGCCTTCAAGCATCGCCTTGTGGGCAAGCACAGAGGTAAAACGCTCATCGTAGAAAACAAGCGGAATCTGGGGAAACGCCTTCGCCCACCGCTGGGCGAAGGCCTTGACACGGGCCATGTTCTCACTCGGCCTTCCATTGGTCTGACAGGGCTCGCCCATCACGACCAGCTCCACCTGTTCGCGCTCCACATAAGACTTCAGATATTCAAACAGACTCAAAGTGGCGACAGTCGCCAGTCCTCCTGCAATAATTTGCAAGGAATCGGTGACTGCCAGCCCTGTTCTTTTCCGTCCGTAATCAATGGATAGGATGCGGCCCATCCTTATCAGTGGGCGCCGTTATAAAGCAGCCACGCGTCAGCATACTTGCCTCTCAGCTCATTCCGGCTTGTCACAGCATCTGCCTTGTTGTCAAACGTCGTGGCAACAACACGGTACATATTACGCTCATCGTTTTTCACCAGCTGGGCATCATAGCCGGCGTCACGCAAGCGCTGTTGCAACCCCTCTGCATTGGCTTTCAGGGAGAACGAGCCTACCACCACGCTGAAACTCTTCAGGCCACTGCCATTGACCAACGACACACGCTCCTGGCGCACCTGCACATTGTCGGCATTGTCAACGACCTTCACGTCGTTGGCTGCCTTCTCCTGCACTGGGGCCACAATGGCATTCTGCTCGCTCTCGGCAGGTGACTGCTGGACTGTTTCCTGGGCTTTCGCCTTTTCATAGGCTTTCTTGTAGGCACTCTCACTCGACTTGCAGCCGGTAAAGGCCAAGGTGAGGCTGAGGCCTGCACACATTACCACGTACTTTCTCATGTCTTTTATTTTTATATTTATTATGATTGCTCTTGCAGTTTATGCACTTTTGAAATAGTCAGTGCGAAATTACAAAATATCACGCAAATGGCTGTACAAACGGCACATAAAGTTTGTTAAATGCCACGCTGCCATTCAGCCTAAAAGCACCTTGCGCCGAAAACACGGGCCGTCTTGCACGCCTGAACGGTTCGTTTCAGGATGCGGAACGGACTGTTCCAGCGTGCAAGACAGTTCGTTTCGCGCGGTAAAACTGGCCGTGTGGCACAACAGAAGCGGCCGTTTTCCGGCACCAGCGCAAAATCTTGCCAAAACAGGCCGGCACAGACCTGACGAGGCAGGACTACCATCCGGCCTGCCGTACAGTTCACGTAGACGGCACCAAGGATAGGCGGCGGGCAGGGAATTGCACCGCGACACAGCCAAAACTCCATGAAACAAGGCCTTGCGGGCAGGCCAGGCAGCGCCTCAAAAGGACATGATTACGGAAAATTAACCGTAAAAAGGAGGGGTTAAGCCATTGCATTTTCAAGTAAATGTTGTATTTTTGCAATGAAGAACAAGAAATGAATGTCTAACCCTTTAAAATTTAGATTGATGAAAAGTTTAGGTTATATCAGCGCTTTCTTGGGCGGAGCCTTGGCCGGCGCAGTGGTAGGTCTTTTGTTGGCACCAGAGAAAGGAACGGACACCCGTGCCAAAATAACGGATGCCGTTGACGATTTTCTGAAGAAACACAACATCAAGCTCAGCCACAAAGAGGTTTGTGACCTTGTTGACAACATCCAGGAGGCCGCCCCTGCTGAGTAAGCGGCCCGGAACAAAAGCACGCCCATGCTATCAAGCGACAAGAATATAGAATCCATTGTACAGCTGATTGAGGCTCTAAAAGAATATGCGGAGCTTAAAAAGGAGTACATCAAATTTGATTTGGCCGCCAAGGTGGTGAAACTTTTCACCGCCCTGGCCTTGGCCATTTTATTGTTGACCCTTAGCGTCGCTGTGTTGTTCTACGCCTCTTTCGCGGCTGTCTACTGGATGGCCCCTGCCATAGGAACGGCAAGTGCATTTGCCATTGTGGCCCTTGTGTTCCTCGCAGCGCTGGCAGCTACCGTAGCGTTTCGGAAGCAATGGATAGAGCGGCCTCTGACCAAGCTGATGGCGGGCATTCTCCTTGAAGACTGACATTTTTCCAAAACCTTATTCCTGTCGACATGACGACATTCAGCAATAGCAAGCCCCCAATAACCTTGGAATACATAGAGGAACAGAAGTTGGCGCTGTCAAAAGCCATCAGCAAGAAAGGGGAGGAAATCGGAGCAGTGTGGCACACGCTGGTCACGCCAAAGAGAGCCACCACCAAAGGTGAGCTTGTGACAAGCATTATCAGCAACGGCATTACTGCTTTTGACACGTTCATGCTGGTGCGCAAGCTCATGAACCGATACGGACATCTTTTCAGCCGCCGCAGCAAGAAGAAGTCGTAAACACGCGGTTGTTCAAACAGCAAGCAACGCCTTTTCGCGTTTTCCGCTTTCAGTTGACAGTCAGATGAAAGCATCCTTGCTTGACCTCATACTTCACAAAGCAGCGCCCTCGGGCACGGAAATCGCGCAGCACCTCACTTAGCACCCATTTCAAGGAGTCATTCCTTACCACACGTCGCTTCGGCCCTTCAGGTGGCTCCACGGTCTTATACCTGTTATAGCAGATGTCCACCGTAGTCCCATAAAGGTGGCAACTGTTTTCAGTTGCGTTTCCGTTCCCTTTCCGCAGTTTTTGCACGTCTTTCTTTGTGCGAAGCACGCTGGTCACGATAATCTGATGTAGCGGAATACCTTTTATATAAAGACTGTCGTAAAAAGTACGCCCAATATCATGGAGCAACACCGCTGCCCTTGGGACCAGATAAGGCACACTGCTTTTCAGATTGTCAACATGGAAATAGGGATCGGCACCTACATAGACCAGCTCTTTCATCCGATGTTCAGCCTCATTACGGTCGGCAACAGGCGAGACGCCATACTTCCGCGCAGCACCAAGCTGCACGTCATTCATGTCAGGAAAGGTGTTTTTAAAAGAACTGACACTGAAAATCCGATGGTACGGCTCTTGCCATTTTCTGGCACACAAGCTGTCAGACCGCAACACGGCAGAGGTGTCAAGCGAAAGGCTGACCGTATCAAAGGGTACGCGCGCTGAATTACTATTGCGCCCTTCCACGAACGAAAAGGCCGCCTTTCCCATGGCCATCACCACGACACAGGCGAAGAATGCCAAGAGAAAGCGGTTCTTATATCGAGGAGACAGCCACTTCATCGTATTCGGTCCGCAGCCCGCACCAACCTTTCATCAGCAATAATCGCCCTGCGCGCCATCACGCAAAGGACGAGGGACAGAAACGGCAATGCTGCAGCCAAAGAAACACTGAACGACTGACCGTCTGCGGGCACAGCCAGCACACGGCTGTAAACCGCATAGACTACATGCCACCCCAAAAGAAGAAAGGACACGAAGAGACACAGACGGGCCTGTGACATGCGGTTGCGATAGCCAAATATAGCATAACAGGCCAAGGCAGCCGCACAAACAAGCAAGACAAAGAGTGGGAATGTGACAAAGCGGCACGCACCATTTCCCACAACCCACAAGTTATAAACAGTGGCAACAGTCTGCGAACCACCCAAGGCTGTCTGACCAGAAACCTCAACGGTGCCAATGGGCAGGCACAACGCCACAACAGAAAAAATGACAGCCAACAATAGGTAGACTGTCTGGATACGCTGAATCATACTGAATAACCTGTGCTGTTTAATCTTCGGCAGGGCGCTGCTGGCCGTTCAAGCTGTCTTTCGAGGGGTCACGCCAATAAATCTTGTTCTCAATAAACTCTTGCGTAGCCAACAAGGAGGGCTTGGGCAGCTTTTCGTAATAGCGGGAGATTTCTATCTGCTCGCGGTTCTCGAACACCTCTTCCAAGCTATCATTATATGAGGCAAATTCTGCCAGCTTCTTGCTCAGGTCTTCCTTGATTTGCACCGAAATTTGGTTTGCACGCTTTGAGATGATGACCACGCTCTCATAGATGTTGCCGGTGTCCTCACAAAGATCCATAATGTTTCTTGTCACGGTATTCACCGGAGCTTTCGATTTCTTGTAATCCATTTATGTTAAAAGTTTTATCTTTGAAGTGTAATATTTAGAGTCGTTATTCTTGTCATTCGGCATCACCGTCTTTGGTTTCTCCGGTCATCCGCTTGCATTTCTTAATGTATTTTTGGGCTGTGGGAGCTTCCTTGCTATCGGGATATTCGTTCAAGAAACCGTAGCACTCGTCTTCTGCATCACGGAAACGGTCGAGCCTCTTCTCCTCCACACTCTGCTGGGCCAGCTCGAACTTGCTCTTCATAATCAGCGCGGCAAACTCCTCGCGGAGTTTAGTGTAGGGATAGGCTTTCAGGGCGTTCTGCGCCGTGATAATACAAGCCTCATAGTTAGAACCGCCACCTATACAGTTACCAAAATAGCCGCCCAGATTGTAATAGAGCCTTGCCGAAAGCAGCTCTTTCATCACCAGCTTGTCCTGAAGTTCGTAAAGCCTGTCCTGCGCCGTCTGTCTGGCCTTCGAGTCTGGAAAATAGTCCAAAAACTGCTGGTAAGCCGTTATTGCGCCCACGGTCGGTGTCTGATCCAAACGTGGTTCAGGTGTACTTTCATACAAGGACTGGCCGATGTAGAAGGCCGCCTGTTCAGCATAAGTTCCCTTGGGATAGGATGAAAAATACTTTTTAAAAGTTGCCGATGCACTCTCATAGTCATGGTTGCAATAAGAAGCCATACCCAACATATAGAGACACTCCTCCGCATTGTCTTTGCCTTTTTGGATGGTCACCAGCTCTTGCAGCAAGCTGATAGCCTGTCCATACTTGCCACGGGCAAAGCACTCCTTTGCGTACTCATATTTATAGTCATAGTCGGTAGACTTGTAAACACGGTTAAATTCCGAGGCACAGCTACTCAGCAACAGAGCCACACATATACCGGCGAAGGCATTTTTCTTCATTCACATTGAATTTTTGAGTGCAAATTTACGCATTTTTCC
Source organism: uncultured Prevotella sp. (assembly GCA_937895845.1). Lineage (GTDB taxonomy): Bacteria > Bacteroidota > Bacteroidia > Bacteroidales > Bacteroidaceae > Prevotella. The sequence continues at coordinate 64,699 of CALBLK010000007.1, read as the reverse complement.
AAAACTGGCAAAAACGCACTATCGCTTTTTACCTTTTTTATGTGTACAGGACAAAACAGGCAGCAAAACAGTAGCTGTTTCAGCGATAATGCTTAATTTTGCAAAAGCATGAGCGAATTTCACATCACATCACCGTTCCAGCCCACAGGCGACCAGCCAGAGGCCATACGCGAGCTGGTGAAAGGACTGGAGAGTGGCGAGCGCGCCCAAGTGCTGCTGGGTGTCACTGGCTCGGGAAAGACATTCACCATGGCAAACGTCATAGCCGAGTCCCGGCGCCCCACCTTGATACTGAGCCACAACAAGACCCTGGCGGCCCAGCTCTACGAGGAGATGCGCGGATTCTTTCCCGGCAACGCCGTGGAGTACTATGTCAGCTACTACGACTACTACCAGCCCGAGGCCTACCTGCCGACCACAGACACCTACATAGAGAAAGACCTGGCCATCAACGAGGAAATAGACCGCCTCAGACTGAGAGCGGTCTCTGCCCTACTTTCAGGCAGACGCGACGTGGTGGTCGTCTCGTCTGTCAGCTGCATCTATGGCATGGGGAGCCCTGTTGCACTTTCCGAGAATGTCATTGAAATCAAATGTGGCCAGAACATAGGCCGCAACAACTTGCTACGGAAGCTCGTGCAGTCTTTGTACTCACGCAACGACCTGGAATTGAAACGAGGGTGCTTCAGGGTAAAGGGAGACACTGTTGATATCGCTGTGGCTTACAGCGAGACCGTGGTGAGGGTTACCTTCTGGGATGATGAGGTTGACAGTATAGAGGAGCTGGACATGGAAACAATGGACCGGCTGGCATCTTTTAGCGAGTACAAGCTTTATCCCGCCAACCTCTTCACAACCACGCAGGAACAGACCAACATTGCCATCCGCAACATCCAAGACGACCTTACAAAACAGATTGCATATTTCACCGAGCTGGGGGACACTGTCAAGGCCAACCGCATCAAGGAGCGTGTCGAATATGACATGGAGATGATCAAAGAACTTGGACATTGTTCTGGCATTGAAAACTACTCCAGGTATTTTGACGGGCGCAAGCCCGGAGAGCGCCCTTACTGTCTGCTGGATTTCTTTCCGAAAGACTTTCTGACGATTATTGACGAGAGCCACGTGAGCATCCCGCAAATAAGTGCAATGTACGGAGGGGACAGGGCGCGCAAGACCAATCTGGTTGAGTATGGCTTCAGACTTCCCGCTGCCTTCGACAACCGCCCCCTTACATTCGAGGAGTTCCAGGAGGAGATTAACCAGGTTATCTATGTGTCCGCCACCCCGTCAGACTATGAGCTGGCGCAGGCTGGCGGTGTCGTTGTCGAGCAGATTATCCGTCCGACAGGACTGCTGGACCCCGAAATTGTAGTCAGACCCAGCGAGAACCAAATAGACGACCTTACGGAGGAGATTAGAATAAGAAATGAGAAAGACGAGCGAGTGCTGGTCACCACACTGACCAAGAGAATGGCAGAGGAACTGACTGAGTACTTGTTGAACCAGGGGATTCAAACCGCCTACATTCACAGTGACGTTGCAACGCTTGACCGCATCAAGATATTGGAGGATTTGAGATCTGGTGTCTATACGGTATTGGTCGGTGTCAATTTGCTGCGCGAGGGCCTTGACCTCCCCGAGGTGTCATTGGTAGCCATCCTTGACGCTGACAAGGAGGGTTTCCTGCGCAACCATCGCAGCCTGACCCAGACCGCCGGCCGTGCAGCACGAAACGTAAACGGGAAGGTGATCATGTATGCCGACAGAATCACCGAAAGTATGCAGAAAACCATAGATGAGACCGCACGCCGCCGAATCAAGCAGATGCAATACAATGAAGAGCACGGCATCACGCCCAGGCAGATAGAGAAGCGGAAACGCGCGACACTCGCAATGGAGACTGAGACAGAGCGTAACATAGAAAGAGCCACCCTGCGCCCTGCGGCCTCCAGCCTGGGGGGCTGTACTGTCCCACAAGAGAGTGGCCGCCAATCAATGATTGCGGCCGAGCCGCAGCCGGAGTATAAAAGCAAAAAGGCCTTGGAGCAGCGGACAAAGGAGCTAACTAAACTGATGAAAGAAGCGGCCAAGCAATTGGATTTCATCCAAGCGGCGCAATACCGTGATGAATTGGCAAAACTGAAAGAACAGGGTGGCCATTCATCTTAAAATATGTAAAGTTTGAAAGTGTTTTCAGCGGCACCTCATTATTATTGTCCATTTTTTTGTACTTTTGCACAGGTACACGCTAAAATCACTAAAGGTAATTAACGATGAAGAAACTGTTTGTTGCCATCATGGCATTATTTCCAATGATGGCTGTAGCCCAGAACACATGGGAGATGCCAGAAGAGACCGCAGGCGGAAAGACTTTCAACCCCGACCAGAAATACTTGGCAGGAGCCGTCCCTGTGGTTGGTGGCAAGGTGGTGTTCAGCAAGACAATTGACGCGCCAGGCAAGTCGGGGCAAGAGATTTACAACATTCTATTGGCTCAAATGACCAAGATGACAAAAGAGAAGAACCAGTTTGAGCAGAGCCGCATTGTTATGGCCGACAAGGACAAGCACGAAATAGTGGGCTATTATCAGGAATGGCTTGTATTCAAGAACAAAGCCCTCGTGCTTGACCGGACAAGACTGATGTATAACCTGGCCGTGCAGTGCCGTGACGGAAAAGCCGAAGTGACAATGAACCGCATCTACTACCTCTACGATGAGGAGCGCCAGCCCACTACCTACAAGGCAGAGGAATGGATTACAGATCAATATGGGTTGAAAAAGAATAAGAAAAAGCTGTCACGCGTGTCAGGAAAATTTCGCAAGAAGACAATTGACAGGAAGGACTACATCTTCAACAAGTTTGCAAGTCTGCTAAAGTAAACGCTCATGCCAATGCTTGACACCGACAGCCAGGACAACAGCCTTCAGGAACGCCGCCACAGGCGTCCAAACCAGTTGCACAAAACAATTACGATTGTGCGCAACGCGCTCAATTTGATATTTATCATAGCGGCAATAGCCGGTATGATTCTTTGGTATCAAGGCAATGTTGAGACAGGAAAAGTTATTATCTATGCTGCCATTGCCATCAAATTTGCGGAATCAGCTATCAGATTATTGAAACTCTAAATGAAGTCCTTGCCCTTATTACTCGTGTTGGCACTAAGTTCAACTCCATCTTTTGCACAAGATTTCAATTCACCGGACATAAACGGATTAAACCGCACTGGACAGAATGAAGAGAACAGGAACTTCAACAAGCTAAGCAATGACACAACCAAGGAAAAAGAAATACCCATTGGCATTCACGCATGGACTGTGGACCGCAGATTCGGTGATATCACCCCAACTGCCATAGACACGCTGCCCCACCTGTACCAAAACACCATCTTTAACACTGGGCTCCATGGCGAATACAACACCACTGGCAACAATTACACGGCACGTGAGAGCCGCATAGTCATTGACAGACCGTTGCCAGCGCAGTTCATGTTCACGCAGCCTTACAGCTATGTGACCAAGCAGCCAGACCAGATTCACTTCACAAACACCCTCTCGCCGTTCACCAATATTTCTTACGACAACTGTGGCAACAAGACCAACGGCGAAGACCACATTGACGCCTGGTTTGCCACCAATGCCGGCAAGCGCCTTGGACTTGGATTCAACCTGAACTATGCCTATGCCAGAGGCTATTACAGCAGCCAAAGCACATCACATTTTGGCGCCAGCCTCTTCGCCTCCTACATCGGCGACAAGTATCATATGCACACTGTTTTCTCCACCTATCACCAAAAAGCAGCTGAGAACGGAGGCATCGCCAATGACAACTATATCACCCACCCTGAGAGCTACACGGACAACTATGCAGAAAATGAGATACCCACGCTGCTCCAAAACAACTGGAACCGCAACAACTGTCTGCATTTCTTCCTCACCCACCGCTATAACATCGGGTTCTACCGCAAGGTGAAAATGACAGAGGAAGAGATCAAGGCACGACAGTTTGCAGCAGCATCCAAGAAAGACAACGCCAACAAGCATGAGCAAGAGGAGGTCACCGAGAGTGGCCGCAGACCGGGGGACAGGGAGAAGGGAACTGCCGCGCAACCCATGGGAAGGCCCAAAGGTGCGAAGATTGCTGGCGACGAGTCGGCCATACAGGAAAGCCTTGTCGCAGACACATCGAGAATAAAGATTGACAGTCAGGGGGAACTGGACAGCCTGCTGGCGGCCAAGGCCATCCAGGACTCGATTGATGCAACCATGAAAAAAGAATATGTCCCTGTAACCAGTTTCATCCACACCCTGGACATCAACCGCTACGACCGTATATACCAAGCCTACGACACTCCCAAAAGCTACTATGCCAACACCTATTATAACTATGACAAGGACGGCAGCTACGGCGGTGACTCCATCTACGACCAGACCAAACTGCTGAGCGTCAAAAACACATTGGCCATAGCGCTGCTTGAAGGGTTCAACAGGTATGCCAAGGCCGGCTTAAAGGTGTTTGCCAGCCATGAGTTACGCAGGTATGACATGCCAGCCCTTGCCCCCAAAGGGTCATTCGACGGCTATGTGCTGGAAAGATGGAACGAGCACAATGTGAGTATAGGCGGCCAGATTGTCAAGACACAGGGCAGGACACTCCACTACAACCTGCTGGCGGAGACATGGCTCGCGGGTGAGGACGCAGGGCAAATCAAGCTTGACTTCAGTACAGACATCAACTTTCCGCTGTTTGGAGACACCGTGACATTGGAGGGGAAGGCCCATTTCTACCGCCTTAACCCAACATTCTACCAGCGCAACTACCATTCAAAACACTTGTGGTGGGACGACAAAGGCCTATCCAAGGAGACAAGGACAAGGGTAGAGGGACTGTTCACCTACAGGAAGACAGACACACGGTTGCGCGTGGCCATAGAGGAGATTCAGAACTACACCTATTTTGGCATGAGCTACCAGGTTAGCGGAGACACGCACACACAAATGTCTGCCGGTACCAGGCAGTGCAAGAGCAACATAAACCTGCTGACGGCGCAACTTCAGCAGAACATCAGGCTTGGCATCTTGAATTGGGAAAACATCCTCACCTATCAGAAAAGCAGTCAGGAGGATGTGCTTCCTGTACCCCGGCTCAACCTTTTCACCAATCTGTTCATCAAATTCAAAATAGTGAAAGAGCTGGCTGTCGAGTTGGGAGGCGACGCCTATTTCTTCACCAACTACTTTGCCCCAGAGTTCTGTCCCCAGCTTAACCAATTTGCCGTTCAGGAGAACAGAGGTAGCAAAACCAAGCTTGGCGGCTATCCCTTTGTTGATGCCTATGCCAACCTGCACTTAAAGCACACCCGTTTCTTTCTGATGTTCAGCCATGCCAATGCAGGTAACGGCAATAAGAAATATTTTCTGATCCCCCACTACCCTCTCAATGGAAGGGTGTTACGTGTCGGTGTGTCGTGGAACTTTTTCAACTAAGCGGCCATAAAGTTCGTCAAAAAGCAGTCTGAGCCGTTTGGGGTCTGCTGCCAGCTTACGCACGAGCATGAGATTACGCTCGTTTTCAGAGCCACGAATCCACAGCTTAATGTAGCCGTGAGCAGAATATTTGTTATCTAAATGTTCAACAAAGCGGTGCCAGTGCCCCTCTTTGTCCATTTCAGGATAGTGGTCAAGCCCATAGAGGATGATGCGTGTGAAAACGGTTGAGGGTTCCAACTCGCGGTCGGCTTCGGCAACAATCTTTCCATAAATACTTCTGGGCGAGTGAGAAGCAGATGCCCGATGGTCTTCCACAGCCTCACTCATCACCCTGATTTGTTCAGGTGAGAACCACCGCTTCAGCCGGGCATCCGCCGCAAGGATGCGCCCTCCCGTAAGGTGATGGATGGCTCTGGGTCCGGACAGTCCAAGGTCATGATAGGCAGCTATCACATAAACCATGTTGATGTCAGCCCCAGTGGTGCGAACAAGCCCAAGCGAGCGTCGGATGACACCTGTAACATGAGACAGGTTATGGGCTGCATCAAAAGCGGCGTATCGTGGAAGAACATTGGTTTCAACAAAAGCGACCAAGTCCAGACTGGGATGTTCCATAGTGTAATGGGTAATGGAGGTTTAATAAATCATAACATGCCCGCACTTCAACGGACAGAGGCATTGCAAATTTACACAATAATGCTTAAATTTGCAAATTGTTTAAACTAAAATGAAAATGACAACTTCGTCCATACGCCAGAACTCAACCAAAGCATGGCTCATTGCCTCGCGCCCGAAGACACTCTCGGGTGCAGCAGTGCCAGTGCTGATAGGACTTGCACAGGCCTATACCGACAGTAAGCAATACCAGGGTGACTGTTTTTCATGGACAGCTGCCGCCATCTGCATGATTTTCGCACTGCTGATGCAGATTGACGCCAACCTTATCAATGATTTCTTTGACTATACGAAAGGAACGGACGACAACAAGACCAGGCTTGGGCCGCCCCGCGCCTGCGCCCAGGGGTGGGTCAGCCCAAGGGCAATGAAACATGCCATTGCCATGACAACATGCCTGGCCTGTGCGTGCGGGCTACCGCTCGTCTTTTTCGGCGGGTTGGAGATGATTCTGGTTGGTGTGGTCTGTGTGGTGTTCTGCTTCCTCTACACCACCCACCTGTCTTACATTGGACTTGGCGACTTGCTGGTTGTTATCTTTTTCGGCATTGTTCCAGTTTGCATCACCTACTACATCCAGCTACACACCTGCACTTGGCAAGTGTTCATTGGCTCCTTGGCCTGTGGCATCGCCATTGACGCACTGCTTCTGGTCAACAATTTCCGTGACAGATTCACCGACCGCACAGCAGGCAAGAACACGCTGGCCGTAAAACTGGGTGAGCGAAAGACACTGCAACTCTATCTCGCAACCGGCTGCACGGCCTTTCTCATGGGCTGCACCTACTGGGCAGGGGGGCATCCGATGGCTTTTCTGTTTCCGTTCGCCTACCTGGCACTGCACATTCTCACCTATACAAACATTGCGCGTATCAGACGTGGCAAGGAGCTCAATGTCTGCCTTGGCCAGACCGCACGCAACATTCTTGTCTACGGGCTTACGGTCACCATAGGCCTTCTGTTGTAAAGCTGGTTTGCGTATGGAGGGTCTCTCTGTCAGACAAGCCCCTTGGACTTGCTGTAATAATAAAGTGCCGAGAGTGCCCCAAAGAGGATGAATATCACAACGGCTTTGAAGACACAGCCTGCTATTTTCTTGACAAGCAACAGCCCGATAACCACCATGGCCAGAGCTATGATATAAGGAACAGAACTCTCCATCATTATAACTGAAAACCTTTTTATTTGAACAAATGTTTGAACCCCGCAGGAATCATGGTCTGAAACTCCATCCGCTCTCCTGTCACAGGATGTGTGAAACACAGCACATAGGCATGCAGACACAAACGGTGGAGGGGGTCGTCACCGTTTCCATACTTTACATCGCCACAAACCGGATGTCCCATATCCGCAGAGTGGACACGGATTTGGTTCTTCCGCCCCGTCTCTAACTTATACTCAACCAGTGAATGACTGACCGTACGGCCGAGCACACGATAATGGGTGACTGCATATTTTCCGCCGTTATCCACTGGTGAAGAGTAGGTGACATAGGCCTTGTTATCTTTCAGCCAGTTGGCAACAGTGCCTTCGTCGTTTTCCATCTCTCCACTAACCACCGCTACATAGCGACGGTCGTAAACGATATCATGCCAATTGTGCTCAAAGGTCTGCTCTGTCTCCATGTCCTTGGCATAAACCATCAAGCCACTGGTGTCACGGTCAAGCCGGTGCACAACGTGGGCGCGGCATTTCTGCCGCGAGCGAAGGAAATATTCGTCCAGCACCGCCTTCACATTTAGCGAAGAGTGGCCAGCAGCCATGGAGAGTATGCCTACATTCTTCTCAACCACGATAAGCCAGCGGTCTTCATATACAATTTTAACATACCTGTTCTTGAACGGGTGTTGGGTGCGCTTCGAGCGGCTCACAGCCACTTTCATGCCCGGCTTCAAAGGAAAATCAAATTGGGTTACAAACTTGCCATCAACCTTGACACCCCGCCCCTGGAGGGTTGACTTTATCTTGCTGCGGCTCTCCTGAACGTTGGCTAAAAGGAACTCAAGCAGACCACAGTCAGCTTTAACCTCAAACCAATTGTAATTGTTCTGACCGGTATGATTGCCATTAAATCTCATGTACAAACATTGTTTTCTTTCAGCATACAAAGATAGTGCAAACAGGAAACAATACAAAACCTTTTACCACTTTTAAGCCAAAATCAGCCATCAAGCCTCGTCCCGGGGGACGTTTCTGGAAAGCGCATCTACAAGCGGACTTGGCAATGGGCATCACCAGCGTCTGCATTTGCAGCGCATACACGCAGTCACCGAGGAAGAAATGAGACGAGCTGCATTGAATGTCACAACCCGCAAGCTGTCCGAAACAAACAGCTACATGACTCGAAACCTAATGACCAATTGGGGTTTAAAGTTTCAGTTCTTTCATAATCTCACTCATGCGCTGAAGGGTAGATATACGCGTTGGAACCAAAGGCAGACGAAGCACGTTCTCTATCATCCCCATTTCATGGAGCATAGCCTTCACTCCGGCCGGATTACCGTCAATGAAGAGGAGGCTGAAAAGGTCAGTAAACTTGTGATGGATCTTCCGGGCACCCTCATACTCCCCACGGAATTCAAGACGGATCATCTTTGAGAACTCCTTTGGAAGAGCGTTGCCAATCACACTAATGACACCAACAGCACCACACGAAACCATGGGAAAAGTCAGTGCGTCATCACCACTAATGACATCAAAGCCAGAGGGCTTGTTCTTGATTATCTCATCGACCTGTTCCAGGCTCCCGCTGGCTTCCTTGACAGCGACAATGTTATGGCAGTCACGCGCCAGCCTGACTGTCGTTTCCGCCTTCAAGTTCACGCCGGTCCGTCCCGGCACATTATAAAGCACCACAGGAAGTTTCGTCGCGGCAGCTATCGTCTTAAAATGCTGATACAGCCCTTCCTGCGAGGGCTTGTTGTAATACGGGCACACACTCAGCACGCCGTCAATACCCTTGAAGTCTCCACTTTTCAGTTCACTGACAACAGATGCCGTATTGTTGCCGCCGCACCCCATCAAGATTGGCACTCTGTGGTTAACGGTCTGAACAACAAGATTCTTGATGCGGAGTTTCTCTTCGGCGGTCAAACAGGGTGTCTCCCCGGTTGTCGCCAAGATACAGAAGAAGTCAGCACCGTTGTCAAGCTGATAGGTAACCAAACGGGCAAGTGCCTCCTCGTCAACAGTGCCATCGGCGCGGAAAGGAGTTATCAAAGCTATGCCAAGTCCTTTAAAGATGTTGTGTACCATAAATTGTTAGCAATCTTCTTATTTTTCTGCAAAAATACAACAATAAATTGTAATTCTATTCCTCCTCATAGTATTTTTTGTCCCATTGAAAGCATTTGGACTGTGTTTCATGTCAAACTGCAAATCACTTGAAACAGGCTGAACGTTATACCAAAAACAAGTCAAAAATGCAGCAGGGAGCCACAATTTGTATCTTTTTTTTCCACTATTGTGAAGAATCGGAAGTGTAAGAACGGTGTTTCAAATTTTCTATTTGTATTTTTGCAAATAAAAAAAAACAAGGAACACATTAACATACGGAAACCTAAATACCAAAGCTACAATGAAGACACTGATTATTGATGACGATACTGATGCCGTAGTCACATTGGCGGACAAGCTGAAAGACTACAAAGAAATAAACCTCTGCGAAACAGCAAACACAGGAGAGATTGGGGTGAAGCTAGCCCTTGATGTTAGACCAGAGCTTATCTTTCTTGACGTTGATCTACCAGACATGACCGGCATTGACTTTCTGAGTCGGATAAAGGAACTTACCGACACATACTGCAAGGTGGTCATGTACACCAGCCACAGACACGACATGCTTTCTGCATTCCGTAACAATGCCTTTGACTATCTGTCCAAGCCCCTTGATGCCAACGAGCTTGACTGTGTCGTGAAAAGGGCTTTCGAGGAGCGGATACCACCCAAGCCCTTTGGCACGCCAAGCATTGACACGCTGGCCAGCACACCAAACAAGGAGAAACTGCTGTTCTATACCAACGCAACCGACTTCAGACTGGTTCACCTAAAAGACATCGGCCTCTTCAGATTCAACCACGAGCAGAGGGCATGGGAGGTTGTCTTGGCCTACCGCAAAGACCCCATCAAGCTGAAGCGAAACGCTAACAACGAGTCTCTGAAGGCTTTGGACAACCGTTTTGTGCAGGTAAGCCAGCGCTTTATCATCAACATCAACTATCTCTTGGAGGTGAACGACAGCATTTGCCGCTTCTATCCACCCTTTGACAAGATTGACTACGTTAAAGTTGGTCGTATGTACAAAAAGAAGCTGGTCAGCTGCTTCAACACCCTGTAGTAGCTTGTTCTACACACCCCGGCAACTCAGAAAGGCAAACCAACCGCAAAGTGGAATGTGAAATCACGGCTAAGCCGCGGATGCAGGATGGGATAATGCAAGTCTGTTTCCTCGTAAGCCGGATTGATTGCTTTCATGCCTAAATCAAACCGCAGGATAAAATAGTCAAAGTTGAACCGGAAACCAAGCCCATAACCGACAGCCAGCTGGGCCAGAAAGGTGCCAAGGGAGAACTGGCCGCCAGGCTGGTCTGCATAGTCACGGAGTGTCCACACATTCCCTGCATCGACAAACAGTGCTCCGCCTAATTTCCAAAAAAGGTGGGCACGGTATTCCAGATTGACATCTATCTTCATATCACCAGTCTGGTTGATAAAGTCAATGTTGCCGTCCTTTCCCCTAAACTTTCCAGGACCAAGCCCGCGCACACTCCACCCGCGCACACTATTGGCACCACCTGAGAAATACCGTTTTTCAAAAGGTAGTATCGTGCTGTTCCCATAAGGGTAGGCAACGCCCATCCCCACATGGAACACTAATGTGTTATTGTAGTCAATACGGAAATTATGGGTGTACTGAAGGTCAAACTTCACATATTGGGCAAAAGCAATGTTGAACAGCTTTTTCTGGCCCAACTCATTGACCGGCATCGTAAACAGACTTGAACAGAGTGCAAGGAGATTGCCCGCAGTCTCCACATTCGCCTTGACCGCATAGTCACCATTGTTATAATTGAAGCCAAAGCCCGACCTCATGATAAACAGATCTTCGTAGTTGTATCTGAGGATGGCGTTGCGGTTTGTGTTGTCCTCCAGATAGTCACGGCGGAACTTGGCAGAAATCCACGGCATGAATACATAGTTTAGTTGGAGTACATCCACATTGTAACGGTCATGGTGACTGGCATCATACCACCTGTAACGCCAAGCCACAGACAGGACACGCCGGTGATATTCCGGGCGGTTCTGCAGGTCATAGAGCATGGACACTTCGGAAGTGGCATTGACCCGACGGCGGAAGTCTGCTGAAAGGAACGGTACAATGAACCGCGGAAAGAGCAGCCTGGTCTCCGCACTATACTCCTCAAAATTGTCATTGGCATAGTCTTCAAGCCCCTTGACAGCCTCGAAAGCCCCCCTCAGTTCCATGCTGAGCACCTCAGCGCCCCTGAATAGGTTGCGGTTCTGATAAGTCAGCGAGACAGCCGCGCCGAAGTCTCCGGCCGTATTGGTGCCTTCAGGCTGAAAACTGATCGTGCTCGGTTTCTGCGTGCTAATCAGTATGCCACAGTCCAAAAGCTGCTTTCCATCAACCTCTGTGAATGAGATGTTTGTGTATTTCACGGCCTGCAGACGCCCAAAACGGTTATAAGTGTCACGAAGTTCGCGGGCTGAATAAGGGTATCCCGGACGGATAGAGGTGTTCATTCGGAGCACTGATGGCCGCAGGTGGATGACACTGTCGGTAGCTTCGCCGCTGGCGTAGGCAACCCTGCGCACCCGGTAGCAAGGGTGCGCAGTCACGCCACTCTGACGGTTCACATACTTATGAAGAACAAAGACAAGGTCTACATCTGGAGAACCGGGCACTGTATCCGCCCGGTATGTGATGTAGTCCTTGTGAAACTTGTAATAGCCATGGTTAGCCAGCAAGTCCGTGATACGCTTGCGCTCATTGTCAAGCGCGGCAACCTCGAAGAGCTGACCGCTCTTGAGCCCCCGGTTCTCAGTATCGTCAAGGCACAAGAGTTGCGCTATGGCACTGTCCTGTATTTCGTAATCAATGCCACGTATACGGTAGGCTGCTCCGGGATAAAGCTGATAGCAGACATTGACCTTGCGTTTTTTTCGCACCACATGGGCTTTCACCTTCGACCGCAGGAACCCCTCGTTCTGAAGTTCCTTGCACAGATTGTCACAGGTCTGGGCAGTAAACACGGAGTCAAAGACGACCGGAGCCTCGCCCATTGACTTCAGTATCCTGTTCACCCATCTCGAAGAGTCCCGACCTGCCAGAGAATACAGGCCCAAGGGTACTTTGAAAGCAGAAAACCAACGTGAGTTGGCATTCTGGCGTACATACGATTTCAAGAGACCGGTGTTAACATGATCTGTCTGCTCATAGCTCTGCACATCCACCTTGTTCAGCAGGCACCGGTCTTCCGGTACAAACTTCAACTCGGCACATGACACCATCAAAAAGGCAGCAAGGATGAAAATAATGTTGTTTCTAAACGGCATTCGATTGAGCAGTGTTGCAAAAATGTCTTGCAAAGTTAAAATAATATTCGTAATTTTGCTGAGACTTAAAGGGCTTTTTTCAAAAAGAAGATTATGTTGAGTAAGAATCTGGTGAAATATATCCACGGACTGGAGTTGAAAAAAAACCGCCTCCGTGAGGGGCTATTTGTTGCCGAGGGCCCCAAAGTGGTAGAAGACTTACTGAGAACATACCCTCCGGCCAGGCTGTTCGGGACAAAGGAATGGCGCATGACCATCGCCCGGCAAGCCCCCCCCACTCCATTCGCTGATGCTACGTTCGAGGAAGTGACCGAGGAGGAGCTGAGGAAAATGAGTTTTCTACAACACCCGCAGATGGTGCTCGCCCTGTTTTTTATCCCCCACCAGGCCACACAGTCTGAAGAAGATCTCTGGTCTGCGCTTCCTCTGAACGGCCTCTATCTGGCACTTGACGGTGTACAAGACCCGGGTAACCTGGGGACAATTATACGCATCGCCGATTGGTTTGGAATCAGCACGATCATTTGCAGCCGCGACACAGCCGATGCTTTCAACCCCAAAGTGATACAAGCCACAATGGGAAGCATCGCCCGGGTAGATGTGGTCTACACTGATTTGGACAAATTTCTTGAAGAAGCCCCGCACGGCCTTCCCATCTATGGGACATTGCTTGACGGCAGCAACATCTACCAGCAACAACTGACCCACAACGGAATCATTGTCATGGGAAACGAGGGCAACGGCATTTCTGAAAAGATAAAAGCCAAAATCAACAAGCGCCTACTGATACCACAATTCCAGGCAGGTGGTGGCGCAGATAGCCTGAATGTCGCTATTGCCACAGCCATCACCTGCTCGGAATTCAAGCGCCAGAGCTTGTCATCTCCTACTGGTTGAGTTTCTGCATATTCATCTCCAGGATTTTCCCATCCGAAGACACAACAGACTTGATTCTGTAAGTGCAGAAACTCTCCTTGGATTTGTCACTGCGGTCAATTTTCTGATCAACCGAGAAAGTCACTGCATAGTTATAGGCACCGTCATCGGTCTCCTTCTTATCAATTTTCCAATCGTTGTTCTGACGGAAAGTCATTGAGGATATGTCCTCTGGAGAATATATTTTGTGCATAAATGCGAGAACATCCGCTTTAGTGGCATTGGCCCTGTGAAGGAAAGAAGTCATTACATTGTTCACATCCGCAGTCAGCAAATCCCCATCCTTGCTGGAGAGCGCGTCAAAAAAGCGGGTGAACAGCTGCTTGACCATTACTTTTTCCGTGTCACTAACATCCTTAGCCTTCAGCTTTTGAAGCATATCGTTAGCCTCGTCAACATAAAGTCCGTCAGGATAACGTGTCAAATAATCCTGCACAGCATCAGACGTCCCTGCCGCCACTGCCTGCACCCAGTCAAGAGAGTCTATCTTCAACTTAGCCTCCTGCACATGGATGCTGTTGGGAAAAAGTCTGACATAGCGTTCCAATGCCATTCTCGTTCCATTGGTCACAGCATCATTCCACTCAACATCTAACTTGCCGAGCATTTCCAGCATGTTCTGTATGGTGTCACGATGAGCCACTGGCGCATCTGTAAACTGGTCAAGATAGCTCTGAAGCACAGCTGGCTCCGAACTGGAACGCGCATTCAAATAGGCATCCATCTCACGCTTCTCCGCAGTAGACTTGAAGAAGTAGAACCCCACCAGAACAGCCACCAAGGATATGGTGAATGCGATAACCAGTGTTGAGTTACGCCTTTTGTTGCTTCCTCTAGCCGGCTCCTTCACTTGCGTTTGCACAGAAGAGGACAAGGTTTCATTCTTTTCGCCAGGAGCTACACCTTGACACGTCTGCACGTCTGTCTCATGGTTTTCCACTCCAGCTGGCTGTGAAAGCATTTGATGGCAATAGGGGCACATCTTCTGATTCTTGAACACTATCTCGTTGCAATGGGGGCACCTCATTACCTTGCCCGCTATCTCAATTCCACAGCTCGGGCAAAACTTTGCTTGGTCACTCACTTGGTGGCCACATTCTGGACATTTGATTATTGCCATATTTCGTTGTCTTTTTATTTAAATATTAAAATAGGTGTATTTTCAAGTACCGTTCACACTATACTAATGCCTGTAACGAATTTCGCGCAGACCATGCCGCCCCATAAAGCGGCTCTTGTCAACATAGCCCTTCACGCCCTCAATCCGGCCCTTTCCCGTATACTGCCACATAGTGATTTCACGTTCATCCGCCAAGACTGGCTCGCGAGCAGTGTACTGCGCAATCATCAGAGGGTAACCATCAATCTTGCCGCGCAGATGCCGGTTGTAAAAATTCGTAAAGGTATAGAGAAGGGGCTTCTGTCTGTAAGCCCGTTCAACAAGAGCAAGAAATTTGAATAGGGAATCGCAAAATTCATTGTCAGACAAGCCTCCACGTGTTTCGATATCTATCATTGGTATTAAATCCTGCTGCCCGGGAAGACACTGTGTCATAAAGTTGTGCAACTGCTTTCCCTGCTCTGTCTGAGGACGGTAGAAATGATAGCTGCCCACCTTCAGTCCATGAGAATGGGCAAGTTCAATGTTGCGCTCGTAACGGCTGTCAATATGGTCACCACCTTCGGTCGCCTTGAGATAAACATACGCCATATGGGTGTTGTCGCCAACCGCATCCCAAAACACCTCGCCCTGATAATGGCTCATGTCTATGCCGTGGATATGTCTGCACGTGTCCTCACACTGTACATCTTCTTTTATCTGGGCGCAAGTCCCGACCGACCACAAAAAAGTGAATATGATAAAAAAAGCCTTCATTCCGTTTTGCAAATTTAGCGCAAAGGTACTAACTATTCATAAGAAAAGCGTATCTTTGTAAGAAATTAAATGAAACAGAATGAAATATTTACTAATATTACTTTTAACTGCCGCAATGACAATCTCCTGTTCCAGAGACGAGGAGAAAGCAACAATCCCAAGTCCAGTCCGGCCAAAAGCCAAGGCTACGGTCATCGTCTATATGGCTGCAGAAAACAACCTGTCGGACATTGCTTTGGCCAACATCAGCGACATGGCGAAAGGTTCTGCCTCAGTTGCAGACAGCAACTATATCGTTGCCTTTGTTGACAGGGCCACACCACAGGAGCTTCCTTACATCATACAGATTGACAAAGGAACTGTCACCAAGGACAGCCAATACAGCATCCAGAAAGACTTTCTTTCCAGCGACCCGCAACGGTTCTACGAGACCATCAAGTGGATAGAAGACAGGTATCCTGCCGACAGCTATGCGCTGGTACTTTGGGGGCACGCAAGCGGCTGGATGTTCAATAACGACTCCATTAGCACCACATCATCAAAAGCCGGCCAGATGGCCTTTGGCATTGACACGGGCAATAACACAGCCTCAACAACCGGAACATGGCTGAACATTCCCTCGCTGGCACAGGCACTGGGCAGGTTGCCCAAGATGAAATATATCTTTGCCGACTGCTGCAATTTCCAATGTATTGAGGTGGCATACGAGCTGCGCAATGTCTGCGACTACATTATCGGCTCCCCCGCAGAGATTCCAGCACAAGGGGCACCATACAGAGAACTGGTGCCTTTGCTGGTCAGCGAGAGCGAGGACTTTTACTCCCCCATCGCAGACATCTATAACAACCAGATATACGACGAAGAGTATCAGACACCTATTTCCGTAATCAAGACGGCGGAGCTTCCACAACTGGCCTACGAGACAAAGAAGATAATGGCAGAGCTAAAGGAAAACAGGCCATGGACTACAGATAACCTTATTTACTATTATGGCTACACATCGGCGCTGTTCGACACAAGGGTGATGTACGACATCAACGACTTCATGCTTAACAATATCAGCACAGACAGCTACCTAGCATGGAAAGAACAACTAAAAAAGGTTGTCGTCTACTCAAAGTCGTCGTCAAGATGGTGTAGCGACAACCACGTGAATTTTAAAGATTTCAACGTTACCGGGCAAAAATATAGCGGTGTCAGCATGTTTTTCCCCATGGACAAATATACTCGTTTTGGCCTTACGTACAATGAAGACATCAAAAAATTGCAATGGTATTACGCAGCTGGATTTGAAGAATAGTGTGTTCACTTGAGGGGGCGGGCAATCCAAGCACCCCTTTCTGCTGCCCCAGCCGCCCAAACGCCGCAATTACGCAGGGAGAGAATTGTCAAATATCACAATAAAAAGGTTGCATAAGAAAAAACATCCACACAAACTTTATGTTTTCTCACTCATTTGCACTACCTTTGCAAACATAAATAATAAAATATTCACACTATGACAGAGAGATTGGAAACCGAGAAAGTGGAGAAGAAAAGTCTCAGCTTTGTAGAGCAAATCATTGAAGCCGATTTGGCTGAAGGCAAAAACAAGGGCCGCATACAGACACGATTTCCTCCCGAACCCAACGGCTACATCCACATTGGGCACGCCAAGGCTGTCTGCATGGACTTTGGCGCCGCAGAGGAATTTGGGGGAGTGTGCAATCTCCGCTTTGACGACACCAATCCCTCTAAAGAGGACACAGAATATGTAGATGCCATACTTAACGACATCAAATGGCTGGGATTTAAGTGGGCAAACGTGTATTACGCCTCAGACTATTTCCAGCAGTTGTGGGACTTTGCCATCTGGATGATCAAGAATGGGCTGGCATACGTTGACGAGCAGACTTCAGAACAGATAGCCGAACAGAAAGGCACACCGACAACACCGGGAAAGGAAAGCCCTTTCCGCAACCGCCCCATTGAGGAGAACATTCGGTTGTTTGAACAGATGAACACACCTGATGCCGTTGAAGGCTCAATGGTATTGCGCGCCAAACTTGACATGGCCAGTCCAAACATGCATTTCCGGGACCCCGTTATCTACCGAATTATCCAGACACCGCACCACAGGACTGGGACGAAATGGCACACTTATCCTATGTATGACTTTGCACATGGGCAAAGTGACTATTTCGAGGGGGTAACCCATTCAATCTGCACGCTGGAATTTGTGCCTCACCGTCCACTCTACGATAAGTTCATTGACCTACTGAAAGAGTACAATGGCGAGGGTGACAACATCAATGACAACCGTCCGCGCCAGATAGAGTTCAACCGTTTGAACCTAACCTACACAGTGATGAGCAAGCGCAAACTGCTGGCACTGGTCAAGGAGGGGCTGGTCAACGGCTGGGACGACCCCCGCATGCCAACAGTCTGCGGCATGAGAAGGAGAGGGTATTCGGCCAAAAGCATCCGCAACTTCATCAAATCCATCGGCTATACCAAGTTTGAAGCCTTGAATGACTATGCTCTGCTTGAAGCCGCTGTACGCGAGGATCTCAACGCAAAGGCTTGCAGAGTATCGGCGGTACTGAACCCCATAAAACTGGTTATAACCAACTACCCGAAAGACAAGGAGGAGGAACTAGAAGCCATCAACAACCCGGAGAACGAGGCAGACGGCAGCCACACTATCACGTTCAGCCGCGAGCTGTGGATTGAGCGGGAAGATTTTATGGAAGACGCTCCAAAGAAATTCTTCCGCCTGTCACCGGGAAAGGAAGTAAGGCTCAAGAACGCCTACATCATCAAATGCACAGGCTGCAAGAAAAACAGCCAAGGCAACATTGAAGAGATTTACGCAGAATATGACCCAAGCAGCCGAAGTGGCATGGAGGGTGCCAACAGAAAGGTTAAGGGCACACTGCATTGGGTTAGCGTTAACCACTGTCTGCCAGCCGAAGTGAGACTGTATGACCGCCTGTTCAACGTGGAGAACCCCGGAGCTGACGAACGCGATTTCAGGGAACTGATTAATCCGAACTCCATGAAAGTGATCAGCAACTGCTTTGTGGAAGAATATCTGACAGAGAAGAAGCCAGGCGACTTCCTACAGTTCCAGCGCATCGGATATTTCACACCAGACTTGGACTCCACTCCAGAACGGCTGATATTCAACAAGACAGTGGGACTAAAGGACACATGGGCAAAGATGAATAAATGAAACTAACAGGAGATGATTATTTCGACGGAATAGAATTCAGAGAGCTGTTCTGTTCCTATGAGAATTCAGTCAAGTCAGGGCATTCTATGTTTATGGATGTTGATGACTTGGCTGACATCATCGACTATTATTACACTATAGGTGACAAAGGCAAAGCAAGGAAAACGGCTCTTGCTGCTCTTGACATCTATCCAGGTGCCTCGCATCCCCTTGCATTTTTAGCAAGAGAGGCCCTTGAGGCTGGAAATGTAAAGGCAGCAGAGATGTATGCAAGCCAAGTCAGTGACAAGGAAGGTATAGACTACACCTTTCTTAAGGCGGAGATTATGGTCTCACAAAACGAGATAGAAAAGGCCGACCAATATCTCCTTTCCTTTTTCAACGCCATTGACAAAGAGGATAAAAATGACTGCGTCATTGACATTGGCAACCTTTACATGGACTATGGAGTGACCGACAGGGCCAACGAATGGCTGAAGCGATCGCAGAATGACAGGAGAAAAGAGTTTTTAGAGTTGAAAGGATGGGTAAAGACAGAGAGTGGTTTCTGCCATGAGGGAATAAGAATCTTTAACAAGCTGGTAGACAGCCACCCTTTCAATAAGGAATACTGGTATCAGCTGGCCAATGCCTATTACCTAAACGCTGACTTCAATGCAGCCATTGAAAGCATTGAATATGCAATAGCCATTGCACCAGAAGACATGGAGTTTACACTCTTGAAAGCCAACGCCATGTTTGAACTTGGCAAAATTGAAGAGGCTGAAACCTATTTCAAGCGCTATGTCAGCAAGTTGCCAAATGAGTATAACGGTCTGTACAACCTGGGTATCTGCCTGAACCAACAGAAAAAATACGAGGAGGGTATTCGTTATTTGGAAAAAGCAGAACGGCAAAGCTCAGCCAGAACGCCAAATATCGCCACACTTCATCAAGAGTTGGCACTTACCTACTGTCAGCTACACCAAACAGAAAAGGCACTTGAATACGCGGACAAACTAAGCCTTGACGACTACGATGAGGCCGAACGCCTTGTTTTGAAAGGGCACATATGCTTAGATGCCAAGCAACCCAAGGAAGCGGAAGCCATGTTCAAAAGAGCAATCACACTGTCCGACAGTGCTCCACGCGTCATTTTACGCATTGCTGTCTCACTCTACGACAACGGCATCCTGTCACTCTGCTACACCATGCTAAAAAAGTTCACCAACTCATCACTGAGCAAAACCACCCCAAGCTGTCACATCTACATGGCCCTGTGCTGTTGGGATATGAAAAAGTATAAGGAATTTAGAGCGCATCTTAAAATCGCCGTAAGAAG
This sequence comes from uncultured Prevotella sp., assembly GCA_937895845.1. Classification (GTDB taxonomy): domain Bacteria; phylum Bacteroidota; class Bacteroidia; order Bacteroidales; family Bacteroidaceae; genus Prevotella. Next base: position 44,603 of record CALBLK010000007.1, on the reverse strand, counting down.
CTGCCCCCAACAAAGCAAAGAGATATTGGGGTATCTCTTTCCTGTGGACTTGCCACCGAAAGACTACTGCAAATATATTGATAACATTATAAACAATCCAACAAAGTGAGTTTCATATCATCACTATTAGCCAACCTTAACTATGGAACAATCCTGTTCCTTATGCTCCTTGAGAGTACGGTGATTCCTGTTCCATCAGAACTGGTTGTAGCCCCTGCGGCCTATCATGCAGCAGCAGGAAACTTAGACATATTCCTAGTTGTCATAGCCTCTACGGTTGGGGCAGACATCGGTGCAACAATCAACTATGTTGTGGCGTATTATTTCGGAAGGCCCCTCATTTACCGTTTTGCAAACAGCAAATGGGGAAAAATGTGTCTGCTTAACCAACAGAAAGTCGAACACAGTGAGAAATACTTTTACGACCATGGTGTCGCGGCCACACTGACCGGCAGGCTTCTGCCGGGCATCAGACACCTCATCTCGATTCCGGCCGGTCTGTCAAAGATGCACTATGGAAAATTCATTCTGTACACAACTATCGGAGCAGGGTGCTGGAATTGCATTCTGGCTGGATTGGGATGGTATTTACATACCATCGTCCCAGAGGAAATGCTGAACAACAAAATCGAGGAATATTCTGAATACATCAAGATATTTTTCATCGCTGCAGTGTTGGCAGCCATCCTGTTTTTCATCATCAAAAAAAAGATGAAGAGCAACAAAAGCTGAACGTAGGCACTGTACATAAATCCGTCAAGTAACCAAAACATCAAAAATATGGCAAACAAGAGCAACCACTTGGTCATTATGGCAGGGGGCGTGGGTAGCAGGTTCTGGCCCATGAGCACTGTAGAAAAGCCCAAACAGTTTATTGACGTGCTGGGATTGGGAAAGTCACTGTTACAACTGACAGTAGACAGGTTTTCTGGTATCGTTGACACACAAAACATTTGGATTGTGACCAACAAGAGCTATATTGACATTGTTAGGGAACAGCTTCCCACCATTCCCGAGACGAACATACTGTGTGAGCCATGCAGAAGAAACACAGCCCCATGCATTGCTTATGTCAGCTGGCGCATCAAGTCAAAGGACCAAAAAGCCAACATCGTTGTAACACCAAGTGACCATATCGTGATGGACATCCCTGCATTCCAGCGTGTCATCAGCAACTGTCTCAACTTTACAAACGAGACAGACTCTATCGTAACTATCGGCATCAAACCAACACGACCCGAAACAGGATACGGCTACATTCAGGCTGACCTGTCTTCAAGTTCCCTGCGCAATAAGGATATTTTCCGCGTTGACTCATTCAGAGAGAAGCCAGACAGCGAGACAGCCAAGCTATATATCAAGAAGAACTATTACTTTTGGAATGCCGGTATCTTTGTATGGAACGTGAACACCATAGTCAACGCTTTCCGTGTCTACCAAGCACCCATGGCCAAAATATTTGAGTCGTTGCTTCCTGTTTACGGGACAGACCGGGAACAAGAAGAGATTGACAAACATTTTCCCGAATGCGAGAGCATTTCTGTTGATTATGCCATTATGGAGAAAGCCGAGGAAATTTTCGTCCACCCAGGTGATTTTGGATGGAGCGACCTTGGAACATGGGGGTCTTTGCAAGCGCAGACGCCCAAAGACCTCTATGGGAACAGCTGCATAGGTAACAATATCAGAATGTTTGACTCCCACAACTGCATGGTACACACCACGGAAGAGAAGCGTGTTATCATCCAAGGACTGGATGGCTATATCGTGGCAGAACACAACGACACCCTGTTGATATGCAAACTGTCAGAGGAACAAAGAATCAAACAGTTCTCCGAACAATAAATCTGCAACCACACAGCATGAAAATTTATGTTTCATGCTGTGCTAACAATCTCTATTAATTTGAAGGACATTTAGTTAGCAAGAGAGGCTGTGAATAAGTTTTGCTTTATATTCAATGAAGGGAATGTACTTCTCAAAGTAGCAGATGACGGGAAATGCACCATTCCAGAAAATCCGAAAGACAAAGGTTTGCCTTATCCCGAATCAGAAATCATAGAGGTGAACTGCGGAGTCCCCAATCTCAAGATAATGGCCTACCGCACAAAAGACACAGTGACTGGAAGCGATTACAAATGGGTTGGACTGAGGCAGAGTTACTACAAACTAAGCCCATCCATATACCAAATTGCCGGCAAATGCGCAGAACTGCTCTATTGGGATGCGCACACACAGTATTGCGGAACATGTGGCCATAAGATGATTTGGCACTCGCCAATAAGCAAGCAATGCACACACTGCCTGAAACAAATATGGCCATCTCCGGCACCAGCAATTATTGTCCTTATTCACAGAGGGAAAGAGGTGCTTTTAGTTCATGCCAAAAACTTCAGGGGCGATTTTTTCGGACTTGTTGCAGGCTTTGTCGAAACAGGAGAGAATCTTGAGGAAGCTGTCATTCGCGAAGTTAAAGAAGAAACGGGCTTGAGCATCAAGAACCTTCGGTATTTTGGGAGCCAGCCTTGGCCCTATCCATTCGGCTTGATGTTAGGCTTTAACGCCGACTATGACAGCGGCGAGTTGCACCTACAATACGAAGAGCTGGAAAAAGGCAGCTGGTTTCAAAAGGATGACATGCCAACCATTCCAGAAAAGCTGTCCATTGCAAGAAAACTTATAGACGCATGGCTTGCGGAAGAAGTTTAGGCAGCAAAACGATCCACTTGTTTGAAGCAGGAAGCACTCATTTTTTAAAACTTACAGAGAATTGTCCGCCAAAGCCAATGCAGACATCCAGCAAATAACTGACAGCGTTTCCATCTGGCAGACAAAGCGAGGCTTGGAAATGAAAGCCCTTGTCATCAACATTGTTAAAAAGCATATCACCAAGTATTGCTTGAGAAATGAAATGACCTGGAACAAACTTGGCAAATTCCTGTTTGGCAACATTCCGAGAAAACACCTTACGCTTTCCCTGGTAAACACCTAGATGGACGATATTATCATAATAGACATTCTCGAGTGCCATTCCATCATCACTGTATGTTGATCGAACCACCTTATATTTTGTAGGGTTGATGGTTATATAACAATGGTAACGCTTTTCATCATAATAAACCACGGTGTCACGTTTTACCTTCTCTGTTATCAGAACAGGCTGACGTAAAGGCGCGGAAAACAAAATGGTGTCAGCAGGGTCATTGCTTCTTGTCAACTTGACAAAATCACCATTGGTATTTTTAAACCAAAAGGTATGATAAGTCCGCTTAACAACTGGATACTTATCCTGCTGACTACCTCCATCCACAACAAAGGTATCAGCAACAATTTTAAAGTAAGCCGGCATGGTTGCTGAGTCTGGATAAAAGACAGAATCTCCTTTAATGCGAAAGACCACCTCTTCAGATTCATCATCAACCCAAATTCCTTGCAACATTTTCTTTGCAAACCTATCTTCCTTATGCAGAGAGGAGCTGTTACCCGACTTGGAGGAACACCCACTAAAAGCTGTCACACAAAGATAGAAAAGGGACAAAACGGACAGCTGTGACGCAATTCTCATGACACCTCATTCAAAGGTATAGGCATCCTTAAATGCCTGACCATGCATATCCTTATCGCTGGTATGAACCTTGTCGAGACTGAGGGGCCACTGGATATTCAAATCCGGATCATCAAAACGAATTGAACTCTCTGCATGCGGGGCATAGACATTGTCTACCTTATAAGTAAAGATTGCTTCATCACTAAGCACCAAAAAGCCATGAGCCATTCCACGAGGAATAAAGAACTGGCGTTTGTTGTCTTCTGATAAATCCACCATTATATGCTGTCCAAAAGTTGGACTAGACTTGCGCAAATCAACAGCGACATCAAGCACGCGCCCCTTAATCACCCTCACAAGCTTGGCCTGCGAGAACTCGCCTTTTTGGAAATGCAACCCTCTCAAAACGCCATAACTTGACTTTGACTCATTGTCTTGCATAAAGTCAACTTTTCCGATATTTCTTTCGAAATCATCTCGTTTAAACGCCTCAAAGAAATATCCTCTTGAATCATTAAACACCTTAGGTTCAATGACATATACACCTTTTATTGCCGTTTCCTTAAATTCCATATCTTCAACTGTTTCTACATTTGTCTTGCAAAAGTAAGTATATTTTTTCAAATCCACATAGTTTTTAGGCCTTTTGTTTTTTCCATTCCAATTATTTGCCAATATGGGGGAAAAAGCGTAATTTTGCAAGCATGATTGAATTGTCAAGACACATTGAGATACTCCTATTAAGCCACGACTGTGTGATTGTACCGGGCTTAGGGGGCTTCATGGCCCACCATGTGGAAGCGCGCTACGACGAGAGAGACCATTCCTTCCTCCCGCCGCTACGCACATTGGGATTCAATCCTCTGCTCACCGCTGTGAACGACTCTCTGCTTGCCCAATCCTTTGTCGAGGCATACGACATCTCTTACCCAGAGGCAATCAGACGTATTGAGACAGAAGTACACAATATTAAGCATAGATTAGAGACAGAGGGGACATGCGAGTTAAATGACATCGGGCTCCTGCACATAAACGCTGATGGAAAGACGGAATTTCAACCTTGTGAGGCCGGCATTTTGTCTCCATCACTTTATGGATTGGGGGCATTTGAAATAAAACGACTTACTCCGCAACCCGTTGAAGCAAGTCCAGCTATTGCCAAAAAAGCAAAAACAGCCTTTACCACAAAAACGGCAAATAAGACAAGCCATCCTCATATTGCCCAACGGCAGGAAACGTCACAGATTGTTAGCGTAGAAGAAAGCACACAGCAACAAACAGAATTGAAAGAAGACGGCACAGGCTCTATTCGTATCAAGATTTCATGGCTGCGCAATGCTGCAGCCGTGGCTGCGGCCATCATAACCTATCTGTTTTTGGCCGTTCCAGTAAAGAACAGCGATACGAACATAGAAATGGGGCAGTCTCCCTCACAGGTTATGTTTGACATCATGTCTTCAGCGCAAGTCAAGCAGCCCGAATTGTTCACTCCATCACAGCTTGGGCCCAAGTTATACAATAAAGGCATCAAGGCTCAATCCGACACTAACAAAATTGAAAGTGATTCATTAGCAACAAAAAAGCAACAAAATGCAACAGTTAGCCAGAAAGTCATAAAAAATTACTGCATTGTCTTGGCGAGCAAGGTTACAAAGCGCAATGCTGAAGCTTTTGTCAACGAGCTGAAAGCCAAAGGCATTGACTCGGCAGACATCTACATTCACAATAAAATTGTGAGGGTAGTATACGGAGCTTACCACACAGAGCGTGAAGCAAGGGAAGTACTCCAGTCTTTACGTGACAACACTGTATTTGAGCAATCCTGGGTGTACAAGAAAAAATGAAAAGAGTAAGATGCCCAAAATGTGACAACTATATCACATTTGACGAGAAGAAATACCACGAGGGGCAATCATTAGTTTTTGAATGTCCTCAATGCGGAAAACAATTCGGCATACGCATTGGAGCTGCAAAGCTACGAGCAGTTCAAAAAGAGGAGCAGCTAGACGAGAACGCCTATGAAAACGACTGCGGCTCAATTGTTGTCATTGAAAATACGTTTCACTACAAGCAGGTCATCCCATTGCAAATGGGTGACAATGTCATTGGCCGCTACATGAAAGGTAGCGGCATTAACACCCCGATAGAGACCAACGACCCCAGCATTGACTTCACGCATTGCATTCTAAACGTTAGCCGCGACAAGCACAACAAGTTAAAATATGTACTTCGAGACGGACCAAGCTACACAGGAACATTTGTAGACAATGAGATCCTTGGAGACCGCGAGCGCCGTGTGCTTGAAGATGGGTCAATGTTTACCATCGGTGCAACAAGCATCATTCTTCGCGGAGCAAAACAAGACAGATAGTCCCATGCTATTAAATTGCCACATAAAACATCATTATCCTTACAACATTTCCACAAAAAAGCCAACTGAGTTTACAACACCGCAATAATTGGGCGTTTTATTCCTCATTTATATTCTTTTTTTGTAACTTTGCCACTTGATTCTGAAAACGTTTAACATGAACAAGAAACGGCAAATATGAGACCCACAGCTATCCTGCTTCTGTATTGTCCAGACCGGCCTGGCATTATCACCGAAGTTACCAAGTTCATTACAGACAACCAAGGTAACATTCTGTACTTAGACCAATATGTAGACAGACAGGATGGGATGTTCTTCATGCGTGTAGAATGGGACTTGGAATCATTTATTATTCCAAGAGAGAAAATCCTGGAATATGTCACAACATTGTATGCACGCCGGTATAGTATGGTCTGCAACCTATATTTTAGTGACATCCGTCCACGAATGGCCATCTTTGTAAGCAAGATGAGCCACTGTCTCTATGACTTGTTGGCACGGTGGAAGTCTGGTGAATATGATGTGGACATCCCATGTATAGTGAGCAACCATGAGGACTTGCGCTATGTCGCTGAACAATTCAACATACCGTATTATGTATGGAGCATTAACAAAGACCACAGCAACAAGGCAGAGGTAGAACAGGCGGAGATGGACCTTCTAAAAAAAGAGGATGTAACCTTTGCCGTGTTGGCTCGCTACATGCAGATTATCAGTGACAATATGATTAAAGCCTACCCCAATCGCATTATCAACATCCACCACTCTTTCCTCCCTGCATTTGCGGGGGCGAAACCTTATCACCAGGCTTGGGAGCGAGGTGTGAAAATCATAGGCGCCACAAGCCACTATGTGACAGCAGAATTGGATGCGGGCCCAATCATCGAACAGGATGTCACCCGCATCACACACAAAGACACGCCAGAGAGTCTGGTTTTGAAAGGCAAAGACCTTGAGAAGATTGTACTCTCAAGATCTGTAAGGAAGCACATTGAAAGAAAAATTCTCACATATAATAACAAAACTATTATCTTCAATTAAAGACGATGAACATTGCCATTGTAAGATACAATGCGGGCAACATCTATTCCGTTGTCAATGCTCTCCGACGTCATGGAGTGTCCCCACTCCTTACCGACACACCAGAGTTATTGCAAAAGGCGGACAAGGTAATCTTTCCAGGTCAAGGAGAGGCTCACAGTGCCATGGCATACCTTCGCGCCCACCATCTCGACAATGTCATCAGGTCATTAAAACAGCCAGTGTTAGGAATATGCATCGGCCAGCAACTCTTATGCAAGCATTCGGAAGAGGGAGACACAGCCTGTATCGGCATTTTCAATGCGGAAGTCAAGCGCTTTTCGCCACGGAATCAAGAGGACAAGGTGCCTGCCATGGGCTGGAACTCTATCTACGACCTTAAGTCTCCACTTTTCAAGGGGATTGAGAACAATGCAAATAAAGCCGTTCCCTATGTCTATTTTGTCCATAGCTATTACGTTCCCGTTTGCACAGAGACCATTGCCAAGGCCGAATACACTCTGCAATACAGTGCTGCCCTGGCTAAAGACAACTTTTATGCCACCCAATTTCACCCAGAAAAAAGCGGAGATGTAGGTGAACAAATCATCAAAAACTTCCTTGACTTATGATAGAGTTGATTCCAGCCATAGATATCATTAACGGCAAATGTGTACGTCTGACTAAAGGGAACTACCATCAAAAGACCGTTTATAGCGACAACCCGGCTGAAGTTGCTGTTCAATTTGAGCGAATGGGGTTTAAACGCCTACATGTGGTAGACCTAGACGGAGCCCGTTCAGAGCACATTGTCAATGGCAACGTACTGAAAGCCATCACCCAGGCAACACACCTTGTTGTAGACTTCGGAGGGGGCATCAAGACCGACGAAGACATAGCAGAAGCATTCGACAATGGAGCCTCAATGGTAACAGTTGGCTCCGTAGCTGTGACCCAGAAAGACTTATTCACGAAATGGCTACACCGGTATGGACCAGCGCGAATTATCTTAGGGGCAGATGTCAGGGACGGGAAAATTTCTGTTAAGGGATGGAAAGAAGATTCTGGCTTTAGCCTTCTGCCTTTCCTTAACGAATATACGAAAACCGGAGTCAGGCAAGTGCTATGTACAGACATTTCAAAGGATGGAACGATGAAAGGCCCTGCCATATCATTATACAAGCAGATAAAAGCCAATCTCCCCAACTTACACCTAATAGCCAGCGGTGGTGTCTCATGCAATGAAGATATCGTCAAACTACAGCAAGAAGGCATTGAAGCAGCAGTCTTTGGGAAGGCTATATACGAGAACAAAATAGACATAGACAAGTTATGGGACTCGCTAAAAGAATAATTCCATGTCTTGATGTGAAAGACGGTCAAACAGTCAAAGGCATCAAATTTGTCAGTCTTCAAAAGGCTGGCGACCCTGTTGCCTTAGGAAAAGCCTATAGCAAGGCCGGAGCAGACGAGCTGGTTTTTTTAGATATCACGGCCAGCGTCGAAGGCCGAAAGACCTTTACCGACATGGTCACCCGTGTGGCAAAGGAAATCAACATACCATTTACAGTAGGCGGAGGCATCAAGGAACTTTCTGATGTAGACCGCCTCCTCTGCGCTGGAGCAGACAAGGTGAGCGTCAACAGCGCCGCATTGCAGTCACCGCGACTCATCAACCAGATTGCCAACCGTTATGGCAGTCAGGTCTGTGTATGCGCCATTGATGCGCACCAGGATGCTGACGGATGGCACTGCTATCAGAAAGGAGGAAGGGAGCGCACAGAGCGAGGCCTCTTCGATTGGGCGAGAGAAGCTCAGGAGCGAGGTGCAGGCGAGATATTGTTTACCAGCATGGACCACGACGGTGTGAAATCGGGCTATGCCAACGATGCGCTGTACAAACTCTCGCAAATGCTGTCTATCCCAGTCATTGCAAGTGGCGGAGCCGGGAAAAAGGAGCATTTCAAAGATGCCTTCACCCTTGGGCATGCTGACGCTGCCTTGGCTGCAAGTGTTTTTCATTTTGGAGAGTTAACCATATCTTGTCTAAAAGACTACCTAGCACATGAAGGCATCAAGGTAAGAAGAACAGAAATAATATCGTAAAACTGATAATATCAAATGTGTATGATTGACTTTGAAAAGAGCGGAGGCCTTGTCCCTGCAATTGTTCAAGATGTGCGGACAAAAACCGTTCTGATGCTTGGATACATGAACCAGGAGGCCTACGACAAGACCCTCGCCACCAAGAAAGTGACATTCTACAGCAGGAGCAGGCAATGCCTGTGGACTAAAGGAGAAACGTCTGGCAACTTCCTCCATTTGGCAAGCATAAGCATCGACTGCGACAATGACACTTTGTTGGTAAAGGTCACCCCCCAAGGTCCTGTCTGCCACAAGGGAACAGCAACTTGCTGGGGAGAAAGCAACGAAGCTAACCCCTTGCTGTTTCTCTCTGAGTTGCAAGATTTCATCAACAAAAGACATGAGGAGATGCCAGAGGGAAGCTATACGACATCACTTTTCAAAGACGGCTTGAACAGAATGGCACAAAAGGTTGGCGAAGAAGCGTTAGAAGCAGTCATAGAGGCCGTCAATGGGACTGATGAACGATTGATTTACGAAGGGTCTGACATGCTTTACCACCTCATCGTACTTCTAACGAGCAAGGGACTAAGAATCGAGAATCTGGCCAGGGAGCTACAAGTGAGGCACAACCCAGATTGGCACAAACACTGAATACGTCACACTCTGATATTGACACCGACTATGACTCTTATTGATTATAAAAAAGTAAATATCTACCAACAGGATGAACGCCCCGTGCTTCGAGAAGTAGATTTTCATGTTGAAGAGGGGGAATTTATTTATGTCATTGGCCGCGTTGGCTCAGGGAAAACTTCACTGCTGAAATCCCTGTATTTCGAGCTTGACATCGACGAGGCGGAAAAAGCAACAGTCCTCAACCACAGCCTTATAAAACTCAAGAGGAAATACATCCCTGCACTGCGGCGCCAGATGGGTATCATTTTTCAAGATTTCCAGTTGCTCAGCGACAGAACAGTCTATCAGAATCTCAAGTTTGTGATGAAAGCCACAGGGTGGAAAAACAAAAATGAGATAGACAAGCGTATTGACGAGGTGTTGTCTGACGTTGGAATGACTGAAAAGCGGCAGTCCTTTCCACATGAACTTTCAGGCGGAGAGCAACAGCGTGTGGCCATAGCCAGAGCCATACTTAACAAGCCTAAGATTATCATTGCAGACGAGCCAACCGGTAACCTTGACCCCGAAACGGCAGAAAGCATCGTCAGTCTGCTAAGAAACATCTCACAGACTGGCACTGCGGTCATCATGACAACTCACAATATTCCTTTGTTGAACAAGTACCCCGGCATTGTTTACCGCTGCGCCAGCAACACCCTTGAAGAAGTCACCAGCGATTACAACCAGCTAATGGCTGAAGACGAGGAGGAGGAAGACAGCACTTTTACGAGTCCCAAACCAGAAGTTGACTATGGGGCAAGAGAAGACTTATCGGTATAGACACGAAAAAGACAAAAGATATGAAAGTTATGAAATTTGGCGGCACCTCGGTGGGAACACCAGACCGCATGAAAGAAGTGACAAAGTTAGTGACATCCTCAGGCGAGCCTGTATTTGTTGTCCTATCAGCCATGTCTGGAACGACAAACGCTCTTGTTGACATCTCAAACTACCTGTACAAGAAAAATCCAGATGGGGCCAACGAGATAATCAACCGCCTTGAATCACAATACATGGAACATGTAAAAGTTCTCTATTCCACAAAAGAATGGCAGGACAAGACACGCGAATTCCTGCAAAGCGTCTTTGACTACCTCCGCTCGTTCACCAAAGAGCTGTTCACCAGCTTCGAGGAGAAGAGCATCGTTGCACAGGGTGAGATTATGAGCACCAATATGGTGGCCAACTATATGAAAGAGCAAGGCGTCAAGGTCGCCTTGCTGTCAGCGCTTGACTTTATGCGTACAGACAAGAACGCCGAACCCGACCCACGGTACATCAAAGAAAAACTGAGCGCAATACTCAAGGAGAACGAAGGTGCGCAGGTGTATATCACCCAAGGTTTCATCTGCCTAAACGCCTACGGTGAGATTGACAATCTGCAACGTGGCGGAAGTGACTATACAGCCTCCCTTGTCGGTGCGGCCATAAATGCTGAGGAAATACAGATATGGACAGACATTGACGGTATGCACAATAATGACCCTCGCGTTGTTGAAAAGACTGCACCCGTACACCAGCTCCTTTTTGAGGAGGCCGCAGAGTTGGCCTATTTTGGTGCAAAAATTCTTCACCCAACCTGCGTGCAGCCAGCCAAATATGCGAACATACCGGTGAGACTGCTCAACACAATGGACCCGTCAGCCGAGGGCACGACCATAAGCAACGCCACCGAGCGTGGAAAAATCAAGGCCGTCGCTGCCAAAGACAATATCACTGCTATTAAGATAAAAAGTAGCAGAATGTTACTGGCCACAGGTTTCCTGCGCAAAGTCTTTGAAATATTCGAAAGCAACCAGACTGCCATTGACATGGTATGCACCTCTGAGGTGGGTGTGTCCATGAGCATTGACAATGACAACCACCTTGATGACATTGTTGACGAGCTAAAGAAATATGGCACAGTCACAGTGGACAAGGATATGTGCATCATCTGCATCGTGGGCGACCTTGACTGGAGTAACGTAGGTTTTGAGGCTCTGACAACAGAGGCACTCAAGAACATTCCCATCCGCATGATCTCTTACGGTGGGTCGAACTACAACATTTCATTTCTGATCAAGGAGAGCGACAAGAAGGAGGCACTTCAACGACTCAGTGACACGCTTTTTAACTGACCGAGACAACAGCACAACTCACAATCCATCATTTCCACCTTTTGGCGGCCATCGCCAGATGGGTGGCAAAAGGGGGGGCGCACTTCAGGAAAGCGCACAGTAGACTTATAAGATAAAAAATGAAAGGGATATTTCCAACAGAAGGGTTTCAATACATCAAGACACCTTTTTATTATTATGACACCCAGTTGCTCCGCCACACACTGCGAGAACTGAAGCAAGAGACACAAAAACATCCCAATTATATTGTTCATTATGCAGTAAAGGCCAATGCCAACCCCAAAGTGTTGCAGATTATTCGTGAAGCTGGCTTAGGGGCCGACTGTGTAAGCGGAGGCGAGATAGAGGCAGCCATTAACGCAGGGTTTCCTGCATCGGGCATTGTCTTTGCCGGCGTTGGAAAAAGTGACTGGGAAATAGAGCTCGGCCTTAAAAAAGACATTTTCTGTTTTAATGTCGAGAGCGAGGCTGAACTTGATGTCATCAACCAACTTGCAGCCCGACAGGGTAAAATAGCCAGAATTGCCTTCCGAATCAATCCAGACGTGGGCGCCCACACTCATGCCGGCATTACCACTGGCCTGGCAGAGAACAAGTTTGGCATAGCCATGGAAAACATGGAGCATGTGCTGCGAAAGGCCAGGGCCCTGCCGAATGTGGCCTGTACAGGTCTTCATTTTCACATAGGCTCCCAAATCCTTGACATGGGAGACTTCGAAGCATTGTGCAACAGAATCAACGAACTTCAGGACAAACTTGTTCGCCTGCACATCCGCATTGAAAATATCAATGTTGGTGGAGGCTTAGGCGTTGACTACCAACATCCTGACAGGGTGCCCATCCCCGATTTCAAAAACTATTTCGGCACCTATACAAAGTATCTGAAACTGCTTCCCGGCCAAAAGCTGCACTTTGAGTTGGGCCGCGCTGTTGTAGCCCAATGCGGTTCGCTGATAACCCGTGTCCTTTACATCAAGCAAGGTTTGGCCAAGCAGTTTGCCATTGTCGATGCCGGGATGACAGACCTTATCCGCCCGGCACTCTACCAGGCCTGCCACAAGATTGAGAACATCACCAGCGAGCTGCCACTGGAAACTTACGACATTGTTGGCCCCATCTGTGAGTCAAGCGATGTCTTTGCCAAACACACAGACCTCAACAAGACACAGCGTGGAGACTTGCTTGCCATCCGTTCCGCCGGAGCCTATGGAGAGATAATGGCCTCACACTACAACTGCCGTGAGCTGCCCAAGGGATACACAACTGAAGAGTTAGGATCAAAATAGAAACAACCGTGTTTGACGTTCATATCATTGAATTTTGCTGTCTGATGGCTGTCTTTGCAATAGCGACACCGTTTTGCAACAAGCTGTGGCGGTTACCCATCCAACGAAAGCGGCCGGACAGTGCTACAGGTTCCAAGCCCCCACTTTCGGTCGTAATAGCTGTTCACAACCAAGCCAAAGAGTTGGAAGCCAACCTTCCATCCATTCTTAGCCAGGAATATGCACCTGGCTATGAAGTGATAGTAGTCAACGAGGCATCGACTGATGACACTGAAGATGTGCTGAAACGCCTGTCACAAGAGCACCCACATCTCTATGTCACCTTCATTCCTGCATCAAGCCACTATGTCAGCAGACGCAAACTGGCCTTGACAGTCGGCGTGAAAGCCGCCAAACATGATTGGGTTGTGTTTACCAATGGTAACTGTCAACCTTGCAGCCGACACTGGTTGGACGAAATGGCCTCCGCCTGCACACCAGAAACAGACATTGTCTTGGGTTACACATCCTTGCGCACACCTTCCTGCATCAATCGCTTTCACTATTTTTCCACACTGTGCGCCGACCTAAGGTCTGCCCAAGGCAAATGGATATATGGCTATGTTGGCGGTAATCTTCTGCTCAGAAAGCAGGTTTTCTTGCAACACAATGGCTTCCTGAAGAACTTGAAATACATTCGGGGCGAGTATGACTTTATGGTCAACGAATACGGGCAGGACAACCGCATTGCGACAGTTCTTTCCCCCACAGCGACCATTCTCCAGTTACAGTCCTCAGGAAAAGCACTTCACGAGAACCTTATCTCTCAGATTGAGACGAGAAAGCATCTCCGCCACCATACCGTCCACTCGCTCACCAATACCCTTGATGCCACATTGCTCTATACCAACTATGCATTGCAGACAGCAACAGCCATCTATGCAATCTGCATCAGCCAATACATTCTGCTGGCAGCCGCACTTACCTGCTTCACGCTGACACTGGTCTTGCGCCTGCTCATAGCCCGTCGGGCTTTAAGGACATTCGGCGAGAAGCTGCCACTATGGAAAGCACCGGTCATCGAACTGGCAGATGTGTGGATGTCTGTGTACAACAGACTTTGCTATATGCTGGCCAACAAAGCAGACTTTATACGCAAATAGACAGGCTTTATTTGGGCTTTATTTGGGCAAACATTATATGATTTTCCGCCATTGCAAAGTGTTATTAACAGAAAAAACGTAACTTTGCACCAACAACATTAGGTATGTCATCAAGTTAAAAAGGAATTATGAGAATACTCCTTTTCAACCCTACATCTAACCCTATGATTACCACCTATGTGGACATGATGAGGGAGAATCTGCCTTCCGCCGGCAACACAGAGGTGGTGGTAGTCTCATCGCTGGCAGCCTATAGGAAGACGCTGGCAACGTTTTCGCCTGACATTGTCCATCTGCATGGCGCATGGAAATACAGTATTGGCGCAGCCGCTTTCCTTGCCCTTCGTCACAAAACAAGATATGTCTACACCCCCCATGGCCAGCTTGAGCCATGGGTCATCCGCACACACTATTGGAAAGAGAAACTACCCCAACTGCTGATTTACCAGAGATGGGTGGTAACCCATGCCTATGCCACTGTCTGTAATGGCGCGATGGAGTGCTCTGCCTTGAAGAAGCTGGGCTGGACACCACGCATCGAGGTGGTCTACAACCCCCTGGTCACCTCTTCCATCACCCCCATTGAGGCTTGCCAACAGCTAAGTGCCATCTATCAGAAAGTGCTTGACAGCGACACATTTGCCATGATGTCTGCCGCCACGCGGCAAGCCCTTGTAACCCTCATCAAGGCCGGTACAACGAGAGACAGCAGATGGGTAGACAGCGAAGCTCAGTCTGCCTGCCATCAGCTGAACGGCTCCGCATGGCGGCAATTGATGATGTATGCCTGGCAAGAGCACATCTATGAGTATGTAAAATCTGGTGCAGGAGTCCTCCGCCTGAACCCGCCAATGCTAACACCGGCAAGCTACCCATGCTATGTTCCGGCAAAACGGAATCCGCGCCATCACCGCCAAGAGGTGCTTCCCCCTACCCCGCCAGCCAATAACAAATCAATGACTATTTATATCAAGAGCCTTGTCAGACAGGCGGAGAAGGGCCATATCACATTGCGGCAGATTGTTGACTTTTCGTGTTCGGTCAGGCAGGCATTGTTAGAAGAGGACAAACTTGCCGAGTACCTCCGAGACAACCAACTGTACAAGCCTCTCGGCGGTCTGCTTCAGGCAACAGGCACGCTCACAGCCCTCGACCAGGGACTGATGCCAATCAAGCCTTGCCAGAACCGCCTCTCCAAGAAAATCATAAGAACCATCAAACACCACTTAGCGGTATGACGCAAATCCACCCGGCTGACATTGAAGCCAACAGACACTATCTGACCCTGCTGTCTCAGACGTTTCCAACCGTAGCAGCAGCAAGCACAGAGATTATCAACCTTGAGGCCATCATGAACCTCCCCAAGGGCACAGAGCACTTCCTGGCCGACATTCATGGCGAGAGTGAGGCTTTCCAGCACATACTGAAAAATGCCTCTGGCAACATCAAGCGCAAGGTTGTCGAATTGTTTGGCAACGAGATTCGCGAGACTGACATTCGCGAAATTTGCACACTTATCTACTACCCGGAGCAGAAACTTGAACTCATCAAGGCTTCAGAACACGACATCAGCGACTGGTACCACATCACCATCCACCAGTTGGTCAAGGTATGCCGCGATGTGAGCAGCAAGTACACCCGCTCCAAAGTGCGCAAGTCGCTCCCCTCCGACTTCAGCTATATCATAGAAGAGTTGCTCCATGAGCGCATCGAAGATTCGAACAAGATGGCCTACGTCAATGTGATTGTCGACACGATTATCAGCACAGGTCGCGCCGATGATTTTATCATCGCCTTGTGCCATGTTATCCAGCGCCTGGCCATTGACCAGCTGCACATCTTAGGCGACATCTACGACCGCGGCCCCGGCGCCCACATCATTATGGATGCCATGCTCAATTACCACAGCTGGGACATCCAGTGGGGCAACCACGATGTGCTTTGGATGGGTGCCTGTGCCGGAAACGATGCCTGTATATGCAATGTCTTGCGACTCTCATTACGCTATGCCAACATGGCCACCCTCGAGGAGGGCTATGGCATCAACCTGGTGCCTCTTGCCACATTTGCCATGGAGACCTATGCCGACGACCCCTGCACTGAGTTCATGCCCATACTGCTACACGACACGAACATGGACGACAAGACCAGGCTGCTCACAGCCCGGATGCACAAGGCCATCAGCATCATCCAGTTTAAGAAAGAGGCCGAGATTTTCAAGCGGCACCCGGAGTGGGAGATGGCAGACCGCTGCCTTTTGGAACATATTGACTACAAACGTGGCGTATGCACAATCAACGGCAAGGAGTACGCCATGAGTTCCCGCCTGTTCCCAACAGTAGACCCCAACTCGCCATGCACACTGACACCCGAAGAGCATCGGCTGATGGACAGGCTGCACCATTCGTTTGCTGTCAGCGAAAAGCTCCACAAACACATCCGCGCCTTGCTTAGCCATGGCTGTATGTACACCATCTGCAACAGCAACCTGCTCTTCCATGCCTCCATCCCGCTCAATGCAGATGGAACGCTCAAGAAAGTCAGGCTATTTAACAATCAGGAGTTCAGTGGCAAGCCACTGATGCAGCATATCGGACAGACCATCCGGTCAGCTTTTGAAAACGACACTGAGGCAAAGGAGCGCCTGTTTGCCATTGACTATTTTCTCTACCTATGGTGTGGCAAGGACAGCCCGCTGTTCGACAAATCAAAGATGGCCACCTTTGAACGCTATTTTCTTACCGACAAAGAGACTTACAAGGAAGAGAAAGGCAACTATTTCAAGTTGCGCGACAGCGAGGAGGTGTGCGACCGCATACTTGACGCATTCGGCATTGACGGTGCCAACCGCCACATCATCAACGGCCATGTGCCTGTGCACGCCTCGCGGGGTGAGAACCCCATCAAGGCCGGTGGCAAGCTGATGGTAATTGACGGGGGGTTCAGCGAGGCCTACCACAATGAGACGGGCATTGCCGGCTATACATTGGTTTACCACAGTCGTGGGTTTCAGCTTGTCCAGCATGAGCCGTTCACAAGTGCACGCGATGCCATTGAGCGTGGAATTGACATCAAGAGCACTACACAGATCGTTGAAATGTCGGCCCACCGCATGTTAGTGGCCGACACAGACATGGGCAAGGAACTGCGCGCACAGGTGGCCGACCTCAAAGAACTGCTCTACGCCTACCGCCATGGCATCATCAAGGAAGGCAACTGACAGACTGCCGCTACTGCTCAAGTCCGATGTCTGACCACAAGAAACCTGATGATGACAGGTGCACCCACCAAAGGAGTAATGGCATTGATGGGAAGCGTGCCCATACTCCCCGGAAGCACGCAAACCAAACTGCAGAAAAGTGCGACTATCCCACCCAAAAAGATGGTTGCAGGGACAAGAACCTGCTGGTTGTCTGTCGGGAAAAACAATCGCGCAATGTGGGGCACTGCCAGTCCGATGAATGCCACCGGCCCGCAATAGGCCGTAACAACCGCAGTGAGCACCCCAGTGATGAGCA
Organism: uncultured Prevotella sp.; assembly: GCA_937895845.1. Taxonomy (GTDB): domain Bacteria; phylum Bacteroidota; class Bacteroidia; order Bacteroidales; family Bacteroidaceae; genus Prevotella. Next base: position 26,836 of record CALBLK010000007.1, on the reverse strand, counting down.
GCAGCAAAAATCGCAGACGACGGACACGAACCCCAAGGTTGGCTGCATAATGAGAGCCAAGAAGCAGAGCGTTGAGCGGCTTGACAAGCAGTATTGCCCCGGTAAGTCCCGCAAGCACCACGGTGGCAAAGAACGGCATCTGGCGCAGTGACACACCGCCAAAGTTGCCCATGCCCCAAACGAGATAAGACTTAACGCCCTCTTCCGTTGCAAAAAAGTTAAGCAGCGAGATGGCAGACGATGTGAGATAGCCAACCATAATGCCGGCAATGAGCAATGTTGTGTCGCCACGCACCACCGTCGAAAGGGCCAGAATGATTCCCATAACCGCCATTGCCCCAAGAAAAGCGCCGGCCAGAATGGCAGCAAAGCCGCTCAGCGAACTGCCCGCCACACTCACACTCCCGCCAAGCAGCAGCATAACAAGAGCCACGCCAAATCCCGAGCCGCCGCTAATGCCAAAGATAGCCGGATCGGCCAGCGGGTTGCGAAATGCCGTTTGCAGCAGAAGTCCGCTGACGGCAAGCGCGCTCCCAGACAGCATGGCCGTGAGTGCCTGCGGCAACCGGGATTGCAAGATGATGAATGTCCATATTTCCCTTGATGCCTCCCCACCTGTCAACACACGGAGCACCTCGGGCAGGGGTATGCTTACCGAGCCGCAGACCAGCGTGGCAGCAACCATGGCGGCAAGTACTAACAGGGCAAGAACAAAGGCAAGGGGTCTCATGGGTTGAGTTTTATAAAATACCTGTTGTGCAAATGCGTCTCGGGATGGGCTATGGCAACAAAGTCTTCCAGCAGCAAGTCGGGGCGGAATGGAGTTTCTTCAAACACCATGCTTGTACGTGTGTCACAGCCATAGCACTGTCCCGCATTAAAAGCTTTTATGTGCCCATAACCTCGATGTTCCGACAACAGGGTGCGCAGGGTGTAAGGGCGCGTCACTGCACTTTCATAACGCAACAGCCACAGGGTCGCGCTATCGGCACGTTCCAGCACCGTTTCAAAGGACAGGGGCAAACTCCCGCTGTGACCGTTGTCTGCAAACACATAGTTTATACCGGCATCGGCAAGCAGCGTTCCCATCGTGCTCCGCCCCCCTGGTACGTACCATGTGTTGCCCGTCATCTTGTCAACAATGGCCGTAGGCCGCCCCTTGGAGGCCGCAGCCATGGCGCGCAACTTACGATAGTGCTGTTCAACGGCATTGAACAGTGAGTCGGCCTGTCGCTCTGCACCAAACAGCATCCCATAGAACCGCACCCACTCTGCACGGCCAAGGGCAGATGCCTCCATATAGTCTGCGCATTCAATAACTGGCACCCCAAGCTCTTCCACCTTGCCATAACCGCCACTGTTCTCAAAGGGCGACAGCAGCAGTCCATCGGGATTCGTTGCAACAATAAGCTCTGTGTTAGGAGCAAGTGAACTTCCCACATCAGCAATCTTCCTTTCGATGCACAGTCGCCTGATGGCAGGCTGTTTCACATAGGCCACATCGGCTATGCCCGCAATAGCCTTTGTACATCCCAGCATCGTCATCAGACTGGCATGCACGGTGGAAAAGGGAATAGCGCGTTTCAGCGGTATTGTGACGGCAGTCACGCCATCAGGCACAGCACGGACACGTCCAACAGCCTTTCTGGAAATCAGCCAGTAGGTATGCAACGTCCTGCCACGGTTCCAAGGGTCTGCCACGGTCACCTGGGTATGGTCATCAAAACGCACCACTTCCAGCAGCCGGGCATAGGCGAAACGCAATGTATCCCCCTCCTGCGGCATGGCGACCGAAGCGCCACGCCCCCGGCCGCACGAGCTGCAAAGCAGGGTTGCCACGACAAAGGCCAAAGCCAGCGCAAGTCTGCGATGCCATAGGTTAATCACTGCATCCACTTGCTTTCTCCTGTCTTCATAAAAGCGCAAACTCATACGTCTGTATTCCAAATTATTCGTAAATGCCAAGCGCACATACTATTCTATTTTTGCAAAGATAGTGAAACTTCGCCACATAGCCAACCGTTTGCCACATTCCTTGCGCACGGAAAAGTTCAGCCGTGTTTTGTCAAGAGTGTATTAATGGTGTGCGAGCATTTGCAAATACATTGCGAATTTAATAAACTCACTCTTTACCACTTTCCAGTGGGAAGACAAATTCAGACTTCAAGTTTCTGATTTAGATTTCAAGCCGTTTGAGCATACGCCCTAAGGGCAGCCAATCTCTTGTCGTTCTCAATAATCTGGATTGTCAGCTCATCGGAGTCTGCACCGGTGAGCTCGGCGACGACGGCTACCACTTCCATTGTAATCGCCCATATTTTCTCAACCACCGTGAGTTCTTGCACTCCAAGGAACATGTCGCCGAACAGCCCACCTATGGTGTCATAGTCCAGTGTCCTTTTTATGGAGCAATACTCTGTTAATTCTAATGTAATCGTTTGAAAATGAGAGAGCTAATTAGGGTACACTAATTAGTGTACCCTAACTACTTCGTCAATCGATCCTCCAACGCCGCCGCTGAATCATTGAACTCAAAGTTGAAGTCCTTCCGTGCACAGCTCAGGGGAGTAAGTGATCTTCCCTTCTTCATGTTCAAACTAAGCAAAATCTTTGGATAGCCTCACACGGATATTTGCAGGTGAGCCACTCTTCTTTTGGTGTAGAAAAGTTTAGTTTCAGCCAAAGAATGGTTGCGCGGTTCCATCAAGCAGAAATGCGGGATTGGCTTTTTTCCGTGCAAACAAGGCTGTTTCGCATTGCAAAACAGTTCGTTTGGCACGTTCAAATGGGCCGTTTGGCACGCTCAAATGGGCCGTTCGGCACACTCAAACAGACCGTTTCGGAAATATGCACAGGCAAAAAAAAACCGAAGCGCCGTTGGCGGACGCTTCGGTAATGGTCAACCTGCATTTTGGGGGTCAAGCGGAATGCAGCATATTCTGTAAGGACAAGCCAGGCCTCACCGCTTGGCATCTTCAGCCTTCATCCCCGTGGTCTCCTGTCCTTCTTTCTGCTTTGCAAGATACTCGGGCAGTTTCAAGCCAGCCATATCAAAAAGCTCGTTGAGCGGGGGGACCGACTTCATCAGCCCGGAAAGGAAATTGGCGGTTGAGCCCTTGCTATCGGCACTATTGCCGCCGTCCCATACGGTCACATGGTCAATGTTGATACCCTTGACAGCCTCTACCTGCGTCTTCACCAGTTCGGGCAACTTCTCTAACAGCAACAGCATATAAGCCTTTGTGGCATCGCCACCGGCAGCCTCCACCATCTCGCGATACCCTGAAGCCTGCTTGGTGAGCACCTGGTAAAGACCCTTGGCCTCGGCCTCCATCTTGGCGAAGATGGCGTCGGCATCGCCCTTGGCATTGACACGCACTTTCTCGGCCTCGGCCTCGGCCTCGATAATGCGGCGACGCTTTTCTATCTCCTGCGGCACCAGCACATTGGCCGTCTGCGTGGAACGCTCGCGGTCGGCACGCGCCTCCTCGGCGAGTTTCTGTGCCGCATAGGCCTCCTCCATGGCCTTGGCCTCCTGCACCTTTTCTGAGGCGGTAGCCTTGCGCTGGGCCTCTGCCTCACGTTCGCGGCGATAGGCCTCTGAGTTGGCTATGGCCACCTTGGCCTCGTTCTCTCCCTTCACTGCCTCGGCATTGGCTTCGGCTGTGCGCACGCGCGTCTCGCGGTCAGCTTCTGCCTTGCCTATCTCTCCCACCTTGTCCTGCTCGGCCACGCGCACCTTGGCCTCGTTGATAGCCTTGGCAGCGGCCTCGCGGCCCAAGGCCTCGATATACCCGGACTCATCCTTGATGTCGGTCACATTGACGTTAATCAGCCTGAGGCCAATCTTTTTCAGTTCCACCTCCACATTGGCCGATATGCTCTCAAGGAACTTGTCGCGGTCGGAGTTGAGTTCCTCAATGCTCATGGTGGCAATGACCAGACGGAGCTGGCCGAACAGGATGTCGCGCGCCAGTTCCTGAATCTGCGCCGGCGTAAGCCCGAGCAGACGCTCGGCAGCGGCAGTCATGCTGTCTGGCTCGGTCGATATACCCACCGTGAACCGGCAGGGCACATCAACACGGATGTTCTGCTTGGACAGGGCGTTGGTCAGGTTGGCATCAATCGAAATGGGCGTCAGGCTGAGATACTGGTAGTCCTCGATGATGGGCCACACAAAGGCGCCGCCGCCATGAACACACTTGGCAGAAGCCTTGGACTTCTTGCCACCATAGATAACAAGCACCTTGTCTGAAGGACAGCGGCGGTAGCGGTTGATGAGCGCAAGGATTGAGCCAACAACCAGCACAATTAACACTAAGGGTACGATAACCATAAAAGATGAATCTGTCATAGCTGGTAACAATTTAGGAAGACATAGTGTTCTCTTCTCATTGCAAATATAGCTGTTCTGCCACAAATAACCAAGAGACGTGCTGTAAAAGAACAGAAAAAAGGTCAATAGAGCGGCAAATACTCGTATGTGTTGCCCACTGATTGCAAATACCGCTCAAAATCCTCACGGCGAATGACCACTGTCCCACGGCAGTCATTGGGGTGAAACGAAAGGCTGCCAGCCTCTTTTAAGCGGACATCCAGGAAAAGGTGTACATGGTTGCCGGTGTCATTGATCAGTCCGAACGGCGACACACTCCCCGGCTCCAGTCCGAGATAGCGCGCCATCCGTTCGGGCGAGGCAAACGACAGCTTGCCACACGATGGCTGTCCCTGAGCCACCAGCCGCTCCTTGAGTCTGCGCTCCAAATCATGGATGTTCAAATCGTGGTTGCAGTCAAAGCACACCAAATAATGCCTGTCACCCTTGTGATTGCGAAAAAAAAGGTTCTTGCAGTGCATGCTGCCATCATTGTGCCACCACCTCCGGGCCTCCCCGATGGTTTTTCCCTCCGGGTGGTTGTAGTTTGTGAAGGGAATGCCGTGCTCCCTCAGGTAATTCAAAACGGTCTCCTCGCGTGTCATTGTTTATTGGGGTTTTATTACGGCAAAGGTAAGCATAAATCCGGCAAGACTGTCCCCTTTCGTTGAATTTATTTCACAGGCAGGGCTTTCAATGCCCTTACAATGCACTTGGGTTCGGAAAGTCATCAACGAGACCATCGGGACGTACCATCTCACTTCTATTTTAGTACAAAACATTGGTTATTTAGTACAAAGCATATGTTTCATGTCTATTGGCCTTTCTTACTTCCCACCTTTTTTTTACTTTTGCAACAGAACAAATCAGAAAGGAACAAAAGACATGAAGAAATTACTATTCCTGCTGATGCTCTTGACACCGCTCACGGCATCAGCCAAGAAAACAATCCCCGTGTTCATCACCGCAGGGCAGTCAAACACCGACGGACGAATCGGCAACGAGCTGTTGCCCGACTACATCCAGCAGAACAAGTACAAGCATTGCTACTGGTGCTACAACAGCGGCGGGCATAGCATGGACGGGAAATTCGAGCTTTTCTGGCCCCGCATTGCCAACAGGAACAAGCCAGGACGCTGGGCATACGACGCCGTGACCTACTACTGGCTGGAGCAAAGCCTGAAGGAAGACTTCTATGTCATCAAGGAGTCGCTCGGCGGCACCGCCATTGACCTGTCGTGTGGCAGCACCAACAAGATGTATTGGTGCGCCTCCCCTGAATACCTCGACACTGTGGCCGCATCCGACAAGGGGGGCAAGAGCCTCCTAAAGGCACTCTGCGAAAACATCGACCTTGCCATCGACAAGAGCCTCGCAAAGATGAAAGGCAGCTATGAGTTCAAGGCCCTGCTGTGGCACCAGGGCGAAAGCGACCGGCATGCCAGCAAGAACTACTACGACAACCTGAAAGCGGTCATCGCCTACATCCGCCAACATCTCGTGGAGAAAACCGGCGACAGGAAATACGCCCAACTGCCCGTTATCCTTGGCGGCATCTCGCACAAGAGCCGTGGCTGGACCAAAGGCGTGGAAGAGGCACAGAAGCGGCTCCAGGCTGAGGACAAAAACATCTACCTCGTGGAAGTGCCGAACGCCAACATGCAGAAAGACAACATTCACTTTGATGCAGAGGGAGGAGAGATTCTTGGCAGAAAGGTCTATAACAAGTTGGTGGACTTGAGACTCGCAGGCAAGAAAGCGAAACGCATCCCGTCCCTTGAATAAAACTGCATGAACGAAAAAGTCATGAACAAAAGGATTATACATGGCATCTTTCTCTGCGTGTGCCCCTCGCTGATGTTGAATGCACAGCATTACACGGCTGGCAGCAAGGGAACAAACCCCATAGTGAGCATCGCCAAATATGCCGGCAACAAGCTGGCGGCCCTGTCCTTTACTTTCGACGACGGACTGAAGGAGCAGTACTCCATCGTCTTTCCGAAGATGAAAGAGTTGGGCATCAAAGGGACCTTCTGCCTCATCGGATCTCGCATGAACACCCCACCAAAGAACCCCGAGAAGCAAACTTTCACCTGGGAACAAGCCAGGGAAATGGCACTCGACGGGCAAGAGATAACCAACCACGGCTACAACCACAAGAACGTATCGGAGCTGACCCCAGAAGAACTTCGCTTCGAGGTGCAGCACAACGACACACTCATCTGCCAGCACACAGGCGTTTTTCCGCGCACCTACATCTATCCGGGCAACAGAAAGAGCGACGGCGCGATCGCATATTGCAGCAAAGACCGCGTGGGCACCCGCACCTTCCAAGTGAGCCTTGGCAGCAAACGAACCCAAGAATGGTTTGAGCGTTACATCAATGGGGTTATTAGCAAAGGCGAATGGGCAGTGACAATGACCCATGGCATCCGCATCGGATATGACTGCTTTGGCGATGAGGCTCGCCTTTGGAAGATGTTCGACTATGCCTTGGAACAGGAGAATGCAGGAAAACTCTGGATTGCCACCTTCCACGATGTCGCCGCCTACCGGCAAGAACGAGACAACACCACTCTGGACATCAAGGTAAAGAACAATGAAGTGATTGTCACTCCAAAGATGAGACTCGGAAAGGCTCTCCACTGGGCGATGTCTGAAAAGGAAATCTTTAACGTTCCGCTCACCTTGGTCGTAGACTTCAAGCCATTACAAGCAAAACAAGCTGGAAACATCCTGCCACTCAAAGAATCAAATGGAAAATATCTCATTCAAATCTCCCCGACAAAAGGAAAGGTTGTCATCAAGCGGTGACCACCACTTCTTACCCCAAACCGGCCCGGTGGCCGGTTTGGGGTAAGAACAATGTTTTTACGCTGCAAGGCTGCCTCCCGCTGTACAAAAACATTGGATTGTTGTTATAAATTTTTCCTTCAATTAGTATTCATTCCAGTTTGTTTGATTATCTTTGCATTGTGCTGGCTGTGCCAGGCAACTGGAAGAACGGGCTTTCGCCGCTCTTCGCTTCCGTTTGCCTTCCTGCAGACAACCGGGCGCAGCCTGGGCATACAGACAATCCAAACATACTTAACCATCAAAAAACGATTAGAATCATGAAAAAGAAAAATTGGCTGATTATGCTTTGCATGGCAATGGCATTGGCACTGCCAGCAGTGCTCACATCATGTGGTGACGATGAAGACGGCAGCACTAACGGAGGCGGAAACAACGGCGGAAATGGCGGAAACACATCGGAACTGACTGTTAGCCAACAGAAAGAGCGACTGGAGTCAACCGCCCTCGAACTGATGGGAAAGGTGAACACAAACGACTTCCAGAGCATTGCAGACCTGTTTGAACAAGTGACAGACAACGGCGACCCCGGCGATGTGCTCAGCGACTGGTTCGAAACCTGCGCAGATGCCTGCAAGCTCACGGTACTGGGCAACGGCACAGAGAGATACCTATATACCGCCTCCAACTTCTACGGGCAGTTCACCTACTCCAACGGCCGGTGGAAGCAGACCGGCAAGGAGAGCGGCAACCTCACCTTTAACTTTAACAACCAGAACGGCACGCCCTGCCAGCTGAAAGTGACGGCCACCGCCAAGGGAGCCACACTCCACCACAACAGCTTCGACTCGTGGGAAAGTGATTACAACGGCCAGTGGTACAATGACGAACATTTCAAAGAGAACAGCTTTGTGGTGCCCGACAAGGTGACGGTCACGCTGTCACAGGGCGGGACAAAACTCGCCACGGCCACCGTGAACACCAAGCTCACCCTGAGCAACGGTCCCGAGGTGGACCTCGGCAAGGACAAGGCCTATGTCACCGCCGAACTCATGGTGAACGACTATAAGATTGTTGTGGAAAAGGCGCAGTACAACATGGCCGGAGGCAGCAACAACACGGCAACGGCCTCAGCCAAGCTTTACAAAGGCAGCGAGCTGCTTGTCACAGCCAGCGCGAGTGCGGCAGGGACAGTGAGAGAGGAGGACGACCCCATCGTCAAAAGTGTCAGCGTCAGTTGCGATGTGCTGGGCAAGGTACAGGTGCGCGGCACGGTGAACAACGTCAACCAAATCTCTGACTACCTGGATGACATCAGCGAGAAATACTACAACAACGAGGAGGCGACGAAGAATGCCATCAGAAAAATCAACGAGCTGACAGACCTGGGATTGTATTTTGACGGACGGCAGGACAAGAGCGCCGAGGTGAAGTACCAGGCACGCTATGATGACTATGGCTACAATGGCTACTGGAGCGAGGAGCAGGTCATCGTGTTCCCCGACGGGTCGGCCTACCAGTCGTTTGAGGAGTATTTTGACGAGTACACCTACGACAGCGTCATCCGCAAGTTTGAGGACATCTGCGAACAGTTTGCCAAGATGTTCGGCTGCGACGACGACAACGACCGTTACAGCTATGCGCCCTCGCACAGGAAAAGCAACTAAGGGGATACCGTGAACCGAGCACACACCGCACAGGCTCTGCGGTCACTGCTGCTGCCTGTGACTGTCGGCATGACAGTCACGGGCAGCATGGCACAAGGCCCGGCAGACAGCGCCGGCATTGCCCTGCGCGACGTGCAGGTGAGGGGGCACCGCGTGCGCTCATACCTGCAAGACAGTGCCGGTGTGCAGGTGATGAGCATGGAGATGATGGCCGAGATGCCCAAGATACTGGGCAATGCCGACCCCATGCGCTACGCCCAGCTGATGCCTGGCATACAGTCCAACTCGGAGTTTGACGCCGGACTGCACATCCAGGGTTGTGACAACAGCCACAACATGGTGAGCATCGAGGGGGTTCCACTCTACAACGTGGCCCACCTGCTGGGCTTCTTCTCCATCTTCAACCCCTCGCACTACAGCACAATGAGCATGGAGAAAAGCCCCCGCCATGCCTTCGCGCCCAACCGCATAGGCGGTGTGCTCAGCATGAACCATGCGGACACGCTGGCACGCCGCACAAGTGGCGAGATTGCCATCGGTCCCATGTCGTCACAAGGCACACTGCGTCTGCCGGCGGGCTGCAAGTCACAGTTCACCGTCTCAGCCCGCGCGGCATACCTCAACCTGCTCTACTCGCGCTGGCTCAAGATTGACGGACAGCAGATGCGCTACTTCTTCAGTGACTACAACCTGACCTACCGCTACCAGCCAGACCGCAGGAACACGGTATGGGCGGATGCCTACATCGGCAATGACCGGGGGAGCTACAAGGAGGCAGACTACGGGCTGTCAACCCGGATGGACTGGGGAAATGCCATGGGCGCCGTGCACTGGCGCCACCAGTCAAGCCAAGGCTGGAAAGCCGAGCAGTGCGTCTATGTCACGCACTACGCCAACCGGCTCAAGATGGAACAGGCCACCTTTGCCCTCAGTCTGCCATCGGATGTGACCACCGTGGGCTACCGCGGACGACTGGCACTCAGCCGTATGACACTCGGCATGGAATATGGCTGGCACAGCCTGCAGCCTCAAAGTCCCGAGACAGACAGGCAACGGAACTCAACGCCATACAACGAGCCGCGGCAGCATGCCCACGAACTGTCGGTGAGCGCCGACCACACACTGGGCCTGACCACACGCCTGGCGCTGGAAAGCGGCCTGCGGGCCAGCGTGTTCCGCACCTGCAGCCAGCGGACGTTTGCCAGTGCAGACCCCACGCTGTCTCTGGTGTGGACAGCGGGCAGGCAGACGCGCCTCACCCTCAATGGCCTCGTGCGCCACCAGTACCTGCTGCGCACAGGATTCTCGTCGGTAGGACTGCCCACAGAGTTTATGATGGCCGCCGACAAACGCTATGCGCCACAGTGGGTCACCGGTGCCTCGCTGACCTTTGACACTTATCTGTGGGACAGGTCGCTGCGGGTTTCTGCCGAGGTTTACTACAAGCGGCTGGCAAACCAGGTGGAATATGTCGGCAACGCCTTTGACTTCATCTTCTCTGACTACAGCCTTGACAAGGCTCAGATAAGCGGCAGCGGGCACAACTATGGCCTGTGCCTCATGGCTGAGCGACGGAAAGGGCGGCTGACAGGGTGGCTGAGCTACACGTACAGCCGGGCGCGCCGCCACTTTTCGGGGACAAGACTGGCGGGCAGCTATCCTGCCGACCACGAGCGGCCGCACGAGCTGAACATGGTGGGGACTTACCGGCTGGACCGCCACTGGAGCTTCGGAGGCACACTCGTGGTGGCATCGGGCACACCCTACACCCGCATCAAGCGGTTTTACCTGATCAGCAGCAACATCGTGACCGAATACGGGCCACACAACGGCGAACGGCTCAACCCCTACCTGCGCTTGGACCTTTCGGCCAACTACGACTTCTGCGCGCGGAACGGCAAGCGGCGCGGCATCAACTTCTCACTCTACAACGCCACTATGCACAGCAACGACATATTCCGCCGCCTCAAGGTTTACAAGAATGGCTTTGCCTACAAGCCCTACCGGTTCATACTGCCCGTGCTGCCCTCAGTGAGCTATTACCAAAATTTCTAACCCCCGCGACCCTCACCCTACCATGATCCAGAGAAAAGTTCAGAAAGCAACACGCCCGACACCCGCAGCACACAGGCCTCACAGTGCGCTCGCGCTCGCAGCATTGGCAGTCATGACCGTGGCCGTCACGGCCGGCTGCAACGGCGACAGCTTGCAGTCAAGCGACCCGGCAGGCATCGTTGTGGAGGGATGGATAGACAGCGGCCGCTTCCCGGTGGTGACACTCACCAGGCCCATAGTTGTCACAGGCAAATACCAGAGCCTGGAACAGCTGGAAAGCTATCTGGTGCGCTGGGCCAGAGTGACTGTCAGCGATGGCGAGCGCGAGGTGGTGCTCACCGGACACAAGGACAAGTTCTACTACCCGCCATACGTCTACACTACGACCGAGATGAGAGGTGAGCCGGGCAAGACCTACCGTCTGACAGTTGACTGCACCGACGGCACCCACGCCGAGGCCGTGACCACCATACCGCAGCCTGCCACAATAGACTCGTTCCGCATTGCCGGCACCGCAACCTCGGACACCCTGCGCCAGCTCTATGCCTACATCAACGACCCACGCACGGAGGATCGCAAATACAAGCTGTTCACACACGTCCTGGGGGCACCGTACGGATATAGGTCAGCCTACCTCGGGCTGACCAGGACAGACCTGCTGCCCCCCAGCGGAGAGATTAGCGTGAACCGGGGAAGACTTTATTCCGCCCAGCACTTCACCCCCTACTTCACCACAGGCAGCAGCGTTGTTGTGAAGCTGGCGCACATTGGCGACGATGCCTACCGCTACTGGCGCGCCTTTGAGGACATGGCCGACCTCTCGCGCAACCCGCTGTTTCCCGTGACAAACAATCTTGAAGGCAACGTCAAGGGCGGACTTGGCTATTGGTTTGGCTATGGGGCTACCTACTACCGCGTGACCATAAAATGACCGCCAAGCCCAATGCCGTGCCAAAACTTACGCCATAAAAAATAAAAAGCCCCGGCCAAACAGCCAGGGCAAGAGATGTCTGCGACAAGACAGGTTATTGGATGTGCTCCTCACGAAGGTGCTTCTGCCAGTTCCAGGCAGAGCGCAAAGTGTCATCAAGACTGGTCTCAGCATGCCAGCCCAACACGTCATTGGCTTTCTTGGGATTTGCCCAAACCTTCTCAATGTCACCTGCGCGGCGCGGAGCATAAGTCCAGTTGAGCTTTACGCCGGTGGCACGCTCGAAAGCGTCAACAATCTCCTTGGTGCTCACACCCTTTCCCGTGCCAACATTGAAGACCTCAAGCGAATCATTGTCCGTGTCAAGCACACGCTCCATAGCCTTGACATGCGCCTTGGCCAGGTCAACAACATAGATATAGTAACGGATGCAAGTTCCATCGGGTGTGTTATAGTCGTTACCGAAAATCTTCAGTTCCTTTCTGATGCCCATGGCTGTCTGCGTGACATAAGGTATCAGGTTCATAGGCACGCCATTGGGCATCTCGCCTATGATAGCAGAGGGATGAGAGCCTATCGGGTTGAAATAGCGCAGCAGGATGGCCTTGATGGGCTGACCGCTCTTGATGGTGTCACGGATAATTTCCTCGTTAATCTGCTTGGTGTTTCCATAAGGGCTCTCTGCCGGTTTGATAGGAGCATCCTCACTGACAGGAAGATTTTCAGGGTCTGGCTGTCCGTAAACCGTGCAACTGCTGGAGAAAATGATGCCCTTGACATGATGCTTGGGCATGAGTTCAAGCAGGTTGATAAGGCTCACAATGTTGTTGCGATAATAAAGAAGGGGTTTCTCAACGCTCTCGCCGACAGCCTTGCTTGCGGCAAAATGGATAATGCCCGAGATGTCAGGATACTTGGAAAAGACGGCGTCAAGCGCATCTTTGTCACAACAGTCAACCTTTTCGAAAGCGGGGCGGACGCCTGTGATTTTCTCAATACCGTCGACCACGCTTGCCTGGGAATTGGACAAGTTGTCAACAATGACAACCTTGTAACCCGCGTTTTGAAGTTCTACGGTGGTGTGCGAGCCTATGAAGCCCGTTCCACCAGTCACTAAAATAGTTTGTTTCATAGCTAATGTATTTAGTTGATAATGTAGTAAATCCCAACTCTATTTCACTCGCCCAACAAAAGCTGGCGGAGACCGCCGTCAACCCCGGAAAAGCCCATGAAGGCCAGACTGAGCAGGCCTGCCGAGACGAGGACGATAGCGGTTCCGCGCATTCCCTTGGGCACATTGACCAGCTCAAGCTGTTCACGCATGCCGGCAAATACTGTCAGTGAGAGTCCGAAGCCAAGGGCCGAGGAAAATGCATAGACAACACTCTGCAGCAGCAAGAAGTCTTTCTGGATGACAAGGATGGCCACGCCAAGCACGGCACAGTTGGTTGTAATCAGGGGAAGAAAGATACCCAAAGCCTGGTAAAGCGCGGGAGAAACCTTTTTCATCACAATCTCCACCATCTGCACCAAAGCTGCAATAACCAAGATAAAGGCTATTGTCTGGAGATACTGCAAGCCAAATGCGTCAAGCACAAACTTCTGCAGAACAAAGGTGACTATGGTGGACAAGGTAAGCACAAAGGCCACCGCCGCACTCATGCCCAGCGCAGTCTCTACCTTCTTGGAAACTCCCAGAAAAGGGCAGATGCCTAAAAACTGGGAAAGGACAATGTTATTAACAAAAATGGCCGAGATAAAAATCAAAAGATATTCCATAGTTATGACTTCTTGAATTGATTAACAATAGCGATGAGATAGCCCAATGTTAGGAAGGCTCCAGGAGGCAAGACAAACAACAGGATGTTGCAAGTCTCGGGCAACAAGGTAACGCCGAAAAGCGACCCTCCGCCCAAAAGTTCACGAACAGAGCCCAACAGTGTGAGACCAAGTGTGAAGCCCAAGCCAATTCCCAGGCCGTCAAAAAAGCTCGGCAGCGGCCCATTCTTGCAGGCGAAAGCCTCAGCGCGCCCTAGAATGATACAGTTTACGACAATCAAGGGGATAAAAATACCAAGTGACTTGTTGATGTCCGGCAAATAAGCTTTCATACACATCTGGAGCACGGTGACAAAAGAGGCGATTACAACAACAAACACTGGTATTCGCACCTTGTCCGGTGTAAGGTTCTTAATGAGCGAGACCGCCACATTAGAACAGATAAGCACAAACATGGTGGCCAGCCCCATTGACATGCCATTGATGGCAGAGGTTGTTGTGGCCAGCGTCGGGCACATACCCAAAAGGAGGACAAAGGTTGGATTCTCCTTGATAACTCCATTCTTTATGATATTCAGATAATTCATCATCTTCAAATACTTTAGTTCATCTAATTTCAACCGGTTGTCACTTATGCAGCTGCGAAGCGCCAGAGAGCCCATCCACGGTCACACTGTCGGCCGAATCCTTGGCATACTGTCCGGCATAAACGGAATAGGCCTGGCTCACAGCCTTAAGGAATGCCCGCGAAGTGATGGTTGAGGCTGTAATGGCATCTATATCACCACCATCCTTGCTAACCACAAGTGTGGGGTGGTCTTTCATACTCCTGCCCACAATACACCCCTTACCGTCTTGCTGAAACCAAGTGTCAACCTTAGCCCCCAAGCCCGGTGTCTCGGAATGCTGGAGTATGGTGTAGCCCAAAACCTTTCCTTCAGCATCAAACCCAACAAGGACTTTAAGTTCACCGCCAAAGCCCATCGTGCTGCTTTCGACAGCAGCTCCCAAGAAATGGCCGCGGGCATCATTGGCTTTATGGACTATGAATGTCTGACTTTTTCCATCAAATGGCTGGGTGACCGAATCGCTGCTCACCACAGTCATCTCGGATGTGCCCATCACACGCTTGATGCCATTGGCCAGTGCCATTTTGTCTTGCTGGCTGATTGGACCGGCAGTAACCTGATTGACCCATGCCAGAAGGCCACCGCTAACAACAGCCACCGTGACAAGGACAATCACCATATTTTTAAGTGAGGATTCTAACTTTTTCATTTCTTAACTACCTCCCCGAATCTTTTAGGTTTTATATAAGTGTTGATGAGTGGGGTGAAAGCATTCATAATCAAGATTGCAAATGACATGCCCTCTGGATAGGCACCCCAGTTACGAATGACCACCGTAAGCACGCCGATTCCAACGCCATAGACAAGCTGTCCGCGGGCGCTCATGGGCGAAGTGACATAGTCGGTAGCCATAAAGATGGCGCCCAGCATCAGTCCGCCACTAAACAGGACGGTCAGCGGGTCGGCATAAACAGGACTTGCAATGTGAAGCAGTCCGCTCAATACAAGCACAGTTCCTAAGATGCTGACAGGAATATGCCACGTGATAATCCTACGCCATAGCATATATGCGAACCCAATCAGGAGTGCCAGAGCGCAGACCTCGCCTATCGTGCCAGCACCGTCAGCCGTATGCCCGACGAGCAGATGCCACGCATCTGGCAGCTGGGTGAGCACGGACGGGTCTCCACTTTTGATGGCCCATTTCATCACTGCCAGTGGCGTAGCACCGGTTTCGGCATCGAGATAGGAAGTGAGTTGTCCTGCCACTGGCCATGACGTCATCTGCGCGGGAAAGCTTACCAGAAGAAAGCAGCGGCCTACCAAGGCAGGGTTGAACAGGTTGCAACCCAAGCCGCCAAAAGTCATCTTTCCGACACCTATGGCTACCAGGGCTCCAATGGCAACAATCCAGACAGGAAGATTGGACGGCAAATTAAACCCCAGAAGCAGACCGGTCAGCATAGCAGACCCATCAAGCACCGTGTTGCGAGGGTTACGAAGAATAAAACGATTGATGGCCCACTCGAAGAAAACACAGGACAGCATGCTACTTGCACACACAATAGCCGAGCCTATGCCAAAAAAGTAGAACGACACCAACAAGGCTGGCAGGAGGGCTATCAGCACACCATACATATTGCGTCCGACAGTGTCGGTGCCATGGGCATGAGGGGATAAAGATACAATGAATTTTCCCATTGGAATACGAATAAAGTATATTTTTGACTTGTTTACTTCTTAGCGTTACGGGCACGAATAAGTCCCATCACCGTCGCTTTTCCCAGACGGATGTTGTCAAGGATGGGACGGTTGGAGGGGCAGCTATACTGGCATGAGCCACATTCAATACACGAGGTGACATCCTCCGCCTCTACCCTGTCCCATCTTCTCTTGGCAGACAGGGCAGCAAGCAGGTAGGGTTCAAGTCCCATAGGACAGGCATTGACACACTTGGCACAACGAATGCAAGGCTCCACTTCCTTGCGAACGGCCTCGCTTCCGCTGATCAGAGTGACGCTGTTCGTTCCCTTGCACACAGGGACATCCGCGGTAGGCAGAGCCTTTCCCATCATCGGCCCTCCAGCCAACAGCTTGTGCTCTCCCTCGGGGATACCGCCACAAAGGTCAAGCAAATCTTTCATCGGAGTTCCCATGCGCACCAAAAAATTACCAGGATGGGCAAGCAGCTTTCCCGTTACGGTTGTATAACGCTCAAAAAGAGGTTTGCGCTTCATCACAGCCTCATAGACAGCGTAGGCCGTTCCGACATTTTGAACAATGGCTCCGACACTGACCGGAATGGCTGGAGGTGCGGGAACCTGACGGTGTATGACAGCGTCGACCAACTGTTTTTCTCCGCCCTGCGGATAGCGCTGCTTCAAGGGGACGACCTCTACGCGCGGGTTGTCCGCCGTCTTCTGTGTCAACAGTTCTATGGCCTCAGGCTTGTTCGTTTCAATGCCAATATAGCCTTTTTCTACCTTGACCGCCTTCATCAAGAGGTCAAGCCCGACCAATATCTCATCGGCATGCTCCATCATCAGCCGATAGTCAGCCGTGATATAGGGCTCACATTCTACTGCATTGATAATCACGCACTCTGCTTTGGCCGTAGGCGGAGGACAAAGTTTGATAAAGGTTGGAAAGCCAGCACCCCCCATACCGGTTACGCCAGCCACTTTGACGCGTTCTATGATTTCCTCGGGGGTCAGCTCGGGGTGAGTCTCTACCGTCTCTAACTTGTCACTGCGGTCTATGGTATCTTCCCAGTCATCGCCCTCAACGTTGACAATGATAGCCGGCTTGCGATAACCTGAGGCATCGTAAGCCGTGTCTATCTTAGCCACTGTGCCTGAGACAGACGAATAAATTGGGGCTGAGACAAAGCCACCAGCCTCAGCCAGCATGGTGCCAACTTTGACTTTGTCTCCCTTGGCGACAATGGGCTTTGCGGGCGCTCCGATATGCTGTGACAAGGGAAACACCGCCTGTTTGGGGAGGGGAGCCACCTTGGTTGGTATGTCTTGGGTGAGTTTATTATCATTCGGATGTATTCCTCCGATTCTAAATGTTCTGGTCTTCATTGGATAGTCTCCATTGTTTTAGGTTCTACTTTAGGCATTGGGAAGTTGACTGCCACAATGGCGTGGGTGGGACACACCTTCTCGCACTTGCGGCAGAGACGACATTTGTCTGGTTCAATATAGGAAAGATTGTCGCTTACTGTTATGGCGCCAAACGGGCATTCCTTCTCACACTTTCCGCAACCAATGCATGCCACCTTACAAGCTTTCATGGCAACAGCTCCCTTGTCATGGCTAGAGCATCCGACATAAACCCTGCGACTCTTCGGCCCCTTCTTGCGCAACTCTATGAGGTGGCGCGGACAGACCTTGACACAAGCTCCGCAGGAGGTACATTTTTCGTCATCGACCTCGGCAAGCCCCGTCTCCGGATTGACACTGATTGCCCCAAATTGGCATACTGTGACACAATCGCCACAGCCCAGGCAGCCATAGCCGCACGCCGTTTCGCCAACACCACATGCATTCATGGCATTACAAGTGCGAAGTCCCGAATAAACAGCCGTCTTAGGACGATAGGCACAGCTACCGTTACAGCGGACTACGGCAACCTTGGGTTCTGCATTGGCAACAGCCATTCCCAAGAGACTGGCCACGCTATCCATCACTGCCTTGCCACCGACAGGACACGCGAGACCCTCTATGCTACCTCGGTCTGCGCCCTTGACCAACGCATCAGCCAAGCCGCCACAGCCAGGGAAGCCGCACCCACCGCAATTAGCCTGTGGCAGAAGGGCTGCAACTTGCTGTAATCTAGGATCCTCTTTCACAGCGAACTTACGGGAGCAGACGAATAGCACTACTGCTGCTATAAGTCCAATGACACCCAAAGCCACGACTGCGATTAAAATAGAACTCATCATTTTTTTTGATTTGTATTAGTTAATTTTGCTTTTCCAATAAAAAGACTATCTGACGGCCAATCATTTTGCGCGACAGATAGAGAAACAAGTAATAGGGAAAAAGGACGGACAAAGAACAGAGAGCACTAACAAGTTCTTCACAGCCAAGGAAAGTCGCCAGAAACAGAACACTGACAACAAGCAGAAAAGGGAGACCGAAACACCAAAAGAGCGTACGCCACATCACAGCTTCAGAAGCCGACACCCGGACGGCATCGCCCACTTTCAACTCGCCAATGCCTTGAGGAATGTCCACCTCAACAATTTTTTCCCTAACATCAGAAGCATTACAATGGCGTGCCGCCTTGCATGAGGCACAAGCAGATGTCTGAAACAAACGCACACAAGCCTTTCCGGTTTGGATGGAGTCCACAATGCCCGAGTGTTCTATTTTGCCATTCATGTTTATTCTAATCCATCAAAAAGCCACCGTTACGAAGGCCGATATGTTGCAAAGGTAACATTATCTTCCGAAACACACAAATAATAAAATCTTTCTTTCTCTTTTTTATTCGTAATCGTTTGCGGTTCCCAAATCTTTTTATATTTTTGCCAACTGTAACGCCAAGCCATACAAACACAGGCTTACGGAAAATCGTCCATTGCCATTCAAACTTTTCAACATGAAAGCAACAGAGCAAACTTTACAACAGATTGAGCGGGCCATAAGCAAAGTGGCAGACAAATTCCCTCCATCCATCGAGGCAACAGTCCTTACAGACATCCATTTGCGCGTCAACCAGGAAAGTGGCGAGCTGGTGGCTTATGATGATGACGACCACGAGATTACGCGCTCGGTTATTGAACAGTGGATAGGAAATAAGGACGAAGACTTTTATGAGTCTGTGGCAAGACCTATCAGAAAGTGCATAGAAAAAGAGAAAGCTGAAATTGAGAAAATGTCAATTTTACAGCCATTCTCATTTGTCTTGGAAGACGAAGAAAAAGAGGCTGTTGCCGAACTGTATGTCGTTGACAATGACACAGTTATCATTGACCCAGACATGATGCAAGACTTGGACAAGGATCTGGACACCTTTTTGGACAAGCTCATGAAGGAATAAATCCAAATCAGCCATCAGACAGAAACAGGCATTTTAGGGATAAAAGATGGGGGGCACATACCTTCGGGCCTTGCAAACAAAGATATGTGCCCCCCCATACTGTATCTGCCGATGAAGCAGGCTTCTATAGCTTAATCTTTTTTCTCACCCCCTTGCTCTCATTTTGAAGACGGTCAAGGGCTGTCACCACATAAGTATATTTTACCTTTCCATCAACATAGGGGAGACGGTAATAGGTGTCGGTCGTGACAGCCATGATATGTGCGGGTGACGAGAGATCGGCTTTCTCACCCGGAGCAAACCGATAGACAACGTATTTTACAGCCTGGTCACGCCACCCATGCCCTTTAGGGGCAGTCCAAAACAGCACATAATCACCATCTGCGAAAATTGCTTTCAGCTTTCTGACTTTACGAGGGGCCTTGTTGTCTATGAAAGGCATCAAGGGCTGAAGGGCCGGATATCGCCAATAAACATTGCGAAGCATGGTGCCGTAGTTGCCAATGTCATCAACCACAGCCTTGGCATACCACAGAACTGCGCCATCAACATGCGCCATCTGCTGGCGGAGAGCGAACTTGGCAGGCATCTGATTGCTGTTGGGATTGGACAAGTCGGCAAACTTAGCCGTTCGCTCAACATCCTCGCCTATATATAGCGGGCGCTTTGAAGCGTATCTGTCCCACCATGACAGCAACGTTTTGTAATCTGCTGTCGAATGACCTATCTGCCAATAAAGCTGTGGCACACAATAATCAATCCACCCGTTGTTAACCCACAGCAAGACATCCGCATAAAGGTCATCATAATTTTGCAGTCCTCTGGTGTTACTACCTAACGCTGCATTCTGCCTGTTACGGTAAATGCCAAAAGGAGACACACCAAATTTGACCCATGGCTTAACTGCCGCTATCGTGTCATGCAACTCCTTAATAAACAGATTAACGTTATAACGCCGCCAGTCACCCTTGTCAGAGATTCCATTTGAATAGATACGGAACTGGTCATCATCGGGAATGCGTTCGCCAGCAACAGGATAGGGGTAAAAGTAGTCATCAATATGCAGACCGTCTACATCGTAGCGGCGAAGGATATCCCCAACCACCCGACATATATATTCTCTGTTTTCGGGAACGCCGGGATTCATAATGTACTGGTTGTCATAGGCGAAAACCCGTTCGGGATGAGTAATGGCAATATGGTTGGCTGCCAGAGACGTTGTTCCTTTCGTTTTGGCCCGATAGGGATTTATCCATGCATGAAGTTCCATTCCACGCCGATGGCACTGGTCAACCATCCATTGCAATGGGTCCCAATAAGGTTGCGGGGCCTTGCCCTGTACACCGGTCAGGAAACGGCTCCAAGGCTCATAAGGACTGGGGTACAGGGCATCACACTCAGGACGCACCTGAAAGATGATGGCATTTACTCCGTCTTTTTGCAGCTCGTCAAGTTGATAGCTTAGCGTCTCCTGCATTTTTTGGGTGGACAGTCCTTGGAACTGTCCGTTGACACACTGAATCCAGGCTCCTCTAAATTCGCGCTTGGCCTGGGAAAACATATGCACCGGGACCATCATTAGCAGCAATGTGACGGCCATACCCGTGAAAAAAATTGATTTTAAACACACCCTTCTTTCCATTATCACTCTACATTTAAGCAGTTGTCTATTTTCAGAGTCCAGTCCTCTCCGTTCTTCGGACAGAAAGTCTTTATCCCCAACTCACTGGCCGCAGCGACGTTGTACGGCCCATCATCCACAAAAAGAGTCTCGTCACAGGCAAGTCTTTCTGCCTGTATCACCTTACGGAAGAACATCTTGTCTGGTTTCATCACCTTGCACTTATAGCTGAGGTAACAAGCATCCATATAATAGGACAGAGGATGGCCGTTTCCATCAAACTTGTCACTCATCGCCCAATTCATCATAAACGGATTGGTATTTGACAACAAGACAAGACGATAACCCTCATGGCGCAATCGCACAAGGGTGTCAAGATTACGTTGGGGCACCTCACGGCAGTATCCACGCCATGCATACTCGCACTGTTCTAAGGTCAAATTACGTCCAACCATCTCGCTCAACTCATGGCAAAAAGTTTCTGCATCAATAGTTCCTCGCTCCAAGTCACCGAAAATACCACCTTGTGTGTAAGGGTCAAGTCGCTCAGCTGCATCAGCCAAGCCAAGCTCCCGGAAACGGGCGACTGCCTGGTTCTGGTCTATAGTCATAATCACACCGCCCAGGTCAAACAGAATATTTTTTATTTTCTTCATATTTCACTTCTCCAAATTTTACACCATTTTATCTATTAAGGGCAGCTCAAGAGAACAGATTCAACTTGTTGTTACGCGCCTCATCAAGCGACCGCAACTGCTTTTGCTCTTGCTCGTACACATCCCTGAGCTGCCGGTAGTTTTCATCTATCTCCACCCTGTACCTCTCCTTGGTTTGAGGGTTCAGTAACCTGGCTGCAGCAAGCGCATTTTGGGAGGCATCCTTCATCCACACAACAAGTCCATGATAAACAGGCGCAACCTTAATAGCCACATGCATCTCACTGGTAGTAGCACCACCTATCATTATGGGAATGTCAAGGCCAGCCCGCTCCATTTCGCAAGCCACGTGTACCATTTCCTCCAAGCTGGGGGTAATCAAGCCACTCAACCCTATAATATCAACATTCTCGCTTATGGCCTTGCTCACAATCTGTTCTGCCGGGACCATCACCCCCATATCAATAACCTCAAAGTTATTGCATGTCATTACAACCGAGACGATGTTTTTTCCAATATCATGGACATCACCTTTTACGGTGGCCAGCAGCACTTTCCCCGCCTTGGCTCCGCCCTCGGCATTCTCGGCCTCTATGTAAGGCTGGAGAATGGACACTGCTTGCTTCATGGTTCTGGCTGACTTAACGACCTGCGGCAAAAACATTTTGCCACAACCAAAAAGTTTTCCAACCGTGTTCATTCCTTGCATCAACGGCCCCTCTATGATACTGACAGCATTGGGATAAGTCTGGATGGCCTCAGCCAGGTCTGCTTTCAAATAGTCACCAATCCCCTTAACCAAGGCACAGGCTATTCTTTCATCCAACGGCCGGGCACGCCAAGTTCCATTTACGGAGGGTTCCTTACGGTGCAGAGGCTCCTTGTTCTGGTCTTCTTCACTTTTCAAAGTGTTGGCCAAATCAACCAAGCGTTCGGAAGCGTTTGGCTTCCTGCATAAAATCACATCCTCAATCACCTCAAGTTGGGATGGAGGGATATCTCCATAAGCCACTTTGGCATTGGGATTTACTATACCAAAGTCCATTCCCCTTGAAATGGCATGATAGAGAAACACGGCATGCATAGCCTCACGAATATAATTGTTTCCCCGAAAAGAGAACGACAGGTTGCTCACGCCACCACTGACATGGACTCCTGGAAGATTTTTCTTTATCCAGCCTGTCGCCCGGATAAAATCAAGGGCGTAGGCATCGTGTTCCTCCATACCAGTCGCAATGGCAAGCACATTAGGGTCGAATATGATATCACAGGGGTTCATGCCGGCCTTCTTTGTCAACAGGCCATAGGCCCTTTCAGCAATCTCTATGCGCCGTTCATAAGTAGTAGCCTGCCCTTGCTCATCGAAGCACATCACGACAACAGCCGCACCAAAATGCAAGACACGCCTGGCATGAGCCAAGAAAACGCTCTCACCTTCCTTCAGAGAGATGGAATTGACGATGGACTTACCCTGGACACACTTCAGCCCAGTTTCTATCACGTTCCAATCTGAGGAGTCAATCATGACAGGCACTCGCGCTATGTCAGGCTCTGAAGCCACCAAATTCAAGAAGGTTTGCATTTCAGCCTTGGCATCTAACAGCCCATCGTCCATATTGATGTCTATCACCTGCGCGCCATCCTCCACCTGCTTGCGGGCTATACCCAATGCCTCATCATATTGCTTGTCCTTGATAAGCCGCAAGAATTTACGCGACCCCGACACATTGCAACGTTCACCTACATTGACAAACATAGAATGCCGGGTAACGACAAGGGGTTCCAAACCGGAAAGTTGCATAGCCATTAACGGAGGCTGTGGCTTGCGCGGCGCCTTGCCTCTGACAAGTGGAAGGTACTCACGGATAAAAGCATCTGTCGTACCACAGCATCCTCCTATAATATTCACCAATCCCTCATCTATGAACTCTTTGATTTGCATAGCCATAGACAATGGGGTCTCATCATACTGTCCCATACTGTTAGGCAGTCCCGCATTTGGATATGCACTTACAAAGCACGAAGCCCGACGAGAGAGTTCTCTCAAGAACGGTTTCATCTGCCGAGCTCCAAAAGAACAGTTTAGGCCAACAGAAAAAATGGGAAAGGAACTGACACTGGCCAAGAAAGCGTCAAGTGTCTGACCGCTCAGCGTCCTGCCATTCAAGTCACTAATAGTAACCGACAGCATCAAAGGCAAGCTGACACCATTTTTTGCCATGGTTTCAACAGCAGCACCTATTGCAGCCTTTGCATTCAGTGTGTCAAAAATCGTCTCAACAAGCAATATGTCAACACCTCCGTGCACCAAGGCGTCTATCTGCTCAGAATAGGCGTCATACAGTTCATCATAAGTGATGTTTCGAGCCGAAGGATTGCTCACATCCGGGCTCATTGAGCAGGCTTTGTTTGTCGGCCCGACAGACCCTGCGACAAAACGAGGCTTTTCAGCAGAGGAATAGCTATCGGCAGCCTCTCGGGCTATCTTTGCGCCACAGTAAGCCATATCCCAACAATTTTTCTCCAAACCGTAATCGGCTTGCGAGACACGCTGGCTGTTAAATGTGTTCGTTGTTATGATATCGGCTCCAGCCTCTAAATACTTGCAATGGATATCAGTGATAACATTGGGACAAGTGATATTGAGCATATCATTGTTACCCTTCATCAGTCCTTGCACCGCAGAGAATTGGTCACCGCGAAAGTCATCCTCGGTCAAACCATATTGCTGAATCATGGTTCCCATAGCACCGTCAAGGACAAGGATTCTCTCTTCAGCCAAAGTTTTCAGTGTCTTCATATTCTGTTTCTTCCGCATGCTTCGCTCTTTCCGTTAGCCTTGATCTCAAGCTAATAATGCTTCATGGCCCTGTCCATCTCCCGCCTGTCTTCCTTCTCTTTTAGCGTCTGGCGTTTGTCATATTCCTTCTTTCCTTTACACAGCGCGATGTCCATCTTGGCACGGCCATGCTCGTCTATAAACACCAACAAGGGCACAATGGTGTAACCTGTCTGTCGCGTTGCACTTTCCAATTTATCTATTTCGCGTTTTGTAAGCAGCAGTTTGCGGTCGCGTTTGGCTTCATGGTTATTGTAAGAACCATAAAAATAAGGCGAGATGTTCATCCCCTTAACCCATACCTCCCTATTGTTGATAAAGCAATAAGTATCCACCAGACTTGCCTTGCCCAGTCTGATAGACTTTATCTCTGTTCCTGTAAGAACAATTCCGGCTGTATACGTCTCAATAAAGAAATATTCAAACGATGCTTTCTTATTGCGGATATTCACCGGGCTTTTTTTCCTGATCAGTTCCTCTTCCTTGTTCATTGTTTACTCTGAGTGCTTGTTAACGTCATCCTCCTTGCCAGGCTCAAGTTCCACCATGGCAAAATTGTCAATATGTCCGTCTATGTAATGGGCTATCTCCGCAGTCCACATTTCCTCATTTTCCACAAAAGCATCATCAAGACTGTCAAATTCAGGATAACGCTCGAAAAGTGCCATAAACTCATCGTCAGAACAGTCACGCTGAATTTCATCGCCGTATTTGACAAAAAGGGTATGGGCTTCGTAAATCAATTTCGACAGCGAGCGCATCCCCCAAAGCTTGAGCACCTTGGCAAAAGGATTCCGAAAGATAAAAGGCCCGTATCCGTTGTGGATAAGCTGAACAAATCCACCATCCATCACCTCTTTATGCAAAATATCGTAAGCGAGCAACGTTATTTGATCAGCATTTAGCTCCTCCAAATTTTCAGATGACAGCTTTCCGCCTATGGCATCCTTCACTGCCTTCACAAACACTTGCAGGAACTCATCCATTCCTGACATTGCCGCCTCACGCAAATCTGCGTCTTTAACGATAACCATTTTCATATTGTTTGCAAAGATAGTGCAAACTAAAGACAATACAAAATAAAAGGAAGTGAAACGCCCTCATTCAAGGAGATTGCCTTTCTGCATCTTTAGTAACCTTTACTTTAGAGATTCTATGTTCCTCCATTTCCAATATCTCAAAAACAAGCCCATGATAATGCATAGACTCGTGAAGCACCGGGAACTCGCCCTTTATCTCCAGCAGCAGTCCTGCGAGCGTGTCTGCGTCACTGTCTGTTATCTCAAAATCCACACAGGCAGTCTTCATCACTTTACAAAAATCGCTCAGGAGAGTTTTCCCCTCAAAGATGTATGTATGGTCATTCAGACAGACATAGTTTTTAGCATCCTCGTCGTACTCGTCGTTAATCTCCCCTACTATTTCTTCAAGGATATCCTCAAGAGTGACGATTCCACTTGTTCCGCCAAACTCATCTACAACAATGGCAATATGCACCTTGTTCTCCTGAAATTCACAAAGAAGGTCATCTATTTTTTTTGTCTCAGGCACAAAATAGGGGGGGCGGATTAGCGATTGCCACCTAAATGTTTTCGGCTTGTTCAAATGGGGTATCAAGTCCTTAATGTAAAGCACGCCACGTATATTGTCAATACTGTCTTGATAGACCGGTATTCGCGAGTAATTATTTTCTATGATACTTTGAAGCACCTCTGCATAGTTCGACTTAAAATCCAGGTCGACTACATCCTGCCTACTCGTCATGATTTCCTTAGCAGTTTCATCCCCAAAACGCACAATGCCCTCCAGCATCCGCTTTTCATCCTTAATGTCATCCTTATCTGTCAGTTCCAAAGCCTGTTCCAAGTCATTCACACTAAGGACATGGTTCTCTTTCCGCATCAGTTTTTCCGCTATTCCGCCGGTATACAACAGCACTGTCTCCAACGGGTAAAACAATTTTCGGCAAAGGAGGATGCAGCCAACTGCTCTCCGGCAGAAAGGCAACGCATTCTGCCCACAATAGACCTTAGGCATGATTTCCCCAAAAAGCAACAGGAGGAAAGTAAGCAACACAGTTATGAATATGAATTGCAACCAATAGGCATTACCAAAGTCTATCCAATGCGCGAAAAAATAATTGCATAACATAATAATAGTCACGTTGACCAAATTATTAGTTATCAAAATCGTTGCCAATACGCGCTCTGAATCCTCTCGCAATCTCAGAATGCTCAAGTCCCTCTCGGACTTGCTTTCTGAAAGCTCATTGAGTTCATTTGGCCCCAATGAGAAAAAAGCGATCTCAGAACCAGAAGCGAAGCCAGAGACTACAAGTAAAAGACAAGCAAGCACACCTGCAATAATAGCACCTGCCGTAAGAGGCATAAACTGAACCTCGCCTATTAGTCGCGCCAGCTCTACAGACAAAAGATATGTTGACATTTACCTTAAATTAGCAGACTTTTAATTTTGTATAAAAGCAAGTCGTTGGATAAC
>CALBLK010000006.1 GCA_937895845.1 uncultured Prevotella sp. | reverse complement strand
GGCAATCGGGATGTAGCGCAGTTGGTAGCGCACTACGTTCGGGACGTAGGGGTCGGGCGTTCGAGTCGCCTCATCCCGACAAAAGGCGGCAGACTATCGGATGATGTCTGCCGCCTTTTCCGTCGTGCCGGGCGTGTGCCTGGCGCCCTACTTTTCGCCGAAGCACAGGTCACCGGCGTCGCCGAAGCCCGGAACGATGTACTTGTGCTCGTTCATGCCCGGGTCGATCGCGGCGCACCATATCGTTGTGCGGTCGCCGGGGAAGGTGCGCCCGATGTGGCCGATGCCCTCGGGGGTGGCGATGACGCAGGCCACCTCGATGCGCCCGGGCAGCCCCTTTTCCAGGAAGGCCTTGCAGCCCAGCTCCATGCTGCCGCCGGTGGCCAGCATGGGGTCGGCGATGATGAGCGTCTTGCCTGTGAGCTCCGGCGTGGCCAGGTACTCCACGTGGATGCCCACCTCTGTGTGGCCGGCGTCGGTGTAGGTGCGGTAGGCGCTCACAAAGGCGTTGTCGGCATGGTCGAACACGTTGAGAAAGCCCTGGTGGAAGGGCAGTCCGGCGCGGAAGATGGTGCCCAGCACCACCTCGTCGGCGGGCACCTGCACCTGCGCGGTGCCCAGCGGGGTGGTCACCTCGCGCCGCTTGTAGCTGAACGTGCGGCTGATCTCGTAGGCCATCATCTCGCCGATGCGCCTGATGTTGTTGCGGAACACCAGGCGGTTGCGCTGGTAGTCCTTGTCGCGGATCTCT
This sequence comes from uncultured Prevotella sp., assembly GCA_937895845.1. GTDB lineage: Bacteria > Bacteroidota > Bacteroidia > Bacteroidales > Bacteroidaceae > Prevotella. Next base: position 86,606 of record CALBLK010000006.1, on the reverse strand, counting down.
GCCAGATACTGGTTCAGTATCGAGTTGCTTTCAGAGAGGTTGTGAATTTCCATTGTTGTCGTTGATAGTTCTGTCTATATCTTTTTCGTTCCCATGCGGGCCTCCACCACGTTGATCACGTAGTCGCCCAGCTTCTCGCACTCGCTGATGATGTCCATGTACATCGTCCCCATGGCGTAGGTGTAGGCGTGGGCGTTGATGTCGTTGATGTTCTGGTTCTTGAGCTGCGTGCGGTAGTTGTTGATTTCGTTCTCGATGTTGAACGAGCGGTTGGTGTCGAAGCTGGTCTTGCGCCCGGCCAGCAGCACGTTCATCTGCGTGAGGCTGTCGTCGGTGAGCTCGAACATCTGGTGGATGTGCTCGTACTGCTTTTCGGTGAAGTCCTCCTTGTTGGCCATCTTGCGGTTGATGGTCCTCGCGATGTTGTAGCAGCTGTCGCCGATGCTCTCGATTTCCGTTATCTCGCGGAGCATGGCGCGGATCTTGGCCTTGGTGTCATCGCTCAGGTGGGCGTCGCTCACCATGTTGAGGTACTTCGCAATCTCGATCTCCATCGAGTCGCTGATGTTCTCGTACTTCTCTATCCGCGCGTAGAGCTTGGCGAACTCGCTCTCGTTCTTCAGCGTGAGCAGCTCGCGCACGAAGCCGAACATCCGCTGTATGCGCTCGGCGAACGAGGTGATTTCCTTCTGTGCCTCGAGCACGGATATTTCAGGTGTCTTCATGATGGTGTTGCCGCCGATATAGCGAAGGCGGAACTCCTCCTCCTCCTCGTTGCTGCTTGGCTTCACGATGTAGCACACCAGCTTCTCTATCTGCGGGATGAACCAGATGAGCACGAGCGTGTTGGTCACGTTGAAGCAGGTGTGGAAGGCGGCCAGCACGATGGGCAGCTTGGCCGCCATCTGGCTCTGCGTGAGCGTGTGGCCGGCGGGGTCGTAGCCCACGAGCGAGCACACCATGTTGACAAAGGGGTAGAACAGGCAGAGCACCCACAGCACGCCGATGACGTTGAACACCAGGTGGGCCATGGCGGCGCGGCGCGCCTGCGCGTTGGCGCCCAGCGCAGCGAGGTTGGCCGTGGCCGTGGTGCCGATGTTCTCGCCCATCACCAGCGCGATGCCCAGGTAGATGGGCAGCACGCCCGAGGAGCAGAGCATGATGGTGATGGCCATCACGGCGGCCGACGACTGCACGATGCAGGTGATCAGCGTGCCGATGGTGAGGAAGATGATGATGGTGACGTGGCTCTTGGTGTCAAAGGAGCTGAAGAACTCAATGACAGCCGAGTTGTGCTCGAGATCAAGCTCCGCGCCGGCCGAGCTGAGCAGCACGAGCGAGAAGAAGAGAAACGCGATGCCGAAAAGGAAGTCGCCGAGGTAGCGCTTGCTCTTTGAGTAGATGAGCATGATGCCGACGAAGAAGGCCGGGTAGACCACGCAGGTCAGGTCGACATTGTAGCCCAGGCTCATGATCCAGGCCGTCAGCGTCGTGCCGATGTTCGCCCCCATCACCACGGAGATGGCCTGTGACAGGGTGAGCAGCCCGGCGTTGACAAACGAGACCGTCATTACCGTGGTGGCCGACGATGACTGCACGGCGCAGGTGACAAACATCCCGGTGAGCATCCCGGTGAAGCGGTTGGTGGTCATCGCGCCAAGGACGTGTCGCAACTGCGCGCCGGCCATCTTCTGGAGGGCTTCGCTCATCGCCTTCATGCCGTAGATAAGCAGGGCGAGCGAGCCGATAATCTTGAAAAATATCAGTATCGACATATAGTGAAATGTGAGTGTGCTGTCGGAGCGAGTGCTACATTCGCGTTGCAAAAATAGTAAAATTAAACTAAAAACTGTGCAAGACGGCCCGTTTTTTGTGCGGAACGCCCCTTTGTCACGTTGCGCGCCACACCTATTTTTGTACCCTTTTTATTTTGTTTTGTCTGCCGTTTGCGCTATCTTTGCAGCTCCAAAACGTACTAAATCAGAGCTTATGTCTTATTTATTCTCATCAGAGTCTGTGTCAGAGGGCCATCCCGACAAGGTGGCCGACCAGATTAGCGACGCCATTCTCGACCAGTTCCTGGCCTACGACAGCAAGGCCCGCGTGGCCTGCGAGACCTTTGTGACCACGGGCCAGGTTGTGATTATGGGCGAGGTGCGCAGCGATGTGTACATTGACCTGCAGACCATAGCCCGCAACACCATCAAGAAGATAGGCTACACCAAGGCCGAGTACCAGTTCGACGGCGACTCCTGCGGCGTGCTGACCGCCATCCACGAGCAGAGCGATGACATCAAGCGCGGCGTCGACCGCGACAGCAGCAAGGCTGCCGCCAACGAGGAGATGCAGGGAGCCGGCGACCAGGGCATGATGTTCGGCTACGCCACCAGCGAGACGGAGAACTACATGCCCGTGTCGCTTGACCTCGCCCACATGCTGGTGCGCACCCTCGCCGACATCCGCCGCGAGGGGAGGGAGATGACCTACCTGCGCCCCGACGCCAAGAGCCAGGTCACCGTGCAGTACAGCGACGGCGGCGTGCCCGAGCGCATTGACACCATCGTGGTGTCAACGCAGCACGACGACTTCGACACCGACGAGAACATGCAGCGCCGCATCCGCGAGGACGTGCTCGACATACTCATCCCCCGCGTGAAGCGGCAGATACACTCTGACAAGGTGCTCGCCCTCTTTGGCGACGACATCAAGTACTATGTGAACCCCACGGGCAAGTTCGTCATCGGCGGGCCCCACGGCGACACCGGCCTCACCGGGCGGAAGATCATCGTCGACACCTACGGCGGCAAGGGCGCGCACGGCGGCGGGGCCTTCAGCGGCAAGGACTCCAGCAAGGTGGACCGCTCGGGAGCCTACGCCGCGCGCCACATCGCCAAGAACATGGTGGCTGCCGGCGTGGCCGACGAGATGCTGGTCCAGGTGAGCTATGCCATCGGCGTGGCCAAGCCCATGAACATCTACGTGAACACCTACGGCCGCAGCCGCGTGAAGATGAGCGACGGAGAGATAGCCCGCAAGATCGAGGAACTCTTCGACCTGAGGCCCAAGGCCATCGAGCGCGCGCTCAAGCTGCGCCAGCCCATGTATCTCGAGACAGCCGCCTACGGCCACATGGGGCGCAAGCCATGCGTGGTCACCAAGACCTTCAGCAGCCACTACCACCACACGAAGAAGGTTGACGTGGAGCTCTTCACCTGGGAGAAGCTCGACCGCGTGGACGAAATCAAGGAAGTGTTCGGACTGTAACCCTCATCCGGGATGCTTCAGGACAGTGTCATCAGCGAGCCGGTTGCAGTGCCTGAGGAGGCGGTGCAACCGGCCGCTGCGCATGAGCCGACCCCCTACGAGGTCATCAACGCCCTGCCGGCCGACGCCACCCCCGCCCAGCAGGACTCCGCCATCCAGGCCGTCTTCCACCCCCGCACGGTCAATTACAGCGACCGCCCGGACACCCTCCACCTGCCCGGGCACGACATAGGCCGCAGCGTGTTCAGCGCCGACCTGCCCACCTACTACCGCGAGAGCTTCTTCTCGGCCGACACCCTGTTCCACCCCGAGCTCAAGGGCGGACGCTACGGCATGGCCGGCGACCCGGTGCCCTACACCCTGCGCGGCGACAATGTCGTCTCGCTCATCTTCATCGTCAGCTTCATCCTCGGCCTCGTGGCCTTCAGGATGTCAAGCGGCTTCATCTACCGCCAGGCCAAGGACTTCTTCTACGTGTCCCACTCGGGCCCCACGTTCGCCAGCGAGACCTCCAGCGAGGTGCGCTTCCAGTTCTTCCTCGTGGTCGTCGGCGCCTTCATGCTCTCCATCTTCCTCTACCTTTACGCCCTGTCCAGCGTGGGCGCCACGTTCGTGGTCAGCCAGTACCAGCTGATGGCCGTCTACCTGGCCGTGCTCTTCGGCTACATCGTGCTCAAGTATGTGGGCTGCACCGTTGTCGACAGCGTGTTCTTCGGCCGCCGCAGCCACCTGGCGTGGGTCAAGTCCCAGCTTTTCGTGCTGGCCGTCTGCGGCGTGCTGGTGGCCCCCGTCGTTCTTCTCCAGGTGTTCTTCGACCTCGCTGTCCAAAAGGCGGCCATCGGTCTGCTGGCCATCTTCGTTTTGTCCAAAATCCTGCTGTTTTACAAGTGCTTTGCCATCTTTTCCGGCCGAATCGGCGCTTTTTTGCAAATATTTTTGTACTTTTGTGCCCTTGAAATTGTCCCCCCGGTCACGCTATGGGGGTGTTTGCTCTGGATAAGCAACTGTTTGAAAGTAAATTATTGAGCCGAAAAATGATTAAGAAGATTTTGGTTTCGCAGCCGAAACCTACGAGCGAGAAATCGCCGTATTACGACATTGCCGAGAAATGTGACGTGGAATTTGTCTTCAGGCCGTTTATCAAGGTCGAGGGGCTGTCGCCAAAGGAGTTCCGCCAGCAAAAGATAAACATCCTCGATTTTACCGCCGTAGTGTTCACCTCACGCCATGCCATTGACAATTTCTTCCTCCTGGCCAAGGAGATGCGCGTGACCATCCCCGAGGACATGAAATACTTCTGTGTCACGGAGACCATCGCCCTTTACATCCAGAAATACGTGCAGTACCGCAAGCGCAAGGTGTTCTTCGGCTCGACCGGCAAGATAGACGACCTGCTGCCCACCATGGTGAAGCACAAGGGCGAGCGCTACCTCGTGCCGATGAGCGACGTTCACAACGACACGGTGAAATCGCTGCTCGACTCCAAGAAGCTCCGGCACACCGAGTGCGTGATGTACCGCACGGTGAGCAACGACTTCACGCCCGACGAGGTGAAGAACTTCGACTACGACATGCTCGTGTTCTTCAGTCCCTCGGGTGTCAACTCGCTCATCAAGAACTTCCCCTCGTTCAGCCAGGGCGACCTGGCCATCGCCACCTTCGGCCCCGCCACGGCAAAGGCCGTCAGGGACGCCGGACTGCGCCTTGACCTTGAGGCCCCTACGGCCAAGTATCCCTCGATGACCGGCGCGCTGCTCCACTACCTTCTGGAGCACAGCGACGACTAAGCCGCCTCCGGCCCTCGCGGCCTCAGCCAGCCGTCTTACGTGCGCGCCCAGCAAAATATTCCATGCAAACAGTCACTCCCACATTCAGCAAGAAGGAGCGCGTGGCCAGCCGCAAGCTGATGGACACGCTCTTCCGCCCCGGCAACAGCAAGTCGATGGTGGCCTACCCGCTGCGTGTGGTCTACCGCTGCCAGGGCAGGGCAGAGGGCGATCCGCCTGTACAGGTGCTGCTCAGCGTGTCCAAGCGCCACTTCAAGCGTGCCGTCGACCGCAACAGGGTGAAGCGCCAGCTGCGCGAGGCCTACCGCCACAGCAAGCGCCTTGTGTGGGAGCCGCTGGCCGGCCGCGAGGGCGAGGCCCTTGTGCTGGCGTTCATCTGGCTGTCCGACGAGCTGAAGCCGTCGGCCACCGTGGCCGACAGCATGGCGCGCCTGCTCACCCGGGTGGCCGAAAGGGTGCAGCGATGACCGGGCTTCGCGGAGCGTCCCGGCGCCGGCGCCGCTTGCGCCCGGCAGCCTTTCTGGGCCATGGCATCGCCCTGCTGCTCTGCCTGCCCATCGTCTTTTACCAGCGGTGCGTGTCACCGTTCACCCCGCCCTCGTGCCGTTTCACGCCCACCTGCTCCGAGTATGCGCGGCAGGCACTGCTCAGGCACGGACCCGTCAAGGGCCTCTGGCTCGCCCTGAGGCGGCTGCTCAGGTGCCACCCCTGGGGCGGAAGCGGCTGCGACCCGGTGCCATAGCGAGTGGGGCGTGCCACTGTGAAGACTGGAGAAAACAACATTACTAATAACGGAAAGTCCCCTCTTACCGTTCAGAAGAAACGGAATAGCGAGAAACAGCGAGGGTGGGAGGGAGCCTTTTAACACTTTCATGACATGACAAAGAACTTTGTAGAAGAACTGAAATGGCGCGGAATGCTCGCCCAGATGATGCCCGGCACCGAGGAGCTCCTGCAGAAGGAGATGGTCACAGCCTACCTGGGCACCGACCCCACGGCCGACTCCCTGCACATCGGCCACCTGTGCGGCATCATGATGCTGCGCCACCTGCAGCGCTGCGGCCACAAGCCCATCATCCTTGTGGGCGGCGCCACCGGCATGATCGGCGACCCGTCGGGCAAGAGCCAGGAGCGCAACCTGCTCAACGACGAGACCCTGCGCCACAACCAGGAGTGCATCAAGCGGCAGGTGGCCAGGTTCCTCGACTTCGACGGCACCGGGCCCAACGCCGCCGAGATGGTGAACAACTACGACTGGATGAAGAACTTCACCTTCCTTGACTTTGCGCGCGAGGTGGGCAAGCACATCACCGTGAACTACATGATGGCCAAGGACAGCGTGCAGCAGCGGCTCAACGGCACCGCACGCGACGGCCTCTCGTTCACCGAGTTCACCTACCAGCTCCTGCAGGGCTACGACTTCCTCTACCTCTACCGGCACAAGGGCTGCAAGCTGCAGCTCGGCGGCAACGACCAGTGGGGCAACATGACCACCGGCACCGAGCTTATCCGCCGCACCCTGGGCAACGAGGCCGAGAGCTACGCCCTCACCTGCCCGCTCATCACCAAGGCCGACGGCAAGAAGTTTGGCAAGACCGAGAGCGGCAACATCTGGCTCGACCCCAAGCGCACCACACCCTACAAGTTCTACCAGTTCTGGCTCAACGTGAGCGACGACGATGCCGAACGCTACATCAAGATTTTCACCTCGCTCGACAGGGAGGTCATCGAGGCCCTTGCAGAGGAGCACAGGCAGGACCCCGGACGCCGCGTGCTGCAGAAGCGGCTGGCCGAGGAGGTCACCGTGATGGTCCACTCGCGCGAGGCGCTCGACATGGCCATCGAGGCCAGCAACATCCTCTTTGGCAAGTCGACCAGGGAGAGCCTGCTCAAGCTTGACGAGCAGACGCTGCTCGACATCTTCGAGGGCGTGCCCCGGTTTGACATTACCGCCGACCAGCTTGGCCGGCCCGCCGTGGAGCTGTTCACCCAGGCGGCGCCCGTGTTCGCCAGCAAGGGCGAGATGCGCAAGCTCGTCCAGGGCGGAGGCGTGTCGCTCAACAAGGAGAAGCTCGGCGCCTTCGACCGCCCCGTAACCGCTGACGACCTGATTGACTGCAAGTACCTGCTGCTGCAGCGCGGCAAGAAGAACTACTACCTCATAACCGTGAAGTGAGCTTGCGGACGCACGGCAGTGCGTCCGCAAGCCCTGTGTGCGTCGGGGTGCCGGCATGATGCCTGTTGAACGCCGTGTGGCCGGCGGCCATCATTCAGTCTGCCGCCGGCAATCCGTGGCAATGTCACAGCCCTGCTGGCACTCTCGCCGCGCGACATCTGGGTGGACACCTACCAGAACGGACTCTGCCGCTGGAACCCCCACACCAACTTTGCGCTGTGGTTCCAGCCACAGATGGGACGTGTGCCGCCCCGTAACCGCAGAGTACAAACCAATAACTAACCGTATGAAACAACTGTTAACCCTGTTTTTGCTGCTGGCCGCAGGTGTCTCGGCCAACGCCGCTTTCAAGCCGGTGAACCTCAAGGTCAACGGACTGACAGCCCCGCTGGGCATTGATACCAGTGTGCCCACTTTCAGTTGGGAGACCCGCAGCGACGAGCGCGGCTTCACCCAGTCGGCTTACCAACTCACTGTGCGCACTGCCTCGGGCGCTCCCGTGTGGCGTTCGGGCAAGGTGGCCTCTGTCCGTCAGAACCAGGTTCGCTACGAAGGCTCGCCCCTGCAGCCGCACACCACTTACGAGTGGAACCTCACCGTGTATGGCAGTGATGGCCAGGCGTCGGCCACCGCCACCGCAACCTTTGGCACGGCCTTTCTGAATGGCGCCGAATGGACGGCACAGTGGGTTGCTGCGCCCAAGGGTGCCAATGCACGTGTGGACATACCCCTTGGCGTGAGTTGCCGCTACGTGAAACTGGATGTCACCAAACTCGGACTGCCCGCTTCCACCGATGCCAGGTACTATTTCCTGCAGCTGGCCGAGATGGAGATTCATTGCGGCGGCCAGAATGTGGCGCGCCAGGCCACTGTCACTGCCAGCGACACTTGGACGGTGGGCGGATGGGACCTGCGCTACCTCACAGACGGGGTTGTCGGGGGCAGCGCCCTGGGCTACACCACCCACCAGTTTGCCTCCCCCAACAGGCACGTCTGGGTGGTGGCCGACCTCGGAAAGGAGATGACCGTTGACCGCCTTGTGCTCTACCCGCGGCAGGATGACAAGGCCAAGAGCGGTAACGTGGCTGCCAATTTCCCCTCGTCCTACACTGTGCAGACCGCAGGGGCGGGCGGCAGCTACACCGTGGCCCACACCGTGACCGACGGCGAGGCGCCGGCGTTTGCCGACAACAGCGTGCGCGTGCCCTACTTTGGCCGCAACTTCACCCTGGCTCCGGGCAAGACCGCGAGCCGCGCCCGCCTCTACGCCTCGGGGCTTGGCGTGTTCACCATGACCCTCAACGGCCAGCCTGTCACTGACAATGTGCTTGAGCCGGGCGAGAGCGAGTACGAGAAGAGCGTGCTCTATTCAACCTATGACGTGACCCCGCTGCTGCGCCAGGGGGACAACACCGTCATTGCCCGGCTGGCTGGCGGCATCTTTAACGTTGACCGCCTGGACGGCCGCTATTCAAAGGGCGAGATTCGCAACAGTGGCACCAAGGCGCTCAGGGCCGAGCTGCACATTGACTATGACGACGGCAGCCGTGAGGTGGTGGCAACCGACGGCCGCTGGCGCACAGCACCGTCGCCCACGCTGGGCAGCAACTGGTGGGGCGGCGAAGACTATGACGCGCGCCAGGCCATCGCGGGCGTAGGCGGCACCTTCTTCGATGTGAGCGCGTGGAACCCAGTCGAGACTGTGCCCTCTCCAACCTTTGCCAGCAGCCAGGCCGCGGGCTTTGGCCGGCTCAGGGCGCGCGGCTACGAACCCCTGCGCGTGGTGGAGCGGTGGAAGGCCGTTGACGTGAAGTGTGTGTATAGCGGCGGCTACCGTCTGTATGTGGTCGACTTCGGCCGGAACTTCGCCGGCCAGTACCGCTTCCGCCTCAAGGGCAAGGCCGGGCAGACCATCACCCTGAGAGAGGGGGAGAGCCTGAACGCCGATGGCTCGGTGTTTATGCAGAACTATTACACCGGACCCGCCGACACCTATGATACCTACACCTTTGCCGGGACCGATGGTGGCGAGGAGTGGGGCCCCGAGTTCATGTACCACGGTTTCCGCTACCTTCAGATTATCGGACTTGAAGAGGCTCCGTCGCCCGAGGACTTCACCGCCCTGCGCATCCGCAGCAACATGGACCAGGTGGGGGCCTTCGCCACTTCGAACCGCCTGCTCAACGACATTCACACCATCTGCCGTGACGCCATTCAGAGCCAGCTCTACAACACGGTAACCGACTGTCCGCAGCGCGAGAAGCTGGGATGGCTCGACGTGCCCAACGTGATGTACAACTCGCTGGCCTACAACTACGACATGGAAAACTTCTTCCAAAAGGTGGTGCTCGACTGCTTTGATGCCCAATATGCCGACAACGGCCGCGTGCCCAGCACCGTGCCCCACTTCATGTCCGTGTACGACGATGACCCCAACTGGGGCGGGGCGGCCATTCTTGTGCCCTACCGCTCGTGGCGCCGGTATGGCGACCGTACCACCATCGCTGCCTATTATCCGCAGATGAAGCGGCTCATGGACTATTACACTTCCAAGACGCAGGGCGACATCATGCCGGGCAGCTCGTACAGCGTGCTCAGTGACTGGGGGCAGGAGACCGCCGGAGTGAGTCCGCTTGTGCCTGGCGAGTTTACCATCACCACCACCTACTATTACTTGCTGCGTGCCATGGCTGAGATGGCCACCGAACTGGGCCACGGCGATCACGCCAAGGCTTTCAGCGCACAGGCCGAGAGAACGCGCCGCGCCTTCAACGCCCGCTACTTCAAGGACGGCGTTTATGCCTTGGGACGGCAGTCTGAGCTGGCCATGCCACTCTATTACGGACTGGTTGACCCCGGCCAGGAGGCAGCTGTGGCCGCCCGGCTGGCCGAGCGGGTGAAGAGCGACAACTACAAGATTAAGACGGGGGAGATTGCCCTCATGCCCTTGTTCATGTCACTGGCACGCTATGGCTACAACGACATTGTCTACCGGATGGCCAACCAGACCGACTGTCCCAGCTATGGCTATTGGGTAGAGCAGGGCTATACCACCACACCCGAATATTGGGACGTGGGGGCCTTCTCGCAGAACCATTGCATGATGGACCATATCGAGGAGTGGTTCTTCTCGCAGCTGGGTGGCATCACCAATGCCGGCTTTGGCTGTGACACCGTGAGCATCGCTCCGTGGCTGCCGGCCGACATGAGCCATGCCGATGTGTCTACACGCACCATCTATGGCACTGTGCGCTGTGCCTGGGAGCGCGGCGAGGGGCAGGCCGTCACCTACACCATCGAGGTGCCGGCCAACAGTGTGGCGCGGGTCACCCTCCCCTGTGCCACCGGCCACGGTGTGGCCGAGGGCGGACGGCCGTTGGTGGCCGGTCAGGATGGCGTGCTCTCGGTAGAAACAGGCGGCGGCAAAGCCTTGCTCACCCTTGGCTCGGGGGCATATACCCTGTGCGTTGGCCCAGCGGTGCCCACCGCTGTGGCTGACGCCCACGCGGGCACTGAACGCTTGCTCACGCAGGCAGCCCGTCTCTACTCCCCAGGAGGCCGTCCGCTTGCGACCCCGCGCACCGGCCTTTGTCTGTCCAAAGGCGCCAAGTTTGTCATGCGAAAATAGCTTCCCGAAATTTGCAAGTGACGAAAACAGGTAGAAAAATTTGGCAGTCAGCCAAATCTTTTCTACCTTTGCACTGCAAAATTCATGCTTTGGACCATGGTGTAATGGTAACACTACAGGTTTTGGTTCTGTCATTATGGGTTCGAGTCCCGTTGGTCCAACATACTGTCAGAGTGCAGTTATCATAGCTGGTGATTGCACTCTTTTTGTTTTTTCATCACTTTGTGAACTTGAAACCCTAAAACTATGTTAATATGAAAAGATTAAAAGAAATCGGATTGCTCTTTGTCGCAATCCCCCTGTTAAGCAGTTGCCAGATTTACAGCGTAATTAAAGACGCCACTGACCGTGAAGAGGGACGTGTTGTGATGAAAGACGGCACTGAATACGTTGGACGCGTGAAAATGCCGAAATGCAATACGAAAACAATTCGCATCAAAACGGTAAGCGGTGAAAAGCTCAAGCTAAAGAACACGGATATAGGCGTCCTCGGGGTGTGGAAAAAGACGCATACCGACAAATGCCACTATCTCGTGTGCTATCCCTATAAGACGAACAAGATGTTCTCTACCAAAAAGGAGAAAACCATTAAGCCGCAATGGATGGCCGTTGAGGCGCAGGGCGACCATGTGGAGTTCTATTGCTGCAGCTATAAATACAGTATTCCAAGAGACGGTACACTCATGATCACCAGCGTGCAGAATGGGAGTATTGTCTTTGTGGCGCGCAAGACAGGTGACGAGGTCGGACGTGTTATCGGCTATAAGGGCAGTGGGGCCAAGCACTGGCGCACCGAACTGATGAAGTATCTCGCAGACGACCCGGACTTGTGCAAGAAACTTGAAAGCAAGGAGATAGATTCTTCTGACTTGCAAAAGATAGCTGACCTATATAATCCCGTCAAGAAGTGAAGTCGAAAACTCTTTGGGCTTGCCTGCTGTTTCTCTGCATTGCGACCAAGGCTTTTGCCCAGGCCGGCTATACGCAAATTGAGTTGCAGGGCGGTTATGAACTGTTCCCTGACATGAGCAAGAAGTCTGGCGTAGCCTTGAACCTCGGCGCCCGCTATGCTTTTGATGAGAGATATTTCATCGCCGCCCTCTTGCACTGTGGCATTAACAACGGCAGTTATGAGGGAGAGTATGCCGGGGAGACTACGAGCCTCAAGCATACAATGCGTGAATATATGCTTGGGGTTGGCCCGGGAATATATCTTTATAACGGAACCGACCAATGGATATATGCCGACGTGCTTGTGGGCTATGGCTTCGGAGAGGAGCTGAAAGCTTCTGAAGACAGTAAAACCTGGTCGCTAAACGGTTTGGCAACGGCAGTCCAGATTGGCGCTGAACGCCAAACCAGTGCCGGGTGGATATTCGGAGCGAATTTGGGTGGATATCTTGTCGGGGGGAAAGTACGACCTGCTGTCTGCCTGAAGTGCGGAGCATTCTTCAATATTTTTTAACCCAAACCGGTCATTGGATTCGGTCCCGGGTTGCTGTTGATTCCGTGCAGCTTGCCACGTAAGTGTTGAAGGCATAGCGGGCTATGGCGAAACACTTTCGGCAGCAAGATGCCGGAAGAAACAGTGACAAGGGGCGGAAAGCTTGAATGCAAGTCCGGATTGCCGCCTTTTTGTCTGTTGCCCGATTTGGGCTTGGCATAGGGGCATAAGCTCGTATCCGTAAGCCATGATGTTCTGGCAAGCAAGGGGATATGCTTCATTTGCATACCGGGTTGTCATGACGGGCATAAAAAGCGTGTCCGCGTCCTTTCTGGACGCGGACACGCTTGTGTGTCAGAGCCGCTTGCCGGGCTGTTCGGCGCCGGTCAGGCCTCTTCGGGGGTCTCTGCGATTTTCCTGCCCATGGTGAGGTAGGCAACCGGGGCGGCCACGAAGATGGACGACAGGGTGCCGAACACCACGCCGAGAATCATGGCGAACGAGAAGCTGCGGATGCTGTCACCACCGAGGATGAAGATGCAGAGCAGCACAATCAGCGTAGTTACCGAGGTGTTCACGGTGCGCGCGAGCGTCTGGTTCAGCGAGCTGTTGAACAGTTTCTGAAGGTCTTTCTTGCCAAAGAGCTGGATGTTCTCGCGCACGCGGTCGAACACCACCACCTTGTCGTTGATGGAGTAGCCAATCACTGTAAGGATGGCGCCGATGAACGTCTGGTCAATCTCGAGCGTCATGGGCACGATGCCCCACAGTGCCGAGTAGCATCCTACGACAACCAGGGTGTCCAGTGCCAGCGCAACGATGGAGCCCACAGAGAAGGCCACGTTCTGGAAGCGCGCCAAGATGTAGAGGAAGATGGCCACAAGGGCGATAATCACGCTGATGATTGCCCCGTAGGTGATGTCCTTGGCCACCGATGGCCCTACCTTTGTGCTGCTGATGATAGAGCCTCCCTCGCGCACGTCGGGGTTCTTGAAGGCGTCTATGCTGGCCTGCGACACCAGTCCGGCTTTCTTCAGCGAGTTGTAGAGGATGGTCTCGGCCTTGTCGTCAACGGTCGGGTCGTTCGACTCGATGTCCCAGTTGGTCGACACGCGCACGGTCTTGCCGTCCGTTCCGAGGGCGATGACCGAGGTGTTGGCCACCTTGCCGGCGTTCTCGCCGATGGTGTTCACAAAGGCGTTGCTGAGCACGCCGCGCACCTCCTCGGCGGAAACCTCCCTGTCGAGTGTCACCACATAGTTGCGGCCGCCGGTGAAGTCGATGCTCTTGCTCAGGCCGCGCACGGCGAAGCAGATGATGAAGAGCACGGCTGCTGCGCCCCAGATGGCGAAGGTCTTGCGGTAGGTACCCATGAAGTCCACCTTGGTGTTCTGCAGCAGGTTGCGCGAGAATGCTGTGGTGAAGGTCAGGTTGAGCCACTTGTCCTTGCTCATGCGGTTCTCGTAAACCAGGCGGGTCAGATAGACGGCTGTGAAGAACGAGCAGCAGATACCGATAATCAGCGTGGTGGCGAAGCCGCGGATGGGGCCTGTTCCGAACACATACAGGATGATGCCGGTGATGAGTGAGGTCAGGTTGGAGTCGAAGATGGCCGAGAAGGCGTTGGAGTAACCCTTCTTCATGGCCTCCCTCACGTTGAGTCCGGCGCGGATTTCCTCCTTGGTGCGCTCGTAGATCAGCACGTTGGCGTCTACGGCCATACCGAGCGAGAGCACGATACCGGCGATGCCCGGCATGGTGAGCGCGGCCTGGAACGAGGTGAGGATGCCCAGCGTGAAGAACAGGTTGAACAGCAGGGCGATGTTAGCCATCATGCCCGGTATGAAGCCATAGAGCATCACCATATAGATCATCAGCAGGATGAAGGCCACAACGAACGACATCAGGCCCTGCTGGATGGACTGGGCGCCGAGCGTCGGGCCCACGACCTCCTCCTGCACGATGCGTGTCGGCGCCGGCATCTTGCCCGAGTTGAGCGTGTTGGCCAGGTCCTTGGTGTCCTCGATGGTGAAGTTGCCCGTTATCTGCGATTTGCCGCCGGCAATCTCTCCGTTCACGCGCGGCGCGCTGTACACGGCTCCGTCGAGCACGATGGCCACGGCGCGGCCGATGTTCATCTTGGTGAGCTGGGCCCAGCGGCGTGCGCCGTCGCTGTTCATCTGCATCGACACGCAGGGGTGGCCCATCTGGTCGAACTCGTCCTTGGCTGTGGTGACCACGTTGCCCTCAAGCGGTGCGCGGCCCGATGGCTCGGTCACCTTGATGGCGTGAAGCTCGAACACGTCGCCCTTGGACGATATTTCCGACGGCTTGGCGCTCCACAGCAGCTTGCAGTCTGCCGGCAGCACCTGCTTCGCAATGTCCGAATAGATAATCTTGTCAACGGCAGCGGTGTCGCGGGCCATGGCGTAGCCCACAAGGCTGAGGCTCTGTCCCTGAACGGGCTGGAATATGGAGAACAGGGGGTTCTGCCGCTTTACCAGCTCTGCATCGCTGTCCTTGGCGGCCTTGGCGGCCTTGCTTGCGGCCTTCTTGGCGCCGAGTGCGGCGGCCAGTCCCTTCTTGGCCGCCTCCTCCTTGGCCTCGCCGGCCTTCACCGTGTCGGCTGTTTCGGCCTTCACCGTGTCGGCCTTCTCGCCGCTGTTGGCATACTTCTGGTTGAGCTGTGCCAGCGCCGGCACAATCTCCTGGCTGTTATAGGTCTCCCAGAACTCGAGGTTCGCGCTTCCCTGGAGGAGCTTGCGCACGCGCTCTGGCTCCTTGATGCCGGGCATCTCGACCATGATACGGCCGTCGCGCCCTTCAAGTTTCTGGATATTGGGCTGCACAACGCCGAACTTGTCAATACGGTTGCGCACCACGAGGAACGAGTTGTCAACGGCCGACTGCACCTCCGCGCGGAGGGCGCGCTCCACCTCGCTGTCCGAGCTGTTCGTGCTCACCTTGCCTTTCATCTGCTGCGTGGCGAAAATCTCGGCCAGGCGGTGCCCCGGGGCGTTCTGCCTGTAGTGCTTGACAAACAGGGAGATGAAGTCAGACTGGCTGGTCTCCTCCTCCTTCTTGGCCTGTTCCATCGACTTGACGAAGGCGGCGTCCTTCTTGTGGTCGGCCAGCACAGCCACCACGTCGGGCACTGACACCTCGAGGATGACGTTCATGCCGCCCTTCAGGTCAAGGCCGAGGCCAATCTCCATCTCGCGGCACTGCTTCAGGGAGTACATGCCGAGATACACTTTCTCGTTCAAGATGGAATCCAGATACTCCTGGCCTGCCTGCCCGCCCATGGCGGCTGCCTTGCTTTCATAGTGGCGGGTGACAAACGAGAAGGACAGGTAGAATACGCAAACCAGCACGAGTGCCACTGCGATAAACTTAACAATTCCTTTGTTTTGCATTGTGTTACTGATATGATTTTTTAATTATTGTTTCCTTGTTCGGGCGATACCGCTTTCCCATATCGGCCATTTTAGCTTGCAAATATAGGTATTTTTTTTGGCACTGTGAAACATTACAGCTGTTTTTCTGTGTTTTTTGTGGGTTTGGAGACCATTTTGAGCCAGCAAAAGATGGGATAATGGTCTGACGCATCTATTTTGCTGTCTACCTTGCAGTTATAGGGTTTGAAGCGGGCGGAGCACATGATGTTGTCTATTCTCACGTAAAAGCCCTTCTGGTTGTAGGATATTCCCGGCCCGCGGCCGGTCTCGACAAAGCAGTCGGTGAGCCTTTCGGCCAGTGTGCGCCGGGTGTATGACAGGGGAATGTCGTTGAAGTCGCCGCACAGGATGGTGGGGTACTGCCGGTGGCGGTCAAGGTAGCGGGCCACGGCGTCGGCCTGCGGGGCGCGCAAGGCGGCTGCATGCGCCAGCTTGTCCAGCAGCAGGCGCGACTGTGCCTTGGCGGTGTCGCCCTCCACGTCGCCCTTGAGCATCTCCTTGTATTTCTCGCGGTCGGAAACCGACAGGTGGTTGCTCTCAAAGTGGTTGTTGACCACCAGCACGGTGTCGCGGCCCACCAGCAGATAGTAGGCCACGCTGCCGTTGGCGCGCGACGGGTAGGCGATGCGCTCCTTCCTGACGATGGGGAAGCGTGTGTAGATGCCTATGGCGTTGCTGTAATTGCCCGTTCTGAACTTCACGGTGTCGCTGTGGGCGTACAGGCTGTCCATTCGTGCCTTGATGCTGTGGTTGGTGGTGAGGTCTTCCTGGGTGCAGATGATGTCGGCGCCCGAGTCTTTGAAGTAGTCCACTATCATGTCGGAAGCGTCGTCATAGCGCGGCGCTCCGCTGTAGCCCTGCACATTGTACGAGAGCACCTTGATGGCTCCGGGCGGCGGCGCCTCTGCCGCGTTGACCGGGATGTAGACCCGCAGCGCGGGAAAAACCGCTGCATAGCCCGCCAGGGGGATGAGGGCGTAGCGGAGCTTGAACACCAGCCAGAACGCCAGGAACCCCATGTTGGCGAGCAGGAACACCGGGAATGCCAGTCCGGCGCAGGCCACCACCGGGTGGGCGGCTGGGTTCACGTGGTCAACATAGCCCACCGCCACCAGTATCAGTGCCGTGACCGTGCTGCCCCCGGCCACCATCCTGACGGTGAGTGCCTTGAGCTGTCTAATCATTGTTGCTGCTGTCGAAAAGCGTCTTCTTCTCCTCCTTGGTCAGACTGTCGTAGCCCGAGCGGCGTATCTTGTCGAGTATGCGGTCCACCTCCTCCTGGCTGGCTTTCTTGCGGGCGTTGTACTCCCAGTCTTTCTCCTTGGCGCCGCCCTGCTGCGCGTGCATGTGGGGGTTGCTGTGCCGGCTGCTGCGGCGCTCGAAGTTGCGCCTCATGCTGTCAAAGAACTGGCGCCCCGCGCTGCTGCCAAAGGTGTCTGACGGGTGGCGCTGCCAGTAGCGTATCATCAAGAAGGCGAAGAGCATGCCGCCAAGGTGGGCGGTGTGGGCCACGCCGTCGCCCGGCGAGGCGAGTGCCATGATGAGCTCGAGCGCCACGTAGAACGTGATGAACCACTTGGCCTTGATGGGGATGGGGATGGGGAAGATGAACATGCGCTCGTCGGGGAACAGCATGCCGAAGGCCAGCAGCACGCCGTAGACTGCGCCCGAGGCCCCGATGGTGGTCCAGCTGTTGAG
Organism: uncultured Prevotella sp.; assembly: GCA_937895845.1. Lineage (GTDB taxonomy): Bacteria > Bacteroidota > Bacteroidia > Bacteroidales > Bacteroidaceae > Prevotella. Next base: position 69,151 of record CALBLK010000006.1, on the reverse strand, counting down.
CTCGGCCGAGTAGGCGTGGCCTATGTTCACGATGTCCGGCAGCCCGAGCGAGCCGCTCTCGGGCGAGATGATGAGCATGAACGAGACCAGCTGGGCAAGCTCCTGGGTGAGGCCGGCGCCCACGCCGCACGACAGGTAGAAGAAGAGGAACTTGCGCGGGCCCCAGCAGCGCTCAATCACGCTGCCGAACATCCACAGGGCGAACATGTTGAAGAACACGTGCTGGAAACTGCCGTGGAGGAACAGGTAGGTGAGCAGCTGGTAAAGGTGGAAGTCGCTGGCAAGGAAGAAGTGCAGGCCTCCCCATGCGTTGAGGTCAATCCCTCTTGACTCGAACAGCCAGGAGGCTATGAATAATAACACGTTGATGATGAGCAGGTTCTTTGTGACTGCCGGAATAATGCGCATATTTGCGGTCTCCTATGATGTGGGTTGAATAACGTTATCGGGGGCAAAATTACGAAAAATATCTGTCAAACGGCCTGTTTGCGGTCTCCGAGGGACTAAAATTCAACAAAAATCGCACTTTTTCTACTTTTTTATTTGCCGTCTTGATTGTTTGAACTATATTTGCCAATGCAAAGTGCCGATAAATTCACAGATTCACTAATATTTAAATCAAAAAGCGATTATGAACAAGACAGAATTGATTGAGAAGATTGCCGCCGGTTCGGGGCTGTCAAAGGCCGATGCCAAGAAGGCGCTTGACGCAACTGTTGGCGCCATCAAGGACGCCCTCGTTGCCGGTGACAAGATTGCCCTGGTAGGCTTTGGCACATTCAGCGTGAACGAGCGTCCCGCCCGTGAGGGTATCAACCCCGCCACCAAGGCGAAGATTCAGATTGCTGCCAAGAAGGTGGCCAAGTTCAAGGCCGGTGCTGAGCTTGAAGGCGCTCTGAACTGAACAGGTTGTGCATATGGCGGACTGTGAAGGCCGCTGCAGCTGTTTCTGAATCCCTCAGATAGGCTTTAGGCGCGTGGCAGCTCCTTGTCAGGGCTGGTGCGCGCCCTTTTTGTGTCCGGGCTGCCGTGCGCCGCCCCAGGCGGCGGCAAGGCCTTTTTATTCCAAACAGGTATCGGTCCGGTGGCCGGCCCGGACAAGTGAAAGCCCCCGCAGGCTCCGTTCTCACGGAAGTCTGCGGGGGCTTGCTGTCCAGGGTGTCGGGCGCCGGGGCACCTTCTCCCTTATTGCGGCTGCTTGCCTATGTAGGCCAGGATGCCGCCGTCAACATAGAGGATGTGGCCGTTGACAGCGTCTGAGGCGTGAGAGGCCAGGAACACTGCCGGGCCGCCCAGCTCGGAGGGGTCGAGCCAGCGTCCTGCCGGTGTCTTGGCGCAGATGAACAGGTCGAACGGGTGGCGGCTGCCGTCAGGCTGTCTCTCGCGGAGCGGAGCCGTCTGCGGCGTGGCGATGTAGCCCGGGCCGATGCCGTTGCACTGGATGTTGTAGCCGCCGTACTCCGAGCAGATGTTGCGTGTGAGCATCTTCAGCCCGCCCTTGGCCGCTGCATAGGCCGACACCGTCTCGCGGCCCAGCTCGCTCATCATCGAGCAGATGTTGATGATCTTGCCCTCGCGGCGCTCCATCATCTCGGGCAGCACGGCCGACGACACGATGAACGGCGCCACCAGGTCGACGTCGATGACCTGCTGGAACTCCGCGCGCTTCATCTCGTGCATGGGGATGCGCTTGATGATGCCGGCGTTGTTCACCAGAATGTCAATCTGGCCCACCTCCTTGTGGATGGTCTCCACGAGCGCCTTGACATCGTCCTCCTTGGTCACGTCGCACACATAGCCCTTCACGTTGGTGATGCCGGCCTCCTTGTAGTTGGCCAGTCCGCGCTCGAGTGCGGCCTCGTTGATGTCGTTGAAAATGATGTTCTTCACCCCGGCGGCAACAAACGCCTTGGCGATGTTGAAGCCGATTCCGTAGGAAGCGCCGGTAATCCAGGCGTTCTTTCCCTCCAATGAAAACAGGTTTGTCATAATTTTGCTTGTTGTTTTAGTTTCCCCCGCCCCCGGCCTGGGGGTGGGGGCTGGCGTTTTATTTAAGGTCTGTTATTTTTGAGAAGTCTTGGTCGCCGTAGTCCAGGTTCTCGCCTCCCATGCCCCAGATGAACGTATAGTTGTGGGTGGCTGCTGCGCTGTGGATGCTCCACTCGGGCGAAATCACCGCCTGGTCGCCTTTCATCCAGATGTGGCGTGTCTCGTTCACCTCGCCCATGAAGTGGCACACGGCCTGCTCCTCGGGCACTTCGAAGTAGAAGTAGGCCTCCATGCGGCGGCTGTGCACATGGGCCGGCATCGTGTTCCACACGCTTCCGGTGGCCAGCTCGGTCATGCCCATCTGCAGCTGGCAGGTGGGGAGCACCTGGTTGACAATCATCTTGTTGATGTTGCGCTCGTTGCTCATCTCCAGCGAACCCATGTGGGCCACCACGGCGTCGGCCTTGGTCACTTTCTTGCAGGGGTACACGGCGTGGGCTGTGGTGGAGTTGAAGTAGAACTTGGCCGGCTTGGCGCTGTCTTTCGAGGCGAACACCACGTCGCGGTCGCCGCGGCCCACGTAGAGGGCCTCCTTGAACCCGAGGGTGAACGTCTCGCCGCCCACCTTGACTGTGCCCTCGCCCTGGCCCACGTTGAAGATGCCCACCTCGCGCCGCGTGGTGAAATGGTCGGCCTTCAGCGGGTCGATGGCCTCGAGCTTCAGCTCCTCGTTCACGGGCATGGCACCGCCAACCACCATCCTGTCGTACATGGAGTAGACCATGTTGACCTCGTCGGCGGCAAACACCTTCTCTATCAGAAAGTCATGGCGTATCCGCGTTGTGTCATAACTCTTTGCATCCTTGGGATGGGCTGCATAGCGAATTTCATAATTTGTCTTCATTGTATGTTGCTGTTTTAAACTGGTTAGTTGTCTGCATTGGGCGCGCCTCGGCACCTCTGGCGGTCCGCTGCTTATGCCAAGTCAGTGCAACCGCCGTCGTGGCCGCCTCGGCGCCTCAGGCCCTGTGCGCCTGCGCGCGTCAGCCCAGTGAGATGCTCTCTACCTCCACGTGCTCGTGGAGGAACATCTGTGCCGACTCGCGGAACTTGTCCGGGTTCTCGGTGGTGAGGTAGCGCACGGCGCCCCCCCTCGAGCAGCGCGCCTCCATGTCCGGGTGGTTCTTGAAATAGGTGGCCAGGCTGCCGGCCACATAGTCGCCCTGCGGGACGATGCGCACGCCGCGCGGCACGTATTTCATGATTTTCGGCATCAGGATGGGGTAGTGCGTGCAGCCCAGGATGATGGTGTCGATGGCCGGGTCAAGTGCCATGAGCTGGTCTATGCGCTTCTTGACGAAGTAGTCGGCGCCGGGGCTGTCGGCCTCGTTGTACTCGACCAGCGGCACCCAGAACGGGCACGCCACGCCGCTCACCTTGATGTCGGGGTAGAGCTTCTGTATCTCCAGGGTGTAGCTCTCGCTCTTGATGGTGCCCTCGGTGGCCAGCACACCCACGTGCCGGCTCTTGGTCAGCTTGCCGATCACCTCCGCCGTGGGGCGGATGATGCCCAGCACGCGGCGCTTGGGGTCTGTTTTGGGCAGGTCGTTCTGCTGGATGGTGCGCAGCGCCTTGGCCGAGGCCGTGTTGCAGCCCAGTATCACCAGCTGGCAGCCCTCCTTGAAGAGTCTCATCACCGCCTGCCGTGTGAACTCGTAGACCACGTCGAACGAGCGCGGGCCGTAGGGCGCGCGGGCGTTGTCACCAAGGTAGAGGTAGTCGTACTGCGGCAGCAGCTGCTTGATGCCGTGCAGGATGGTGAGCCCTCCGTAGCCGGAGTCGAAGATGCCGATGGGGCCGGGGTCGGTGCTGAGCATAGGCTACTTGGCCAGTGTGGCCTTTACGATGCCGTCCAGGTTCTCCCCCTGCCCGGGGCTTATGTAGGGGCATGCGTGGTTGTCGGTGTTGATGATGAAGGCCAGGCGCCTGTCTTCAGCCACAAGCTTCAGCAGCTGTCCCAGCCGGGCGTGTATGGGGGCCATGGCCTCCTCCTCGGCCTGCCTGAGCAGCCGCCGGCTCTCTTCCTTGAAGGCGATGTTCTTGTCCATCAGCTCCTGCAGTTCCATCTGGCGTTTCTCCAGGATGCTTTTCGGAAAGTCGCGCTGGCCCTCCAGGAACTCCTCGTACTTCACGTTGAACTCCTTTTCCACCCGTTGCGCCTCCGCGTCATACTTCTCTTCCAGCAGCGCCAGGTTCTTCCGGGCCTCTGCATATTCGGGCATGGCCTTCAGGGCGTTGCCGTAGCTCAGGTAGCCAAATCTGAGTGTGGGGGCTGCCTGCTGCCCTTGGTCTGGCGACTGCGCCTTGTCTGCCGGCCCGGCCTGCGCCCTGTCTGTGGCTCCTGTCTGTGCCTTGGCTGCGAGTGCGAGCAGTGCGAACAGGAAAATAACGGTGCGTTTCATTCTCGGTGAGGTTTAGTGTGAATGGTGAGTGATGGGTTCAGGCCCGGCTTGGGGGCGGGTGCGCGCCGGCGTTGCGCCCTGCGGCCCCCTCTCCCTTGCCGTCCTGCGCTGCCGCGGCCTACTTCAGGCCCAGCTTGGCCTTGACCTGTGCGGTCACGTCGGTGCTGAGCGTGGTGCTGATATAGGGCACGCCGCTGTTGGTGTCGAGGATGTACACATAGCCACCGGCCTGTCCCACGGCCTTGATGGCGTCAATCACCTTGGTGGTGATGAGCTGCATCTTCTCCTGCGATGCCTTTGACAGGGCCTGCTGGTTGTCCTGGAAGCTCTGCTGGATCTTCTGCTGCATCTCAGCGAGTTCCTGCTCGCGGCGCTGCTTGATGTTCTCTGGCAGTGTCTTGGCGTTGGCCTCGTAGTCCTTGGCCTTCTTTTCAAACTCCTCGCGCATGCTCTTCAGGTCTGCCTCGTACTGCTGCTGCAGCGCGTCAATCTCGGTCTTGGCCTTGACAAACTCTGGCATGGCCTGCATCACCTCCTGTGCGTTCACGTGTCCGAACTTCTGTGCGAAGCCGGCCACCGGTGCGCAGAGGAAAAGCATTAAAAGCAATTTTTTCATCGTTCTTTCTTTTTTGATATTGATAAATGTTGTCTTCTCATCGTCAAGTGTTGTCTCTTTGTCTCGTGGGGCGCACGCTTCCGGCAGCCGCCGGCTGCTTGCCCGCAGTCGCCGCTGGCCGCTTCTTCGGAGCTGTCGTTGGCAGCCGCCCCGGCTGCCGGGCCTATCTTCCGTAGCCCAGCTTGTCGAGCACCTCGTTCGAGATGTCCACCTTCGGGCTGCCGAAGATGATGCCGGCGTCGCTGGCGCGGTCGAGCACGAGCTGGTAGCCGCGCAGGTCGGCGATGTCCTTCACCGCGTTGTAGATCTCGTCCTGTATGGGCGCCATCAGGCTGGTGCGCTTCTTGAAGAGCTCGCCCTCGGGCCCGAAGTACTTCTTCTTCAGCTCCGCGGCCTGCTTCTCCTTTTCCATGATGGCGTCTTGCCGGGCCTTTTTCTGCTCCTGCGAGAGGAACACCACCTCGTTCTGGTAGTTCTTGTAGAGTGTCTGCGCCTCGAGCGAGAGCGCCTCCACCTCGGCCTGCCATTTCTTCGACACCTGGTTGAGCTGCTCGTTGGCGCGTTCGTAGGCCGGAATGTTCTTCAGGATGTATTCCATGTCAACCAGGGCGAACTTCTGTGCGTTGGCTGTGGCGCCCGCTACGAGTGCCATCAGCAGGATAATCATCTTTCTCATAGTCTGCATTTTGACTTTCTTTGTCTGCAATCTTTCGTTCATGCCGCTGCTCCGGGTCAGAACTCCTGTCCCAGGATGAAGTGGAACTGGCTGCCGCCCTTGGAGCCTGTCGAGAGCGCCTTGTCAAAGCCGTAGGCCCAGTCGATGCCCATGAGGCCCACCATCGGCAGGAAGATGCGCACGCCCACGCCCGCCGAGCGTTTCATGTCGAAGGGGTTGAAGTTCTTGGTCTCCGTCCATGCGTTGCCGCCCTCGAGGAAGCCGAGTCCGTAGATGGTGGTGTTGCCCAGCATGAACGGGTAGCGCAGCTCCATGGTGAAGCGGTCGTAGGCGTAGCCTGGCGACGAGTAGGGCGTGAGCGAGCCGTTCTCGTAGCCGCGCAGTCCGATGGTCTCCTGGGCGTAGCTCGACGAGTAGCCGCTCATGCCGTCGCCGCCCACGTAGAACGTTTCGAACGGCGACTTCTTGTGCTTGTTGTAGCTTCCCAGCAGCCCCACCTCTACGCGGGTCATCAGCACCAGGCACTTGGCACCGCTTGTCAGTGCGGTGAACGTGCGGTTCTTCAGCTTCCACTTGTGGTACTCTATCCACCGGTACTTCTCCTGCTGCTCGTCGTCATACGTGGCCGAGTTGTAGTCGGTGGCCAGGTTGGCGTAGTCCTTGCCGTCCCATGCCGACCATGGCGGCGTGAGCGTCACCGAGGCCGTGAACTCCGAGCCGCTCCTGGGGAACAGCTGGTTGTCCGTGCTGTTGCGCGACAGGGTGATGCCCAGGTTCACGTTGTTGCAGTTTCCGTTCGAGATGATGAAGTAGCGCCAGTCGCGCAGCATGTACCGCTGGTAGGACAGCGAGAGCGAGAGCTGGAAGAAGTCGTCGGGCCAGCGCAGGCGCTTGCCCCATCCCACGGAGAATCCCAGCATCTGCACGTACTTGTCGTCGTCCAGGTAGCTGTCGTAGTTGTTGTAGTAGTTGTTGTAGCTGCCGTAGCCGCCGTAGTAGCTGTAGTAGTTGTTCATCCAGCTGCTGTTGTAGTAGCTGCTGTTCACGTCCGTCTGCTTCGAGTAGAACGCGCCCACGTTGAACGCGTTGGGGCGCTTGCCGCCGAACCACGGCGCCGCGTAGCTCATCGAGTAGCTCTGGTAGTAGGTGCCGTTGGTCTGCGCGCTCAGCGCCAGCTGCTCGCCGTCGCCCACTGGCATGATGCCGCGGTGCATCTTGTTCTTGCCGAAGAGGTTGCGCATGGAGAAGTTGTTGAGCTTGAGCGACACGCGCCCGATGACGCCCGTCTGGCCCCATCCCAGCGAGAACTCCACCTGGTCGTTCGACTTCTGCTCCAGGTTCCAGTTGATGTCCACCGTGCCGTCCTCGTAGTTCGGCTTCACGTCGGGCGACACCTTCTCGGGGTCGAAGTAGCCCATCGAGGCGATGTCGCGCGCCGAGCGCATCAGCGCCTCCTTCGAGAAGAGGTCGCCCGGCTTGGTGCGCAGCTCGCGGCGCACCACCTCCTCGTAGAGCCTGTCGTTGCCATAGATGCGCACGTGGCTCAGGCGCGCCTGCGGCCCCTCGGTCACCCGCATCTCCAGGTCTACCGAGTCGTTCTCGATGTTCACCTCCACCGGGTCGATGTGCGAGAACACGTAGCCGTTGTTCCAGTAGTAGTTGCCCACGGCGTCGTCGTCGCTCTTGAGCCGCTTGTCCAGCAGTGTCTGGTTGTACACGTCGCCGCGCTTCATGCCCAGCAGCCCGTTGAGGTACTCCGTGGTCACCACCGTGTTGCCCACCCAGCTGATGTTGCGGATATGGTACCTGTCGCCCTCTTCCAGCCGGATGAGGATGTTCACGTGCTTCTCGTCGTTGTTCCACACGCTGTCCTTGACGATGGCCATATCCCTGAATCCCAGTTCGTTGTACTTGGTCACCAAGTCCTGCTTGGCCGTCTTGTAGCGTTCGGCGGTAAACTTCTTCGACTTGAGGAACGAGCCGAGGCGTCCCGCCTCGTTCATCTTGGTGAGCACGCCCTTGCGGAACAGTCCGCCCTTGATTTTCGAGGTCTTCAGCTGGCTGTTGCCCTCGATGAAGATGTGCCTTATCTTCATCTTCGACTTCTTGTCGACGTCCACGTCCAGGATCACCTGGTTCGTGCCCGTCACGTCATCGCGCTGTGTGATGCTGACCTCCGCGTTCTTGTAGCCTTTCTCGTCAAAGTACCTCTTGGCCAGGATCTTGGCCCGGTCAATCATGTTGGGTGTGATCTGGCTCCCCTTCATGATGCCCAGCTTGGCCTCCATGTCGTCGCGCTCGCTCTTCTTGAGTCCGCTGTAGTTGATGGCGCTCACCCTGGGCCGTTGCGCCAGGTGGATGCACAGGTACGCCTTTGACCCCACGATGGAGTCGGCCGTGATGGCCACTTTCGAGAAGAGGCCGTGCTTCCAGTAGCGGCGCACCGCCTCGGTTATCTCGCTTCCGGGCAGCGATATCTGCTGTCCCACGCTCAGTCCCGACAGTCCGATGAGCACGTTGTCCTCGTATCCGCTCACGCCCTTTACCGTGATGCCGCCGATCTCGCACGAGCGCGGCGTTCCCGCGTAGGAGATTTCCGGGCTGGTGACTTTTTGCTGGGCCGTAGCCGCCGGCGCGAAGGCCGCGAGCAGAGCCGTGAGCGCGGCCATGGCCGCGCTGTGGCGCCACAGCGTCGTTGTCAGTCTGCACATTATTATATAGTGTTTCATTGTTTGCACGTGTCTTCGTTCTCCACCTGCGCCTCGGTCTTGCCGAACCGGCGCTGCCGGTTCTGGAAGCTCCTGATGGCCCTGTGCAGCTCCTCCTCGCCGAAGTCGGGCCAGAAGGTGTCGCAGAAGTACAGTTCCGAGTAGGCTATCTGCCACAGCAGGAAGTTGGATATGCGCAGCTCGCCGCCGGTGCGGATGAGCAGCTCGGGGTCGGGCATGAAGCTGGTGGCCAGGTGGCTGTTCACGGTGTCCTCGGTGATGCTGTCCGGGTCGAGCCGTCCCTGCCGCACCTCCGTGGCGATGTCGCGCGCGGCCTTGGCGATCTCCCATTTCGACGAGTAGCTCAGTGCCACCACCATGGTCATGGCCGTGTTGGCCGCCGTGTGCTCCTCCGTCTCGCGCAGCTTGTCGAGCACCGCCTTGGGCAGGCGTGCCGTGTCGCCAATCACGCGGAACCGCACGTTGTTCTTCATGAATATCTCGTCTTCGAGCGACGAGAGCACCAGGCCCATCAGTGCGGCCACCTCGTCGTCGGGGCGGTTCCAGTTCTCCGTCGAGAAGGTGTAGAGCGTGAGGTAGTCCACCCCCAGCCGCGTGCACTCCGAGGTGATGCGCCTCACGGCCTCCACTCCGGCCTGGTGGCCGTAGCTGCGCTCCTTTCCGCGTGCGGCCGCCCAGCGTCCGTTGCCGTCCATGATGATGGCGATGTGCCGCGGTATGCGTTGCATGTCCGGTGCGTTATGGTCAGTGTTCATATTGTGTCCTGTGTTGTCGGTTGTCAGTCTCTGTCGTTGTTGCACGTCTTGCACTTGGCCCAGATGTCATACGAGAGCGACACCTGGAGCATGCTGTAAGAGTCGGTGTTCTTGAACATGCCGCTGCTCTTGATGCCGTAGGGGTCGGCCACGCCGTCGAGCTTGTCACTCGTGGTGAAGTGCATCATCCACTCCGCGCTGAGGTTCAGCCGCGCGGTCAGCTTGTATTTCACCCCCAGTCCCAGCGGAAGGCCGGTGGCCACCACCGTTCCGCCGCTGTTCTTGCCCACGGTGAGTCCCAGTCCCAGTGCGATGTAGGGCGTGAGGGGCTGCGCCCCGCGGTATTCGCGCCCCGTGCCGTAGGGCCAGAAGTTGTACTCGTAGGTCACGCTCGCGTCGGTCACCGCGTTGCTGAAGTCAGCCTTGGCGCCGTGTATGCCCGGGTACCATGTCTTCACCCCGTCTGTCGAGCCTTTCAGCTTGCCGTGGCTCACGCGCAGGCCCAGTGCCATGCGCGGGTTGAGGCGGTACTTTGCCATGGCCGCGTACAGCGGCTGCGCGTTCTTGGACAGGCTGCCGCTGAAGTCGCCCTGATAGGTCACCAGTCCCAGTCCGCCGCCAATCTCGGCCCGGTATTCCGGGTCTTCCTGCGCCCCTGCCCCCAGGGTGGCGAGCAGGACTGCCGCCAGTATGGCGAGCCGTGCGGCTGTCATTCGTTCCATCCCAGTCTGTTCAGCCGTCCGCGCCACACCTCGCCGGTGCCGCCGCAGAACAGCCAGATATAGTTGTCGGCGTCCACGGTCACGCCCATTGCCGTGGGCCGTGCGCCCATGCCGCCGGGCAGGGCCACCTGTGCGGCCTTTTTCCAGGTGATGCCGCCGTCGCGGCTCTCGTAAATCCTGCTGTATGCCTCCACGGCGCAGGCCCCCGTGCCCTTGCCGCCGATGGCCATCAGTGCGCCGTCGTAGGCGAAGAGCTGCAGGTCCTCCATGGCCGGCAGCGGCCACTTTGACTCGTCATACTCGTTGGTGCATATCCACCGGCCCTGCGGCCGGCCATTGGCGTAGTCCACAATCTTGCGCCATGTGCGCGCGTTGCGGTCACTTTTGAAGTCCTCCTGTGTCACATCGCGGTTGCCCGCCATCACCACGTAGTCCGACTGGGCCATGTAGCTGCTGGGGCGTCCCAGGCATGTCACGTCGCGTGTGGGCAGCTGTATGGCCAGCCGCAGACTGTCCTCCCGGTCTTCGTAGGCCATGCTGTCCGGCTGCCATGTGCGCCCGCCGTCGGCCGACACCAGGAGCTGTCCGTCCGCCCCCTGCCCGTAGAGCTCCCTTGACGAGCAGCCGGTGAGCCTGCGGAGTTCCGCTGCGCCGGCAATGGTGCTGAAGTGCTGTCCGTTGGCGCTCGCCTTGAGCGCCGTGCCGTCGAGCACAAAGAGCGAGTCGTTGCGCACGGTGGCGTTGCGCCATGCCCCGCCGCCCAGTGTGGCCAGGGGGTCGCCCCAGCTGCCGCCGGTCTCCTGCGGAGCCTCCATGACCAGTGTCTGCCCGCCCTTGGCCACCAGCGCCACCGTCCTTCCGCCTATTGCGGCGGCCCTGAGCGCCTCGGCTCCGGCCAGCTGCGGGCAGTCGGCCATGCGTGTCCACACGAAGGCGTCGCCGTCCTCGGTGTGGCGGTACACGTAGATGGTGTCGGCGCTGTAGGCCGCGCCGTTGGAAGAGTAGACGCGCACCACGCGCCGCTCGGAGAAGTCAAGCGAGTCTGTCGTCGAGACATACGTGATGTCGCCCGGCTCCAGCGGCTCGATGAACGGCACGCCGTTGTTGCGCGTGCCGATGGAGCAGAGCATTTTCGACACGTCGACGTTCATGGGCAGCTTCTCGGTGTTGTAGATGCGCCTGTTCACCTGGTCAATGTGGAACTTGATGGCCGACACGGTTGTCGCGCCGCTGATGGTATAGATGGAATCCCTTCCGCCTGAGCCCACGGTGTGCTTCACGAGATTTGCGCCTGTCAGGCTGAATGAGGTGATGGCCGTGTCGTCGTAGAGTGCCACCTCGTCGGTGTCGTTGTCCAGGCACGACGAGAGCAGAAAAGCCGTTGCCAGCATGGGGCACAGTGTCAGGAAAAGTTGTTTCATCTATGCGAAATCTAATGTTTAGCGTGCAAATTTAATCACATTTCTGCAAAAAGCCTTATGTTTGCCCCTTTTATTAAGTAAAATTACTATTTTGGATGCCTGTCACGGGGGGTCTGCACGCCCGGTTCCGGCTGCTCCCTGCGGCCTCCCCCCGGCTGCTGCCTTTGCGCCGCGGGGCGCGCCGTGCCCTTGGCAAAGGCGGACGTTTGCCCTTTCCCGTTTTGTTTGCATTGTGTTAAAAATCCTTTCAATCCTTAATTTTCTTATCCGAAAATCCGCTCTTGTTCATCAGAATTTTGCGTTTTTCAGAACTTGCCGGCCGCTGGCCGAAAATGTCGCGCTCCTGCGTGTGCATTGACAAGTGGCTGGCGGTGAACGCGCTGCGCGTTTCCTGTTGCCAATGTGCAGTTTTTCGTGCATGGATTGCGGCTGTCCGGCTGTGCAAGACGGACTGTTTGGCGTGCCTATATGGGCCTGGCGGTGTGGCGGAACCGCCCGTCTGGCACTGCGGAATGGTGCGGATGGCGCGCCAAGACGGTGCATCCGGCCCGGGCAGTCGCGCGGCTGCCGACGCCGGTGCCGCCAAAGCGGCCATTCGGAACGCTTGCTTGAGGATTGTCCCGGTTGCCCTGGCGTGGGATGGGGCGTGGCTCCTGCCCGGATGAAGCAAAGTGAAATGTTAAAGCGGAAAGGTCTTATTGTTAATAAATAATAATAAAAGCACCCCCCCGGTGAACCGCCTTTTGGCATCGTCTCCGTTGCCTAAATGCACTTGCATGGCTTCGTCTGGGCGGCGGCTCCGGCCCATGTGAGACTGTCCGCTGCGCGGGGCGGTTGGCTAAAGGGCAAAAAAAAGCGCGGTATGAATCGCTCACCCCGCGTTTCCTTTAACGGATGTTGGTGTGCACCAGCGTGAAGACGCAGAGCGCTGTCACTGCAAATGCGGCCACCAACAAGCCCGCTGTTTGAAAATCTAATAACATAATCTTTACCTTAAATCTATTAACTACTAACCTAATGAATAAGAAATGTTCTCGCGAACACATTGCAAAGATAACCGTTTGTGCGCGTACACACAAGCAGTCCGGCCTGTTTTTCGGCGAAAAGGCACCTTTTGTTGACATAAGTCAAGCGCGTGGTGGGTGCGCTCACCTTTGATCTGCGTCTCCGCCCCCGACACAGGCCAGCGCCAGGCTGAAGAACTTGGACTGCTCGGAGTCCGCGCGCGAGGCCACCACGATGGGCACCACCGTGCCCGTGAGCCATCCGGCGACGGTGACGCCGGCCAGCAGCGTGACGGTCTTGTAGAAGGTGTTGCCGGCCTCGATGTTGGGGAACACCAGCACGTCGGCCTGTCCGGCCACCGGCGAGTGGATGCCCTTGATGGCCGCGCTCTCCGCGTCGAGGGCCGTCTTCACGTCCATCGGCCCGTCGACCACCGCGCTGCCATAGTCGCCGCGCTCCGCCCGGCGCTTCAGTTCCATGTAGTACAGCGTGTTCTCGAAGCGCGGGCTCACCTTTTCCGTGCAGTGGGTGAGCGCAATCTTCGGCTTGGCGACGCCCAGGCGGCGGCAGCTGGCGGCGCATGCCCGCACGATGGCGTCAAACTGCTCAAGCGAGGGCCGCGGGATGACCGCCGCGTCAGAGAACACCAGCAGCCGCGGGAAGGCCGGGATGTGTGCCACGGCGATGTGGGTCATCACGCGGCCCGGCTCCAGCAGTCCCGCCCGCTTGTCGAGCACGGCGTGCAGCAGCACGTCGGTGTTCACCGTGCCTTTCATCAGCACGCCGGCCCGTCCCTGGCGCACCTCGGCGACGGCCCGTCGCGAGGCCTCGGCAGCGTCGGCGCACGCAATCACGCGCACCCACGCGCTGTTGGCCTCGGCCACGGCGGCCAGGTGGGCGCTCAGTGGCCGGCATGTGGCCAGGGTGAAGCGCGCGAAGCCCTCGCGGAGTGCGCGCTCAATGACATACTCGGTGTGGCTGTCGTGCGGACAGGCCAGGGCTACTGCCTTGCGCGGGCGGCCTGAGGCCAGCCGCGACTGAAGAAAGGTGAAGTCTCTCAGTGTCTCCATCGTGTGTGCTCTTTTTGCAAACATAGTAAAAAAATGGTTAAATCAGCTTTTTTTAACAAATATATCTGTACAAAGTAACAATTATTTGCTTATCTTTGCAAAAAATAAGTCGCATCTGGCTATCCCTTATATTATAAGGTGAAAGAAGTGCGGATAGCCTTTGGCGCGAGTGAAGTGTCTATTAGGGAACAACCGATTTAAAGATAGAGAGAAATGAAGATTTGTTTTGACAACCGCAGACTTGTGCCAGCCTTGTTGGCTGCCACAGCGATGATGACCGCCTGCCATGAGACAGATGTTTATGACCCTGACCGCGCTGCCAGGGAGTATGCTGCCAACTGGACCGGCAAGTTTGGTGCCGTTGACCCCGCACAGGACTGGAACATGGCCACGCAGGTGACCGCCACCGTGGGCACGGCCCTGCCGCCCGCAGGTGGCGAACTCCGCATTTACACCGACAACCCCTTTACCACCAACAGCGGACGGCTGCTGGCGCGCACGGCAGTGAGCGCCGCAACGCCCTCGGTATCCTTTGACGTGGCCAAGGACCTCACGCAGGTCTATGCCACCGTGCGCGTGGGAAGGCATCTCGCGGCCAGCGGCTTCTACAACATTGACGGCGGGCGCGTGACCGTTGGCGGCGCACCCGCGGCAAGGGCGGCGCGCCGGGCCGCCGCCCCCAGGCGGCTGGGTGAGGCATGCCCCGTGACGGTGGGCGGCAAGGTGACCCTCAGCTCGGCCACCTACACCCCCGATGCCGGCGCGGTGACCGAGAGCACCCCGTTCTATGTGTGGAGCAAGGACAACACCTTCAAGATGGTAAACGGCGTCATCTACCTCTACTCCGGCGGACAGTGGGTCGGGGGAACGCTTGACAGCGAGGGCTTCTGGTGCTTCAACGGCGTGCGCAACGGCGCGCTGCAGTACAGCGGCGCGTGGAACAGCCAGACAAAGACCCTGGACCGCCAGAAAACAACGCCCATCGGCTTCTATCCCGACTTCTACAAGCTCGACAACGTCGCAGCAACCGCCGCGCAGCCGTGGAAGCTGGGCCAGTGCTACGGACTCTTCGGGCCGGAAAAGTTCTTCGCCGAGCAGTGTGTCTACTGGAGTGACGCCAAGAAGCAGCTCGAGGGCTACGACGTAGACAAGATTGAGCGCGGCGCAGCCATCACCACCGAGGGCGAGACCGAGATACAGCTGCCCCTCATCTATGGAGGAACGGTCAACGCAAACGTGTTTGGCTACTTCTATTACCGCGACGGGCAGGACCCCGCCGCCGCCCCGCGCTACATCCTTATCGGTGACGCGCGCCCCTCGAAAAACATCTTCCGCGACGCCGACCGCACCCAGGCCATCAGCTCCGACAACGGACTGCCGAAGGAGGTGGGCGACCTGCAATACTACCAGGAGGGCACTGAGGCTTACGACAACTGCGCCGCCACCATGTATTACGGCTCGACCTACCGCGCCGTCTACTTTGGCGACAGCTACGGCGACCCCGCCTCCTACACCTTCCCCGCCGGCGTCCACATCGAGTTCTTCGTCATGAACGTGGGCAGCATCGACAACCCGACCTACCGCTGCGACCCGGGCTACTTCAACTATGGCACGCCCGCGCTGAACAAGGAGATAGGCCACTATTACGGGCCTTTCAACCACTACACAGGGCAGCAGCCCGAAGACAAGTCGCGTGGTGCCATGAAGGCCGCCATGTGGAACTACAACGGCAACGTGTACATGGGCTTTGAGGACGGCGGAAACGACGAGGACCTCAACGACATGGTGTTCCTCGTGAAGGGCAGCGTTGACACTGACAGCGTGATTGAAGTGCCCGGCGACGACCCCGCAGCACAGCCCGAGGAGTGGATCGTGGCCTGTGAGGACCTCGGCTCCACCGACGACTACGACTTCAACGACGTGGTGTTCAGCGTGAGCCACGTGGCCGGAGAGACCACAGCCACCGTAACGCCGCTGGCAGCCGGCGGCACCTTGCCAGCCAACATCTGCCACGGCGCCGGCACGCTGGGCGAGATTCACGCCCTCATCGACCCTAAGGCGCCCGCAAACACCATGCTCAACACCGAAAGCCGCGGCGCAGCAGGGCAGCCGCTCACCGTCACCGTGGACGCCAACTTCTCGATGGCCGACAACATGGGTGGCTTCAGCGTGGCCGTGCAGGGCGAGGAGGCCGTGACCATCACAGCCCCCGCCAAGGGCAGCGTGCCGCAGATGATCTGCGTGCCCGGAACATGGGCGTGGCCCCTGGAGCGCGTGGGCATCGAGAAAGCCTATCCCGCATTTGCCGGCTGGAACCAGTCGGCCGGCCAGAACACTGAGTGGTACCGCAATGCCGAAGCCGGCAAGGTGGTGCGCTGAGGCTGCCCGCGGACAGAAATGACATACCGGGGCGGCCTGGCACTGCAAGCGCAGTGCCAGGCCGCCCCGGAACGTATGGCAAAAGCAGTGACCGGGGGCAGGAGGGCAGCAAGCAAGCCCGCCAGATTGCCCATCCCGGTCTGATGGCCGACTCGGGCTTAATCATAAAAAAAGCAAACTTTTGTCGGTTTGTTCGCCTGTTCCGCCGCTTTTGCGTATCTTTGTACGATATTTATTCACAGATGTTTTAATTTTAAGATGAACGTAATTACAAAAACGATTCAACTGGCTGATGGGAGGACCATCACCATTGAAACCGGGAAGGTGGCAAAGCAGGCCGACGGAAGCGTGGTGCTCCGCATGGGCAACACCGTACTGCTCGCTACTGTTTGTGCCGCGAAAGATGCAGTTCCCGGAACAGATTTCATGCCTTTGCAGGTAGACTACAGAGAGCAGTACTCAGCTGCCGGCCGGTTCCCCGGCGGGTTCACCAAGCGCGAAGGCAAGCCCGGAGACAACGAGATTCTCACCTCGCGACTGGTAGACCGTGTGCTCCGCCCGCTTTTCCCGTCGAACTATCATGCCGAAGTGTATGTCAACATCATGCTGCTCTCAGCCGACGGTGTTGACCAGCCCGATGCGCTGGCCGGCTTCGCAGCCTCCGCCGCGCTCGCCTGCTCAGATATTCCTTTCGAGTGCCCCATCAGCGAGGTGCGCGTAGCGCGCATCGGCGGGCAGTATGTCATCAACCCCACCTTCCAGCAGATGGCCGACGCCGACATGGACATCATGGTGGGCGCCTCTGCCGAGAACATCATGATGGTGGAGGGCGAGATGAAAGAGGTGTCCGAACAGGACATGATTGGCGCCCTCAAGGCCGCCATGGAGGCCATCAAGCCCATGTGCGAGCTGCAGGCCGAGCTGTCCAAGGAGCTGGGCACTGACGTGAAGCGCGAGTATGACCACGAGGTGAACGACGAGGACCTGCGCGCGCAGATGAACAAGGAGCTTTACCAGCCCGCCTACGACGTGACCAAGCAGGCGCTGGAGAAGCAGGCACGCCAGGACGCCTTCGACAAGATTCTGAGCGACTTCAAGGAGAAGTACCACGCCGCCCACGCCGACCTGTCCGAGGACGAGCTGGAGGAGAAGGACGCAATGATGGACCGCTACTACCACGACGTGATGCGCGACGCCATGCGCCGCTGCATCCTGGACGAGGGCGTGCGCCTTGACGGACGCAAGTGTGACGAGATACGCCCCATCTGGTGCGAGGTGTCACCGCTGCCCATGCCTCACGGAAGCGCCATCTTCACCCGCGGCGAGACCCAGAGCCTGTCAACCTGCACCCTCGGCACCAAGCTCGACGAGAAGATGGTTGACGATGTGCTCGACAAGAGCTACATGCGCTTCCTGCTCCACTACAACTTCCCGCCGTTCTGTACGGGCGAGGCCAAGGCGCAGCGCGGCGTGGGACGCCGCGAGATTGGCCACGGTCACCTGGCCTGGCGCGGACTGAAGGGGCAGATTCCCGAGGACTTCCCCTACACCGTGCGCCTCGTTTCGCAGATCCTGGAGAGCAACGGCTCGTCGTCGATGGCCACCGTCTGTGCCGGGACACTGGCGCTGATGGATGCCGGCGTGCCCATGAAGAAGCCCGTGAGCGGCATCGCCATGGGACTCATCAAGAACCCCGGCGAGGAGAAGTATGCCGTGCTGAGCGACATCCTCGGTGACGAGGACCACTTGGGCGACATGGACTTCAAGACCACGGGAACGAAAGACGGACTGACCGCCACCCAGATGGACATCAAGTGTGACGGACTGAGCTTCGAGATTCTGGAGAAGGCGCTGATGCAGGCCAAGGCCGGCCGCGAGTACATCCTGTCGAAGCTGACCGACACCATCGCCGCACCGCGCGCCGAGATGAAGCCGCAGGTGCCCCGCATCGTCCAGATAGAGATACCGAAGGAGTTTATCGGCGCCGTGATTGGCCCCGGAGGCAAGATTATCCAGCAGATGCAGGAGGACACGGGTGCCACGATCACCATTGACGAGATTGACGGCGTGGGCAAGGTCCAGGTGAGTGCGCCCAACAAGGACAGCATTGACGCCGCCCTGGCCAAGATACGCGCCATCGTGGCCATCCCCGAAGTGGGCGAGGTCTACGAGGGTACCGTTCGATCCATCATGCCCTACGGCTGCTTTGTTGAGATTCTCCCCGGCAAGGACGGCCTGCTCCACATCTCCGAGATTGACTGGAAGCGCCTGGAGACGGTCGAGGAGGCCGGTATCAAGGAGGGCGACAAGATCAAGGTGAAGCTCCTTGAGATTGACCCGAAGACGGGCAAGTACAAGCTCTCGCACCGCGTGCTGCTGGAGAAGCCGGCCGACTACGTGGAGCGTCCCGCACGCCGCGAGCGCGGTGACCGCCGCCAGCGTCCCGAGCGCGGTGACCGCCGTCCCCGTCCGGAGCGTGGCGAACGCCGTCCGCGCCCCGAGCAGGAGGAGCACCACGAGGAGCACCACGAGCCAAAGGACTTCAATGACTCTCTTGACCACATGGACTTCTAAGACTGAGAAGAAATCAAACGATAGGAATGGAGCGGGCCCACGGCCCGCTCCATTTTTTGTGTCCAGCCGGCACGCTTTGGCCCGGACCGGCCGTCAGGCCGGGACAGGCGACAACATGGGTCAAGCATGAGACCGGACCTGTTACGCCGGCCCCGGACTGCAAGGGCAGTCCCCGCGCGAGGTGTCACTCAAGGCTGAGTGGCATCTTTTCGTCTGCGGCAATGAGCACCCCGTCGGCAACGCCAGTCGCCCGGGCGTGGTAGCGGAACGTGGTGACACGGCTGTCAAAGGTGCCCAGGAACGTGATGTGCCCGTCGGTGGGGTCCATCCACCACACGCGCTTGCGCGCCCCGCTGATGCGGGTGAGGTCGACGGTCATGTCGCGCCCCGTGTGGTTGTACACCAGCAGGTAGCTCTTGCCGCGCGTGGCGGCAAGGCGGTCGTAGCGCGTGCCGTTGTTCAGGATGGCACGCTGGTCGGGCACGCGCTCAAAGTAGGGCAGGGCCAGCATCAGCCGCTTGAGGTATTGCATCTGCCGGAAGCCGGGGTCGCCCAGTGCCACATACCAGGGCTTGGCCACGGGGTCGGCCGAATAGGCCCCCTCGGTGCCCGGCTTGGCCATCTGCATGATGGCGCTGTTGCCGTAGGTGTGGCCGCAGGCTCCGGCAAACACAGCCCAGTAGGCGTAGCGGCGGCAGTCCGCCGCCGTCCAGCGCGGCTCGCTGCCGCTGTGCAGCCCCTGCGGAATGCCCTCGTAGCTCGGCTCCCCGTCGAGCACAGGCTTGACGGGGCGGTGGCTCCAGGCCGAGTCAACGTACATCCAGTTGTCCTCCTCCGTGCCCTCGGCGATGGGGTAGTGCTTGTCGCCCATGCGCTGGTTGTAGCGGCGGTGCCCGCTCTGGAACATGTTGAAGTCGAGCCACTCGCTGCTGTTAAACCACTGGGCCGACGTGTGGCGGCCGCGGGGGTGGAACGTCATCAGGTGACGGCGGTCGGCGGCCTTGATGGTGGTGGCCAGCGCCTCCCACACCTCGGGGTGGATGTCACCCCGGATGTCGCCGCCCATCACCCACACGATGTTCGGCCGCCGGCCGTAGCGCCGCGCCAGGAACGAGCCGTAGGCCCTGGCCTGGGTGGCGTTCATGTCGCCGCGCTTCACCATTCCGCCCCAGATGCACACCATGGCCACGTAGATGCCGTGGGCCGCCGCGCGGTCGACGATGTAGTCCATGTGGTTCCAGTAGCCGTAGACCCCCGGCCTGTCGGCCTGGCTGAAGTCAAACCCCCGGTCAAGGGCCATCTGTCCGTAGGCATTGAACGAGGGGATGGCGTTGATGACCTGCACCTGCACCACGTTGTAGCCGGCCCGCCCGAGCGAGGCGAGGTAGTGCTCCGCCTCGTCGCGGTTGAGCCGCTCGGGCAGCAGCCAGCCCGTGTCGGCCAGCCAGAAGAACGGCTTGCCGTTGGCAAACTGGAGAAAGCGGCCGTTGGCCGACACGCGCAGGTCGCCGTTGTCCCACGGGCTGCCGGCGGCCAAGGCCGGCAGCGACAGGGTGAGGGAAAGAGCGAGAATGTAGAGGAAGTGTCTCATGTTTTGTCTGTTTTGTCCTTTGTTTGCAAAAGTAACAAAAACCCGGCATCATGCCCCCTGTTTCGTGGAATTTGTGTATTTTTGCAATTCAAACGGGCCGCCCGGACGGCAGCAGACAACCGTCCGGACCTCTGACCCCAACAGATTGCATCACAAGAAACAAGAGATAGAGAAGCATGGGAAAAGTTATTCTTACCGGTGACCGCCCCACCGGAAAGCTGCACCTGGGCCACTATGTGGGCTCGTTGCGCCGCCGCGTGCAGCTGCAGAACGAGGGCGACTACGACAAGATGTTTGTCTTTATGGCCGATGTGCAGGCGCTGACCGACAACGCCGACAACCCCGAGAAAATCAGGCAGAACCTGGTAGAGGTGGCGCTCGACTACCTGTCGGCCGGGCTTGACCCCGAACGCTGCACCATATTTGTGCAGAGCCAGATTCCCGAGCTTGCCGAGCTCACCACCTACCTGATGAACCTCATCACCGTGTCGCGCGTGCAGCGCAACCCCACGGTGAAGACCGAAATCAAGATGCGCAACTTCGAGGCCAACATCCCCCTCGGCTTCTTCTGCTATCCCGTGAGCCAGGCGGCCGACATCACCCTGTTCAAGGCCACCACGGTGCCCGCCGGCGAAGACCAGGAGCCCATGCTCGAGGTGACGCGCGAGCTGGTGCGCCGCTTCAACCAGGTGTACAGCCCGGTGCTGGTGGAACCCGAAATCATGCTGCCCGACAACGCCACGGCGCGCCGGCTGCCCGGAACCGACGGCAAGGAGAAGATGAGCAAGAGCCTGGGCAACTGCATCTACCTGAGCGACTCGGCAGCCGAGGTGTGGAAAAAGGTGAAGAAAATGTCGAACGGCGCGCCGCGCATGAGCATGGACGAGCCCGGAAACCTTGAGGGCAACGCCGTGTTCACCTATCTGGAGGCCTTTGGCACCGACGAGGACTTTGCCAACTTCTGGCCAGAGTTCAGGAACCTTGACGACCTCAAGGAGCACTATGTGCGCGGGGGCATTGGCGACGGCACCTGCAAGAAGTTTCTCAACACCATTCTCAACAACCTGCTTGAGCCTATGCGCCAGCGCCGCCATGAGTTCGAGCAGGACATTCCCGAAATCTACAACATTCTGCGCAAGGGCACAGAAAAGGCGCGCGAGACCGCAGCCCGGACCATGGCCGAGGTGCGCCACGCCATGCGCATCGACTATTTCGATGACGCTGAGCTGATCAAGAGCCAGGCGGAAAAGTTCAGGAAGCCGTGACTTAGGCGGCGCCGCAAGCAGAAGTGGCGGGGAGGCATGACGGCCTTGCCCCGCCAGGCGTGAGAGCAACCCCGGCCAACCGGCCAGCCAGCTCTTCAGCCTGGCGGGGCAAGGCCGCTGACTCTATATGCTGTGGCTTACGAAGGTCGTTATCGAACGCCTGGGGAGGGTGACCGACTTCAGGCTTTTCCGCTTGCCTACAAAGGCGAGCGATTCGGCGGGACTGTCTGACGTGCGGTACATCCTCCAGGGAAGCGAAGCGGTGCCCAAGCCTTCAATGTCCATTGTCTGCTCCGTTTCCCCATAGTTGATCACAACGATAACGTTGCTGCCGTCCTCGTTGCGGAAAGCCGAGCACATCAGCCCGTAGGGGTCTGTCGCACTGTCAGGGTCGGTTGACTTGCCGCGGCACACGTTGAGGCGCACGGCTCCCGGGCGGACAAAGCGGCTGTAATTGCCGAACGACCACAGCAGCTTGGAGTCAACAATGGTGTCGGCGGCTGCGCCCGGCTGCCTGTACTGGAACAGCAGGCCATCCTTGTAATTGCCGCCGACTGCCCTCCACCACTGCCAGCTGCGGGCGTTGGCGAACACCAGGTCGTGGTGCATCACCCTTGCCACATAGAGCGCTGTCTTCATCGTGCGGTCATATCCGCCGCCACCGCCAATCTCTTCGTCATTGCCCATGATGCACACCTCGCTCTGCCAGAAGCCCACGCCATACTTGCGCAGCGTGTCGCGCAGCGCCTTCCGGCATTCCTTCATATAGCTCACCGGCGTGGTTGTCCAGTAGCTGTGCCCTGCCATGAGGTGCGGGAGCCGCTCAAGGTCGCCGACATAGGTGCCGGCGCTGTCAGGCGAGAAAAAGGACTGGATCTGGTACCCGCGCTCGGGGCCGGTCATGTGCGTTGCCATCATGCAGCGGTAGTCCGACGATTCCGGGATGATGATGCGCGTGGTGACCCCGCGTGACTTCAGCGCTCTGTCAAGAACGCGTGCGAGCCGGGCTATTTCATACTTCGTTGCCGGGCTGCCCTCCTGCTTGGGGCCTTGCCAGTTCCAGTGCCCGTCTGGCTCGTTTACCGGGGAGATGTAGTCAATCGCTACGTTGTCGTGCTCCTTCAGGCCGGCGATGACCCCGGCCATAAAGCGGGCGAAGTCACCGTATCTGTCCTCTTTCAGGTTCAGTGTGCCGCCCCGCCCGGTATTTGTCGCAAGACCGTTCTTTGTGTGGAACACCGGCGGCGAGTTCAAGAACCCCAGCAGGTAGGGGACGCCGTAGTCCTTGGCACGCTTCAGAAACCTGCGCTGTCCGGCCTGCTTGGTCCAGTCGTAGCTGCCGTCGGCATTCAGAAAGCACTCGGTCCGCGTGCCGTGGCTGATGCGGCTGCTGTCGCCCTGCTCCACACTTCCCGCCCCGATGTTGAAGCGCCAGATGCTCAGCGCGATGCCCTCGGGGTTGCCCTTGTCGTCGGTTGCCGGGCTGAACAGCAGCTTGGCAACGTTGTCCTGTGCCTGTCCGGGCATCTCGCCTATGAAGCGCATGCTCCACGCGTCAGACGCGCCGAAGCAGTCAATCTGCTGGTGCCGGATGTCGGGATTTACAGTGAAGACGGCCCGCTCCTGTGCCGTGGCTGACAGGCATGCCACAGCGCATACCATGGAAATTGTCCTTTTCATAGGTGGAAAGCTTTTGTATGAAACTGTGCTTTTTTATCTTGAATGTTCAGATGAAGGCTTTTGGCTGACCTTCGCCGGACTGTCAACACTGACCGGCGCCGCCTTCACCAGTCCCAGCTCCACCAGCTTGTTGAACATCAGCTTTCCAACATACTCCGTGCCGGCTCCGTTGAAGTGGAGCACATCTTTCTTCAGGGGCACGTTGCGCAAGTCTATGGGGTAGACATTCGGAAGCTCCCGGGCCACCTTGAGCTGCGCCGCCTCGACGACGGGGCTGTACAGGCGCGAGCCATGCGGCACGGTGCCGAAGATAAAGGGCAGCGTCCTGTCTTTCTCCTTGCCCGTAACGGCATAGATCCGTTCGCGCATGAAGGTGATCATGTCGCGGAAGTTCTTGTAGTATTCCTCCGCCTTCTTGCAGTCGCTCTCGCCCTGGTGCCACATGATTGCTTTCACATCGTAGCCCCCTTTGATGCGGGCGAGCGTCTCCCTGGCACATTTTGCGAAGCCGTCGGTGAGCGACAGTGCCAGCGACAGTCCGCCGTCGGTGCTGTTGTATGCCCTGTTCGCGGCAATCCAGGCGCTGTCGGCATACCACACGGGCTTCCAGCCCGCTTCGCTCTCCTTGTACTGCCCCGGCGTGATAGAGGTCCCTCCGTAGGTGCACTTGATGGAATAGAAGTCCTTGCTCGAGGCCTTGTCGATAAAATAGTTTGTCACGTCGCAGAACGCGAACGTCTTTCCGAACTCGTACTTTCCGAACTTGCCATCCTGCACATGGCGCAGGAAAGCGTACTTGAGGTGCTTGTAGCCCTTGTCCAGGTATCCGGGCTTCTCGCTTGAGGACGCGCGCCCCTCCGCGTTTGATTGTCCGGCAGTGATGAACACGCTTGCCGGTGTCTGTGACGATGCTGTCAGCTGTGCCATTGCAAGCACGAGCAATGGCAGTAGTCTTCTGAGGTTCATAGATGTCCTAAATAGTGCAACACTGTAGTGGAATAACGTTATTGGTATCCGGGCGGCAACGGCAGCGGCTTGGGCGGACGGCTGCCGCGAGAGGCCCGGCTGTTTGCCTTGCCTGAAGGTTCGCCCGGCTCCGTGTTGCAAGAACAGCCGTCCAAGCCTTCGGCATGCACGGCAAAAATACGAATTTAATGGGAGAAAGCGGTCCGTTTCGGCAGGATATTTGCAGGTGGCGGGTCAATTTCCCTGCGAGCGTTCAGCCTTTTTCATGCACATCGACGGCCCTTCCGCTCGGCTCGTTCATGTTCCTGAACGCCTCGTCCCAGGCCAGGGCCTCGGCCGTCGAGCACGCCACGCTGGGCACGCTGGGCACCGACAGCGCGGCTGAGTCGCTGGGGAAGTGCTCTGCAAAGATGGTGCGGTAGAAGTATTCCTCCTTGTTGCGCGGCGGGTTGACGGGGAAACGGTCGGCCGCGTGGGCCATCTGGCTGTCCGACACGGCCGACGCCGTGACCTGCTTCAGCGTGTCTATCCACGAGTAGCCCACGCCGTCGCTGAACTGCTCTTTCTGCCGCCACGCCACCTCGGGCGGAAGCATGTCGCTGAACGCCTCGCGCAGTATCCTCTTCTCCACCGTGTGGCCCGGGCACATCTTCGCCTCGGGGTTGGTGCGCATGGCCACGTCGAGGAATTCCTTGTCCAGGAAGGGCACGCGCCCCTCCACTCCCCAGGCCGAGAGGCTCTTGTTCGCCCTCAGGCAGTCGTAGAGGTGCAGCTTGGAGAGCTTGCGCACCGTCTCCTCGTGGAATGCCCTGGCGTTGGGGGCCTTGTGGAAATACAGGTAGCCGCCGAAAATCTCGTCGGCCCCCTCGCCCGAGAGCACCATCTTGATGCCCATCGAGCGGATGACGCGCGCCAGCAGGTACATCGGCGTCGAGGCCCTGACGGTGGTCACGTCATACGTCTCGATGAAGTAGATCACGTCGCGGATGGCATCCAGCCCCTCCTGTATGGTGTAGTTGATTTCGTGGTGCACCGTTCCGATGCGGTCGGCCACCATCCGTGCCTTGGCCAGGTCGGGCGCGCCCTTCAGTCCCACGGCGAACGAGTGGAGGCGCGGCCACCAGGCCCGGGTCGATCCGTTGTCCTCGACGCGCTTTTCCGAATACTTCTGCGCGACGGCGCTGATGATGGACGAGTCCAGGCCGCCCGACAGCAGCACCCCGTAGGGCACGTCGCTCATCAGCTGGCGCCTCACCGCCTCCTCGAGCGCGCTGCGGATGGCGGTCGCGCTCGCCCCGTTGCCCTTCACGTTGTCGTAGTCTGTCCAGTCGCGCGTGTAGTACTTCACCATCCGTCCCTCCCTGCTGCTGTAGTAGTGGCCCGGGGGGAACGTCTCGTAGCGGTCGCAGTTGCCCTCGAGGGCCTTCAGCTCGCTGGCCACATACACCCTGCCGTCGCTGTCGTAGCCGATGTACAGCGGAATCACGCCGATGGGGTCGCGCGCAATGAGGAACTCGTCGCGCTCGGCGTCGTAGAGCGCGAAGGCGAAGATGCCGTTGAGGTCTTCGAGAAAGCCGGCGCCCTTGTCGCGGTAGAGCGCGAGAATCACCTCGCAGTCGCTGCCCGTCTGGAACTGGTAGCGCCCGGCGTACCTCCGCCTGATGTCCTTGTGGTTGTAAATCTCGCCGTTCACGGTCAGCACCTGCTTCTTGTCGGGACTGAACAGCGGCTGGCGGCCCGACTCGGGGTCGACGATTGACAGCCGCTCATGGGCCAGGATGGCCGACCCCTCGCAGTAGATGCCGCTCCAGTCGGGGCCGCGGTGACGGATTTTCTGGCTCATACGGAGCGCTTTCTGGCGCAGCTCGGGAGTCTGCTCCTGGATGTTGAAGATTGAAACGATTCCACACATAGCTTTTCAGATTGTTTTGAACGCCCGCCAGGGCGCGGTTGGTTTGACGTGAAGTCCCCTGCCAGGGGTGGCCGCCCGCCGCTTCCCTTCGGGACGGGCCGGAGCCCGGCGGCAGGCCACCCTTGGCAGAGGACCGGGTGACTGTTGTCCTCGCGTGTCAGCCCTGAGGCTGGCCGGCGTGTCAGTTGTAGCAGCTCTCTCCGTGCTCGTAGATGTCAAGGCCCTCCTCCTCGATGCGCTTGTCAACGCGGAGACCCTTGACCCACTTGATGCCCCAGAAGAGGACGATGCCCGTAGCGGCTGCCCAGAGGTCGATGACCAGGATGCCGAAGCACTGCGCCCCGAAGAAGCCCCAGCCGCCTCCGGTCAGCGCACCGCCGTCGATGGCCAGCAGTCCGGTGAGCAGGGTGCCCAGGATGCCGCACACGCCATGCACGGAGCTGGCGCCCACGGGGTCGTCAACATGCAGCTTGGCATCGATAAACTCGATGGAGTAGACCAGCACGACGCCGCAAACCAGTCCGATGACGACAGCTGCCCAGGGCGCCACCATGTCACATCCGGCCGTGATGCCCACCAGTCCGGCCAGGATGCCGTTGAGCGTGAGCGAGAACGACGGCTTGCCATACTTCAGCCATGAGGTGAACATCGTGGCCAGTCCGCCCGCAACGGCAGCCAGGTTGGTGGTGAGGAACACGTGCGAGATGGCCACCCTGTTGGCCTCGCCCGAGGCTGCCAGCTGCGAGCCGGGGTTGAAGCCGAACCACCCGAACCACAGGATGAACACGCCCAGCGCAGCCGCCATCAGGTTGTGGCCGGGGATGGCGCGGCTCTTGCCGTTGCGGTCGTACTTGCCCAAGCGCGCCCCCAGGCACACGGCTCCGACGAAAGCCAGCACGCCGCCCACCGAGTGGACTACGGCCGAGCCGGCAAAGTCGTGGAACGTGGCGCCAAAGGTGGTCATCATGAAGCTGTCCTCGCTGCCGTTGCACAGCCAGCCGCCGCCCCATGTCCAGTGCCCCTCGATGGGGTAGATGAGCAGCGAGATGAAGAACGAGTAGACCACATACATGGAAAACTTGGTGCGCTCGGCCATGGCGCCCGACACGATGGTGGCGCTGGTGGCGCAGAACACCGTCTCGAAAATCAGAAAGCCCTCGACAGGAAGCGCGCCTTTGTAAAAGGATAGGTCGCCGAAGTTTGGCATGCCGACGAAGCCCTCGCCGTCGCTGCCGAACATCAGCCCGAAGCCCACGAACCAGAACAGCAGGGAGCCCACCATGAAGTCGACAAAGTTCTTGAACAGAATGTTAGCCGTGTTCTTGCTCCGCGTGAAGCCCGCCTCGCACAGGGCGAACCCCGGCTGCATGAAAAACACCAGCATGGCGGCCAGCAGCATCCACACAGTGTCCAGTGACGTGGCCAGGTCGTCAGTGGTTATAGCCAGAAATAATGATGTCATAATTGTAATGTTTTAATTGTCCTTGTGTCGTTTGTGTTACCTGAATCTCTCGCTTGCCGCCAGGCGGCCCTGCCGCTCGCCGGCAAGGTGGGCCGTCCGGCCTCATTTCTCCTGCTCCGCGTTGTAGAGGGCGATGTCGCCCCGCTCGCCTGTGCGGATGCGGATGGCATCCTCGATGGGAATCACAAAGATGCGCCCGTCGCCAATCTCGCCCGTGTAGGCTGCCTTCTGGATGGCCGACAGCGTGCGCTCAACGTTCTTGTCGCGCACGACAACGTTAATCAGAATGCGCTCGATGCAGCTCGTGTCGTACATCACGCCGCGGTAAATGCGCGCCTGTCTCATCTTTCCCTCGCCCCTCACGTCGTAGTAAGAGAACCATTCGATGTCGGCGGCAAGCAGCGCCTCCTTCACGTCATCGAACTTTGTCTTGCGGATGATGGCTTCAATCTTTCTCATTCTTACCTCTCCTTTTAATTTTAAACGTGTGACATAATGTTAACTTTCGACTGCAAAATTACGACATTATGCAATTAAAACAAATATATAACGGTCAAAAAGATAATATAAAACTAAAATAGCTAACGTTTAAATAAAATTATATAGTGTTTCATAACAAATCGAAAGCGCTTTTGATTCTTTTTATTACAATTTGCATTTTTTGTGCAAATAGTTGATAGAAACCTGCCGCTTTCCCTTTGATTTTCTTGCGAAATGGCCTATCTTTGCACCGAAATCAATTCAGAATATAACATTTCAAGGTAAAAAACAGGCAAAATGCAAAAGACTGTCAGGTTCACCAAGATGCAAGGGGCGGGTAATGACTACATCTATGTCAACACCTTATTATATACAATCCCCAACCCCGGGGCCGCCGCCGTCAAGTGGAGCGCGCGCCACACCGGCATCGGCAGTGACGGTCTGGTGCTCATCGGCAAGTCTCCCGTGCCCGAGGCCGACTTCTCCATGCGCATCTTCAATGCCGACGGGTCGGAGGCCATGATGTGCGGCAACGCCTCGCGCTGCATCGGGAAGTACCTGTACGAGAAGGGGCTCACCGGCAAGACGGAGATACGCCTGCTCACCCTCTCGGGGGTGAAGACGCTCCGCCTCCACCTTGGCAGCGACGGCACGGTGGGCAGTGTCACCGTTGACATGCTCGCGCCGCAGCTCACCGACAAGAGCCAGCTGGCCGTCGGCGGCGGCAGCATGACCGACGGCGAGCTGGCTGCAGACGGCTTCCGCTTCCGCGGCACCTTTGTCTCGATGGGCAACCCCCACTTTGTGATTTTCACGGATAACATCAACGGCATTGACGTGGCGCGCTGCGGCGCCCTGCTCGAGTGCCATCCCGCCTTTCCCGAGCGCTGCAACATCGAGTTCGCCCAGGTGCTTGGCGACGGCACGATAAGGGCGCGCGTGTGGGAGCGTGGCAGCGGCGTCACCATGGCCTGCGGAACAGGGGCCTGCGCCACGGCCGTGGCCGCGGCGCTCACGGGCCGCGCAGGGCGGCGCAGCAGCGTGTGGATGGACGGCGGAACGCTTGACGTCAACTGGAGCGACACCGACAACCACGTCTACATGAGCGGCCCCGCCGCGTTCGTCTTCGAGGGGGAGATAGCGCTGGATGAATAGTCCCGGCGCGGCGCGGCGGCACAAGCAAGGCAAACTTCAACAACAATCAATATAAAGGAACAAACGAATATGGCATTAGTGAACGAACATTTCCTCAAGCTGCCGAACAACTACCTGTTCGCCGACATTGCCAAGAAGGTCAACGCCTTCAAGGTGTCGCACCCCCATGCCGAGGTCATCAGCCTGGGCATCGGCGATGTCACCCAGCCCCTGTGCCCCGCCGTGATTGAAGCCATGCACAAGGCTGTCGACGAGATGGGCCGCAAGGAGACCTTCCGCGGCTACGGCCCGGAGCAGGGCTACGCCTTCCTGCGCGAGGCCATCGTCAAGAACGACTACCTGCCCCGGGGCATCCACCTTGACCCCTCCGAGGTGTTCGTCAACGACGGTGCCAAGAGCGACACCGGCAACATCCAGGAGCTGGTGCGCTGGGACAACAGCATCGGCGTGACCGACCCCATCTATCCCGTCTACATCGACTCCAACGTGATGATAGGCCGCGCCGGGGTGCTGCGCGACGGCAAGTGGAGCAACGTCGTCTATATGCCTTGTACGGAGGAGAACAACTTTGTCCCCCAGCTGCCCGACCGCCGCGTCGACATCATCTACCTGTGCTACCCCAACAACCCCACGGGCACCGTCATCTCCAAGGACGAGCTGCGCAAGTGGGTGAACTACGCCATCAAGAACGACACCCTCATCTTCTACGACGCAGCCTACGAGGCCTATATCCGCGAGGAGGGCATCCCCCATTCCATCTACGAGATCAAGGGCGCGCGCAAGGTGGCCATCGAGTTCCGCAGCTATTCCAAGACTGCCGGCTTCACCGGCGTGCGCTGCGGCTACACCGTGGTGCCCAAGGAGCTTACCGCCTCGACCCTGGGCGGCGAGCGCGTGGCGCTCAACCCCCTGTGGAACCGCCGCCAGTGCACCAAGTTCAACGGCACCAGCTATGTGAGCCAGCGCGCCGCCGAGGCCGTCTACTCGCCCGAGGGGCGCGAGCAGGTGAAGGCCGTCATCGACTACTATATGGAAAACGCCCGGATAATGACACAGACCCTCACCTCGCTGGGGCTCAGGGTGTACGGCGGAAAGAACGCGCCCTACCTCTGGGTGAAGACACCCGACGGCCTAGGCAGCGAGCGCTTCTTCGAGCAGATGCTCTACAACGCCCATGTGGTGTGCACCCCGGGCGTGGGCTTCGGCCCGAGCGGCGAGGGCTATGTGCGCCTCACCGCCTTTGGCGACCGGGCCGACTGCGAGGAGGCCATGGAGCGCCTTGCCAAGTGGCTGCGGTAGCGGCTGCGCGCGCTGCGCGGCGTCACATCTTCGGGTTCTGACCAACACATCTTAATTATATATATTCCAACACAACACAAACAACATTGTCTAACAAAAACTTAACAAAGATGAAAAGACTTGGAAAATTGGGCATCGCGGCCATGATGACCGTGGCCGGTGCCGTGACAGCAGCAGCGCAGGACAACGTAGAGGCCACCCTGTCGGCCGATGTGGTCAACCAGTATGTGTGGCGTGGCACCAAGTGCGGCGACGTGTCCGTGCAGCCCACGCTGGGCGTGAGCTACAAGGGGTTCTCGCTCACCGCATGGGGGAGCACCGAACTGGCGCCGAAGACCGGCGCCGACTATCCCTCGGAACTTGACCTCACACTGGCCTACGCCGCCGGAGGCTTCAATGTGGGCGTCACCGACTACTGGTTCTCTGCCGGGTCGGATGCTGCCGGACGCTATTTCATGTACAGCACCCACAGCACCAACCACATGTTCGAGGCCAATGTGGGCTACGACTTCGGACCGCTCTCCGTACAGTGGTACACCGTCTTTGCCGGTGACGACTACCGCAAGCCTGGCGACGACGGCTCAGCCGAACGCGCCTACTCCTCCTATGTCGAGCTGGCCGCCCCCTTCACCCTTGGCAAGCTTGACTGGAAGGCTGCTGTCGGCGCCTCGCCTTTCAAGACCACGCTCTATGGCAACGACAACTTTGCCGTGACCAACGTGTCGCTACGCGCCACCAAGGACATCACGGTGACACCGACATTCAGCATCCCAGTGTTCGCCCAGGTGGCCGCCAATCCCGCAGCGCAGTCCGCCTACTTTGTGTTCGGGCTCACGCTCAGACCCTGACCCCCCCGGGGGCGCCCCGCGGCGCCCCCGCTCTACAAACGAAACCAAACACTCAAAAATTCAAATAGTATGACAAACTTAAGATTTCAGGTTGTAGCCGAGGCTTTCAAGAAGAAGCCTCTCGAAGTGAAGGCTCCCGCGGAGCGCCCCTACGAGTATTTCGGCAAGAAGGTGTTCAACCGCGAGAAGATGTACAAGTACCTGCCCAAGGACGTCTACGAAAAGCTGATTGACGTGATTGACAACGGCACGCGCCTTGACCGCTCCATTGCCGACGCGGTGGCTGCCGGCATCAAGCAGTGGGCTGTCGAGAACGGCGTGACCCACTACACCCACTGGTTCCAGCCCCTGACCGAAGGCACCGCCGAGAAGCACGACTCCTTTATCGAGCACGACGGCAAGGGCGGCATGGTCGAGGAGTTCTCGGGCAAGCTGCTCGTACAGCAGGAACCCGACGCCAGCTCGTTCCCCAGCGGCGGCATCCGCAACACGTTCGAGGCGCGCGGCTATTCCGCATGGGACCCCACATCGCCTGTCTTCATCATCGATGACACCCTGTGCATCCCCACTATCTTCATTTCCTACACCGGCGAGGCGCTCGACTACAAGGCGCCCCTGCTGCGCACGCTCCATGCTGTCAACGTGGCTGCAACCGACGTTTGCCATTACTTTTACCCCGAGGTGAAAAAGGTGCAGAGCAACCTGGGCTGGGAGCAGGAGTATTTCCTGGTTGACGAGGGGCTCTACTCGGCCCGCCCCGACCTGCTGCTCACCGGCCGCACCCTCATGGGGCACGACTCGGCCAAGAACCAGCAGATGGAAGACCACTACTTCGGCACCATCCCCGACCGCGTGCAGGCCTTTATGAAAGACCTTGAGATCCAGGCCCTCGAGCTGGGTATCCCCTGCAAGACACGCCACAACGAGGTGGCCCCCAACCAGTTTGAGGTGGCTCCCATCTTCGAGGACACCAACCTGGCCGTTGACCACAACATGCTGCTCATGTCGCTCATGAAGAAGGTGGCCCGCAAGCACGGCTTCCGCGCCCTGCTCCACGAGAAGCCCTTTGCCGGCATCAACGGCTCGGGCAAGCACAACAACTGGAGCCTGTCCACCGACACGGGCGTGCTGCTCCACGCGCCGGGCAAGACTCCCGTTGACAACCTGCGCTTCGTGGTGTTCATCGTCGAGACCCTCATGGGTGTCTACCGCCACAACGGCCTCATCAAGGCCAGCATCATGAGCGCCACCAACGCTCACCGCCTGGGCGCCAACGAGGCTCCCCCCGCCATCATCTCGTCGTTCCTCGGCACGCAGCTCAGCGAGCTGCTCGAC
Organism: uncultured Prevotella sp.; assembly: GCA_937895845.1. Taxonomy (GTDB): domain Bacteria; phylum Bacteroidota; class Bacteroidia; order Bacteroidales; family Bacteroidaceae; genus Prevotella. The sequence continues at coordinate 36,760 of CALBLK010000006.1, read as the reverse complement.
CACATCGAGCGGAGCGACCGCGACGACCAGTTCAGCATGGCCGGCAAGCAGGGGCTGAAGATGGACATCCCCGAGATTCCCGAACTGCTCATTGACAACACCGACCGCAACCGCACCAGCCCCTTCGCCTTCACCGGCAACCGCTTCGAGTTCCGCGCCGTGGGCTCCGAGGCCAACTGCGCCTCGGCCATGATCGCGCTCAACTCGGCTGTGGCCGAGGCCCTGGTGAGCTTCAAGAAGCGTGTCGACGCCCTCGTGGCCGCAGGCACCGACCTGAACAGCGCCATCATCAAGGTGCTGCGCGACGACATCAAGACATGCAAGCCCATCCGCTTCGACGGCAACGGCTACAGCGACGAGTGGGTCGAGGAGGCCACGCGCCGCGGGCTTGACGTGGAGAAGAGCTGCCCCGTCATCTTCGAACGCTACCTTGACGAGAGCAGCATCGCCATGTTCGAGAGCCTTGGCGTGATGACGCGCAAGGAGCTCGAGGCGCGCAACGAGGTGAAATGGGAGACCTACACCAAGAAAATCCAGATTGAGGCCCGCGTGATGGGCGACCTGTCGATGAACCACATCATCCCCGTGGCCACCCACTACCAGAGCCAGCTGCTGAAGAACGTGCAGAACATGCGCAGCATCTTCCCCACGGACAAGGCCGAGAGCCTGAACGCGCGCAACATGAAGATTATCGAGGAGATAGCCGAGCGCACAGCCATCATTGAGAAGGGTGTCGACGACTTGGTCAACGCGCGCAAGGTGGCCAACAAGATTGAGGACGAGCACGCCAAGGCCATTGCCTACCACGACACGGTGGCTCCGCTGATGGACTCCATCCGCTACCACATTGACAAGCTCGAGCTTGTGGTGGAGGACGACCTCTGGACACTGCCCAAGTACCGCGAGCTGCTGTTCATCAGATGACGCTTCTGCGCGTGTACGCTTTTTGAACCAAAAAGGTCCGGCTCCTTTCGGAGCCGGACCGTTAACAGGCAATCTATTTCTTTTTTTGGTTGTTTGAAGTTTGCTGCGGGGGGTGGCTGTGAAGCCGTCTCCCGCTTTCTGTTGCCTGTCGTTGGTGAGAGCAGCCGGCGTCAGATGAGCGGCATGCCGAGGGCCTCGCACTCGCGGCGCATCTCTTCGGGCCAGATGCTTGCCTGAATCTCTCCGATGTGGGCCTTGTGGAGCATCACCATGCACAGGCGGCTCTGCCCGATGCCTCCGCCGATGGTCAGCGGCAGCTCGCCGGCCAGCAGCTTCCGGTGGAAGTAGAGTTTCTCGCGGTCCTCCTTCCCCTCGGTCTTCAGTTGCCTGCGCAGGGCTTCGCTGTCGACGCGCACGCCCATTGACGACAGCTCGAACGAGCGCTCGAGCACGGGGTACCATATCAGGATGTCACCGTTGAGGCCCACCTTGCCGTCCTCGGCCACCGTCGACCAGTCGTCGTAGTCGGGGGCGCGCCCGTCGTGCTTCCTCCCGTCGCTCAGCCTGCCGCCGATGCCGGTGACAAACACCGCCCCGAACCGCTTGCAGATGGCGTCCTCGCGCTCCTTGGGTGACTTGTCGGGATACATCTCCAGCAGGTCCTCGCTGTGGATGAACGCGATTTCATCGGGCAGGAAGGGCTTCAGCTGCGGGTAGGTCTCGCACGTGAGATACTCCGTGCGCCTGATGGCCGCGTAGATGCGCCTCACCGTGTCCTTCAGAAAGGCCACCGTGCGCTGCTCCCTGGTGATGACAGCCTCCCAGTCCCACTGGTCGACATAGAGCGAGTGCAGGTTGTCCAGCTCCTCGTCGGCCCTGATGGCGTTCATGTCGGTGTAGATGCCGTGTCCCGGCTCGATGTGGTACTCGGCCAGGGTCAGCCGCTTCCACTTGGCCAGCGAGTGGACCACCTCGGCCTTGGCGTCGCCCAGGTCTTTCACAGGGAACGTCACGGCGCGCTCCACGCCGTTGAGGTCGTCGTTGATGCCCAGTCCCTGGAGCACAAACAGTGGGGCCGTGACGCGCCGCAGCCGCAGCTCGGTTGACAGGTTTTGCTGGAAAAACTCCTTTATCAGCTTGATGCCTTGCTCTGTCTGCTTGGTGTCCAGCAGTGCATGGTAGTCTCTTGGCTTGATCAGTCTGCTCATAGCTTTCGGTTTTGTTATGCCTTGCAAAGGTACGGCTTTTGCGTGAAAGTGCAATCAAAACAGCCTCTGTATTTCACTTTCTGACGGTGTTGTGGCAGATTTGATGACAGACTTGTTCACAGCGTGGCGAGGATGTCCTCGGCTATCAGGTCGTCGCGAAGGCGGTTCTCGGCCAGGAAAGCCTTGACATCATAGCGGTCGGCAAACGCCTTTCTCGCGCCGTAGCACAGCACCTTCATGTCTGACGGCCCGAAATAGCGGGCTATCTTCTCGCCAAAGCCGCCGTCGAGGGCGCCGTCCTCGAGGGTCACCACCAGGCGGTGGCTGCCCTTCAGACGCTCCATCAGCGCGGTGTCAATGCCCGTGATATAGCGTGGGTTGACGAGTGTGGCGCTGATGCCGTGCCCTTTCAGCCGCTCGCATACGGCCTCGCCGAGCGCGAAGAAGTTGCCCAGTCCGAGGATGGCCACGTCCTTTCCGCTGGCGGCCACCTCGTAGCGGTTAAGCTCCGAGTAGTCGGCCGGCACGGCGCGCCTGGCCGGGGTGAGCGGCCCCACCGGCATGCGGATGGCCACGGGGTGCTCGCGGTAGCCGAGGCTCCAGTCGAGCATGGCCAGGTACTCCTCGCGGTTGGTCGGCGCGAGATAGACCAGGTTGGGGATGTTGGCCAGCAGCGGGATGTCAAAGTGGCACAGGTGGGTCACGTCGTTCATCGACGACAGCGAACCCTTGATAACCAGGATGGTGGCGGGGCTGTCGTTGATGCAGAGGTCTTGCGACAGCTGGTCGTAGGTGCGTTGCAGGAACGAGCTGCACACGCCGAACACCGGCTTGCCGCCCGCCTTGGCGATGCCCGAGGCCAGGGCCACGGCGTGCTCCTCGGCGATGCCCACGTCGACAAACTGACTTCCGGCCTCCTTGCGGCGTTCGGGTGTCCATGCCCAGATGTTGGGCGTGCCGGCAGTGATGGCGCAAACGGCCTTGTCGGCCTTCATCAGCCTGAGCAGGTGGGTGGCTGTCAGCTCTTCGTAGCCCTCGCCGGGGGCCGTCTTGGGCTTCCCGGTGGCGATGTCGAAGGGCATGGTCCAGTGCCAGTGCTCCTTGTCGGTCTCGGCCGGCTTGTAGCCCTTGCCCTTCAGCGTGTTGATGTGCACCACCACGGGGTGGCCGGTGCCCTTCACCTTCCTGAACGCCGCAATCAGCGAGGCGATGTCGTTGCCCTTGTCCACATACATGTAGTCCAGTCCCATGGCGCGGAACAGGTTGTCCGGGCATTCGCCGCGGCTCTCCCTGAGCTGCGCGAGGTTGCGGTAGAGTCCGCCGTGGTCCTCGGCGATAGACATCTGGTTGTCGTTCACGATGATGATAAGGTTGGTGCCCAGCTCGGCGGCCCAGTCAAGTCCTTCGAGCGCCTCGCCGCCGCTGAGCGAGCCGTCGCCGATCACGGCAATCACGTTGTTGCGCCCCCCGCGCAGGTCGCGCCCCTTGGCCAGTCCGCAGGCCAGGCTGACGGAGGTCGAGGTGTGGCCGACGACGAACTGGTCGTGCACGCTCTCGGAAGGCTCCGTGTAGCCCGACACGTCGCCGTAGTGGGCGGGCGACATGAAGGCCTCGGCCCTGCCGGTGAGCATCTTGTGGGAGTAGCTCTGGTGGGACACGTCGAACACAATCTTGTCCTCGGGCGAGTTGAACACGTAGTGCAGGGCGATGGTGGCCTCTACGATGCCCAGATTGGGGCCGCAGTGGCCGCCGCGTACGCTGAGCTTCTCGATGAGCAGGGTGCGCATCTCGGAGGCCAGCTCCGTCATTTCCTCCACCGACAGGCGCTTCACGTCGGCCGGTGACTTGATGTTGTTGATGTATTTCATTGCTAAGTGTGATAAAAGTAAGTTTGCGAATTTGCTTGCCGGTGGCGGGCGGCGCGCCCCAGGTGCAGCCGCTGCCGTCCTGCCGCTCCAGGGTGAAGCCCCGCTTTCAGTGTCAGAAGTCAAGCCGGATGCCGGCCATCACCGTGGCCCGCGGCATGGGGTAGCCCTGGTTAATCTCGTAGTCCTGCGCCAGCAGGTTCTCGCCCCTGGCCCACACGGTGAGGTGGGGGGCCGCGGCGTAGCTCACCGCCAGGCCCAGGAGGCAGAACGACTCCTTTGTGGCGTTGCTGCCCACGGCGGTGTACAGGTTGGCGATGTACTGCAGCGTGGCGCTGGCGCGCAGGCGGTCGCTGCGGTAGTCAGCGCCCGCGAAGCCCTTGTACTCGGGGGCGGCCACCACCTTGTTCTTCATGTGGAGCCACGAGTGGTTGGTGGTCACGCTCCAGTGGCGGCCAAGGGTGAAGGCCAGCTCGGCCTCCGCCCCGCGGTTCTCAATGGCGCCGGTGTTGGTGTTCCTCCTGTCCACTGTCTGAATCATGTTGTCACCCTTGATGCAGTAGAGGTTGGCGCCGTAGCTGAGCCGTCCCGTGCGCTGCTGCCACGCCAGCTCGCAGTTCCACAGCCGCTCGGGCCTCAGCTCCTCGTTCGACGGCGGGTAGAGGTAAAGCTCGCGCATGGTGGGGTTGCGGAAGCCCTTGGCCGCCACCAGCTTGAGCTCGCCGGTGGTCACGGGGCGCACCACCAGGCCCGCCTGCGGCACCCATTCGGTGCCCGTGACGCTGTGGTGGTCAGCCCGGATGCCGGCATCCACGGTGAGCCACGGCAGCAGGTCCTGCCTGAAGTCGGCGTAGACAGCAATCTCGTTGCGGTGGGAGCGCCCGCTCTGCTTGTTGGGCGTGTCCATCACCTCGCCGGTCTCCTTCGATGTGTAGTAGGCGTGCCCGTAGATGTGCCGGTAGTCCGCGCCCACCGTGACGCGGTTGCCGGCGAAGAGCTGCGCGCTCTGGTAGACCGACACCCCGGTGAGCGCGTCTTTCGAGCGGAAGTAGCGGTTGGTTGAAAGGGCGGGGTCCTGGGTGCCGTCGTCAATCTTGTGGCGGCCGAAGTTGGAGTAGACGCTGACGGCCCCGCTGGTGTTGCGGTAGCTGTTCTCCACCGCGGCCGAGGCCGCGCCCCGCGTTATCCACTGGCAGGCGCCGTAGACGGGGCTTTGCACGCGGCCCGGGTACTGCGCGTTGAAGTGGGTCACGTCGGCGTCAGCCCTGGCGTTCCAGTGGGGCGAGATGTCGTAGCCCAGCTTCACATAGCCGCCATACTGCTCGAAGCCCATGTGCGGGCGGTGGTTGTCGGTGCGCCCGTACTGGGCCGACACGGTGCTGCTGAAGGCCCCCGCCTTGGTCTGGACCGTGGCCTCGGCCTCCGCCGTTCCGTAGCTTCCGCCGCTGAGGGTGGCCGAGGCGCGCGTGCCGTCGTGCGCCATCTTCCGCGTCACGATGTTCATCACGCCCCCCATGGCGTTGCTGCCGTAGAGTGCCGATGCCGGCCCGCGGAGCACCTCCACGCGCTCGGCGAGCATGGTCTGGTAGCTGTCGGCGATGGGGTGGCCGTAGATGCCGCTGTACTGGGGGTGCCCGTCAATGAGCACCAGCAGCTGGCCGCTGCCGCCGCTGAGGCCGCGAAGGCTGATGTTGCCCGAGCCGCCGGTAGACATGCCGTAGCCCATCATGGCGCGCGAGGTGACAAACAGTCCGGGCACCTGCTGCATCACGGTGGGCAGGACCGACTGCTCGTGGCTGGCCGTGAGCCTCTCGCGCCCGATGACGGTCACCGTCATGGGCAGGTGCCTGGTGTCGGTGACACTGCGCGTGCCCGTGACCACAACCTCGGAGAGGCTAGCCGAGTCGGCCGGCTCTGCTGCGGCGGCGCTGAGGGCGCCGCCCGCCGCCACCGCTATGAGCAGTGGAATGGTTCTGTTCTTCATCAAGCAAGGAAGTCTGTTGCGCCGTTTCTATTTGTCAAGGTCCACAATCCTGTACTTCAGCGTGCCCAGGCCTATCTTCGCCGCGTGGTCAACGGTGTGGGTGCCGTGCATCTTGCGGATGCGCTCCTGCAGGGGCACCGCTGTGTCGCCCTCCTTGGAGTCGTAGTTGAACACCACGTCGAGGCAGGCCCTGTCGAGCGCCACGGGGTCGGTGCTCGCCATGATGCCGTAGTCCTTGATCATCGGGTGCTGGGGGTTGCCGTTGCAGTCGCAGTCGATGCTCATGTTGTTCATCACGTTGATGTAGACAATGTTCTTGCCCGGCTGCTTGAAATAGTCGTGCACGGCGGTGGCAGCCGTTGCCATCGCCTCGAGGAACCCGTCCTGGTTGCCCGCGTAGTGCCACAGGTCTTTCACCGTGCGCTGCTTGCCGGCCGTGTGGATATAGGCCTTTCCGTCGGCCGAGGCCACGCCGATGCTCTGGTTCTTCAGCACGCCTCCGAAGCCGCCCATCTGGTGCCCCTTGAAGTGGGCGAGGTTAATCATGAAGTCGTAGTTCTTCAGGTGCGAGCCCACCAGGTCGTACTTGATCCATGTGGTGTCGCGCACGGGCAGCTCCATCGAGCCGTCGGCATCCATGATGTCAACCCTGGCTATCTTGTCGTAGCCGCGCTCGGCGATGGCCTTCCTGTGGCTCTCGGTGGTCGAGCGCGCGCCGCCGTAGGCTGTGTTGCACTCCACGAGCGTGCCGTGCACCTCGTCGACCAGCGGCTTGATGAAGTCGGGGCGCAGGTGGTTGGTGCGGCTTGACTCGCCGGTGGATATCTTGATCGCCACGCGGCCCCTGGCCTTCACGCCCATGGCCTTGTAGATGCTGACCAGGGCCTCGGGGGTGATTTTCTTGGTGAGATACACGGTGGCCACGCTGTCCTTCATGCAGCGGTTTCCGCAGGATGTTTTCCTGTCCTGTGCCATAACCTCGATGGCAGCGAGAACCGTCACCGACATCAATAATAGAAATCTTTTCATGCTGTTGTCTTTTTAGTATTTGTTGTGACATTCGTATGTTTCAGCAAGGCAAGCGCTTGCGGCTGTCCGCAATGTCCTGCTCCTTTGGCCGTTGCGTGCGTCGCGCGCGCCTCGCAGCCGGTGCAGTCATGGGGCTGCCCCCGGCCCTTTCGCTTGCTGCAAAGATATACATTTTATTTTTATTATTCCTGCCTTTCCGCGGCGTATTTTCCCATGGCTTTTTTGAAACGGCCTGTTCCGGCTTGCCGGACGGCCGGTTTCACCGTGCGAAACGGCCCGAACCGCGTGCCGAAACTGGCCGTCTGGCGCGCCGGGACGAACCGTTTGGCGGGCCGGAACCGGCCGCTTGGGAAATTGGTGCGGAAAATGCGGGCGGCCTGTACAAAAGAGACAGGCCGGGGCGGCGGATGACATTCCGCCGCCCCGGCCCGGGCTGTGCATGGAAAGAGAGGCCTTACAGCTTCTGCTGCACCTCGATTTCGGTAAACGTCTCGATGATGTCGCCCTGCTGGATGTCGTTGAAGTTGACGAGGCTGATGCCGCACTCGAAGTTGGCGGCCACCTCCTTCACGTCGTCCTTGTAGCGTTTCAGGGCGTTGATGTCGCCCGTGTGGATCACGATGCCGTCGCGGACAACGCGCGCCTTGTCCGTGCGGTGCACCTTGCCCTCGGTGACCAAGGCTCCGGCCACGGTGCCCACCTTGGAAATCTTGTAGACCTCGCGCACCTCGAGCTGTCCGGTGACCACCTCTTTCTTCACCTTTTCGAGCATGCCCTCCATGGCCGACTTGATGTCGTCGATGGCGTCGTAGATGATGGAGTAGGTGTTGATTTCGACGCCCTCGCTGTCGGCCAGCTTGCGTGCGGCCGACGAGGGGCGCACCTGGAAGCCCACGATGATGGCGTCGGAGGCGTCGGCCAGGGTCACGTCGTTCTCCGAAATCTGGCCCACGCCCTTGTGGATCACGTTGACCTTTATCTTCTCTGTGGACAGCTTGATGAACGAGTCGCTCAGCGCCTCCACGCTGCCGTCGGTGTCGCCCTTGACAATGAGGTTGAGCTCCTTGAACGAGCCGAGGGCTATGCGGTGGCTGATGTCGGCCAGGGTGAGGCGGGTCTGTGTGCGCAGTCCCTGCTCGCGCTGCAGCTGCTCGCGCTTGTTGGCTATCTCGCGGGCCTCCTGCTCGCTGTCCATCACGTGGAAGGTGTCGCCGGCGGTGGGCGCGCCGTTGAGGCCGAGGATGATGGCCGGCTCGGCCGGCCCGGCCTTCTCCATGCGCTGGTTGCGCTCGTTGAACATGGCCTTGATGCGTCCGTGGCTCGTTCCGGCCACGACGATGTCGCCCACCTTGAGCGTTCCGTTGCTCACCAGCACGGTTGACACGTAGCCACGGCCCTTGTCGAGCGATGACTCGATGATGGAGCCGGTGGCGCGGCGGTTGGGGTTGGCCTTGAGGTCGAGCATCTCGGCCTCGAGGAGCACCTTCTCCAGAAGCTCGTCGACACCGGTGCCCTTCTTGGCCGAAATCTCCTGGCACTGGTACTTGCCGCCCCACTCCTCGACCAGCAGGTTCATCTGCGCCAGGTCTTCGCGTATCTTGTCGGGGTTGGCTCCCGGCTTGTCTATCTTGTTGATGGCAAACACCATGGGCACGTTGGCCGCCTGGGCGTGGGCGATGGCCTCCTTGGTGGTGGGCATCACGCTGTCGTCGGCGGCGATGATGATGATGGCGATGTCTGTCACCTGCGCGCCGCGGGCGCGCATGGCGGTGAACGCCTCGTGTCCCGGGGTGTCAAGGAAGGTGATGCGGCGCCCGTCCTTCAGCTTCACGTTGTAGGCGCCGATGTGCTGGGTGATGCCTCCGGCCTCGCCGGCAATCACGTTGGTGTTGCGGATGTGGTCGAGCAGCGAGGTCTTGCCGTGGTCGACGTGGCCCATCACCGTGACAATCGGCGCGCGCGGCACGAGGTCGTTCTCGTCGTCCTCCTCCTCTTGTACGGCCTCGCTCACCTCGGCGCTCACGTATTCTGTCTTGAAGCCGAACTCCTCGGCCACCAGGTTGATGGTCTCGGCGTCAAGGCGCTGGTTGATGCTCACCATGATGCCGATGGACATGCAGGTGCCGATGACCTTGTTTACCGGCACGTTCATCATCGTGGCCAGCTCGCTCACTGTCACGAACTCGGTGAGCTTCAGTGTCTTGCTCTCTGCTGCCAGCTCCTGCTTCTCCTCGTTGATGCGCTCCTGCACGGCCTCGCGCTTCTCGCGGCGGTACTTGGCTCCCTTCTTGTTCTGCCCCTTGCTGGTCAGCCGGGCCAGTGTCTCCTTTACCTGGCGTGCCACGTCCTCGTCGCTCACCTCCACGGGCTTCGGCTGGTTGCGGTTCTTCTTGTTGCGCTTGCCTCCGCCCTGCTGGCTGCTGCCCTGCTGGCCGCCGTTCTGGTTGCGCTTGTTCTTGTTGGCGTTGTTGCCGGCCTGGTTGGCTGCGGCCTCGATGTCAACGCGCTCCTTGCCGATGCGCACGCGCTTCTTGCGCTCTCCGGCGGGGCGCTGCTGGGCGGCTTTCTCCTCGCGCTCCTTGCGGCGCTCCTCCTTTGTCTTCTTCTTGGGGCGTGTGCTCTGGTTGAGCGCTGAAAGGTCAATCTTGCCCAGCACGTTCACCTTGGGCATCCGCTTGCCCTCGCTCTCCAGCGTGAAGATTTTGGGCCCGCCGGCTGCCGGGGCGCTTCCTGCCGGCGCTGCCGGCTTTGTCTGGGCTGCCTCCGGGGCCGGAGCCTGGACTGCCTGCGGCTTTTCCTCGGTCTTTTTCTCTTCCTTTCCGGCACCCTTTTCCGGCGCTTTTGCGGGTTCCTTGGCGGGCTCCGCCGCCGCTGCCGGCTTCGCCTGGGCTGTCACGGTGGCCTTTGCCTCAGGCTCCTCTTCCTTGGGAGCGGGTGCCTGGGCCGGCTTGTCCTGTGGCTTTTCGCCGCCCGCCTTGGGCGCTCCGGCAGCCGGCTTCGGCTCTGCGCCCGCCTTCTCCTGCGGCCCTGCCACGGAGCTTCCTGCTGCGGCCTCGGGAGCCTTCCTGGCCGTTGTGGCGGCTGGCGCCGCCTTTGCCGGCTTCCCGATGCTGTCGAGGTCTATCTTGCCGATAGGCTTGAAGGTGGGGCGCTGCTCCAGCAGGTCTTCGGCCTTGGTCACTTTCTTCTCGGCCTTCTTCTCTCTCGCTTTCTTGGCGAAAATCTTTTCCGCCTCGTCCTTGATGTCCTTGTCGCCCTTGAACTCCTTGACCAGCGCCTGGTATTGCTCGTCCGAGATCTTGGTTGTCAGGTTGGCGTCTTCCTTGATCTCGCCCAGGCTTTTCTTGTTTCTCAGAAAGTCGACAGCCGTTTGAAGCCCGATGTTCAGTTCTGTCAGTGCTTTGTTTAATCTGATGCCCATTCTTTTCGTATTTGGATATGTTTCCCCTTTCCTTAATCTTATTCTCTCTCAAACTCTGCCTTCAGCACCTTGAGCATCTGGTCGACGGTCTCCTCCTCGAGGTCGGCCTTCTCGATCAGCATCTCGCGCGGCGCGTTGAGCACGGCCTTCGCGGTGTCCAGGCCGAGGGCCTTGACGGCGTCGATGACCCACTGGTCGATTTCGTCGGAGAACTCGTCAAGGTAGATGTCCTCGTCCTCCTCGCCCTCGTTCACCACGCGGAACACGTCGATGGTAAGCTCTGTGAGCAGTGAGGCCAGCTTGATGTTCATTCCGCCTCGGCCGATGGCCAGCGACACCTCTTCGGGCTGGAGGTACACCTCTGCCCTGCGGTTCTCCTCGTCAAGCGTGATGCTTGACACCTTGGCCGGACTGAGCGCGCGCTGGATGAACAGCTTGGTGTTGCTTGAGTAGTTGATGACATCGATGTTCTCGTTGCACAGCTCGCGAACGATGCCGTGAACGCGGCTTCCCCTCACGCCCACGCAGGCCCCTACGGGGTCGATGCGCTCGTCGTAGCTCTCGACGGCCACCTTGGCGCGCTCGCCCGGTATGCGGGCCACGCGCTTGATGGTGATCAGTCCGTCGGCAATCTCGGGCACCTCGGCCTCGAGCAGGCGCTCGAGGAACTGCGGGCTGGTGCGGCTCAGGATGATGCGCGGGTTGTTGTTCTCGTTGTCCACGCGCAGCACGATGGCGCGCACGGTCTCCCCCTTGTGGTAGTTGTCGGCCGGTATCTGCTCGCTCTTGGGCAGGTGGAGCTCGTTGCCCTCGTCGTCGATGACGAGCACCTCGCGCTTCCACATCTGGTAGACCTCGCCGCTGACCACCTGTCCCACCTTTTCCTTGTACTTGTTGTAGAGCGAGTCGTGCTCCAGCTCAAGGATTTTGGAGGCCAGGGTCTGGCGGAGGTTCAGGATGGCGCGCCGGCCGAACTTGCTGAAGTTCACCTCCTCGCTCACCTCCTCGCCGATTTCGTAGTCGGGCTCGATCTTCTGCGCGTCAGAGAGCGATATCTCCTTGTTCTCGTCCTGCACCTCGCCGTCGGCCACGACCACGCGGTTGCGGTGAATCTCGAAGTCGCCCTTGTCGGGGTTGACGATGACGTCGAAGTTCTCGTCGCTGCCAAACATCTTGGCAATCACGTTGCGGAAGCTCTCCTCAAGGACGCTCACCAGGGTGGTGCGGTCAATGTTCTTGGTCTCCTTAAACTCCTGGAAGGTCTCGATCATGCTCGGACCCTTTTCCTCTTTCTTTACTGCCATGGTTGTATTCTGTTTTTTATTGTTTCGTCTATAACTGACAAAAGGGACCTGTGGGGCCCCTCTCGCTATTTGAAGTTGAGCAGATACTTGGTGTACTTCACCCCGTTCATGTCGAAAGCCTTTTCCACGTCGGCCATCACGGGGCGCTTCTTGCCTTCCACCTTCTGCTTTTCCCTGACGGTCACCGTGAAGCCGGTGCCGCTGACTGCGGTGAGCACGCCCTGCACTTTCTTGCCGTCAGCGCCGAGCACCTCCACCTCCTTGCCGATATGATTCATGTATTGCTGCGGCACCTTGAAAGGCTGGCCGATGCCGGCCGACCCCACCTCCAGCTCGTAGTTGCCCAGCTCGTCCCCCAGCCTGTCCTGGAGAAAGCGGCTCAGTTCGGCGCAGTCTTCAATCCAGACGCCGTCATTGTGGTCTATCTCCACCACGATGCGGTCGTCCGGCCCCATCACCACGTCCACCAGAAAGTAGTCGTTGCCTTGCAACCACTGCTCAACAGCTGCCTTTACAGCGTTCTTGTCAATCATATATCCAAGTTGTTATTAAAATAAAATGAGGGGCTTCTCAAAGCCCCTCATTCCACTGAACGGTGCAAAATTACGGTTTTTTTCACATTGCAGCAAGCGATTCGGCCACTTTTTCACACTTTGCGGCCAAAAAAGTCATTTTTCCGGCTTTAGCAGCCGGGCGTATTCCGCCCTGTCGGCCAGCACCCTCAGGGCGGCGTCCATCAGCGCGTCGTGGTTCAGGGCTGCGTCGATGGCCCCGGCCTGGTAGTGGTAGGCTGTCACGATGTCGGTCTCGAGCATGTGCCTGATGATGTCCTTGTGGCGTTCGAGGTCGCGCGCCACGTTGTGCTTCAGCTTGGCTTTCAGCTGCTCGAACTCGGGCTTCGCCTCGTCGTAATAGCCCTCGAAGCGCGCTGTCTTCTCGAGCTCCTCCAGGCGCTTCACGGTCACCTGGTCGTAGGTGAAGCCGCTCTTCACCACGCGCCGGACAAACTCGGCGTAGTCGCTGTCGGAGAGGCGGAACGCGGCGGCGGGCGCAATGGCCGGGTGTGCGGCCACGTAGTCGACCACATAGTCGAGCATCACCTCGGTGGAGTCGATGCGGTCAAGGTACACGGCGATGTTGGGCATGGTGTCGGGGCGCACCTCCATGTCGGGCTTGATGCCGCCGCCGTCGCGCACCTCGCGGCCGTTGCGGGTGTGGAACACGTGGGTCAGGCTGTCGGGGATGCGCTCCCTGTAGCCTCCGCCCGAATGCTTGTAGTTGATGGCCTGCACGCACCGCCCGCTGGGAATGTAGTATTTGCCGGTGGTCAACTTGACGCTGGTGTTGTAGGGCAGGTCGAACGGGGTCTGCACGAGTCCCTTGCCATACGTGCGCGTACCTATTATTATAGCGCGGTCAAGGTCTTGCAGCGAGCCGGCTGTAATCTCGCTGGCGCTGGCCGTCTCCTCGTTGACCAGCACCACGATGGGCATCAGCGTGTCCACCGGCTCCTGCCGCGTGGTGTAGGTGCGCGTGGCCTGCCGCTGCTTGCCCCTGGTCTCCACCAGGGTGATGCCCTTGGGCACCCACATGTTGACAATCTCGACGGCCTCGGCCAGCGAGCCGCCGCCGTTGTTGCGCAGGTCGAGCACCAGCTTGGTGGCCCCGCGCTGCTTCAGGTCGACAAAGGAGCGGCGCATGTTCTTGGCGCACCCCTCGGTGAAGCCGGTCAGGCCGATGTAGCCCACGCTGTCGCCGCGCATGCCGTAGTAGGGGATGTCGGGGAACTTGATGCTGCGCCTGGTGATTTTCACCGTGAAGGTCTTGCCCGTCGTGGGGCGCTCCACCTTGAGCATGAAGCTTGTTCCCGGCTCGCCGCGCAGCTTGGAACTCACCTCGCTCACGGTCTTCCCGGCCATCGGCTTGCCGTCGATGCTCACAATCATGTCGCCCTTGCGCAGCCCGGCCGCGGCAGCCGGCATGCCCTCGTAGGGCTCGTCGATAATCACGTGCTTCTCCCTTAGGTGGTAGCGCACCACCGCGCCTATGCCGGCGTACTTCCCGGTGAGCATCATCTTCAGCTCCTTCTGCTTGTCCTCGGGGTAGTATTCCGTGTAGGGGTCCAGGCTGCTGAGCATGGCCTTGATGCCCGTGCCGACCACCTCGCCGGGGTCGAGGGTGTCCACATACATCAGGTCGAGGGTCTTGTAAAGTTGCGTGAAGATGTCAAGGTTCTTGCCAACCTCCAGGTTGTGGTTCCTGTCCTTCTGGGCAAAGGCGCCCGCCAAGGGCAGGCAGGCCACCGACAGGGCCAGGGCGAATAGCTTTATCATACGTTTCATCTGTTTGCCTTTAAACTTTCATCTGCTTGGCTTGGCGCTCCCGTCTGCTTGGCTTGGCGCCGGGAAGTGCCGCTTCGCGCCGCCCGGGAGCGGTTTCCGCGGCGTGTGCCAGCATTGTGCGTACAAAGGTAATGCAAACAGGCGAGAAACCGTCATACTTGCTTCAATGTTTTGCAAAATGGGGCTTTTCGCGCCAAGCACGGCGCTCCTGTGGACTGTAAGGTGCCTGGAAACGCGCCGGAATGAGAAAAAAGTGCTGTCCTGACGATTTTTTTTGCCGAAAATTTGCTGGTTTCGCGAAAACGCATTACCTTTGCAACGCAATTCAAAATCAAGGGTTGCACTTTGCTTCAGTAGCTCAGTTGGTTAGAGCACATGACTGTTAATCATGGGGTCGTTGGTTCAAGCCCATCCTGGAGCGCAGAAAGACCAAGAGCCTGACGTTAGGTTTCTTGGCCTTTTTTGTTTGCCGCCGGCCGCCCGGCATGGCGGCCGTGAAGCCCGGGGGCGGCCGCGGTTGGCTCCGCCTGGCAGCCAGTGGCGCAGCGGTGCCGGCCGTCTGGCGTATCCGCAGATGGCGTTCGGCAACCTCTCTGAGTGCATTTTTTTGAATCAATATGCAGAAAAAAGGGCTTTTTTTCTTGCATATTCGTATAATTATGTATAACTTTGCTGCCGTTACACGCATAAATATACATTGTATGAAAGTGAAGAAGGACAGGCTGGATACCTTGAGAATGATTATATCAAGCCGCGAGATGGGCAGCCAGGACGAGCTGCTCAGTGCGCTTCAGGCTGAGGGCTTCAAGCTGACACAGGCCACGCTGAGCCGTGACCTGAAGCAGCTGAAGGTGGCCAAGGCGGCCAGCATGAACGGCAACTACGTGTATGTGCTGCCCAACGTGACCATGTACAAGCGTGTCAGCACGCCCAACCAAATTAAGGAGATGATGCAGGTGCCCGGCTTCAAGTCCATTCACTTCTCGGGCAACATGGGTGTCATCAAGACGCGCCCAGGCTATGCCAGCAGCATAGCCTACAACATTGACAACAGCAACATCCCCTATATCCTTGGCACCATCGCCGGCGACGACACCATCTTTATCGTGATTCGCGACAGCGCCACCGAGCGCGACGTGGTGCATGCGCTCAGCGCCGTGGTGCCCGACCTCAAATGACCGAAGACCACAAGGGTGGCGCGGCCCGGAGAGGGCCGCGCCATGACACAACCGAGTTATGGAAGAAGAAATAAGAATACTGGTGGCCGGGCCCGAGCACGAGGTCTACGTGGACACCATCCTGCGGACCATCGCCGACGCGGCCAAGGTGAGGGGCACTGGCATTGCCAAGAGGACACACGAGTATCTGGCCACAAAGATGAAGGAGGCCAAGGCGGTCATCGCCCTCAGGGGAGACACCTTTGCCGGCTTCAGCTACATCGAGACCTGGGGCAACAAGCAGTATGTCACCACGTCGGGCCTCATCGTGCACCCCGACTTCAGGCACCTTGGCGTGGCCAAGCGCATCAAGGACATGACCTTCACGCTGGCCCGCACGCGCTGGCCGCACGCCAAGATATTCAGCCTGACCAGCGGCGCCGCAGTGATGGCCATGAACACGCAGCTCGGCTACCAGCCGGTGACCTTTGCCGACCTCACGGACGACGAGACGTTCTGGCGCGGCTGCGAGGGCTGCGTCAATGTAGACGTGCTCAAGCGCACGGGCCGCAAGTACTGCATCTGCACCGCCATGCTCTATGACCCCGAGGAGCACCTGCCGGCCAAGCTGCCGCAGGAGGTGCTGGAAAGAATCAAGAAAATCGATCAAAAATAGAATGAAGATGAGCAAGAAGAAAGTAGTCGTCGCTTTTTCAGGGGGGCTTGACACCTCCTACACAGTGATGAAATTGAAAGAAGAGGGCTATGACGTTTATGCCGCCTGCGCCAACACCGGCGGGTTCAGCGCCGAGCAGCTCGCCAAAAACGAGGAGAACGCCTGCCGGCTGGGCGCCGTGCGCTATGTCACCCTCGACGTTACGCAGGAGTATTACGAGAAGTCTCTGAAGTACATGATCTTCGGTAACGTGCTCCGCAACAACTGCTACCCCGTCTCGGTCAGCTCGGAGCGCATCTTCCAGGCCATCGCCATCGCCCGCTATGCCAGGGAGATTGGCGCCGACGCCATTGCCCACGGCTCCACCGGGGCGGGCAACGACCAGATACGCTTCGACATGACCTTCCTGGTGATGGCCCCCGGCGTGGAAATCATCACGCTCACACGCGACAAGGCACTGTCAAGGAAGGAGGAGGTGGACTACCTCAACGCCCACGGCTTCTCGGCCGACTTCACCAAGCTCAAGTATTCCTATAATGTGGGCATCTGGGGCACCAGCATCTGCGGGGGCGAACTGCTCGACCCCGCGCAGGGGCTGCCCGAGGAGGCCTATCTCAAGCACGTCACACGGCAGGAGGAGACCCTCCTGAAGATAACTTTCGAGAAAGGGGAGATTGCGGCCGTCGACGGCGAGCGCTTTGACGACAAGGTGAAGGCCATCCAGCGGATTGAGGAGATAGGCGCGGCCTACGGTATCGGGCGCGACTGCAACGTGGGCGACACCATCATCGGCATCAAAGGGCGTGTAGGCTTCGAGGCCGCCGCACCCAAGCTCATCATCGAGGCGCACCGCCTCCTGGAGAAGTCGACGCTGAGCAAGTGGCAGCAGTACTGGAAAGACCAGGTGGCCAACTGGTACGGAATGTTCCTCCACGAGAGCCAGTACCTGGAGCCGGTGATGCCCGACATCGAGGCCATGCTCGCCTCGTCGCAGCGCCATGTCAACGGAACGGCCATCCTCAGGCTCCGTCCGCTGGGCTTCGAGACGGTGGGTGTCGACAGCGCTGACGACCTGCTCAAGTCGAAGCTCGGCGAATATGGCGAGATGCAGCATGGCTGGACCAGCGACGAGGCCAAGGGCTTCATCAAGGTGCTCAGCACGCCGCTGCGCGTCTACTATGGCATTCACCCAGACGAACAACGGTAAACACATCATGGCATTATGGTAAAGATTGGTATATTGGGTGCCGCCGGCTACACCGGCGGCGAGCTGCTCAGGCTGCTCGCCAACCACCCCGGTGCAGAGGTCGTGTTCGCCAGCAGCGAGAGCAATGCCGGCAACAGGGTGGACAGCGTGCACGGCGGACTTGCCGGCGACACCGACCTGGTGTTCACGGCCGACATGCCGTTCGACAAGGTAGACCTGGTGTTCTTCTGTTTCGGCCACGGCAAGAGCGAGCAGTTCCTCAGGGAGCACCGCATCCCCGGCCACGTGCGCGTCATCGACCTTGCCCAGGACTTCCGCCTGGCCGGCACAGTGCCCTATGAGGCCGGCGCGCCCCTCACGCCGCAGAGCCATGACTTTGTGTATGGCCTGCCCGAAATCAACCGCGAGCGCATCGCCAGGGCGCGCCACGTGGCCAACCCCGGCTGCTTTGCCACCTGCATCCAGCTGGGACTGCTCCCCGCGGCCAGCCTTGGGCTCATCCGCAGCGACGTGGCTGTCAATGCCATCACCGGCTCCACCGGAGCCGGGCAGAGGCCGTCGGCCACCACGCACTTCTCGTGGCGCACGGACAACATCAGCGTTTACAAGCCCTTCACCCACCAGCACGTGCCCGAAATCAGGCAGAGCCTGGCCCGGGTGCAGGGCCACCTGGAGGCCGCCATCGACTTTATCCCCTACCGCGGAGACTTCGCCCGGGGCATCTTTGCCACCGAGGTGGTGGCCACCGATGTGCCCGAAGGGGCTGTGGCCGAGGCCTACCGGGCATTCTATGCCGGAGCGGCCTTCACCCATTACAGCGACAGCGCCATTGACCTCAAGCAGGTGGTCAACACCAACAAGTGCCTGGTGCATTGCGAGAAGTTCGGCAACAAGCTGCTGGTCACCTCCTGCATCGACAACCTGCTCAAGGGGGCGGCGGGTCAGGCCGTGCAGAACATGAACATCATGTTCGGCCTTGACGAGCGCGAGGGGCTCCGCCTCAAGGCCAGCGCCTTCTGACCATGGCGGCCGGGCAGCGGGCTCAGCCCGGCAGGCAGGTCAGGCGGGCGCTCAGGCAGGCACCTGCTGGCGCAATGACATATACGGATAATTTTGCACACATACTTACAATGAAACTATTTGACGTTTATCCTTTATTCGACATCAATATCGTCAAGGGCAACGGGTGCTCCGTGTGGGACGACAAGGGGCAGGAGTACCTTGACCTCTACGGTGGCCACGCGGTGGTCAGCATCGGCCACACCCACCGCCGCTATGTCGAGGCGCTGTGGGGACAGCTGTCCACCCTGGGCTTCTATTCCAACTCAGTCATCAACCGCCTGCAGAGCCGGCTTGCCGACAGGCTGGGCCGGCTGTCGGGCTACGGCGACTACCAGCTGTTCCTCGTCAACAGCGGCGCGGAGGCCAACGAGAACGCGCTGAAGCTCGCCTCGTTCAAGACCGGGCGCACAAGGGTGCTCTCGGCCGCCCGGGCCTTTCACGGGCGCACGTCGCTGGCGGTCGAGGTGACAGACAACCCCAAGATTATCGCACCCGTCAACGCCAACGGCCACACCACCTACCTGCCGCTCAACGACCTTGCCGCGTGGGAGGCCGAGCTGGCCAAGGGCGGCGTGTGCGCCTGCATCATCGAGTGCATCCAGGGCGTGGGCGGCATCCGGCTGGCCACGGCGGAGTTCGCCCGGGGACTGGCCTCCGCGTGCAAGCGCCACGGGGCGGTGCTTGTCTGCGACGAGATACAGTGCGGCTACGGGCGCAGCGGACGCTTCTTCGCCCACCAGTGGCTCGGCATCCGCCCCGACCTGGTCACGGTGGCCAAGGGCATCGCCAACGGCTTCCCGATGGGGGCCGTGCTGATATCGCCCGACTTCAAGCCCGAGTACGGCCAGCTTGGCACCACCTTTGGCGGCAACCACCTGGCCTGCGCCGCAGCACTGGCCGTGCTCGACGTCATGGAGGGCGAGCACCTGGTGGACAACGCGCGCGAGGTGGGCGGCTACCTGCTTGACCGCATAGGGCAGCTGAAGAGCGAGTGCCCGCACATCGCTGACGTGAGAGGGCGCGGACTGATGATTGGCATCGAGCTGGACATCCCCCACAAGGAGGTGCGCTCCAGGCTGCTCTACGGCGAGCACGTGTTTACCGGCTGCGCCTCGACCAACATCCTGCGCCTGCTGCCGCCGCTCTGCTTCACCAAGCAGATGGCCGACGTGTTCGTGGAGAAGCTGCGCGCCACACTGAAATCATTTTAGAGAAACGCTTAAACAGTCTGAAGATGAAAATAGCAATAATTGGAGCCGGGGCCATGGGTGGCGCCATGGCCGAGGGCATTGTCAGGAGTGCGTGCTTCAAGCCGTCCGACCTGACCGTTTCCGACCACCACATGGCGGCGCTCGAACACTTCACCGCGCTGGGCGCCAGCGCCACCCCGGACAACCGCCTGGCCGTCGAGGGCAGCGATGTCGTGTGCGTGGTGGTCAAGCCTTGGTGCGTGGAGCAGACACTCAAGGGCATCAGCGACGTGCTTGACAGCCGCCGGCAGCTGCTCGTTGTGGTGGCTGCGGGTGTCTCGTCGGCCCAGGTCAAGGCCTGGCTCGGCCTTGGCGCCGACACGCCGCCGCTCTTTCTCGCCATGCCTAACATCGCCATTGCCTACAAGGCCTCGATGACCTATATCACACCGGTGGGGGCCTCGGAGGCTGACATCAAGAGGGTCACAGCCATCTTCGGCGAGCTTGGCGACAGCGTCCTGCTGGAGGAGAGCCAGTATCCGGCCGCAACGGCCATGTCCTGCTCCATCGCCTATGCCATGCGCTATGTGCGCGCCAGCGTCGAGGGCGCCGTGGAGCTGGGGTTCAAGGCCAGGGTGGCGCAGAAGATCGTACTGCAGACTGTGGCCGGCGCCGTGGAGCTGCTCAAGGCCACGGGCGAGCATCCCGAGGCCGCCATCGACAGGGTGACTACCCCGGGCGGGCTGACCATCCGCGGCCTTAACGAGATGGAGCGCGCCGGGTTTACCGGCGCCGTGGTGCGCGGGCTCAAGGCCGGCAAGCCGGAATAGGCCGTAAGCAGTGCGCGCGGGCGGACGGGCGCAAGGCAGCCCCCCGCGCCTGACAGACAACAGACACTTTGAAAACCAACTAAAAATATGGATGAAGCAATCAAGCAAATAGGCGAGCGGCTCAAGGGACTGCGCGACGTGCTCGACATCCCCGCCGGGGATGTGGCCGAGCTTTGCGGCATGGACCTTGACAGCTACCTCAGAATGGAAGACGGCGACGGCGAGCTCTCGGTGAGCAGCCTTCAGAAAATCTCAAGAAAATATGGCATCGCGCTCGACGTGCTCCTCTTTGGCGAGGAGCCTCACATGAGCGAATACTTCCTCACCCGCAAGGGGCAGGGACTGAGCGTGGAGCGGCAGAAAGCCTACCAGTACCAGAGCCTGGCCAGCGGCTTCCGCGGCCGCAAGGCCGAACCTTTCATGGTGACGGTGGAACCCAAGCCGGGCAGCGAGCCCCCGCACAAGAACACGCACCAGGGACAGGAGTTCGACATGGTGACAGAGGGCACGATGGCCCTCACCGTCGGCAAGAAGACATTTGTGCTCCACGAGGGCGACAGCATTTATTTCGACGCCTCGCAGCCGCACTGCATGCAGGCGCTGGGCGACGGGCCGGTGAAATTCCTGGCCATTATCTTCTAACTTCAGTATGCACTTATGATAGAAAGATTCTTAAAGCAAACCACTTTCACTTCACAGGACGACTATGCCGCCCATCTGGAATTTATCATTCCCGAACATTTTAACTTTGCTTACGATGTGATGGATGTGTGGGCCGGCGAGGCCCCGGACAAGCTGGCGCTGCTCTGGACCAATGACGAGGGCGAGTGCCGGCGGTTCACCTTCGGCGACCTGAAGGAGCAGAGTGACCGCACGGCCGCCTATTTCCGCCAGCTCGGCATAGGCCGGGGCGACATGGTGATGCTCATTCTCAAGCGCCGCTATGAGTTCTGGCTCTCCATGCTGGCCCTGCACAAGCTGGGCGCGGTGGCCATCCCGGCCACCCACATGCTCACCAGCCACGACATCGTTTACCGCAACACGCGCGCCGGGGTGAAGGCCATCGTGTGCGTGGGCGAGGAGTATGTGATTCGCCAGGTCAAGGAGGCCCTGCCCCAGAGCCCCTCGGTGCAGGTGCTGGTCAGCGTGGGACCGCTCACGGACGCGGCCTTTCACGACTGGCACAGCGAGTGGGCGGACGCGCCGGCCTTTGTGCGCCCCGGCGCGCGCAACGCCAACAGCGACACCATGCTGATGTATTTCACCAGCGGCACCAGCGGAGAGCCCAAGATGGTGGCCCACGACTTCCTCTACGCCCTGGGCCATCTCACAACAGGCGTCTACTGGCACAACCTCAGCGAGGACAGCATCCACCTCACCGTGGCCGACACGGGGTGGGGCAAGGCCGTGTGGGGCAAGCTCTACGGACAGTGGTTTGCCGGTGCCACCGTGTTTGTCTTTGACCACGAGAAGTTCACCGCCGACAAGATACTGCGCCAGATCGAGAAGTACCGCATCACCTCGTTCTGCGCGCCGCCAACCGTCTACCGCTTCATGATTCACGAGGACTTCTCCAAGTACGACCTCTCCTCGCTGCGCTATTGCTGCACGGCGGGCGAGGCGCTCAACCCCGCCGTGTTCGACAGGTTCCTCAAACTCACTGGCATACGGCTGATGGAGGGCTTCGGGCAGACCGAGACCACCATGACGCTCGGCACCATGCCCTGGACCAAGCCCAAGCCCGGGTCGATGGGGCTTCCCAACCCGCAGTATGACATCGACCTGGTGAGGCCCGACGGAACTTCCTGCGAGGATGGCGAAAGGGGGGAGATCGTGATTCGCACGGTGGACACCGCCGGCCGCGAGCGCAAGCCCATCGGACTGTTCAAGGGCTACTACCGTGACGAGGAGCTCACCCGCAAGGTGTGGCACGGCGGACTCTATCACACGGGCGACATGGCCTGGCGCGACGAGGACGGCTACTACTGGTTTGTGGGCCGCATCGACGACGTGATCAAGAGCAGCGGCTACCGCATAGGCCCCTTTGAGGTGGAGAGCGCGCTGATGACCCACCCGGCCGTGGTGGAGTGTGCCATCACCGGCGTCCCCGACGACATCCGCGGCATGGTGGTCAAGGCCACGGTGGTGCTCCGCGACGACTGGAAGGCCAGGGCCGGCGACGAGCTGGTCAGGGAGCTGCAGAACCATGTGAAGCGCGAGACGGCGCCCTACAAGTACCCGCGCATCATCGAGTTTGTCGACGAACTGCCCAAGACCATCAGCGGCAAGATACGCCGTGTTGAAATCAGGCAGAAGGATAACCGCAAGTGACCATGCGCATGGTGGTTAAGGTGGGCAGCAACGTGCTGACCCGGCCCGACGGCAAGCTGGACATCACGCGCATGTCGGCCGTCATCGACCAGATAGCGTGGCTGCGGCGCCAGGGGCACGAGGTGATTCTTGTCTCCTCGGGCGCCGTGGCCTGCGGGCGCTGCGAACTCAGCGTGGGCCACGGCCTCGACTCTGTGGAGCAGCGGCAGCTCTTCTCCGCCCTGGGGCAGGTGAAGCTCATCGGCCTCTACTACGACCTTTTCCGCGAGTACGGGCTGCACATCGGTCAGATACTCACGATGAAGGAGAACTTCGAGCCGGGCGAGCAGTATGACAACCAGCGCGCCTGCATGACGGTGATGCTCGAGAACGGGGTGATTCCCGTGGTCAACGAGAACGATACGGTGAGCGTCACCGAACTGATGTTCACCGACAACGACGAGCTGAGCGGGTTGATAGCCCTGATGATGCGGGCCGACACACTCATCCTGCTGAGCAACATCGACGGCATCTACACCGGCCCTCCCGGCGACCCGGCCGCCCGGCTGGTCCGTGTGGTGGAGCCGGGGCGCGACCTCAGCAAGTACATCCGGACAGAGAAGAGCGCCTTTGGCCGCGGTGGCATGCACTCCAAGTACACCACTGCCACGCGCGTGCAGCGGCAGGGTGTCCGCGTGATGATTGCCAACGGCGGTCGCGACAACATTCTTGTCGACCTCATCCGGCAGCCCGCCCTCACGCCCCACACTGAGTTCTGCGTGACGGAAGGGTGAGCGAATGTTCGCAGCAATAACCCAAGCACTTATTTACAGCTATGTTCACAGATACCTTTTCCGCTGTCAAGTCGGCTTCGCGCCAGCTGGCGCTCATCCCTGACGACAGGCGCGACGCCGTGCTCCGGGCCGTGGCCGGCACCCTTGAGGCCGGCAAGGTGCCCCTGCTCGCGGCCAACGCCCGCGACCTGGCCCGCATGGACCCGGCCAGCCCGCTCTATGACCGTCTGAGGCTCACGCCGCAGCGGCTTGACACCATCGCCGCCGGCATGCGCCAGGTGGCCGCGCTGCCGTCGCCACTCGGGCGCACGCTGGACAGCCGGACACTGCCCAACGGGCTCCGGCTGCGCAAGGTCAGCGTGCCGTTCGGGGTCATCGGCATCGTCTACGAGGCCAGGCCCAATGTCACTTTCGACGTTTTCTCGCTCTGTTTCAAGAGTGGCAGCGCCTGTGTGCTCAAGGGCGGGCGCGATGCCGACGAGAGCAACCGTGCCGCTGTCGGCCTTGTCCGCGGCGTGCTGGAGCGCGAGGGGGTGTGCCCCGACGTGGTGCGGCTGCTGCCGCCCACCCACGAGGCCACGGCGGCGATACTGGGCGCGGTGGACTATGTAGACCTCTGCATCCCCAGGGGTGGCCGGCGGCTGATTGACTTTGTGCGCGACAACGCCAGGGTGCCGGTCATTGAGACCGGCGCCGGTGTGGTGAACACCTATTTTGACGCCCGTGGCGACGTGGAGATGGGCGCGCGCATCATCTGCAACGCCAAGACGCGCAGGGTCAGCGTGTGCAATGCGCTCGACTGTCTCATCGTCCACCGCTCGCGGCTGGCCGACCTTGCCGCGCTCTGCCGGCCACTGGCCGACAGGGGGGTGACCCTCTATGCCGACCGCGAGGCCCTGGAGGCCCTGCGCCAGGCGCCGCCCTTTGACAGCGGGCCGGCGCGGCTGCTGCTTGCCGAGGCCACGCCCGACACGTTTGGCACGGAGTTTATGGACTACAAGATGGCTGTCAAGACGGTGGCCTCGCTCGACGAGGCGCTGGCCCACATCGCCCGCTACGGCTCGGGGCACAGCGAGTGCATCATCACCGGTGATGAGGCTGCTGCGCGCCGCTTCCAGGCTGCGGTCGACGCGGCGTGTGTCTATTGGAACGCGCCCACCAGCTTCACCGACGGCGCCCAGTTCGGGCTGGGCGCCGAAATAGGCATCAGCACGCAGAAGCTGGGCGCGCGCGGACCGATGGGACTGGAGGAGATTACTACCTACAAGTGGCTGATTGAGGGAGCGGGACAAGTGAGGGCGTAATGCCACCCCTCGCCTGTCTCGCTCCTAACCAGCCAAGAAACAGGACGGCGGATTTGGGCCTAACCCAAATCCGCCGTCTTGCTGACATGGTCAGTCCGGCCTGAACCCGGACCGGCCATGGGCTGACACTTTTTTCCCAAACGTCGTTCTAATGGCCGATTTGGGTTGGATGTAGACCCTTTTCCCCACTCTTCACAGGGTGACTGTAACGCCCTGTCTGGGCGGAAAATCGGGATGGCGCTGCAAAACAGCCGCTTCCGGCTCGCCAAACGGGCTGTTTCGCATTGCGAAACGCACCGTTTGGCAGTGTCATCCGGGCCGTTTTGCAGTGCGGAACGCACCGTTTTGCAGTGCCATCCGGGCCGTGTCGCAGCGCAAGGCGCAACATGGGCCGGATGGGTGCCAGTCTTTCTTACAGCTTGCAGGTCTTCCGGCGGCCGTCATAGCTGACGGTTGTCACCTGCCGGCTGCCTGCCTTTCTCACCTTGAACACCCTGTTCTTCAGCATGCCGGGAAACTGCCCCTTGGCCTTGCCGATGGTGAGGGTGCGCGCCTTGTCGTTCCAGGTCATGGTGACGGTGGCGTACAGTCCCTTCTCGTAGTTGTAGTTGTCGCCCTCATCCTCGTAGAGGGTGAACGAGCCGTCGGCGCCGGGGTAGACCACCACCTCCAGGTCGTCCCACGCCCTCTGCCGGGCATACTGCATCACCGGGGCCAGGGGCAGGATGGAACCGGCCCTGACAAACATCGCCGTGCGGCCGATGGCCGTTGGGAAGGTCACGTTGCGCCCGCCCTCGTGGCGCTGCTCGGTGTAGAACTCGTACCAGTCGGCTCCCTTGGGCAGATACTTGGTTGCGCTCTTGGCCCGGGTGAAGTCGATGGCCTTGCCGTCGGGCGACCTTGTCTCCAGCCCGCCGGTCACCGGCTCCTTGACAATCTCCTCCTTGGTGTACTGTGCCGTGAGGATGGGAGTGGCCAGGATGGATCGCCCGAACATGAACTCGTCGCCCATGTCCCATGTGTTCCTGTCGGCGGCAAAGTCGTAGACGAGCGCGCGCTGGTAGCTCCCGTTGCCCGAGGTCACCTGCCAGGCCGTGCTGTAAATGTAGGGCAGCAGGCGGTAGCGCAGCCTGATGGTCTGCTCGATGGCGTCGTAGATGGGCTCGCCCTTGCTGCCGAACTGGTAGATTTCGCGCGGGGCGTTGGTGCCGTGGCTGCGGAACACGGGGCAGAACAGCCCATACTGCATCCAGCGCACGTAGAGTTCCTGGTACTGCGGGTTGTGCTGCGCGGGCGTGCCGCCCTTGATGTTGTAGCTGCCGCAGAAGAAACCGCCGATGTCGGTGTTGAAGTTGGGGCAGCCGGTCATCGCGTAGTTCAGTCCGGCGGGCACCTGCTTGCGCAGCATGTCCCACGTTGACTGGACATCGCCGCTCCACAGTCCGGCGCCGTAGTGCTGCATTCCGGCAAAGGCCGAGCGGGTCATGATGAACACGCGCTTGCTGTCAGAGGTGTGGCGCTGGTTGTTGTAGACGCCCCTCACCGTGACCAGGGGGTAGGCGTTGCGCACGCTCCGCCACGAGCCGGCGGCCGTCATGTGCTCGTAGTCGCTCTCCTTGGCGTTGAAGAAGTCGGGGTCGGTGGAGTCCATCCACCACGCGTCGGCACCGTAGCCGAAGAGCTTCTTCAGGTATTTCCAGTAAACCTGGCGCGCCTCGCTGCTGAAGGCGTCGTAAACCTTGGCCCTGTACTCCTTGTCCCCGGGCTTGGAGTAGCCGTTTGGCGGCCACGTCTCAATGGGGTAGAGCAGCCCCTTGGCCGCAAGCTCGCTGTTCTGCCTGGTCGCCGGGCCGAAGCTTGACCAGATGGTGAACATGATGTGGGCGTTCTGCCGGTGCACACGCTCTATCATCTCTTTGCCGTCGGCATAGCCGTTCCGGGTGAAGTCCATCGCGTTCCACATGTCGTTGCCGCCCCAGTACTGCCAGTCCTGGATGATGCCGTCAAGGGGCACCTGGAGGCTGCGGTACTTGTCGACCACCTCGAGCAGCTCCTGCGACGTGCGGTAGCGCTCGCGGCACTGCCAGAAGCCGAAGGTCCACAGGGGGAACATGCGCACGCCGCCCGACAGCTGCCGCATACAGGCGTTCACGCCGTCGGCCGTTCCGCCATACATCATGTAGTAGTCGGCGCAGTCGCCCACCTCGGCCTTGAAGCTCATGCCGCCGGCGTTGTCGGAGAAGTGCGCCACACTGTAGTTGTCCCAGTAGAGGCCCCAGCCCTTGACCGACTGGATGACATTCTGGAAATCCTCGATGTTCGACTGCTCGATGCGCTTGGACAGTCCGCGGCGGTTCAGCTTGCCGTCCTGCACGGTGCCCAGTCCGTAGATGGCCTCGCCGTCGTCAAGCCGGTAGGCCATCCCCACCTTGTAGCGGCCGGCATCCGCACCCCGCGCTATCTTCTCGAAGGTGGTGGCTTTCTCTTTCAGCAGGTTCCTGCCGTTGTCGAGGAACTGCACAAGCCCCGTCTGCTTGCTGACGCTCACGGTGAGCCTGTCCGAGGTCATGGTCACCTGGCCGTCGCGCTCGCTCACCTTCACGCTGAAGTTGGCCTGCGGCTGCATGGTCACCACCATGCTGGGCTTTTGTGACTGCGCTTTTCCCGCGGGGCGCTTCACCACCCTGACGATGGAGGGCGTGTAGAAAGTCACCTGCACGTGGTTGCCCGCGGCCTCCAGTCCGACACTGTTCTTGCTCTTGGCTCCTGCGGTGAGTGTCGCGAGCACCGCCAGAAGCGACAGTAATAATTGCTTCATAGGTTTTTAGGTTTGAAAAATCTCGGGGCAAAGGTAGCCCATGCCTGCCGGAAAGGCGCGACACACAGGTTGATTCGTGACACCACAGATGTTGAAAATGAGGGCGGATTACGATGAAATGGCACTTTTCTGCCTGTATTCCGAGGGCTTGCATCCATATTCCTCCTGGAAGCACTTGCTCAGGTGGCTTGACGAGGAGAAGCCTGTGATGTCGGCAATCTCGGCTATTGTGTGCCTGCCCTCGGCAATCATGCGGGCCGCGTGGCGCAGGCGCACACTGCGGATGAACACGCTCGGCGACTTGTCGGCCAGGGCCGAGAGCCGCTTGTACAGCCCGGTGCGCTCCATGCAGAGGTCTTTGCTGAGCTGCTCCACCGAATAGGGCGTGCCGAGGTGCTGCTCCACCAGCGTGATGGCCCGCTGCAGGAACTGGCGGTCGGCCTCCGTGCCGCCCCTGTCAGGGCGGGTGCCGGCCGGCGGCTCGTTGCCGGCTGTGTCCGCGCAGCGGCTGCTCTGTGCCATCAGTCCCTGGATGCGGGCCAGCAGCTGCTCCTCTTTCAGCTTCTGTCTCATCTCTGCCTGCTTGCGGCGGTAGTGAAAGGCCACCGCCAGGCCTGCGGCCGCCAGCGCCAGTGTGGCGAAGAGGGTGCGCGCCCACCAGGTGCTCCACCATGGCGGCCTCACCCTGAACGTCACGGTGACGGGCTGCCCTGTCCAGTGCTGACCGTCGGCTGAGGCCTGCACGCGAAGGCGGTAGCGTCCCGGATTCAGGCTGAACAGCGACAGGTGCAGAGCGCCGCCGCCGGTCACCTGGCCCGAGCCGTCGCCGCTGTTTGTGACCACGGTGGTGGAGTCGCCCCCTGATGAAAGTGTGTAGCGGTAGACGGTGTGGTGGGGCAGGGCGTAGTTGAGCGCGGCAAAGTCAAGGCTTAGCGTGTTCTCGTTGTGTTGCAGCACCGTCTCGCCGGCCACCGCCGGCAAGGGCGTGCCGTTTACCGCCATTCGCGTGAGCACCGGGTTGAGGGCTAGCCTGTCCATCCTGTCGGTCTCGTCGGGGCTGAACACCGTCAGCCCCTCGGCGCCTCCCATCACAATATGTCCGTCGGCCGTGGTGAGGGCCTGCCCGTCGGCATACTCCCCGCGCTGCACACCGTCGTCGGCGGTGTAGGCGTTCACGCGGACACGGCCCTTCCTGTCAACGGCTATCCGCGATATGCCGTAGGCCGTTGACACCCATATCCGGCCGCGGCGGTCTTCGGTGATGGCGTGGATGCGGTCGTTTGACAGTCCGTCCTCCGAGTGGATCACCGTCTTCTGCCGTCCGCGGTGCAGTTCCAGTCCGTCGCTTGTGCCCTTCCACACATAGCCCCGGCTGTCAGTGAATACGCTGCCGGCCTCGGGCCACTGTGGCTGCGGGCCGCTGACCGTCCTGAAAGGGAAGCGCAGGGGGTGGGCGTAGAGCAGCCCGCTGCCGTAAGTCCCTATCCACACGCCGCCCTGGGTGTCAAAGAAAATGGTGTTCGAGGCGGCCCCGGTGCGCCCCTCGCCGCGGATGTAAAGCGATGTTTGCAGGGTGCCGGCGCCAGTGACGAGGTCGGTTTTCCACAGTCCCCGGGCACTGGTGAAATAGGCTGTGCGCGTGTCTTTGAGGGCCAGTGTGTGCAGGGTGAAGTCGGTCTGCATCAGTGTGGCCCACCGCCTGGTCTTGGGGTCAAAGCGGAGGAAGATGCCTTTCGCGCCGTTGCGCAGCTGGTAGAACTTGCCGTCGGCCGACCGCCTCACCAGCGAGGTCCCGCCATACAGCCGGCTCGCTTCTGCCGGGTAGGCCCTTGAGGTGTAGCGCGCCCGTCCGCTGGCCAGGTCGGCGCACACCACCATGCCGCTGCCAAAGAACAGGTAGGCCTGCCGGCCCAGCACGTCGACATCCTGCAGCTCGCCCCACCTGCCGTCCAGGACTATCCGCCGGCCGCTGCGCCCGTACCACAGGCACCGCCCGTCAGACACCCACAGCTGCCGCTCGGAGTCCACAAAGAGGTCGGCCACGCTGCCGGCCTGCGGGAAAAGCTGTCTGATGGCTGCGCCCGCATTGGCGAGATAGGTGTTGGCCGCGAGGTCGAAGCACATGAGCCGGTTGCGGCTCTTGATCCATATCCGGCTGCTGTGGTCAACGTAAACGTGGTAGGCCCCGCGGTAGCCCGGCAGCGGCGTGGGCTTGATGTCGGTGTGATGGATGTGGTGGAAGCCCACGCCGTCGTAGATGTTGATGTTGCCGATGGTGGTGACGAGCATCCTTCCGTCGGGCAGTTGCAGGATGTGCTGCACCTTGTTGTCGCAGAGACCGTTCTCGGCCGTTATGCGGCTGAATGTCCAGCCTGCGCCGCCGGCCTGTGACAGGGCCGCGCTTGCAGCTTTCGCCGCACCGCTCTCCGCCGGTGGCGTGGCACTCGCTGTGAGCGCCGCCATGGCAATGGCCGCAAGGGCTGTGCCGGGATGGCGCGCCATGAAGGCCTGGCAAGGCCGCTTGTCCTGTCGGCCCAAGCGTGTGATTATTCTTTTTGTCGTTTGCAAGTCCATATACTCTTGTTAGCAAATTCTTTCTGCTTGTGCTTGCAAAATTAGTGAAACAAATTGAGAACAGCCATCCGGCGGGCTTGATATGATGGCGAATTTGTGGAAGGCAGGTTGCGCCTGGTCATGCCAGCCACCCGGTGCCGTGACCAAAAAATAAGGAGAGCGTGGCGGAAAGGTGCCATGCTCCCCTTGGAGATATTGCTTGTGTCCGGTGTGCCTTGCGCGGCCTTTAGAAGCTCTTTACGGTCTTGCCGTTGGCATAGCGCGTGATGTGCAGCTTGCCGGTGGGCTGTGTGCCGGTGCGGCGGCCGTCAATGCCGTAGCGGGCGGTGACGCTGCTGGCGCTTCCGGTCTGCTGCTTCACGTTGCCGATGCCCGTGATGGTGGCCCCGTTGATGCGGACATTGGCTGTGCTGGTGTGCTTCAGGTCGGCCGAGGTCACGGTTATGGTGGCCAGCACCCCATAGTCTGTGTCGGTCAGTGTGACCTGCTTGCTGGCGCCGTGGCCGTCGCTTGACACGGCGATGTCGTCGGCCGTGATGCCGCCGGCAACCGAAACGGTGTAGCTGTCATTGCCGGGTGTGGCGGGCACGCCCTTGACCTTGATGTCGGTGATGGCGCTGTTGTAAACCAGTGCGAGGTCGTCTACCAGGAGCGAGTCCTCGGCAGTGCCCTTCCCGGCGGCCGCGTTGGTCGAAATTGTGACGTGGATGCAGCCTACGGTTTCGGGCGCCTGTGCAGTGTCGTTCCGCTCTGTCTCATAGAGGAACGGAATGGCCAGGCGCTGCCACACGTTGCCGTTGCTCTCGATGGTGGCGCAGGCGGCCCGGGCCACCACATTCTTGTAGGTCTTGTCCTCGGGGTCTTGGTAGTAGCTGCCGTCGGTCAGCACGGCGTTGATGGTGGCGTAGGGAAACTCTGCAACCGGTGTCTGCTGCTTGAACTTCACCCAGACCACAAGGCTGTCGGGGCGGCCGTTGAACGTGGCATAGAACGGGTCGCCATTGGCGTCGGTGTCCGTGGCCGCGGGGTCAGAGAAGGAACAGTTGTCCGCGCTGGCGGCGTCGATGCTGCCGGCCTTCAGACGGCCTGTCGTCAGGGTGCCGTTGGCCACAATGCCGAACACGCTTGCCGACTTGACCAGCACGCTCTTGCTGCCCTGGGAGCCGGGGCGCACCATGTCGCTGACAAAGGTGTGGGGGGTGGAGCTGACGAAGCCGGCCAGCGCGCCGGTGCAGCTCATGAACGAGTGCCAGTGGTTGGGCTCGTCGCTGGTGGCCTTGCCCGCGGTGGCGGTGTGGAACTGCTCGAATCCGGAGTTGCCCACCTGGTAGCCGCCGGTGCCGAAGGTCACCTGGATGACCTGCTGGAGCGTTGCGCTCATGTCAATGTTGATGACAGCGTAGAGCTGGTCTCCGCGCAGCTCGGCCACGAGGTCGACAGGCACAGTGCCCAGCGAGGGGCCCACCCACATCGGGTAGTCGGGTAGGTTGCCCGCGGTGATGCTGATGTCCTGCCGGCACAGCAGGGTGCGCACGCCGTTCCTCACGGTGTCCTTGACATCGGTCAGCGCGATGTTGCCCACGGGCATGGCCTGTCCGTCAAGGAAGAAGACGAAGTTGGGCAGCTCGAACTTCATGTTGCCCGCGCCGTCGTCGGTGAGCGAGATGGTGGCCTGCTGGGTGGACGACTGTCCGTTGATGGTTACCTCCAGCCGGTCGGTGTAGTCGGCGGCCGGTGCGGAGAGGCTGATGGCCAGTACGGTGATGAGTGAGAGAATATTCTTCATACAGTTAAACTTTTGTTGGGTGATTGTTACTTATTTGAGCCGGTAGGTGACACCCACCGTGCCGAAGATGGGGTAGAGTGTCTGGTCGATGGTCTTGAAGTCGCTGTGGTGGATGCCTGTGAGCCCCCAGGTGATGTCGGCGTAAAGGCCCCAGCGCTTGGAGAGATACCAGTCGGCCCCAAGGTCGATGCCCGCTTGCAGCTTGCGCATGTCGTCGGAGAAGTCGTAGGATCCGCGCTGGTCTTCGCTCTCCAGGATGTCAACCCAGTCGCCGGTGGGCGTGCCCTCGCGCAGGTGGCCGTTGTAGGCGTAGCCGTCAAACTTGCGCGACATGACAAACGAAAGGTAGGGGCCGAGCTTGAGCCGCAGGTTGTCGCTCACGGCGAACGTGCCCATCAGGGGGATGGTGAGCAGCCACTCGTCCACGTTGGTCACGTTGCGGCCGGTGAAATAGCCGGTGAGCTTCTGGCTCCCTTTCACCATCTCGATGTGGTAGTTCTTCACCGTGGCGTCAACCTTCATGCCTTTGTTCTCCACGTGCAGCCCGGTGAGCAGTCCCCAGCGGTCCCACAGGTCTTTCTGGATGTCAAAGGCAAACGAGATGTTTGACTTCAGTGTGTACTTGTTCAGCTGGCGGATGGTGGCCGG
Organism: uncultured Prevotella sp.; assembly: GCA_937895845.1. Taxonomy (GTDB): domain Bacteria; phylum Bacteroidota; class Bacteroidia; order Bacteroidales; family Bacteroidaceae; genus Prevotella. The sequence goes on along the minus strand of CALBLK010000006.1, from coordinate 4,327 downwards.
CATGCCGATGGGCGCGGTGCCGCCGATGTTGTATCCCAGGCGGATGTGGTAGTTCAGACTGTCCGTGAGTCCGGCTGCGCTGGCGCTGAGCGTGATGGCTGTGGCCGCGATGGCGAGCATTTTTCTTCGTGTCATGGCTGTTCCTCCTGTTGGCTTTGTTTCTTGTCGCAGATGACGCGCACCTGGTCTATCAGCAGCTGGCTGCCGACGGCGCCCTCAAACCGGTCGCCGTTGTGGCTTGACGAGAACACGACGGTGAGGCTGTAGCCGTGGCTGCTGAGCAGGTCTGGGGCTGTCTCGCCGGTGTAGGTGAAGTCGCACTCGAAGGGGGTCCACTCCTTGGTGGCGTGCAGCCCCTTGACAATGGCCTTGCCAACGATGAGGCCGCTCGTCTGCACGTTGTCGCCATAGAGCACCACCGGGGTGCCCCGGTCGTCGTGGTTGCGGTAGAACACGGCGTAGACGGTGGCACTGTCGGTCTTTTCGGGGTAGAAGTTGCCCGCGCCGTCCTGGTAGTTGGCCCCAGGCTGGTACTGGTAGTACCCGGTGAGCCTGAGTGGCTTGCGGTCGAACGGAATGCCAAAACGGGTGGACTTCATGGTCTCGGTAAGGACATATTGGGTGTCAAACTCCCCTAAGAACAGGTTGCCGGCGGCTATGCGGCGGTTGCCGATGGTGCCAAACGAGCCGGTGCTGCGCGTCTCCAGTCTGACACCGTAGCCCTTGAGGCCGTCCTCCAGCGGTGTGGTGGGGTAGGCCATGGGGTCGTTCATCAGCGTGAAGGCAAAGTAGAAGCCGGGGTTGCCCGTGGCCCACGACTTGGGAAGTGGCGTGCCGTCCTCGCCCTGCTCTGTCCAGATGTAGTACTTGCCGCTCTCATGGAGGGCGAAATTCTCAAAGTCAAACTCCACGGTGTCGCGCTGGGTGCTGGCACGCGGGACGAACGACACGGTGTAGTCGCGGCTCCAAGCGCCGTCCTCGGAGGTCACTCGGTAGACCTTCGGGCCTTGGCTGAAGTCGTTGGCGCTGCCGTTGGACGGGCTGATGGTGGCCCCGGGGGTGAGGGTGAATGTGGGGGCCAGCGCGTTGAGCGGCGCTCCGTGCCTCACATTGAAAACGATGTTATGGCTGTTGTAGAGCACATGCACCGTACTGTCGCTCAGCGGCTCGAACCAAGTCTCGGGGTGACTGGTGTGCAGGGTGGCCTCTGTGATGTCACATTCGGCGTTGAGGGGCTCGTCTTTGAAACAGGAATGTAACAAAGTGCAGGTGGCCGCAAGGAATAGGAAAGGTCTGAATACACTCATCTTTGTCGTTTATATGGCCTTTTTCGGCTGCAAAATTAAGCAAAAAACTCAAATTCACGACAGAGTTTCAGTCATTATTCTCCGCTTTTTGACTGTTTTAACCCAAATCGGTCATTAGATTTTGCCCCGGGTTGCTGTTAATTTCGTGCAGCTTGCCACGTAAGTGTTGAAGGCATAGCGGGCTATGGCGAAACACTTGCGGCAGCAAGATGCCAAAAGAAACAGTGACTAGGGGCGGAAAGAGGGAAAACTTCTTACTTTTTTTTGCCTGTTTCGGTCTAATGACCGATTTGGGTTTAACCCAAATCAGTATCACGTTTCGTTGCGGGTTGCTGCTTGTTTCGGCCTGAAGGACGACTGGGATTAAAGGCTTTTTGGCCATTTCCCCCAAAGCCGGTTAAGCCGGTCGGGGGAAGTGGCGGGTGCTCCGCAAGGGGCGTGGAAGGCCTGGTCCCGGGCTTGGTCAAAATACGCAGGGCAGGGCGAGCAGCTGGGCGGTCAGCGTTTTGGCCATGCGCTCGTGCCCCTTGTCGTTCGGGTGCAGCCGGTCGGTGTCTGCGCGGTTGAAGTATTGTGCGTGCGCGTCAACCATGGGGTACAGGCCGCTGGCGGCATTGAGGTCGATCACGGGCACTGCCCAGATGTTGGCGGCCTCCTTCACGGCCTCTACATAGCTGTCAAGGTACTCGCCGCAGCGGTTGCGGTAGTCCTCTGTGCACTGCCAGTTCTTCTCGTTGGCATAGAAGCCGGCGCGGTGGATGGGCGTGAGCAGCACAATCTGCTTGGTGGGGAACATGCGCTTGAGGGTGTCCATGGCGATGTTGATGCGCCCCTTGTAGGTGGTGGCGTCCATGGCGGGTATGCGCCGCATGCGGTCTTCCGCACGTTTGGTGTAGCGGTGGCCGTATTCCACTTTTTCCATCCGCTCGTTGAACCACCGGCCGATGGGCACGGCATTGTTGTAGTCGTTGGTGCCCATCAGTATCACAATGGCGTCAAAGTCGTCGCCGTGCTCGGCTTTCAATTTGTTGGCCTGACGGGGGATGTCGTCCCACTGGCGGCCGCTCACTCCGTAGACATAGGGGGTGATGCCCAGAAGGTCTTGCAGAAAGCCCCAGTATTTCTTTTTCGAGGCCTTGTTCCCCGGGTCGGTAATGGAGTCGCCAAAGTAGGCCACGCGCTTGCCCTGCCACGGGTGCTGGTAGGTGGCGGGGGCGGATGACTGGGCCTTTGCCTTAACGGCGATGGCCGGACTAAACAGCGTTACACCTATTAATATATATATAAGTGTGCTTTTTGCTGTCAGATTTTTTTTCATTGTCTTGTGATTTTAAGTTGTATGTGAACGTTTAAAAATGGTTTTCGTGGGAAAAAGTGGTTCCTCTTGGCACTTGGCTGCCTGGTGTGCGGGCCGTTTCTTCTTGCTTGCTGCCGGCTGCCGGCTGTCCGCTGGCTGTGAGCACAAGGTGCTTCATCTCGTGGCCGCCCCAGCGGCTGTCGTTCGCATAGCGGAAGCCGCACCGGGTGTAGAGCCGTTCGGCGCGGGGGTTGCCCTTGTCTACCAGCAGCCCCAGCGTGCCGATGCCGAGCCGGAGGGCTTTCGCTGCCGACGCTTGGATAAGTCTGGTGGCGATGCCTTGCCCCTGGTGGCCGGGAAGCACGGCCAGCGAGTCGAGGTACAGCTCGCCGCCCTGGGTCTCGTCGTCCATGCCGCTGTGGTCTGTGCCGAAGGCTTTGAGCGCCTCGCTGACAAAGGCGTTGCGCAGTGTGTGCAGGCGTGCACCGTCGTAGGTGACAGCGATTCCCACGACAAGGCCGGTCTCGCTGGCGGCACACAGCGTGTTGGCGTAGCTGTACTGGCTGTCTTCGCGGGCGACGAGGCGCTCCATCAGTTGCTGGAAGTCGCCGATGGTGTGCCCGGGACCGTAGAAGTGGGCGCAACACTCCTCGGTCATGGCTTGGATGATAAGGCGCGATATGGCCGCGGCATCCGTGGGCTTTCCCTGGCGGATATGGATGTTCTCATGCATAGGCAGTGGGCTTCGGGTCTGTTGTGTGTAGTTTCTGTCCCTGCAAAAATAAGGATAAATGTTGATAACAGGGGCTGAAGGCCATGTTTCATCTGACAATTTCAACTTTTTTATGATACAAAACTGATCTCCTCACTGTTTTATTCGTATCTTTGCCATCTCACATATATAAACAAGCTAACATGAATTATAACAATTATGAAATGGAGAATGTGCTGCGCAATGGCAGCATGGCGGTGTCCGAAGCATTCCCCGTGTTGATGAGAAAGGTGTATGTATGGATGACCCTGGCACTGGTTGTCACCGGTCTGACGGCCTATGGCGTGGCCACAAGCCCGGGGATGGTCAATCTGATCCTCACCAACTCTATGCTGTTCTGGGGGCTTATCATAGCGGAATTCGCTCTGGTTATAGGGCTGAATGCAGCCATAAACAAACTCTCCCTGCCCATGGCCACTCTGATGTTTCTGACTTATTCGGTGGTCAATGGAGCCACACTGTCGGTCATTTTCCTGGCTTACACGGTGACTTCCATTGCCAGCGTGTTTTTCATTACGGCGGGCACATTTGCCGTGATGGCCTTGATTGGATACACCACGAAGACGGATTTGACCTCGCTGGGGAAAATGCTGTTCTTCGCGCTTATCGGCATCATCATCGCAACCTTGGTCAACGTGTTCTTTATCAAAAGCACTGGCGTTGACTTGATCATCAGTTGCATCGGCGTGCTTGTCTTTGTCGGACTGACCGCCCATGACGCTCAAAAGATCAAGCAGATGCTGATGGCGGCCCCTGATGCGGGCAGCGGCATGCAGAAGTTGGCACTGCTGGGTGCCCTCTCACTCTATCTTGACTTTATCAACCTCTTTCTGTATCTGCTCCGCTTGTTCGGAAAGCGCGAGTAGCTTGTTCGGAAAGCGTGATCAGTCAGTTCTGAAAGCGTGAGCAGTCAGTTCGGGAAATACGGATAGTCCCGCTCCCTTGCACTCT
>CALBLK010000005.1 GCA_937895845.1 uncultured Prevotella sp. | reverse complement strand
GCATCAAGAAGATTGTGTTCACTTCGAGCATTGCGCCATACGGTGCTGCGGAGGAGCTGAAGAAGGAGACAACGCTGCCAATGCCAAACACGGCATACGGCATCTCTAAGTTGGTGGCAGAGAAGATTCACATGATTTGGCAGAATGGTGATGCCAAAAATCGCCAGCTCACTATCCTTCGTCCCGGTGTGGTGTTCGGCAAAGGTGAGAATGGCAACTTCACGAGATTGTATTGGGCTATTCGTGGTCATAAGTTTGCCTACCCTGGCAGAAAGGACACCATCAAGGCGTGTATCTATGTGAAGGAGTTGGTGCGCTTCATGCTTTACCGCCTGGAACATCACGAGCATGGGGTGGAGCTGTACAACTGTTGCTTTGAGCCAGCCTATACCATCCAGCATATTGTGGAGGCGATGAAGAAAGTGACAGGCTTGACCCAGTTCGTGCCAGACATTCCCAACTGGGTGATTATGCCTATGGCAAGAATGGCTATGCTCCTTGGCTCACCTATGGGCATCTGTCCCGCGAGAGTGAAGAAGCTCCAGATTTCAACGAACATCTGTGGCGAGAAGTTGAAGAACTCAGGCTACAAGTTCAAGTGGAGCTTCGAGGAGGCGCTGGAAGACTGGTTCGATGATAATGACAGAAAATATTTGAAGTAAAAAATGAGTATGAAAGGAATTGTATTGGCAGGTGGTAGCGGTACACGTTTGTATCCTATCACCAAGGGTATCAGCAAGCAGCTGATACCAATTTTTGACAAACCGATGATATATTATCCTATCTCGGTATTGATGTTGGCAGGGATCCGCGAGATATTGATTATCTCCACTCCATTTGACTTGCCGGGTTTCAAACGCCTGTTGGGCGATGGTAGCCAATTGGGTGTGAAGTTCGAGTATGCGGAGCAACCGTCGCCCGATGGCTTGGCGCAGGCTTTCATCATCGGCGAGAAGTTTGTCGGTGATGATGCAGCTTGTCTCGTGCTCGGTGACAACATCTTCTATGGCGCAGGTCTGAACAGAATGTTAGCAAAGGCTGTTGTGGATGCGGAGCGCAACAACAAGGCTACCGTTTTCGGCTATCGTGTCAGTGACCCGGAGCGATATGGCGTGGCTGAGTTTGACGAGCAGGGCAACTGCCTGAGCATCGAGGAGAAACCGGAGCGTCCCAAGAGCAACTATGCCGTAGTGGGCCTGTACTTCTATCCAAACAAGGTGGTGGAAGTGGCGAAGCACATCAAGCCTTCGGCTCGTGGCGAGTTGGAGATAACCACCGTGAACCAAGAGTTCTTGAAGGACAAGCAACTGAAAGTGCAGACCATGGCAAGGGGATTTGCTTGGCTTGACACAGGTACGCATGATTCGCTCTCTGAGGCTTCTACCTTTATTGAGGTGTTGGAGAAACGCCAGGGCTTGAAGGTGGCTTGCTTGGAAGGCATTGCCTATCGTCAAGGCTGGATTACTGCTGACAAACTCAGGGAGGTGGCACAGCCGATGCAGAAGAACGATTATGGCAGGTATCTTCTCTCCATCCTTGACGAGGGTGATGATACGTTGAAGAAAAATTTGGAATATTAACCGGGAACGCAATTCCCTTAAAAAGGACAGTGAATGATGAATGTATTGGTGACGGGTGCCAACGGACAGCTCGGCAACGAGATGCGCATTGTTAGCAAGAATACGGCAGACCATTATGTTTTCACGGATGTCAATCAGGTGGAAGGACAGGAGACTGCCCACCTTGACATCACAGACATTGACGCCATCCGTAAGATGGTGAAAGAGAATAGGATTGATGCCATTGTCAATTGTGCGGCATGGACCAATGTTGATGCTTGCGAAACCGACAAAAAGTTGGCTGCACTCGCAGAAAGGCTCAATGCAGATGCTCCAGAGAACTTGGCAAAGGTAATGAAAGAAGTGGATGGCGTGCTGGTACAGATTTCCACGGACTATGTTTTTGGCAAGGAACCCTACAATGTGCCCTGCGGCCCAGACCAAAAAGGAACGCCTACCGGTGTGTATGGAGAGACAAAGCTTCATGGAGAGCAGAAGATAATCGCCACAGGTTGCAAGTATGTTATCATCCGTACGGCCTGGCTCTATTCGGAGTTTGGCAAGAACTTCTGCAAGACGATGCTTAATCTGACGGCGACAAAGCCACAGCTGAAGGTGGTGTTTGACCAGTGCGGCACTCCTACCTACGCTCTTGACTTGGCTAATGCCATCATAACAATATTGGAAAAGGTGAAGGCCGCAAAGAATAAGAATGAATATGTAGGTGTTTACCATTTCTCCAATGAGGGTGTGTGCTCTTGGTATGACTTCACACAGATGATTGCAAGGATTGCCGGCCATAAGGATTGCGACATACAGCCATGCTACAGTTCTGAATACCCTTCGCCTGTCACTCGTCCTGCCTATTCAGTACTGGACAAGCGAACCATCAAGGATACATTTGGCGTGAAAGTGCCTTACTGGGTTGACTCGTTGGAGAAATGTATTAACAATTTAAAGAAATAAAATGAAGAATATCGTTATCACTGGCGGCGCCGGTTTCATCGGGTCACATGTTGTCCGCCTTTTTGTAAACAAATACCCTGAGTATAACATCATCAACCTCGACAAGTTGACTTATGCTGGCAATCTCGCTAACCTCAAGGACATCGAGGACAAGCCAAACTACAAGTTCGTGAAGATGGACATCTGTGACTTCGATGCTTTCTTGAAATTGATGCAGGATGAGCATGTGGATGGTATTATCCATCTTGCTGCTGAGAGCCATGTAGACAGGAGCATCAAGGATCCCTTTACTTTCGCCCAGACCAATGTGATGGGTACTCTGTCTCTGCTTCAGGCTGCAAAAACCTATTGGGAGAGTCTGCCTGAAGGGTATGAGGGCAAGCGTTTCTACCACATCTCTACCGATGAGGTATATGGTGCGCTGAAGATGACGCACCCAGAGGGCATCCCTGCTCCTTTCACCACCAAGGCATCCAGCGGTAAGAACCATGAGGCTTATGGCGAGGATTTCTTCGTGGAAACAACCAAGTACAATCCTCACTCGCCATACTCGGCATCCAAGGCTGGCAGCGACCACTTCGTCCGTGCTTTTCACGACACATACGGTATGCCTACTATTGTGACCAACTGTTCAAATAATTATGGGCCATACCAATTCCCGGAGAAGCTGATTCCGTTGTTCATCAACAACATCCGCCACCATAAGCCGTTGCCCGTGTATGGCAAAGGGGAGAATGTGCGTGACTGGCTGTATGTGGAGGACCACGCCCGTGCTATCGACTTGATTTTCCACAAGGGCAAGATAGCAGAGACCTATAACATCGGTGGCTTCAACGAATGGAAGAACATTGACATCATCAAGGTGGTTATCAAGACCGTTGACCGTCTGCTTGGCAGAAAGGAAGGCGAGGATCTCGACCTCATCACTTATGTGACAGACCGCAAGGGGCACGACATGCGCTATGCCATTGACTCCCGAAAGCTCCAGAGAGAGCTTGGTTGGGAACCAAGCCTCCAGTTTGAGGAGGGAATCGAGAAGACTGTGAAATGGTATCTCGACAACCAGGACTGGATGGACAACGTGACGAGTGGCGATTATCAGAAGTATTATGATGATATGTACAAGAAATAAAAGGCTGTAACAAAGACAATGGCACAAGCATCAGCAAATCTTTTGTTCTTGAAATATTGCCTAGGCAATGGAACGGATATGGGTATGGCTGTCGCCAGGTTGGACTGGCGGCAGCTGTATTCCTTTGCCTCGAAGCAAGCGATGCTTGGATTCTGCTTTGACGGACTGGAGCGGCTGTGGCGCGAATACCCCGGGGAGATGAAGCGGAACCCAATAGCGCAGGACTTGCTGATGGCCTGGATGGGCAAGGCGCAGCAGATTCGCCGACGGAACATGAAGGTGAATGAGGTTGCCGCCAAGCTTTACCGGCAGCTTCGAGAAGACGGCTTGCGATGCTGCATATTGAAAGGACAGGGCAATGCACTGACATATCCAAATCCTTATTCTCGCACTCCCGGGGATATTGATGTATGGGTGAATGCAAGTCGGAGTGAGATTACCGAGTATGCCAAAAAGCATTTTGAGATGGGTGACGACATCAGGTATCACCATTTGGAAACGTCCATGGACGGCGTGCCAGTGGAGTTGCATTTCTTTCCTTGTATGATGAACAATCCTATCTACAACCATCGGTTGCAGAAGTGGTTCAAACGGAATGCGGATTTGCAATGCTCTAATGTGGTGAATTTGCCTGATGGCGCCGGTGAGATTGCTGTGCCTACCGTGGCTTTCAATGTGGTTTACCAGCTGTGCCACCTGTATCACCATTTCTTTGACGAAGGAATTGGGATGAGGCAGATGGTAGACTATTACTATGTAATGGACAGGTGGAATGAGGAATGTGGAGTGTTGAATGGCAAGCGGAATGACGGTTCATTATGCCAACATTTAACACTTAGCATGCAACAGTCTCTAAAGTATCTCGGGCTGCGGAAGTTTGCCGGGGCGGTGATGTATGTGCTGCATGAAGCCCTTGGGCTGGCCGAAGAGATGATGGTTGTGCCGGCTGACAGGAGGCGGGGCGAGCTGTTGCTGGCTGAGATTATGGACGGCGGCAACTTCGGCAAGCATTACGCCAAGTACGGGCATTTCACCCGGCAAGGCATGGCAAGGAAGTACTTTCTGAAGATATGGCGCAACATGCACTTTGTGAGGGATTACCCCGCCGAGGCATTGAGTGAGCCAATCTTCAGGACATGGCACTTCCTTTGGAGAAGCTGCGTTGGCCGCACAAAGGAAAAGTCAATGGAAAACAGGAACAACAAGTAACAGTAACAACATATGGAAGTAATCAAGACTGATATTGAGGGCGTGGTGATAATAGAGCCGCGCATTTTCAAGGACGCTCGCGGATATTTCTTCGAGAGTTTTTCGCAGAGGGAGTTTGACGAGAAGGTGCGTCACATTGCCTTTTGCCAGGACAATGAGAGCATGAGCAGCTATGGGGTGATGCGCGGCCTGCATTTCCAGCGGCCGCCGTTCACGCAGAGCAAGCTGGTGAGGTGTGTGAAAGGGGCTGTGCTTGACGTGGCGGTGGACATCCGCAAGGGGTCGCCAACCTACGGCAGGCACGTGGCTGTGGAGCTGACAGAGGACAACCACCGCCAGTTCTTCATTCCGCGCGGCTTCGCACATGGGTTTTCCGTGCTCTCGGAGACTGCGGTGTTCCAGTACAAGTGTGACAACTTTTACCATCCTGAAGCCGACGGTGGCATTTCGATTACGGACAGCAGCCTTGGCATTGACTGGAGGATTCCGACGGAACATGCCATTCTCTCCGAGAAAGACACCAGGCATGAGTTGCTGAAAGACTTTGACAGCCCGTTTGATGTCAGTGCGGATTTGTATGGGCATTGACAGGGTGCCCGCCCCGTGCGGCGGCATGCGCTTGCCTGAGAGTGGCGTGGTTACGTGCAGTAGCCACGCCACTCTTTTTTATCCGCCCATGTCGCCGGCACTGCCAAACGGTGCGTTCCGGGTCGCCAAACGGTTCGTTCCGGACGGCCAAACGGTGCGTTCCGGCGTGCAGAACGGTTCGTTTTGCGCGCTGAAACAGCCTGTCCTGTGCGCCCGCCTGCACAGTTTTGCAGCTTTTGTTTTGTGTTGTGTTCAGATTGCATTACCTTTGCAGACGGCAAGCTGCAGCCATCATAAACCGACAGGACTAATCTTTAACCAAGTCATAAAATGAAAAGGAAAGCATGGATTGTATTGTTGTCTCTTCTGTGTGCCTGCGTGTTGACAAGTGCGGAAAATGCAGGAAGAGCCGGTTTCGGCAACATTAAGAACGACAGGTTTTGGCATACCGTGGACGGAGCGCCCATTTACAGCCAGGGGGGTGGCATCTTCCGCTTTCCAAGCCCGAAGGACGGACGGCTGCGCTACTATTGGTATGGCGTGCGCTATATGGGCGCGGAGGATTATCTGAAAGACCCTTCTGTCACAGTGAAGGCGTTTCGCTTCAGGTCAGTTACGTGCTACAGTTCGGATGATCTTGTGAACTGGACTTTCGAGGGCGATGTCTTCACGCGTGACGACATTACCCGTGCCGGCAGCGACCCCGACGGCTGGGTCGGGCGGCTGGGTGTGGCCTATGTCAGGGAAATCGGCCGCTACGCCCTCTTTGTGCAACACGTCTCCGCTGCGTCCAAGAACGGGGAGAGCGTGCTGGTCGTGCTGGGGAAGTCGCCGGCCGGCAGGTTTGAATGGCACAACTGGTTTACGATGCGCGACATGATTGGCACGCCAAACACAGGCGACCAGACCGTGTTTACCGACGAGGACACAGGCCGCTCCTACCTTGTGTATTCATACGGGCGGGGAAGAAACAAGATTTACCTTTCTGAAATAGGCATGAAGGACGGCAAGGTTGGCTTGCTTGACTGCCACCAGGTGTTCAAGGGCGCGGGCCGCGAAGGCAACTGCATGTTCAAGTACAAGGGAAAATACTATATGTGCGCTTCCGACCTGTATGGCTGGGACGCGTCACACGCCTACTACCTGGTTGCAGACAGCATTTACGGGCCTTATCTCCCGGAAAACAGGATGCTGGTGATGGAGGGCTGCTCTGCCGACTACGCCCATGTCACGCAGACCGGCTTTTTTGTCACGGTACGTGGCAGCAAGCAGGAGACGGTGGTGTACTGCGGTGACCGCTGGGCTGACTTTGCCGGCAACGGACTGGGGTACAACCAGTGGGTGCCCTTGTCTTTCCAAGGGGAGACACCTTTTTTCAACTCGCTCAGCTCCTGGGACCTGAACGTGTCTACCGGCGAGTGGCGGGTGGCTGACGACAACGACTATGTTGCCAACGGCAGCTTTGAGGCCGACCGCCGCCCGGTGCCCAATCCCGTGAAGCCCCGCCAGGACTGGCTGTCCGGGTGGAAGACGGAGGTGCTGAAAGGCAGCCCAGTCTCGTTCGACCCGCAGCTGTCGCCGCGCCTCAACCACCTGAACACGGCTGAGGACCGCCGGCAGGTGACCGGCGAGAAAAGCCTGTGCATCTCTGACCGAGTGCCCTTTGTCAGAAGAGTGAGCCAGGAGATCAGCTCCACGCCCTATTGCACACTGCCTGACGGCAACTACACGGTTCGCCTGAAAGTGAACGTCAAAGGCAAGTTCAAGGCCTTGCGCCTGAGCGTGGAAAGCGGGGGGCGTGTGTCAAGGAAAGACATGGGGCGTGCAGCCGCAGGAAAGTGGAGCGACATCGTGCTGGAAGGCGTGAGAGTTAGAGGAGGCAAGGCTGTGCTGTCGGTCTATGCTGACGGCAAGGCTGGCGCAACGTGCCTCATTGACGACGTGAGCATGCTGAGAGACATGAAGGAAGGCCGATAAAAAAATGGCAATGAAAAAGTCGTTGGCGTTGCTTTTGTGGCTCACAGCCCCGTCTCTGCCGATGGTCGGCACGAACTATTACGTTTCTCCGGCAGGAGATGCCTGCAATGGCGGAACATCACCAAAGGCCCCCCTGGCCTCACTGGCCACAGCCCAGAAGAAAGTGGCGGCCGGAGACACCGTTTTTATCCTGCCCGGCACCTACCATGTAAAACCAAGCGAGATGATGGACACCGTCTCTGACAGCGTGTGGGACGTTATCTTCGACTTCGCCACCAGCGGCACCGCCGCATCCCCAATCGTTTACAGGGGTGTGCAGGATGCACATGGCCGCCGCCCCGTCTTCGACTTGTCCGGTGTGAGTACAGGCAAGCGGATCACCGGCTTCTATGTTCATGCTGACTACCTCCGTTTTTCCAATATTGAGGTGGTTGGCATCACGGTTCCGAAGTCATCCAAGAACACGCAGTCCGAAAACTTCAGGGTCAATGGCGGAAACCACTGCACCTTTGACAACATCGCGGCGCATGACGGCATGGGCATAGGCTTTTACATTATGGGAAGGTCCGGGCACAATGTCATCACCAACTGTGACGCCTACAACAATTTCGACGCTGTTAACATTGGCGTGGACAATGGCGCAAACAACGGCGGCAACAGCGACGGGTTTGGATGCCATGTCAAGGCCGGGTGCGAGGGAAACACATTCAGGTATTGCAGGGCATGGCAAAACAGCGACGACGGCTTCGACTTTATCAGTTGCCGGTCGGCTGCCAAGGCGGAATATTGCATCGCCTTCCGCAACGGGTATGACAAAGACGGGGTTGCCCGGGCAAATGGCAACGGGTTTAAGGCCGGTGGCTATGGCATGAGAGGGGATGTGCGCATCAAAGACGTTCCGATGCATGTGGTAAGCCACTGCCTGGCTGCCGAGAACAAGGCAAATGGCTTTTTCAGCAACCACCATCTGGGCGGGGTGAGGTTTGAGCACAATGCCGCCTACAGCAACCGCATGCTGAACTACTCGCTTGCGAACCGAAAGGGGAAGTCGCATCGCGATGCGGTTGACGTCCCCGGATATGGTCACGTCATCCGTCACAACACCAGTTATGGCAACAAGAGGATAGCCAATGCCATTGACGCCGGGAGTTGCTCCGTGAGTGGCAACACCTTTTCCTATGCCGGCGGGAAATGGGTGGACAGCGGCAACATCCAGTGTCCGGCCCCCAACAGTATAGACGCAAGCCAACTCTCCGCTGCGCGAAATGCAGACGGCACTCTGCCCCCCGCCATCCTCGGGCTGCTTGCTGGCCAATAAGCCAATAAGAATTATACGCCAAATGAAATTTTCATGGCTTTTTGTTTGTTATTTTGCAGTAATATTATATCTTTGCACACACTGAGCAGGTGCCGGCCACCGATTGCTTGTTTTCGCGTTTGTGGCATTGCCGGCAAGCGGCCTGTTTGCAGACGGTTGCATCTTTGGATGGTGAAGCAAGCACCTGCCGCCCGCCGGGAGTGGCGAGCAATGGCATGACGAACTGGTTTGGGAGCTACGCCCCCCGGCCGGGCATTGGAAGACAAGCGAATCCTCGTTGTTCTGACAGCTAGCCGGAGAGTGGGGCTTCTTTTGAGCAAAGTCTGCCGACATGGGTGACAGTAGGCAAGCGCCGTACGGCCTGGCAGGCATAAAGGACCTTATTAAAATCAATAGAAAGGACGATTAGTCATGATCAAGTTGAGTGAACTTAAAGCGAAGGTTGAAGATTTGTCAGAAGATGACAAGAAGTTGGTGAACGATTTGATTGACATTCTCAACAGCGGTGTTCCCTTCAAAGAGGTTGAACACTTCCGTGAGTTTATCGAGCTGAAGGGCATCGACAAGGTTATCGAGGCAAAGGCTCATGAGCTTCAGATGCTTCAGGCGCGCAAAGACGAGCTTAAGGCTAACTTTAGCAAATAGCCAAACCCCTGAGTAACGGTACACACTTTAATTAAGGTGCTTGGCGGCGGCATGGTTTCCATGCCGCCGCTTTTTGTTTGCCATCCGGCCCCACCCTACCGGTTAGCCACGCCGCCCACCTCCATCAAGAACAGGTTGCGCCGCTCAAAGTCGGGGTCAAAGGTTTCATACGAGTTGACATCAAGGATAAGCTGCGTGGGCTTGCTCTTGCCGGTTATCGAAGTCCAGTCGGCCAAGCCCAAGCCATTGGGATTCCCCGTCTTGATGAAGTTGGCGTAATAGTTGACAAACTGGTCTGACACGCGGTAATCCTCCGGCTGCCAGTCATACACGCGGTTGGTGGGCAGTGTGCCCATAGCATACTCAATGTCGGCCGAATGGACAGCCCCATTGAACACGCCAGTCCCGGCAGCGGTCATCACGTTGCCGTTCCTGCCATCGCCTTTCCTCTGCACGCCGCCGGCCAGTCCGGCCACCAAGCCCTTGTCGCGCATCTCGGGGCGCGGCCGCGTGAAGCAGTAGCGGTAGACGGGCTGGCCAGACGTTTTGGCATGCAGGTAGCCAAAAAGCCAGGTGCCATAGGCAATAAAGCGGTCTGAGGCAAAATCGACGCCAGGCTTGCCAAGCACGTCGCGGTCGGTCTTGAGTCCATAGTGGCGCATGGCCTCTTCGGTCTTGTCGCCAAAGACGCGCTCAAGCACGGGGCGGAGGTTGGCCAGTGTGGGTTCCTTGCCTTCAAGATAGGCCAGCGGCGTCATCTCCATGCTGTTGCGCCCAACCAGCAGCGGCACCCTTTGCTGGTGCCCTTTAAGATAAGCTTCTGTGGGGTCTTCGGTAAGGAAGCAGCCGTCAACACAACAGGCTGGCAAACCGTCCATACTGCTTTTTTCCAGCAGTTCGCCGGCACCCATCTTCCGTGCCTGCGCAATGTTTTCAAGCCCCATTTTCTTCAGGCTCGCCACGCCCTGCATCTCGGCCTCTTTCAGTGAGAGCGCCTTCCGCCCGCACACGGCCCCCGAAGAGGCCATGGCGCGGGCTACCATGCCGCGCACGAGGGGCGACACGAGCAGTGCGCTCACCGACACAGCCCCGGCCGACTCGCCCACGATGGTGATTTGCCCGGGGTCGCCGCCAAAGGCGGCTATGTTTTCATACACCCACCTGATGGCCGCGGCCTGGTCCATAAAGCCATAGTTTCCGGAACCCTTGTATGCTGTTTCCTCCGACAGCTGCGGATGGGCGAGAAATCCGAAGATGCCCTCCCGGTAGTTGGCTGTGACGGCAACGATTCCGTGGCGTGCCATCTGCAGCCCTGCATAGCGTGGCTCGCTGCCCGACCCGGCAATCAGTCCGCCGCCATTGAAATAGATCACAACGGGCAGGCGGTCGGCCATGGTCTTCGAGGGTGTCCACACGTTCAGGTAGAGACAGTCCTCGCTTTTCTTTTCGGCATCAAAGCCCATGTCGCCGAAGGGGTTGCCCTGCATGGGGTCGTTGCCGAACTTCTTTGCGCTGCGCACGCCCTGCCAGCCCTGCACGGGCTGCGGCGCACGCCACCGGTTCGCGCCAGTGGGCGGCGCAGCAAAAGGCACCCCCTTAAACACGTTCACCCCCGATTCGCACACACCCTCCAGCACTCCGTACTGTGTGGTGGCCAGCGGCCCTTGCTGCGCAAATCCCGAGAGAACGCACAGCATGCTGGCGATTAAGAATATCCGCTTTCTCATTGCATTGTAAAAATTTAAATTTTAAGTCAAATCTATTCTATGCCCGGTTTGGGCTTAAGTCATTATTCCCCGGCAACTGAAAAGTCAGCATATTCGGTTTGGGCCCGGTTGCGCTCTATCTCGTCGACATGCTGCATGACATTTGAGGGCGGGCGCCGGTTAAGGTATTCGTTCTTCATAAAGTCCATATACGGTGCCACGTGCTCGAAGAACATGCGGTAGCCCTCGCACAGGTAGTTTTTGCCGGGGTTGCCATAGCGGTCTCTGACAAAACGGTTCTTGGGGCACTCGCCATTGCAGGCAAACAGCCACTTGCACTCGCGGCACTCGCGGGGCAGCGACTGGCTTTTCAGTTTGCTGAACTGCTTTTGCCGGTCACCATACAGCATCTCGGTGATGGTCTTCTCGCGAATGTTGCCCAGGCGGTAGGCGGGAAACACAAAATGGTCGCACGAATAGACATCGCCGTTGAACTCCATCACGCCGGCGTGCCCGCACTCTTTGGCGTAGACACAAATGCCCGGACGCTCGCCCACCCAGTTGGCCAGAATGCAGTCGAACAGCTCGACATACGTCTTCCCCACGTCATGGCGCACCCACTCGTCGAAGATGGTGCACAGAAAGCGGCCCCACTGCCCCGGCGTTACCGAGAAGTCGGCCAGCGGAGCCTCGTCGCTGTCGGTGAGGGTGGCCAGACGGCGGCCGTCACCGTGGCTGACGATGCGCTCGACGACCGGCGTTATCTGGATGTACCGGCAACCGTGGTCTTTGAAGAAATGGTAGAAGTCAAGCGGATAGTCGGCGTTGAAGTCGTTGACCACAGCCATGGCGTTCCACTCGACATGGTGCTTGTCCAGGAGCCGTATGCCGCGCATCACCTTCACCCACGACGGGGCTCCCGCAGCCGTGCGGCGATACTCGTCGTGCAAGTCCTGCGGCCCGTCGACCGAGACGCCGACAAGCCAATGGTTGTCGTGCAAGAACTCGCACCACTCGTCGGTAAGCAGCGTGCCGTTGGTCTGTATGGTGTTGTCGACGCGCCGCCCGGCAGCATACTTCTTTTGCAGCTCGACAGCCTTGCGAAAGAAGGAGAGCGGGCGCATGAGCGTCTCGCCGCCATGCCAGGTAAAGAGCACCTGGCTCATGGTTTGCGCCTCGATATACTCTTGTGTGAACTGTTCGAGCATCTCCTCGCTCAGCACGCGCGAAGACGAGTGCTTGTACAGGTTGGCCTTTTCAAGATAATAACAGTATTTGCACCGCAGGTTGCACGCGGCCCCCACGGGCTTCAGCATCATGTAAAGGGGCCGCGCAAAGGGATTGAGTGTATTCATCATGTTGACGGTTCTTGTCCTTTTTAACTTAATATTCGTCTACCTTAAGCGTCTTCCGGTAGCCGTCGAGCAGTCTCTTCAGAGCCTTGAACACGCCCATTGTTTCCGGCTTGCCGTAGATGTTGTCCAACTCGTGCGGGTCGGCCTTCAGGTCGTATAGCTCGTAGTAGTCAACGGCGGCTGTGTCGGAGGTGAAGTAGTTGGCTTGTCTCAGGTAGTTGTACACCCTGTTCTCCCGGGTGCCGGGCATTGTCTGGTACTTGTTTTCCCGTGCGCCCTGCTCCCCGCCCTTGCCATAGAAGTGGATAAGTTTGTAGCGGGCGGTGCGCACGCCGTCATGTTTTCGCACGAGATGGAAAGTGGGATAGTCGTAATAGTGATAATACAGGCTCTCGCGCCAGTCCTTTGGCCTGTTTCCGCCGAACAGCGGTTCGAGCGACCTGCCTGTCATCTGCGCGGGCTTTTGCACGCCGGCCAGCGAGAGGAATGTGGGCGCGAAGTCGACATTCTGCACAAGGTCTGTACATTCAACGCCAGCCTTTACACGGCCGGGGCAAGCCACAATCAGCGGCGTGTGCATAGACTCTTCATACATGAAACGCTTGTCAAACCAGCCGTGCTCACCCAGGTAGAAGCCCTGGTCGGAGGTGTAAACCACGATGGTGTTCTTGTCGAGGTTGTGCGCCTCAAGGTAATCGAGCAGCTGGCCCACACTCTCGTCAACCGATGCGATGACAGCCATATAGTCGCGCACATAGTTCTGGTACTTCCATTCAGCCAATTCCCTGCCTTCGAGCCGGGCTTCCATGAAACGGCGGTTGCGTGGCAGGTAATACTTGTCGTAGGCGGCGCGCTGCTGCCGGTCAAGGCGTGACAGCTCGCCCGCCAGGGCACTGTAAGAAGCCATGCTCTCTACGCTACTGGTGTCAAGCAGTTCGGGCACTTTCAAGTCCTGTATCATCTCCATGTCGTCAATGACGCTCATCTTCTGCGTGCGGGCAGCTGTGCCGCGCGTGGCATAGTCGTCGAAGAAAGTGGCTGGCAATGGGAACCGCACCTTGTCATAGCGGCCAATGTTTTTAGTGTCAGGCATCCAGTTGCGATGCGGGGCCTTGTGGTGAACCATCAGACAGAATGGCCTTGACTTGTCGCGGCGGTCAAGAAACCCGATGGCGTGCTGTGTGATGAGCGTTGTGGCATAGCCATGCTCCTGCCTGTACTGCTTGTAATGGCCGGTCGAACAGAAAGTGGGGTTATAATATTTTCCTTGGTCGTCGAGCACGTGATAATAGTCGAAGCCCTTAGGCTCGCACATCAGGTGCCACTTGCCCACCAGTCCTGTCTGGTAGCCTGCCGCCTGCAACAGTTCGGTGAAGAACTGCCGCGTCGTGTCAATCCCCTCTGCCAGCTGGCGCTGCCCGTTCTGATGGCTGTAAAGGCCGGTGACAAGGCACGCGCGGCTGGGCGCCGAGAGGGAATTCTCGACGAAGCAATTACGGAAGAGCATGCCACGCTGCGCCAAGCGGTCAATGTTGGGAGTGGGGGCAAGCTGCGACAGCGCACTGCCATAAGCGCTGATGGCTTGCATGGCATGGTCATCACACATGATAAACAGGATGTTGGGACGCCCGGCGGCTGCCGTCCGCTGGGCTTGCACCTGTGCAGCCATGCCTGTCAGGGCAGTGGCTGGCAACAATAACTTGGCAAACAATGTGTTCATTTCTCGGGTTTTTAATTTCAAATTTCGTGTTGCAAAGTTACCCCTTTCCTACGCTTGCCACTTTGTTTATAATGCACTCCACTTCCTATAAAGTGCCAAAAGCCTTTCGTTTTTATACAAACATTTTCGTTTTTGCACAAAAGGGCGGCAATGTGTGGGGCGGCACCGTTAGCGGTACTCGCTGGGCGACACGCCAAACTGCTTCTTGAAGGCCACCGAAAAGTAGCTCACCGTGCCGAACCCCGTAGCGTAGGCCACCTCGGAAACGTTGAGCTTCCCTTCGCGCAACATCCGGGCAGCCTTGTTCAGCTTGAACTTGCGGAACAGGTTGCCCGGGGTCTCGCCCGTAAGCTCCTTCAGCTTGTAGTTGAACTTTGACTGGCTGATGAGCAGCTCCTTGCTGATGGTGGCCACGTTGAGGTTTTGGCTGCAGATGTGCTGCTCCATCAGCCCATACAGCTGGTCAAGGAACTGGCGGTCCTGCTCGGCCAGCTCTCCGGCCAAGGTTTCGGCGCGCTCTCCCTCCCCCAGCCTTTTGCGCAGCAAGGCCACATTATGCAGTATGCTGCTGACCAAGGCGCGCAGGTAACGCGGGTCGAAGGGCTTGGTGACATAGGCATTGGCGCCACAGCCCAGGCCCTCCACCTGCTCGCTAACGTTCGACTTGGCCGTAATCAGCACCACAGGTATGTGGCAGGTCATGAGGTCTGACTTCAGGTGCCGGCAGAGCTCGTAGCCGTTCATCTCGCCCATGATGACATCGCTCAGGATGATGTCGGGCTTGATGCTGGCAATGCTTTCAAGGGCCGACTCGGCCGAATACTTGTTCACCACCACATACTCGTCACCAAAGAGACTGCGTACATATTGCGCCACGGCAGTATCATCGTCAACGATGAGCGCCACAGGCTTGGCCACCGTTTCGTTCACATCGCTGCGGTTCCGCTCCACCCTGCTGTCGGCAAGGTCGGTGTCAGCCTCTGTGGGTATCTGCATCGGGCCGCCCCCCCTGGCTATATGCTCGCCGGCACTGTAGGACGGAGCGTCTGCGGGTATGGAAAAGACAAAGGCCACGCCGCCCGTGGGCACATTTTCAACCTTTATCTCGCCATGGTGCAGGCCCACAAGGCGCTTCACATAATACAGGCCCAGCCCGGTGCCCAGCCCGTACTGATGGGTCGGGGAGGTGCCTTTAATCTGATAGTAACGCTTGAAAATACTGTCAATCTTGTCGGCATCAATATGCGAGCCACTGTTAAACACGCTCACGCGCAACCGGCCGGCTCCCGTCTTCTCCATCTCAATTTTTATCAGACCTCCGTCGGGGGTGTGCTTGAGGGCGTTGGTAAGCAGGTTGCTCATAATCTTTTCAAACTTGTCGCGGTCCATCCACACAAACAGGTTCTGCCCAGGGCAACAGACTGTAACCTCGATGTGCCGGAGCCGCGCTGTCTCGGCAAAAACCCGCACAAGCGTATGCAGCTCGCACACGGCATCACATTCGGCCACGCCAAGGCGCAAGGCATCGGTCTCGAGCTTGTTGAAGTCGAGCATCTGGTCGATGAGCACCAGCATGCGGTTTACGCTGACACACACCGAGTTGAGAGTCTTGCGCACCTGACGCGGCAGCGTTTCGTCGCTTTTGAGCATGAGTAGCGGCCCGGCTATAAGGGTGAGCGGATTGCGAAACTCATGCGAGATGTTGGCAAAGAAGTTCATGTTCATCTCGTTGGTGCGCTTGTCGCGGAGACGCTCGCTGGCCAGCTGCTTCACGCGCAGCTTGTTGCGCTGGGCGTGCAGGTAGACCAGCTGGAAGCGATAGACGGCAAACGCGATGCACACAAGATAGAAGTAGAGGGCTGCCCACGAGAGCCAGAACGAGGGCTTGACCGTCACCTTCACGCTGCACTCTTGCGCCTTGCCGCCATGCCGGGCTTGCACCAGGCGCACGCGGAAGGTGTAGGTTCCTGGCGCGAGATGGGCATAGTGGGCCGACATTCCTGTTGACGGGGCCGACCAGTCGCGGTCGTAACCGTCAAGGCGGTACTGGTAGACCTTTCGCTCGCGGTTGCCAAAACTGGTGCTGCCATAGGCAAAAGTCAGTCTGTTCTCGTCGTGCGGAAGAGTGATGTGGGCTGGGCAGGAAAGGTCTGAGTTGATGGCCTTATGGGTGCCATCGTCACAGTAGATGTCTATGCCACGCAGGACAAGTGCCGGCTTGTTGCTGTTCTTAACTCCCAGGGGCAGCATCAAGCAGCCTCGCGTGGTGCCAAACACCAGGGCACCGCTGCCGCTTATCTGGCAGATGTTGCGATAGAAAAACGTGCGGGGGCTGTCATTGATGGCCGACAGGCTGTAGCCGAAGCTGACGTTGCGCGTTGTGGGGTTATAAACCACCATGTCATCGTGCGAACAGATCCACAGTCGCCCGCGTCCGTCATCGTGGATGGCTGCAATGTTGTCGAACTGCACGTCGGTCACACATTCCACCCTGTGCCGGCCAAGGTACAGGCGGACCATGCCGTTATGACGCGTCCCTATCCACACCCTGCGCAGGCCATCGATGCACACGGCTTCGGGGTCGGCGCTGTCAAAGCCTGGCGGCTTGGCTGTGACATAAGGCTCCACCTGGTTGGTAGCGGGATTATACACGGCCATATTGAGGCCCTTCATCACAATAAGCACGCGGCCGTCGGGCAGACCGAGCAACAGGCTTTTGTGGTTGTACATCTTGTCGCCCACGGCAATCGAGTCGCAGGATGTGGCGCCGAAACGGCAACGCAAGAGGTAAGGGCTGTCGCTCGTAACCACCAAGTCGCCAGCCACACGGCAGCCTTTGCCAAGGAGAGGGCCTATGTTCTTAGGACTGAACACGCGGCTTACCACATCAATGCGCCCGTCAGCCACATTGCACGACAGCACACGCACATTGGAGACGAGCCACGCCCGGGTGGCGCTCAGCGGCACCACGTCGCTCAGCGTTTGCCGGTAATAGGGGCTGTCGCTGAAAATATCCTTGTACAGATATTGCCGCACCGTGTTACGGGGGGCGTTGAAGCAGAACACCTCGTCTTCGGTGCTGCCAATCACGTTCTGGCCAACAACGCCGACAAGCGACACGTTCTGGCCGGCAGTAGCAGTTCTGAGCTGTGTGTTGTCAAACTGCTCGAACGCCATGGTGGCAGACGACAGTATCTGGAAGCCGCCGTCGTTATAGCCAACCCACAGATTATGCCTTTTGTCGCCATAGAGCGTTGAGATGGTAACATCCTTATGGCGCAAATGCAAATCGGCATCAGACACCTTGGCCAGCTTCCCGGTACGCACGGTAAAGAGGTAGAGGCCATGAAAGGAGCTGTTCAGATAAACATGGCCGGCATCTTTGGCATACAGTGACGTGGCAATGATGGGCAGCCTTTCCTTCGTGCGGAAGATGATGCGGCTGTTCTTCAGGTCAACGGCCGTGAGCCAGCGGCTCTGACTCAGCCAGACGGTGTCGCCCATCTGGCTGGCGTATGCCACATTCGACTTGCTGTACAAGGCCGGGCCTGTCATGCGGCCATAACCATCGAAATGCTTGATGACATGGGGCTCTACCGCCCAAAAGCCGCCCTTGCGGTCAGGGAAAATGTAGTTGCAAGGAGTGCTGCTTTGCGAAAAGTGGTAAAACGGCTTCACGGCTTCACCTTTTATGATATAGGCGTCGGTTCCGTTATTGGCAATGACACCACGGTTGCCATATCCAACGAGCTGGTAGACGCCATTCACACTATAGGGCAACGCATAACGCTTGAAACGGAACCAGCCAAGATGCCGGGCAACGCCGTTGGGTGTGCCCACCCATACCGTCCCATTGCCATCGCACACAAGACTTCTAACGCAGTTGTCGGGTATGGTGGCCGAATCGTCGGGCTGGCACGCAAGCTGGACATACTTCTGCCCATCGTACACATTCAGGCCATCGGCGGTGCCTATCCACATGGTTTGGTTGCCAGCCTCGCAGAAGGCTGTAACACTGCGGTCAGAGAGGGTCTCGCTCTCCCTCATCGGCCCTATCACCGACTTTGCCTTGTCAGTGTCCCACTTGTTAAAGTCTACAAAAAAGTTCAGCAGCAAAACACACTGTACGGTTAGCGCCACTGCCAACACCTTCTTTTTCATACCTTGAGGTTTTGATAGCAAAATTAACGATAAAAGCACTGTTCCGAAAACCTTTTGGCCAGATAATATTTCTTGGCAGAGACTTTTTGCATAAAAACAAAAGGAAATGCACAAAAAGGAAAACGCTTTTCGGCATTTTCAAAATGCGTTTAGCCTATAAAAAATGATGTCTCAACACGTTGTGACTACCTTTGCGACAGAAAATTTGAAAAAACCAAAACTGTCAAATTCATGAAAACAACAAACAACGTCATCATCCTGGCCACAGCTTTTGCTATGGCAGGATGCACATCTGAGACGAAACGGATAGACATTGAGGGCACAATCGCAATGATGTCGGTGGAAGACAAAGCACACTTTGTCATTGGAACGGGCATGAAAGGGGTGTCTGGAAACAATGCGGTGATAGGCGCCACAAAAAATCTGGTGCCGGGAGCGGCAGGGACCACCTACCCGCTTGACTCGCTCGGCATACCGGCCATCGTGCTGGCCGACGGGCCAGCAGGCCTGCGCATTGACGCTACGCGACCTAACGACAGTGCCACCTACTATTGCACACACTTTCCTATTGGCACGCTGCTGGCATCGACATGGAACACCGAACTGGTAGAACAGGTGGGGAAAGCCATTGGCGAAGAGGTGAAAGCCTATGGCGCCGACGTGCTGCTGGCACCCGCGCTGAACATACAGCGCAACGCTCTGTGCGGACGCAACTTTGAGTATTACTCGGAAGACCCGCTGGTGGCTGGAAAAACGGCAGCAGCATATGTGCGTGGCGTGCAGTCAAACGGTGTCGGCACAAGCATCAAGCACTTCTGTGCCAACAACCAGGAGACAAACCGCATGAACAACAACGCTTGCATCTCGCAGCGCGCGCTGAGAGAAATCTATCTCAAGCCATTTGAGATAGCGGTAAAGGAGGCGCAGCCCTGGACGGTAATGACTTCATACAACTATCTGAACGGCACCTACACCTCGGAAAACCGCGAACTGCTGCAAACCGTCTTGCGCGATGAATGGGGATTCAAAGGCACGGTGATGACCGACTGGTTTGGCGGCAGCAACGGTGCCAAGCAGATTGCTGCCGGCAACGACATGCTGCAGCCAGGACGCGAACAGCAATTTATTGACATTGTGCAGGGCGTTAAAAGCGGAAAACTGCCAGAGGCCGACCTTGACACCTGTGTAAGCCGCGTGATGAAGCTGATTGAAAAGACACCGCGCTTCAACGGCTACAAGGCTACAAACAAACCTGACCTGAAGGCGCACGCCACACTCACGCGCCAGAGCGCAGCTGAAGGCATGGTGCTTCTGGAAAACAAAGCCAACACCCTGCCACTGGACAAAGATGTGAAAGAAGTGGCACTGTTTGGATGCACTTCATACGAGCTGATAGCGGGGGGAACTGGCTCGGGCAATGTAAACCATGCCTACGTGGTGTCGCTGGCAGAAGGACTGAAGAACGCAAACTTGGAGATTGACAACGGCTTGGCCACTGCCTACAAAGCACATATTAAGAAGCAGAAAGAGGTGCTGGCCCATGCCAACGACGGCAAACCGCTGGCTCAATTCCTGCCCACGCCACTGCCTGAAGAAATAACTTTCGAGGCCGACATACTGAAAGCGAAGGCTGAAAGCACCGATGTCGCCATCATCACTATCGGACGCCTGTCCGGCGAGTTTATAGACCGTAAGACTACAGACTTCAGTCTCACCTTTAACGAGCAAAAGCTGATTGCTGACGTGTGCAATGCCTACCACGCTGCCGGGAAAAAGGTTGTAGTGCTGCTGAACATTGGCGGCGTTATTGAAACGGCTTCGTGGAAAGGACTGCCTGATGCCATTCTTTGCGCTTGGCAGTCGGGACAAGAAGGGGGAAACAGTGTGGCTGATGTGCTCACGGGCAAGACTTCGCCGTCGGGAAAACTGACCATGACGTGGCCAATAGGGTATGCTGACAATGCCTCTTCAAACAATTTCCCCATCAACCAGGAGCCAGACTTTAATCTGACCGGCCACGGCACGCCACGGCACACACGCAAAGATTACGACTATACCAACTATGAGGAGGATGTGTATGTGGGCTACCGCTACTTCAGCTCGTTCCAGAAGCCTGTGTCATACCCATTCGGCTACGGCTTGGGCTATACCACCTTTGCATATAGCGATGCAGCAATAACACAAAAGGGCAATACGTATGAGGTGAGCGTAAAAGTCAAGAACACGGGAAAGACTGAAGGCAAAGAGGTTGTCCAGCTCTACTACAATGACCCTGAAAGCAAGCAGCTTAACAAGCCCGAAATTGAACTGAAGGCTTACGCAAAGACAAAGACGCTGAAGCCCGGAGAAAGCGAAACACTCAGGCTCACGGTAAAAAACGATGACCTGGCTTCGTTTGATGACACGGCCTCAATGTGGCAGGTGAACGGTGTGAAAGGCAACTTCCTCATTGGTGCGGCATCAAACGACATACGCGCCACTGTAACAGCCGATGTGCGCGCAGCATCAAGAAAAGTGGCCAATGTGCTACTGCCACAGCAACCAATAAAGTTGCTACACAGATAACAAGGATGGGAAACCAAACAATCACATCTTTTATCAAATTGTTCTTCTTGGATATAATTTAACTTCGTGATTGTTCAGAATCAATATATCTGGACACAATTATCATTCATAAAAACCTAAAATTAGTATGGATTCATTGGAATTAAACAAAAGTGCATTTGCGCTTGCTGCTTTTTCTGTCACTTCGGCAAGCCTGATGGCCCAGACCAGCAAGTTTGAGGCGCAGCAAAAAAGTGACCGGCCGAACATTGTATTGGTAATAGCAGAAGACCTCAGTCCACGATGGGGGTGCTATGGAGACAAAGTGGCTCGCACCCCTAACCTGGATGCTTTGGCATCTGAGGGGGTGCGATTTACTAATGTGCATACAATGTGCGGTGTTTCAGGCCCTTCACGTTCTGGATTGATAACAGGAATTTTCCAGAATTTTACTAATATGCCGAATATGCGCTCATGCCAGTTTCCTGGTGGCGGCTATTTCGCAGTGCCGCAGCCTGATGTGAAAGCTTACCCGGAATTGCTTCGCCGTTCCGGTTATTTTACCTATTGTGATGTGAAATTCGACTACCAATTCGCCCTTCCGACAGCCCCGGGCGCGTTCTCTATCTTCAATGAAACAGAAAAGGGATATGGGAACCTGCAGTCGCATACGCTAAGCCCCCGATGGCGTGAATATGATTTGAAGGGGAGACCGTTTTATTTCAATTATAACCCGCAGATTACACACGAGTCAGGCTTATTCTTTACAGATGACAACTCATTGCCTGAGGGGATGAAAAAGAGCGCGATGAATTGGGACAAACTACGCGAGATGTACAAAGACCGCATTGTTCCTACCAATCCCAAAAAAGTGAGCACCGAGCCTTTCTTTATTGACACAAAGGCTACACGAAAGGAAATTGCGCGACATTATGACAACATACAGGTTATGGACTGTCAGGTTGGCGACTTAATCAAGAACTTGAAAGAAGATGGCCTTTGGGACAATACAATATTTATTGTAACTACAGACCATGGCGATTGCTTGCCTCGTTCAAAGCGCGACTTGTATAATAGTAGCACACTGGTACCAATGATCGTCCATGTACCCGACAAATATCGTCCGGCTTGGCTGGGGGCCAACGGAACAGTGAACAATCGCCTTATATCGTTTGAGGACATTCCAACAACACTGCTCAGTATCGCTGGCGTGAAACGCCCCACACATCTCTATGGCATAGACCTGTCTCAAGACAAACCGGCTGAGCGCAAGTTTGTATATGCAAACCGTGCCCGCCAAGCCAATGCCATGTGGCATTCTTTCAGTGTGCAAAACACAAAATATCAGTATATACGCAATCTCACCGACGACCCCAACGGCACAAGTATAGCCTACCGTAATGTGCTGGCTACAGTGAAGGATCTCAACAGGGCACATGAAACAGGCAAACTCCCAAAGAAAATGATGAACTGGTATGAGAAACGTCCAGTTGAAGAATTCTATGATCTCACAAAAGATCCCAATGAGTTCAACAATGTCATAAATGATCCTGCTTATGAGGAGGAGATAGTCCGTTTCCGCAAGGCTCTAGACGAGTTCCGCGACCGCGGCAATGACGCTACGCTAATTCCCGAGGCCCGTTTGCGCGCCAGCATTCTTGATGCCAACGGTAAACAGCGTGTTACTGAGCAGCCTGTCGTAACTCAAGATGAGGTGAACCACATGGTTTACATCACGAACCTTACCGATTACGCCTCTATTGGCTATTCTTTTGACGGCAAGAACTGGGACATATACACAAAGGCGTTTGCAGTGCCTGCTGGAGTGAAAAGGATCTTTGTAAAAGCTGTACGTTATGGCTGGAAAGAAAGTGGAACCTTAACCTTTGAAGTGAAGAACTGACGAAAAGGCAGGTTTGTCCATATTGTCTGCCAAACATCATGTGGCAGGAACGTAAAAAATATTGTCAATAACATTGTAAAATAAAAATATACAAACAAATATGAATATCAAAATTTCCATATTGATGTTTTTGGGAACTGTCTTCTCTGTAATGCCTTCTTTAGCACAAGACCAGAAGAAGCAAAACCTTAAACAAGAGCAGAATACAGTGAACCAGGAAGCAAGCAGCATGCTTCAGAACGCAGCCGATGACAGTAAACCACGTGAGATAAACATTGGCTTGCCTACTGACATAGCAGGCACTGCCATTTTAGAAAATGGTCTTCCTGTTTCTTACGATGCGCAGTCGCTGATGACGAACCGTGCCTGGCGGCAGGATGGCAGCTTTGAGAATGTACGTTCTATGAACATTTATAAAACAGCTATTTACAACGGCTCCATTGGAGTGTCGCTTTCAACAGATGACGGACGTGGCAACCCCAAATTTGGCGGTGTAGCCAGATTTCAGACCAACACCTTCGGTCTTATACGTGGCAATGCCAAAATTTTTGGTCCTATGGGAAAGGGATGGGAATACCAGATCAGCGCGTTCCTTAATTATGACCCAGGGAGTCAGCGCCTTTCTTTCTCGCGTTTTGCCGATGAGACGCAGATTCTCAAGGGCTTTATCAACAAGAAATATCATAAAGGACAGGTCGGACTTCTTTATAAATACATTCATTCCGAAGGCTGTAACCAGTGGAACGTCAACCCATATATTTATCATAAAGACGGTACTGTGTCGGCCTATAACGGTCTTGACATCGGGACAACCAACTATGTAGAGATTTCTGGAAAGGGCTTTTCACGTAATCCATGGACAGGTGAGCAGGAATATTTCGACCTTATGAAAGAGACTGCAACCGATGCCCACTCGCTTGATGTTATAGGAGACCATAAGTTCAACAAGACCACGAAGTTGAACTATGCAGCCCGTCTGCTATTCGCGAACTCAGGCTTCCTGAATCCAAACTATGGCACAGTCTTCGACAGTCAGAGTCAAGGTGAAAGCAACAGATATGTGTTTGCAGACAATCCGACAAGCGTGTACGAAGGCCCTATTCAAAAAGGTCAGGTGGCCGTGGCAAGAAAATGGAAGAAATGGAGCACAATGGGGCGTGTTGAACTTGAAAAGACCTGGAAAAATAACAAGCTGATAAGCGGACTGAACTATTCAATGTTGGATGCTGACAACGCTTACCGAGCAGTCTATGCTACATACATGACTGTTGAAAATGGCCCACGCTATCTCATACATCAGACATGG
>CALBLK010000004.1 GCA_937895845.1 uncultured Prevotella sp. | reverse complement strand
AAACTTGCGAGCCTTTTTTATATATGCAAGACGGCTCATTTCGGATGGTTACGTTACATCCGGCACGGTGCAAGTTGCCGGGGATGAAAAGTACATCCTTGCCGGAATCACGGGCAATGGTTCATCGGCTGAATCAATACGCTTTTGGGCTGGCGCATCATTTGAGAACCGGGCAAGTGCGCCATTCCGTGTCCGTCAAGACGGTAAAGTATATATGACAAATGTCGAAATATCGGGAGATTCGGTTGTTCGTGGCACGTTGTATGGCGAGGATGGAGAGTTCAACGGAATGATAAAAATTAACGGTGGAACAATCCTTCTAAACAAGGACGGAAGCGGAAGGTTGGCAAATGGCAATATGGAATGGGACAAGTCGGGAAACATAACCTTGAACAAGGTGACGGCGAATAGTGGCATGTTCCATGGAACTATCAATGCCGATGGTGGTTTGATTCTGAAAACGCAAAAAATAACAAGTGCGTATGGACGCATCAACGCCGCAACCGCCTTTTGCAAGGTGTACATAAAGGTAAGTTATTACAATCCGATTGTATATTTCCCTTCAAGTCCGAATGTCGGTCAATATCTGATTGTCCGCAACACTGGCGACCAAATCCTTTTAGACGCCGGGAACTATTATGTCAAAGGCGGTATGTCAGAACTATACGACGGGGATTACGCACCAGAGCATGAAGGCGATTTATACGCCAATAAGATATATATCGCCGGGGGAAGAACAAAGGGGTTCGTCTTTGATGGCGCATACTGGCACAGTGTGACAAGATACGATATATAAGCACCCAATATCCGGGCTTGGGGGAGCAATGGAAGGCGCAAACGTGGCTTTTCGGGCAAAGTTACGCTTGCGTTTTCCACAAAGCGTATTACAATAACACAAATTTCTTAATTTTGCAACGTTCAAAACATTGAATATATGGATGTAACAAGGTCGGGCGAACAGATTTCCGCCCAAATAGCAAAGATGGGAGTTGTCGAAGGATTGGATAAAGGAAACTTTTCCATCGTGTCCGGGCAGAACTTTCAGATAAAGAACGATGGGGTTCAACCCGTTTCGTTGCAAGTGCAGCTTGCCGGAATGGAAGAAGGAACGTTTATCGAAACGACCTTTGAGATAGGTTGGAATCCCGAAATCGTGCGAGTGATAAAGGCAACATCGTTGTCGGGTATAAACTTAAAATGGGGTTACTAATATGGGACTTCTTATCGGTGTAGGTCAGACAAGACCACAAAGCGCATACGATTACTGGTATGGCATTGAATGGGATGTGACGGTTTCAAATCCACATCCTACAAGAATAGGCAAGGACGAACTTCACAAGTCGTTGCCTTTGCAAAACATGATGCGTGGTTGTTTGTTGAAGGATGACGGGACGGTCAATTACTACCTTCACGCCAACGATTCAACCAAGCGTGACAATGGAGCAGCCGCCAACCTTACCGGGGCGGATGGGCAAGTAATGGTGGAATTGCCGGATATGTATGTCCGTTTCGAGATGGATGGGAATAAACGCCGTGCGATTTCATCACCGCAAGCATTGCCCGGATTCCATCTTTGGAAGAAGGATTATGCATCAATGTATGAAGCATCGGTGCAGCGTTCCACATCCAAGTTGTGTTCGGTGGTCAATGCCGATGCGGATTACAGAGGTGGAAACAACAACGCATCCAACGATGAAAAGGCAAACACACTCCTTGGTCGCCCGGCGACATCAATCAACTTGACAAACTTCCGTGCATACGCAAGGAAGCGCGGTTCGGTTGCTTGGAACTGCAATGTTTATTCGGTACACCGCAAGATTTGGTGGTTGTTTGCCATTGAGTATTGCACATTCAATTCGCAAGAAGCCTTCAATGCCGAACTTACATCCGAAGGTTATCATCAAGGAGGTTTAGGCGAAGGGGTAACAACGCTTGATTGGGGTAAGTGGTCAACTTTCAACGGTAACAACCCATTTATCCCATGTGGTTATACAAATAGCCTTGGCAATCATTCCGGATATGTTGAATTTACCATGCCAACCGAATACGATGCGAACAACACAAAGAAGGTGCAAGTGAACCGATACCGTGGCATTGAACTTCCTTTCGGTCATATATGGAAGTGGACGGATGGCTGCAAGTGTATGATTCAATCAGAAACCGATGGTGGCTTGTCGAACTTCTATGTTGCGGACGACCCGGCATCCTTCAATTCAAATGGATTGTCCGGATATGAGTTGCGAGGAGTTTTGCCAAGAAAGGAAGGTTACGTCAAAGAAATGATTGTCGGTGAGTATGGTGAAATCATGCCATTGTCGGTAGGTGCTGGCTCAACAACGTATTTCTGCGATTACTTCTATACAAACATACCTTCAAGCGGAACGGCAGAACGGGGCGTTTTGTTCGGCGGTTGTGCGAATTCTGGGGCGTTTGCGGGCTTCGTTTATGCGTATACGTATTATGCGGCTTCGACTGCGGCTGCGTCTATCGGTTCTCGGCTTTGCTATATTCCGCAAATCGAAATCGCCGCCTAACGGGCGGAATCATCGAACAAAGGTGAGCTGAAAATGAAATGAAATTAAGGTTGTCCGTTGTCGGGGCGTTTTGTTCAGCGGTAATGCGAATAATGGGGCGAATGCGGGCTTCGTTTATGCGAATACGAATTATACGGCTTCGACTGCGAATGCGAATATCGGTTCTCAGCTATGCTTGTAAAAAATATAGTTGCTAAACGGAAACCTTGCCTATCATTCCATCGTGGAATGGTAAGTCGGGAACAGAAGCCCGGCGGCAGAAAATCAATTATTGTTGAACGGTTTTGGTAGGGCGCAAGCCCGAAGAATCCTAATATACAAGCAAACAGACATGAAACGAATTGGAAATCTTTACGAAAAGGTCATATCCCTTGACAATCTAAGGCTTGCCGATGAAAAGGCACGCAAGGGAAAGTTGCACACATACGGCGTGCAGCTTCACGACAAGCAACGTGAAGAACATATCCAAGCGTTGCATGAAAGTTTGAAGAATGGGACGTTTCATACGTCCAAATATCATGTTTTCACCATCTTTGAACCAAAGGAAAGACAGATTTACCAATTGCCATATTTCCCCGACCGAATTTTGCATCATGCGGTAATGAACATTCTTGAGCCAATATGGGTGTCCATTTTTACAAAGGACACTTATTCGTGTATCAAGGAACGTGGCATCCATGCTTGCGCAAAGAGTTTGAAGGTAGCTTTGAAGCAAGACAAGGAAGGGACAAAATATTGCTTGAAGATAGATGTACGCAAATTTTATCCATCAATCAACCATGAAGTGTTGAAAGATGTGGTAAGACGTAAAATAAAGGACGGTCGCCTTTTGGCGTTGTTGGATGAAATCATTGATTCCAACGTGAACACCGACTTGCCAATTGCAAACTATGTTACAGACCCGGAAACGGGGCAACTTGTTGCAACGGCATTGAATGGTGTGCCAATTGGCAACTATCTTTCACAATACTTTGCAAACTTGTTTCTTGCTTACTTCGACCACTGGTTGAAGGAGAAGAAGCGAGTGAAGTATTATTGGCGGTATGCCGATGATATTGTCATTCTTGCACCGACAAAGAAAGAACTTCAAGCCTTGTTGGTTGAAATCCGGGAGTATTTCAAGGCTTTGCAATTGAAAGTCAAACGCAATCATCAAGTGTTCCCGGTTGATAGCCGGGGAATTGATTTTCTTGGTTATGTGTTCTATCATACCCATACAAGGTTGCGCAAGTCAATCAAACAGAAACTTTGCCGCCGGGTGGCTAAGTTGAACAAGCGCAAGAAGCAACCGACCAAGGCGCAATATAAACAACAAATTTGTTCTTGGTGGGGATGGTGCAAGTATTGTGATTCAATCAATTTAATGAACAAACTTTCAAAATCATTTCCGTATGAAATTAAATTCACTCGTGCCTAATGCGCATTATGACATGGAGCATGGCACACCAAAGACCATTGAGAAGGATAATGACGGTTCTTTCTTGTACCGTTACAACATCACGCCCGAAATGGGAGTTCCCGAAGGTGAGGAGGGAGAACGACAAGTTGGCTTTTCTTGCCGTGAAATCCGTGTGTGGGAGCATCCGACAAAGGCGGTGTTAAAGAAGGCAGTCATCCGTTCAGTTATTGACGAAACGGAGGAATTTGACCTTGTTAATTCGTACAACAAGGATGCAATGGGTATCAAGAAGGATGCCGAAGCGGTAGCCGAATACAAGGAATACTTGCAGTTTACAGAAGATGTGGATGCAATGCTTGTGTCGGATTTGTCAAACATAACAATATAATATCGGAGATTATTATGCCAAGATTCAGTGATTCAAACATCGAAACGGATGCCATAATTGGCAAGGGCATTGACCTTGACGAACTTTTTGACAAAAGAATTGTCATTGAGAAAGTCAAGATTCAACCGACCAAGTTTCCGGGAAAGAACGCATCCGGGATGCGTATGCAAATGCAAGTTGTAGTCAACGCACAGTTCAACAACGCTGAAGATGAAGAAGGCGATTTCTTTTTCAAGGATGAAAACGGATTGTGCATCGGACAAAGGCGTTCCGTGTTCACTGGTTCGGACAACCTTATGAACGAAATGCAGAAAGCGCAACAATCGTTCAAGGAATATCGGACAAACAAGGGGTTGCAGCCAAAGGACTTCATTGTATTTGATACGACAATCACCAAGATTGGCAAGATGTTTCATTTCACATAAAAGTTCCGACTATGAACGAATACTTGAAAGAATTGTTATCGCTCATGGGCAGAAACATTATGACTTTGTTCGGGGCGTTCTTGGCGATGCTTGAACCGACCATTCCGTTCATCCTCATTTGTACGCTTGCCGTATTGTGCGATTGTTACACCGCATGGGCGTTGTCCCGGCGAGTGAAAAAGAAATATCCCGGAAGTAATGATGGAAAGTTCAAGTCCAATTATGCCGGGCGTGTCTTCGTTACCCTTATCAAGGTGTATGCGTTGACGGTGCTTGCGCATCTGATAGACTTGTATATTTTTCCGGATTTGTCGTTGCGATTGCCAAATATCGTTGCCGGGGCGGTGTGCTTTTGGCAAGTGTGGTCAATGCTTGAAAACGAATCGTCTTGTAATGATGCAAGATGGGCAAAGGTTGCGCAACGTGTCATGGTAGACAAGACCGAAAGGCACTTTGACATTGATCTTCACGAATTGAAGCACGACAACGAAACCGAATATTCACATAAAATAGACAAAGACGATGGCGAATGTTGATGTATTGTTGCCTTTCATCCTTCGATGGGAAGGCGGTTATGTCAATGACCCGGCAGATTCCGGAGGTGCGACCAACAAGGGCGTGACCATTGCCACATGGAAACAATGTGGCTACGACAAGGACGGTGACGGAGACATTGACGTGAAGGACTTGAAGTTGATAACCAACGATGATGTGCGCAACCGTGTGTTGAAGCCGCATTTTTGGGATAGATGGAAAGCCGATTCAATCCAATCACAAAAGGTGGCAAACATCCTTGTTGATTGGGTTTGGGCTTCGGGCAAACATGGCATTGTGATTCCGCAAAGACTTCTTGGCGTGAAAGCCGATGGCATTGTTGGAGCAAAAACCATATCGGCGGTAAACTTCGCCGACCCGAACCAATTGTTCAATGCCATATACAATGTCCGTGTCAAGTTCTTGAAGAATGTGGCGGCGCAAAGTGTTGCGACATACGAGAAGAAGAAGGGACGCAAGGCAACCAATGCCGAAAAGATGCGTTACACAAAGCAACGCTTTTTGAATGGTTGGTTGCTCCGATTGTCAGACATAAAGGATTTGTAGCGTATGAAACACATCATTGTGTTCTTGCTTGCGCTGATATTGTCGGCGTGCGCATCATCCAAGAAGGCAAGTTATAATAATAAGGTGGAAACGTCCACCGATTCTTTATCGGTTGCCGACATCGTGGTGAAGCGTTCATTTGTTGAAATTGACACGTCAAAGGTCAGTGATTGGGGGATGACCATCACGGAAATTGAATACTTTCCACCAAGTTGCAACGATGCACTTGTATCAAATCCGGATGCAAATGCAATGCAAGTGCATCAAGTAACAAGCATCCTTCCGGTTCAACTGGAAGCGTGAAAAGGTGGAAACAAACGACATTCGGGGCAAGAATGGAAAAGAAAGGAGAATCCAAGCAAGCCGAATTGTCAGATTCCACCAAGCAAGCGACCAACAATAGAAGGAGCGACAAGACGACCATCAAGGAGCAGACAAAGACAAAGTTCAACGTGAATTGGTGGATTGTGTCGGCGATATTCGCTTCAATCGTCCTTCTTTACTTGAAACGTGTACCGATAATGAATACTATTCGCAAGATTTTGACGGCAATACGCCGGATTGTCTGAAAAATGGTGTACCTTTGTACACGAAACACGACATTGTTGCGATGCCGGGAGTTGCGCCCGGTTCAATGTTTAATTTCGCCCCGGCATTTGTCGGGGCTTTTTTTTTGTTTTAGAGGGCTTATTCGGAGACTAAAGAAAAACGCCCGAAATCCTAAGAAATCGGGCATTTTCATGTACAAATCGTGTACGTTTTTCGTAAATCGTTGATTTACAAGGTTGATTGTGGAGCTGGAGGGAATCGAACCCTCGTCCAAACAGGGAAACAACCCGCTTTCTACATGCTTATTTTGGACTTTATTTTCGTGTGTCGGCAAGACCCAAACCACCAACCGGCACCTTATTCCCTAATCATTTCATCTGCGTACCGGGACCAACGCAGACTATTCCCGATTTATCTGCACCGCTTGACCAAGAAGATTCGGGACATATCCCTTGAGCGATGTCTCGTCCGGTCACCTTGTGACCGGATAAAGCCAGTAATCTACTTGTACTTCGATTAGGCAGCGAGAGCGTAATTGTTTTCGCCAATTAAATTGTCGGCCGAATGGATTATGGAGTACACAGCCGTCACTCCGCATGCTTACAGATCACTTCGGCCCGCTGTCAAATCCAGTCAACCCCAAATGATTCGCGGTTGCAAAAGTAATGCTTTTATCTTATAAAAAATACTTTTTGCGGAGAAAAGTGGGGGCACTAACCGTTTTTTTTAGCTAACTTTGCACCAATTACTGCAAAAATAACCGTTTTTGCTTTGTTGTTTAGCAATAAAATGGTCTTTTTTTTGTTTATTAGATGAATTGATTTTAACGGATTCCAACGTATGAAGTGGATAGAGCGGTATTTTTTATTGTCAATCTTTGCCAGCGTAGCATATTGTCCGGCTATGGCGCAGTCGTCAATGACTGATGATGCTGTGATGGATTATGTTGTGAAAGAGCATGCCAAGGGCACTGAACAGAGCCAGATTGTAACCCGTCTGATGCAGCGTGGCGTAAACATAGACCAAATCAGGCGGGTGAAGAAGAAGTTTGAGCAAGAGAGGGGGGGGCAGTCTCTCGGCGCAAAGAATCTGACAACTTCCACCTCGGTGTCACGGATGAGAATAGACAATGGGAAAAAGAGAACAGGCGAAAGCGGGCGTGAACCGCTGCGCAGGATGCAGGATGGGCGTGAACCGCTCACCAAGAGCAAGCGGACGTATGATGAGAATGATGCAGACTTTATGCTGATGAAGAGAGAACTCAGTTCCTTTGCGCCCGACTCAACCGAATATTACGATGATTTGTATATTCAGGAAATGTTGCAGAAA
The DNA here is from genome assembly GCA_937895845.1 of uncultured Prevotella sp. Lineage (GTDB taxonomy): Bacteria > Bacteroidota > Bacteroidia > Bacteroidales > Bacteroidaceae > Prevotella. Next base: position 20,569 of record CALBLK010000004.1, on the reverse strand, counting down.
GACCGAAACAAACGGAAAGTGTTTGGCCGTGACATTTTCAGCAACAAGGACCTCACCTTTGAACCCAATATGAATATAGCAACTCCGCAGAATTATCGGCTTGGTCCGGGTGACGTTGTCTATGTTGACGTTTGGGGGGCGTCGCAGGAAAATTTCGAGAGCACGGTGAATCCAGATGGCAACATCCTTATCGAAGGGTTCGGGCCAATATCGGTGAGCGGAATGACTGTGGCAGAGGCCAACCGCGTGGTCAAGCGTCAGTTGGGCGCAAGGTACAGCAGCTCGCAGATAAGGCTTACCGTGGGGCAGACTAAAACCATCATGGTCAATGTAATGGGAGAGGTGTCCGCTCCTGGCTCTTACACACTGGCTGCCTTTGCGACCGTGTTTCATGCCCTGTATATGGCGGGGGGGACCAACGAGATTGGAACGCTGCGCAACATCAAGGTTTACCGCAACAACAAGCTGATTTCCACGGTAGACATTTATGACTATATCCTCAATGGAAAACTGCGGGGGAATATTCGTCTTGCCGACAACGACGTGATTGTTGTAGGTCCCTATGACTGTCTGGTCAATGTGACAGGCAAGGTGAAACGCCCGATGTATTATGAGATGAAGAAAGGCGAGAGTCTGAAGACCTTGCTTGACTATGCAGGCGGCTTCCGTGGCGATGCGTTCAAAAAGGCAGTCCGCCTGTATCGGAAGTCGGGGGACAGGTATTCTGTCTATAATGTGGAAGAATTTGACATGAGCAGTTTCAAGCTCGATGACGAAGATTCGGTCAATGTCGATTCTGTCTTGTCCAGATATGCCAATATGGCGGAGGTGAGAGGGGCCGTGTTCCGTCCTGGAATGTATCAGATTGATGGTGCCGTGTCCACGGTTGGCGCGCTTGTGAAGGAGGCCGCCGGGATGACCGAGGATGCCGTGAGCGGGCATGCCATAATCCATCGCATGAAGCCTGACCGCACGCTTGAGGTCTTGCGGGTTGATGTAGCTGGCATCCTTGCAGGCCGTGTGCCCGATGTGCCTTTGAAGAGCGAGGACGTGCTGTATGTGCCAAGTAACGTGGAGCAGACGTCCGCCCAGACAATAACAATCCACGGTGAGGTGGTTTACCCTGGCGTTTACCAATATGCGGCCAATGAGACGCTTGAGGACTTTGTGTTGCAGGCTGGAGGCTTGACCGATGCTGCTTCGGTGATGAAGGTTGATGTGGCACGCCGCATAGCTGATCCCAAGGCTTCAACTGCGTCAGACACAATCGCCCGTACGTACAGTTTCGCTCTCAGTGACAGCCTTAGTGTCGTTGGTGGCAGTGGTTTCCTGTTGATGCCATACGACGAGGTGTACATTCGCAAGAGTCCGGGCTACTCAGAGCAGCAGAATGTCAAGGTTGAGGGCGAAGTCATGTTTGGCGGAACCTATACGCTGGGAAAGAAAAACGAGCGTCTGAGCGACGTCATCAAAAAAGCAGGCGGTGTGAGTAAGCTGGCTTATGTGAAGGGCGCGCGCCTTGAACGCAAGGTGACCGAGTTTGAGCGCAAGCGTATGGAAGAGGTGATGAAGATGCAGCGCGAGCAGAATGAGCAGGTGGCGATGGAGCAGGCTCTGAAGAGTGGCCGGTCGATGAGCGACCTCAGGATGTCTGCTTCCAACTACAAATATGAGATTCCCGAGACCTATCCTGTTGGGATAGAACTTGACAAAGCTCTGGCCAATCCCGGCAGTGATGCCGATATAGTGCTGCGCGAGGGAGACCGTATTATCGTTCCCGTGTATAACGGAACAGTGAAGATCAACGGCGAGGTGATGTACCCCAACACCGTGGGCTTCAAGGAGGGCAAGAGCGTGAAATATTACATCAACCAGGCTGGCGGTTACAGCAACAAGGCCAAGAAACGGCAAGCCTATATCATCTATATGAATGGTGACGTGGCCAAGGTTGGCAGCGGTGCCAAGGTGATGCCTGGATGTGAGATTATGGTGCCAGCCCGGACTATCAATAAGATGACAACGGCTGAAACCGTGTCTTTGGCTTCAGGGACAGCATCAATCGCAACCATGATTGCCACCATCGCCAATTTGCTAAAATGATACAGAATATTCTGAAGACATTTTATTGAAGTCGCATTGCGCAAAGTGTCCGTATGATTAACGCGGCAATTCCTGCAAATTTAGCGTAAATAGAGGATTAGCCATAGCCCAAAGACCGTCAGCAGGTCGAAGCAAGGCTTGCCAGCGCCTGACTGTAATGACCGGTTTTGGGTGGAAGGTTGAAGCGCTGCTGCGAGACTCACCGTTCTGTCGTGCCATCTGGTGCATATTGCAGTGCGAAACGCACCGTTCTGTCGCTTAATCCGGCCCATGTTGCAGTGCGAAACGCCCCTGAAGCCATGGCTGCCATTGATTATTCCAAATCGGTCTAATGGCCGATTTGGAATAAAAAAAGAGCGGGAAAGGAGCATCTTCTGTTCCTTTCCCGCTCTTTGTATGGTTTGGGAGGGTTAAGCCTCCAGCGTTCTTTCTTTTAATCTTGTTCGTGGCCTTGACTTTAGGCCAGCATGCTCACTCTGCCATAGTTGTACATTCTGAGCATGTTCTCGCAATAGTTGTAAAGTCTCTTGCTTGTTGCGATTCTTTTCATCATCCTTTTCATAATCTTTTTACCATTTAATAAGTTAGACAATCTTTTGTTTGAATCTCTTGTCGGATGCTGCTTCACATCCCTTTTTTGTTATCCTTTTGTTCTTTTTTCGTTTTTGCAAGTGCAAAGTTAATGCCTTTGGGCATAAGTTGAATCCCGGATGACAGTATATGATTTGAAATATGCGATTTTTTGATACAGGTCAAAGTTCTGGGGTGGAAATTGCCATTTTGGCACGAGTCAGACCTTGATTCTGTCATATTCGTCAAAGGTTCGCTTGTCTGCCAGCCACAGGGTGAACATCATTGAGAGCATGGAGGCAGTGAAAGTAATGACGATAATCATCATCTGATATTTGATGGCGATACCTGGAGCTGCTCCGCCGAGAATCTGCCCTATCATGGTTCCTGGCAGTGACACGATGCCCATCACAGCCATGTTGGCGATGCATGGCGCAAACGATTTCTCTATGGCGCGGCGTATGAAAGGGGTGATGGCTTCAATGTGTGTAGCCCCGTTGCCCAGAAGATAGTAATAGAGCTGCTGCTCGCGGCGCAACCCATCGTAAAAGGTGTTGAGCGCCATGACGTTAACTCCCAGCATGTTCCCCATAAGAATGCCCATGATTGGCACAAAATAGCGAGCGTCGAAAGGCTGGGGCAGGTGCAAGACAAACATCAGGAAATAGAGTCCTACAAGAAAGGCAGATGCTGCAAATCCGGTGCTGAGCGGCACAAACAGCATGGACAGTGGCAGATGAGTGCGCCTGGCCGCTGTCAGAGTGGCGACAACCACCATTACAATTACCCAGAGAATGTTGACGAGTGGGCTGTTCAGCAAGAAAAGGTACTTTAGGTACAGCCCGATGAGGAACAGCTGCACCACCATCCTTGCCGTGGCAATCACGGTGGCACTGATTTGCTTGGTGCCGAAACGGTGGAAAAAATAAATGGGAATGGCTAAAAGCAGCAGTCCTACTGCCATGCTGATGTAACTGATGTCCTGGCTCATTGTCTCTGTGTGTTATTTTCCGATAACAATTCTGGTGTCACATGTCGAGGCGAGCTGCATGTCGTGGCTGACTGCCACAACGGCAGCCCCTTTGCTGGCAAGTCTGCGCAGATAGCTGGCAACGAGCGCGGAGGCACTGCCGTCAAGGGCCGATGTCGGCTCGTCAACCAGCACAAGACGCTTGTCAAGCAGTCCGCACACGGCCAGCATGGCTCGCTGGCGTTCCCCGCCACTCAGTTCGCCCGTTTTCCTGTCATAAAGTTCGCGGGGCAGACCGAGCAGCTGCCACTCTTCAAACAGTCGCTGTTTGGTGAAGGAGATGTTCCTGTTCAGCCGGAGCTGGAAAAGGTAGGCAACCATCTCGCTGACCCATTCTGCCGGAAGTGAAAGATCTTGTGGCAAATAGGCTGTGTCTTTTCTGAACGTCTCGGCCGACGAGGGTGTGAGCAGCTCGCCGTCAATGCTCACAAACCCCTCCTCAAGGCACTGGAATCCCAGTATCGTTCTTAGCAGAGAGGTTTTCCCACATCCCGACTCGCCTGTGATGCAGCAGATGCTGCCATTGGCGACTGTAAGAGAAAGGTTCTCAAACAGAGGCTTTCCATTGGTAGAAAGTCGCGCGTTCCTTATTTCTAACATTGTCTTGCTTTCTGTTGTTTGTGTATTGTGGCGTACCGTATGTTGCAGGCTCCTTGCCGTTTTAAAGCCTCGCAAAGGTAAGCAAAAAATATAGAATGCCATTATTCTTTGCACAGAAAAGGTGGTGGTGGCGTAGCGTATTTTGTGAAAACTTGCACACTGTTGACATAATGTGCGCAATATGGGTGACTGACGTTTTAAAATACATTAAAACACAACTCTGAATCGTTCTTTTTTTGGTACTTTCGCTTAACTTTGCAAAAAGACCACAAGGAAAATCAACAATAAAATAAAGAATATGTTTGAGAATTTAAGTGACAGACTTGAGCGGTCATTTAAGATATTGAAAGGAGAGGGTAAAATCTCCGAGATTAATGTTGCCGAGACATTGAAAGACGTGCGCCGCGCATTGCTTGATGCCGATGTCAATTACAAGGTTGCCAAGACCTTTACGGATACGGTGAAGAAAAAGGCTTTGGGCATGAACGTGCTGACAGCGGTGAAGCCTGGTCAGCTGATGGTGAAAATTGTCCATGACGAGTTGGCCGAACTGATGGGAGGAACTGCTTCCGAGCTGAAACTGGAGAGTCGTCCGGCTGTCATATTGATGTCTGGCTTGCAGGGATCTGGTAAGACCACCTTCAGCGGTAAGCTGGCCAACATGCTCAAGAACAAGCAACACAAGGCTCCCCTTCTTGTGGCATGTGATATATACCGTCCGGCTGCCATTGAGCAGCTGAAAGTCGTAGGCTCATCTGTCGGTGTGCCTGTGTACAGTGAGCCGGGGAACAATGATGTGGTCAGTATCGCGCAGAATGCCGTGCGTGAGGCCAAGCAGCAGAATTGCAACGTGGTGATTGTCGATACGGCCGGCCGTCTGGCCGTGGACGAGGAGATGATGCAGGAGATTGCACGCCTCAAGGAGGCGCTTCGTCCAGATGCAACCCTCTTTGTGGTTGACGCTATGACAGGACAGGATGCTGTCAATACTGCCAAGGAGTTCAATGAAAGGCTTGATTTTGACGGCGTTGTGCTCACCAAGCTTGACGGAGACACCCGTGGCGGCGCAGCCCTTTCAATACGCACTGTGGTCACCAAACCCATAATGTTTGTGGGCACGGGAGAAAAGATGGAAGCCATAGACGTGTTCTATCCCGAGCGCATGGCCGACAGAATACTGGGAATGGGCGACATTGTCAGTCTGGTGGAGCGTGCCCAGGAGCAGTTTGACGAGAAGCAGGCCCGTGAACTGGAGAAGAAAATCCGCAAGAACCAGTTTGACTTCAATGACTTTATGGCCCAGATCCAGCAAATAAAGAAGATGGGCAACCTCAAGGACTTGGCGGCCATGATTCCCGGTGTGGGAAAGGCAATAAAAGACATAGATATAGACGATGATGCCTTCAAGGGCATCGAGGCCATCATTAACAGCATGACGCCCAAGGAGCGCAGTCATCCCGAGATACTGAACCAAAGCCGGCGGAACAGGATCTCCAAAGGCTCGGGGACCAACATCCAGGAGGTTAACCGTCTGCTCAAGCAGTTTGACCAAACGCGAAAGATGATGAGGATGGTGACTGGAGCCAACAGCAGCAAGATGATGCAGATGGCCAATGCCATGCGTGGAAGAATGAAATAGTGCGTTAATTACCAAAACAGAAAGCGATGCAGCTGATAGACGGAAAGGCGACAGCCGCCCAGATAAAGGAAGAGATTGCCAAAGAGGTCAAGGCCATGGTTGCTGGCGGTGGCAAGCGGCCACATCTGGCCGCAGTGCTGGTGGGGCACGATGGCGGGTCGGAGACCTATGTGAAAAACAAAGTGCTGGCTTGCGAGGCTTGCGGGTTCAAGTCTACGCTTGTCCGTTACGAGGACGATGTGACCGAGGAGGAACTGCTGGACTGTGTTCACAAGCTCAACGCTGACGCAGATGTAGACGGCTTTATTGTGCAACTTCCCCTGCCAAGGCATATTGATGAACAGAAGATCATTGAGGCCATTGACTACCGCAAGGATGTTGATGGGTTTCACCCTGAAAATGTGGGGCGCATGGCCATAGGGCTGCCTTGTTTCATCTCGGCAACCCCGCTCGGCATCCTCACGCTGCTGCGGCGCTACCACATTGAGACCAGTGGCAAGAAGTGTGTTGTCCTTGGCCGTTCTAACATCGTGGGCAAGCCGATGGCGATGCTGATGATGCAGAAGCAGTATGGTGATGCCACAGTGACCGTATGCCACAGCAGGTCGGCCAGTCTGAAGGCAGAATGTCTGTCGGCCGACATTATTATAGCTGCCGTAGGGCGGCCCGACTTTGTAACGGCCGATATGGTGAAACCAGGGGCTGTCGTAATAGATGTGGGCACTACGCGGGTGCCTGATGCCACGCGCAAGAGTGGCTACCGGCTGAACGGTGACGTCAAGTTCGACGAGGTGGCTCCCAAGTGCTCCTTTATCACGCCTGTTCCGGGTGGCGTAGGTCCGATGACCATTTGCTCGTTGATGAAAAACACGCTCTCTGCCGCCAAGCGGGAACTCTATTAAAGTAGTTCTTTTCAAAACCGTTTTGTTGATGAACAGTCGGCAGTATTATGAACGCGGCAACGAGTTGCGCAAGCGGGGGCGGTGGGCTGAAGCCATCAATTGCTACATTGCGGCCATTGAGCTTGACCCCGACAGTCCAGCCGTGGAAGCCAAGCGTATGTTGGATGATATCTTGGAATATTATAACAGGGATATATACAATCCATGAAACTAAAATCAGCATAAAATGAGTACAATTAGAGGAGCCATCGTTGTTGACACCGCCCGGTGCAAGGGATGTGCCTTGTGCGTTGAGGCTTGTCCCAAGGGGGTGATTGCGCTGGCTAAGAAAGTGAATGTGCATGGTTATCCTTATGTCGAGGCTGTGCACCCGGAGGATTGTATCGGTTGCGCCTCATGCGGAATTGTTTGTCCAGATGGGTGCATTACCGTGTACAAATCAAAAAAATGAACTAACATTTGAAGAAAATGGCAGAACAAGAAGTGACACTGATGAAAGGCAACGAGGCTATCGCCCGTGCTGCCATCAGGTGTGGCGTTGACGGATTCTTCGGATACCCAATCACACCGCAGAGTGAAATTATTGAGACGTTGGCACTTGACAAGCCTTGGGAGACCACCGGAATGGTGGTGCTTCAGGCAGAGAGTGAGGTTGCCGCAATCAATATGGTGTATGGCGCGGCCGGAGCAGGCAAGCGCGCGTTCACATCTTCGTCAAGTCCCGGGGTTGCCTTGATGCAGGAGGGCATCACCTACATGGCAGGCGCTGAGATTCCGGGCGTGGTGGTCAATGTGCAGCGCGGAGGCCCTGGGCTGGGTACCATCCAGCCGTCGCAGAGCGACTATTTCCAAGCCACCCGTGGAGGTGGCAACGGCGACTACAATGTGATTGTGCTTGCGCCCAACTCTGTTCAGGAAATGGCAGACTTTGTTGACCTCGCTTTTAGTCTTGCATTCAAATATCGCAATCCGGCCATGATTCTCAGTGATGGCGTTATAGGGCAGATGATGGAGCGCGTGGTGTTGCCGCAGGCCAAGCCCCGTCGCACCGAGGAGCAAATCAAAAGGGAATGCCCGTGGGCTACAGTCGGAAGAGCCAAGGACCGCAAGCCCAATATCCTCACCTCACTCGAACTGAAGCCTGAGGCCATGGAGGCCCATAACATTCACTTGCAGGAAAAATATGCAACCATCAAGGCCCGCGAGGTGCGCTATGAAACCCAGCAGTGTGATGATGCTGACTATGTCATTGTCGCTTTTGGCAGCGCCGCGCGCATTGCCCAGAAAGCAATAGAGCTGGCACGGGCGCATGGCATAAGGGTTGGGCTCTTCCGCCCAATAACACTTTGGCCTTTCCCAAGCGGGCAGATTGCCGCAATGGCGACAGGCAAGAAAGGCGTGCTTGTTGCAGAGATAAATGCCGGGCAGATGGTCGAAGACGTGCGCCTGGCGGTTAATGGCATGGTGCCGGTTGAGCACTTTGGACGTCTGGGAGGAATTGTGCCCGAACCAGACGAGATAGTTGAGGCACTCAAATCTAAACTGATGTAAGATTATGGCAGCAAACGAAGACATCATTGTTCCTGAGAATGTCGTGTACAAGAAGCCGTCGCTGATGAACGATGTGCCGATGCACTATTGCCCGGGGTGTAGCCATGGGGTGGTTCACAAGCTCGTGGCCGAAGTGATAGAGGAGATGGGAATGGAGGACAAAACCGTTGGCGTGTGCCCTGTAGGCTGCGCGGTGTTTGCCTACCGCTATCTGGACATTGACTGGCAGGAGGCCGCCCATGGCCGTGCCCCTGCGGTTGCAACTGGCATCAAGCGCCTTTGGCCAGACCGTCTGGTGTTCACCTACCAGGGCGATGGTGACCTGGCTTGCATCGGCGCCTGTGAGACCATCCATGCACTTAACCGCGGTGAAAACATAGTTATCATCTTCATTAACAACGCCATCTATGGAATGACGGGAGGTCAGATGGCTCCAACCACGCTGATGGGACAGAAAACAAGTACTTGCCCCTACGGCCGTGTGGCCGAGCTCCATGGCTATCCGCTCAAAATCACTGAGCTGGCCGCACAGCTTGAGGGAACATGCTATGTGACCCGGCAGAGCGTGGAGTCGGTTGGCTCCATCCGCAGTGCGAAGCGTGCCATCCGCAAGGCGTTTGAGGCTTCGCTTGCCGGCAAGGGCAGTTCGCTTGTCGAGGTGGTGTCAACCTGTAACAGCGGGTGGAAGATGTCGCCGCTCAAGGCCAATGAGTGGATGAAAGAGAATATGTTCAAGTTCTATCCTAAGGGCGACCTCAAGGATACTGTCAAATGAAAACTGACATCATGAAAAAAGAGATTATCATATCTGGCTTTGGCGGACAGGGCGTCCTTTCCATGGGAAAGATTCTGGCCTATTCCGCCCTGATGGAAAACAAAGAGGTGACCTGGATGCCCGCATACGGACCAGAGCAGCGCGGCGGCACGGCCAATGTCACTGTGATTGTGAGTGACGAGAAAATTTCATCCCCCATCCTTAGCTCTTACGATGTGGCTGTTGTGCTCAACCAGCCTTCGCTCGAAAAGTTTGAGCCTAAGGTGAAACCGGGAGGCATCTTGATTTATGACGGCTACGGCATTATCAGTCCGCCAAAGCGAAAGGACATTACGGTCTATCGCATTGATGCCATGGACAAGGCCGCAGAGATGAAGAACGCCAAGATTTTCAACATGATTGTTCTTGGCGGCCTGCTCCAGGTTTGCCCGGTGGTGAGCACAGACGGTGTGGAAAAGGGACTCTACAAAACCCTCCCCGAGCGTCACCACGCCCTCATACCATTGAATATGCAGGCCTTTGAGGAGGGCGGGAAGATTGTAAAAAAGTAAACAAGCCCTGCTTGCATTCCTTTAAAGGATGTGAACAGTCTGACGGCTGATGTCTGTGTATGGACAGTGCCGGTGACTGTTCACATCCTTTTTCTTATCCTTGCGTAGATGGCACCTATGCACAGGGCCATGAGGACGACTGCGATTATCTGATACCCTGTCAGCCTTATTCCGCTGACAGTGGAGTGGGGAAGAGTGGCTGCCCACCCAAGCACACCCTGTTGGACAGCGACAATCCCCTCTATCCCATTGACAAGCAGAGACTGAGCCTGTTGCCAAAACGGTTGATGAAATATGCTTGACATTGCAAACAAAAGAAACAGAAGGCCGCACATATAAAGAAGCAAGGTGGCCAGAGGTATCATCAGTATATTGGTGATGAGAAACCAGGGTGCAAATGTGCCAAAATAATAGATGGTCAGTGGCAGGGTGCCAAGTTGGGCCGCTATGCACACGCCAATGGCGCGTGCGCCAGCAGACAGCCACCGCCTGTTGCTCGCAATGCGGCGCTTGAAGCTATTTCTCATGAAAATTGAAATGGAGGCCACTGCCACATACGACAGCTGGAAACCTATGTCATACAGCATATAAGGGCTGGCCAGCAGCATGATGATGGCTGCGACAGACAGTGAATTAAGTGAGAACACTTCATTTTCAGACGACCGGCCTACGGAGCTGATGGTGACCATCAATGCAGCCCTCGTTACTGATGGCGTCATCCCGACCAGCATCACGTAGAGCCAGAGCGCTATCTGTTTGACACACTCTCCTGCTATTCCTGACCACCTGCCGCCAAGAATGAGTGACAGAAAGGCATAAATCACCCCCAGGTGCAAACCCGAGAGTGCCAGCAGGTGGGCCACTCCTACATCGGCATAGGCACGTTGCTGCCGTTTGTCTAGCTTGGAACGGTCGCCAAGTGCCATGGCAACAGTGACAGCAAGCGCGTCTTGGTCAATGCCGGTACTTTGCAGCTTGTCCACGAGGCGCTGTCTGCGCATCCTCATTTTTATCAAGGCCCGTTTGAAGTAAGAGAGGCTCTCTATGTTCACATCCTTGAATCCCCAGCTGTTCTTGCCAACCCACGCAGTCAACACTATCCCTTGACTGCGCAGCCATCTTGCATAGTCCATTCCGCTGTTTTTCCTGTTGACCGGGCGTTTGAACTTGGTATACAGCCAGATGCCGTCGCCGGCTCTAAGTTTTTCAGCTTGTCCATCGGTGTCACGCTCCATCCAAACTCTTACCTGTCTGTTTCCCAGGTTTTCCGCTTGCACCAGTTCCAAGTCCACCGTGACGTTGCTCCCCCTTACCTCTGCCCCTTTTGTCACCACCGCATCAAACTGCATCTTTTGGCTTGGAAGCGCTTGGCTGAGCGACGCGTCCTTTCTCTGCTCGACAGCCTGTCGCAAGGCTCCTATTGCCATCCACATGGCCAGAATGACAACCGACTGCACGGTAGCATTTCCTTTCTTTCTCCACAGAAGCGCTATGGCTGCACAGAAGACCCCGCCCCATACCGCCGCTAACCATCCCTCATGCCACGGGCCTGTCTTGCCTCCCAGCAGAACGCCAAGAACAAAAGCCAAGGCTGTGGCAACAAGCGGGTATTGGTTCATAACGAAGGAGTAAAAACTACATGAGTTGCAAATATAGTCAATAATTTTGAATGGCTCTTTAAAAATGGCTTTTTCTTTCCCCGTATTCAAAATAAAATACTACTTTTGCGCTTGTAAACTTAAACATATATTGTAGATATGATTAACATTAAATTTCCAGACGGTTCTGTTCGCTCGTATGAGCAGGGCGTAACTGGACTTCAGATTGCAGAAAGCATCTCTCCTGCCTTGGCGCGTGATGTTTTGGCATGTGGTGTGAATGGTGAGACTGTGGAACTGAACCGCCCGATTACGGAGGATGCGACAATCGCACTCTACAAGTGGGACGACGAGGAGGGCAAGCATGCGTTTTGGCACACTTCAGCCCACTTGCTGGCTGAGGCTCTGCAGGAACTCTACCCTGGTATCCAGTTTGGCTTCGGTCCCGCCATTGAAAATGGCTTCTTCTATGATGTTCTGCTACCTGATGGCGAGAGCATTAAAGAGAGTGACTTTGCCAAAATTGAGGCAAAGATGAAAGAACTTGCCAGCAAGAAAGAGCCTGTTGTGCGCCATGAGGTGACAAAGGCGGAAGCGCTCAAAGAGTTTGCCGCTGCAGGACAGGTGTATAAGTGTGAGCATATTGAACAAGACTTGGAGGATGGCACCATCACAACTTACACCCAGGGGGCCTTTACCGACCTTTGCAAGGGTCCGCACTTGTTGAACACGGGAGCCATTAAGGCCGTGAAGCTTACCAGTGTTGCAGGGGCCTTCTGGCGTGGTGACGCCTCGCGTGAGCAGATGCAGCGCCTCTATGGCATATCGTTCCCTAAGAAAAAGATGCTTGATGAGTATCTTGTGATGTTGGAGGAGGCCAAAAAACGTGACCACCGCAAGATAGGCAAGGAGATGGAACTCTTTATGTTCTCCGAGAAGGTGGGCAAGGGCCTTCCTATCTGGCTGCCTAAGGGAACAGAGCTGCGCCTGCGTCTGCAAGACCATCTGCGCAAGGTGCAGAAACGCTTTGGCTACCAGGAGGTGATAACGCCGCACATAGGCTCCAAGAGCCTTTATGTCACCAGCGGACACTATGCACACTATGGAAAAGACTCATTCCAGCCTATCCACACACCAGAGGAGGATGAAGAGTACATGCTTAAGCCCATGAACTGTCCCCATCACTGTGAGATTTTTGCATGGAAGCCGCGCTCTTACCGTGAACTGCCCCTGCGCATCGCCGAGTTTGGAACGGTTTACAGATACGAGCAGAGCGGAGAGCTTCATGGCCTCACCCGCGTGCGCTCGTTTACTCAGGATGACGCCCACATTTTCTGCCGTCCAGAGCAGGTCAAGCAGGAATTTCTCAACGTGATGGATATTATCCAAATAGTGCTGACTGCCTTTGGCTTTAACTACGAGGCGCAAATCTCCCTGCGCGACCCTAAAGACCATGAGAAGTATGTGGGGAGCGATGAGGACTGGGCACGCTCTGAGGCAGCTATTGTTGAGGCATGCAAGGAGAAGGGGCTGCATGCCAAGGTTGAATATGGCGAGGCTGCATTTTATGGTCCGAAACTTGACTTTATGATCAAGGATGCCATCGGACGCCGTTGGCAGCTGGGCACTATCCAGGTAGACTATAACCTGCCCAAGCGCTTTCAGCTGGAATATACGGATGAGGACAACTCAAAGAAGACTCCTGTTATGATTCACCGTGCGCCGTTTGGCTCTTTGGAGCGATTCTGTGCTGTGCTTATCGAGCATACGGCAGGACATTTCCCCCTGTGGCTCACGCCCGACCAGGTTGCTATTCTGCCCATTTCCGAGAAATATAATGACTATGCCAAAAAGGTGGCCAAGTATTTTGATAGCGTGGGTGTTCGCGCGACAATAGACGAGCGTAATGAGAAAGTCGGCCGTAAGGTGCGTGACAATGAGCTAAAGCGCATTCCTTATATGCTGATTGTAGGCGAGAAGGAACAGGCCGATGGCACTGTCGCTGTACGCCCGCAGGGCGGCGGTGAGCAGTGCGTGATGTCAATGGAGGAATTTGCCAAGAAAGTGAATGGTGAAGTGGCTGAAATGACGCGCAATTTCTAACCGATACAAGTCGCTTAACAGAGGCTGGCAGTCTTCGTACGAAGTGGTACATGGACTGCCAGCTTTTCTTTTAAGCTGTCCGAAACAAGCAGCAACCTGGGACGAAATCTAATGGCCGGTTTGGGCTTAAAAAACATTTTTTTGTATGGCATTTGCTGGAAAAATTGTAATTTTGCAACGTTTAAAAACAAGATAAGGACATGTTCGGAAAAAAACGCAGATGGCATTGTCTCCCTGGACAAGAGCCTACCGAATTGGACAAACAGGTAATGTATTGGGAGAACAAGGGAAAACTTGTGCCTACACGCGACTTGATAAAGACCCCAGAACAGATTGAGGGAATCAAAAAGAGCGGAGCAATCAATACGGGCGTGCTTGATGAGGTAGAGAGGCTTGTCAGACCGGGGATGAACACACTGGAAATCGATAAGATTTGCTACGATTACTGTGTGGGGCATGGAGCTATACCTGCTTGTCTTGGCTATGAAGGATTTCCGAAAAGTGTTTGCACCAGTATCAATGAAGTAGTGTGCCACGGTATCCCCAAGGTAGAGGATGTGCTTCAGGAGGGTGATATCGTAAATGTGGACTTTACGACTATCTATAACGGCTATTATGCAGACGCTTCCAGAATGTTTGTCATCGGAGGTAAAACCACGCCGGAGAAGGATCAGCTGGTGCGTGTGGCCAAAGAGTGCCTTGAGGTAGGTGCAGAGGCAGCGAAGCCCTATTGCTTTGTCGGCGACATCGGTCATGCCATTCAAAAGCACGCGGAGAAATATCATTATGGCGTGGTTCGTGACCTGTGTGGGCATGGCGTTGGACTGGCGTTTCATGAGGAGCCCGAGGTGCTTCATTATGGTCATCGGGGCACAGGCATGCTTCTTGTCCCGGGAATGGTGTTTACTATCGAACCCATGATAAATATGGGAACATGGAAGGTGTTTATAGATGCGGATGACGAGTATGGATGGGAGGTGATCACAGGTGATGAGAAGCCCAGCGCCCAGTGGGAGCACACTTTCCTAATGACAGAGCATGGTGTGGAAATCTTAACAAGATAGTTTTGATGGACGAAAGGCATATATATATATTAGGTATAGAGAGCAGCTGTGATGACACTTCGGCTGCGGTGCTTCGCGACGGCGTTTTGCTGAGCAATGTGACAGCCAGCCAAGCTGTGCACGAGGCTTATGGTGGGGTTGTGCCAGAGCTCGCCTCGCGGGCCCATCAGCAGAATATCGTTCCTGTGGTAGACCAGGCTATCAAGCGCGCAGGTATTGCCAAAGAACAACTTTCTGCTGTTGCGTTCACCCGTGGGCCTGGCTTGATGGGGTCTCTGCTTGTTGGTGTCAGTTTTGCCAAGGGGTTTGCACGGTCGCTAAATATCCCCTTGGTGGATGTCAATCACTTGCAAGGCCATGTGATGGCGCATTTTATCAAGGAAAGCGTGGAAGACAACTCGGCCCCACCTCTGCCTTTTCTGTGCTTGCTTGTAAGCGGCGGCAATTCGCAAATTGTAAAGGTCAATGCCTTTGACGATATGGAGGTGCTGGGACAAACTATTGATGACGCGGCGGGCGAGGCCATTGACAAATGCTCGAAGGTGATGGGTCTCGGATACCCGGGCGGACCAATTATAGACAGGCTGGCAAGGAAGGGAAATCCGCATGCCTACCATTTTGCCGAGCCGCAGATACCCGGACTGAATTACAGTTTTAGCGGATTAAAGACATCTTTCCTGTACTCGCTTCGCGAATGGGTGGCTGAGGATTCAGATTTCGTGGCGCATCATCAAGAGGACATAGCGGCAAGCCTGGAGTTTACCATTGTGGATATACTGATGAAGAAACTGCGGAAAGCGGTAAAACAGACAGGCATCTGTCATGTGGCTGTCGCTGGAGGCGTGAGCGCGAACAATGGCCTTCGCAATGCTTTTCACGAGCATGCTGAAAAATATGGCTGGAAAATTTACATTCCGCGGTTCAGTTATACTACTGACAATGCTGCAATGATAGGCATCACTGGCTATTACAAATTTTTGAAAGGTGAGTTTTGCAATATGGATGCACCTGCATTCTCAAAGGTGACATTCGCCTGATAACATTATAATAATAGAACAAGACAGTATGGATTTTGAAAGTAAAATTATCAGTAGGGAGATAAGCCAGCTTCTCTGGGAGCAGGAAAAGACCGTAGGCACCGCGGAAAGCTGTACGGGTGGCCGTATAGCCGAGGCGATTATTGCTGTTCCTGGCTCATCCAAATATTTTAAGGGAGGGGTTGTGTCTTATGTTGACGAAATCAAACAACGTTTGCTGGGAGTGTCTCCAGAACTCCTTGCAGAAAAAACAGCCGTATGTGAGGAGGTTGCCATTGAAATGGTAATGGGGGCGTGTAAGATACTCAATACGGATTTTGCCATTTCAGCCACGGGCTTTGCCGGACCTACAGGAGGGACTAAGGATATTCCCGTTGGGACAATCTGGCTGGCCTGCGGGTCGGCCAAGCGTTTCAAGACGTTGAAGATAGAGGAGGACTTTGGCCGTGACATCAATCTGGCCATTGCTACCAACAAGGCTCTCCAACTCTTTCTCGACTTCTTGAACGAGGAGGCTGCGGATGCGACTGTGGTAAAAGTTGCAGAATGATTGCCGCATGAGGCTTCAGGCATGATAGAAAAAGGCAAAAACAACCCTTAAATTATTGATTTTTAGGGGAAATATTTTGATTTTTCCGAAATAATCCCTACCTTTGCACACTGTTTGGAATAAGTTATAAATAAGAAACTCGAAATTTAGATAGAAATGTCGAAGATTTGTCAGATTACAGGAAAGAAGGCACAGGTGGGAAATAATGTGTCTCACTCGAAGCACCGCACAAAGCGCACCTTTGATGTAAACCTGTTCAGCAAAAAGTTCTACTACGTAGAGGAGGAGTGCTGGATTAGCTTGAAGATTAGCGCTGCTGGTCTGCGTATGATTAATAAAGTGGGTCTTGATGCTGCACTCAAGCGTGCTGTGTCTAAGGGCTATTGCGATTGGAAAGACATTAAAGTAATAGGAGACTGACCACCATGGCAAAGAAAGCAAAAGGCAACAGAGTGCAGGTAATATTGGAATGCACTGAGATTAAGAACAGCGGTAAGCCCGGAACAAGTCGTTATGTAACGACCAAGAACCGTAAGAATACTCCTGAAAGAATGGAACTTATGAAGTATAATCCTATCTTGAAAAAGATGACACTTCACAAGGAAATCAAATAATCAAACATTAAGCACACTTAATAGACTATGGCAAAGAAAACCGTTGCAACCCTCCATGAAGGTTCAAAGGATGGTCGCGCATATTCAAAGGTTATCAAGATGGTGAAGAGCCCTAAGACAGGTGCTTACGTCTTTGATGAGCGAATGATTCCCAATGAGGAGGTTAAGAGTTTCTTTAAGAACTAATTGTCTCCCTTTACAGAACATATAGAAAGAAGAGGGGTGTGTCAAAAGTTCGAAACACCCTCAATATAAGTCAAAACTCGCAACTTTAGTGAAATACACTTAAGTTGCGAGTTTTCTTTGTATATGTGATTGTCAAATACTCGATGATGGCCGCAAAAGCGTTCTAATTTCATTCTTCGCTTGTATTATAGACAAGATCAATCTCGTCATAGCTAATGTCTGGCGGACAAAGAGCTTTGACTGCGGCCTTTCCGTTTTTGCCTCCCATCTGGATGGCACGTTGGATGGTCTTTATCTTTTGTTCATCAATCAAATCCTCTATATGGATGTCTCCTGACTGTATGAATTTGGACAGGTGTCTGAATATCGTGCCTATTGTCAGTCCCCTGTTGATGGCTATTTCATCGGCTTTCATCCCATCGGTGAACATCTTGTAGCTGGTTTCCCATGTCTTCTCTTTCTTTTTCTTTTCCTTAGACCTGACTTCCTTGTGCTTCTTGCTTGACAGGCTATTTCCCATCGTGTCAAGTAGTGCAAGGTGTTTTTCTTTCAGATAGGTGATGGCAGAGTACCCTTTCTTGCTAATGGCTGAAAGCAGCAATATTTTTGAGTTGTAGAGCTGGTTGCATTCCTCACAGGTTTCGGTGAGTCTGCGCATTGCCTCCTTGTTGTTTGATTTTACAGTTTTGCTTAGCTGCAAAGGCTTTTCCATAATCGCTTTCAGTGTGTTGTGAAAATATTCCGCACTTCTACTAACCCTTTCAAGAAAATCGGTTGAGTGGGCTTCTTCCGCACTCTTTCCTTTTATCTGTGCAATCCATTTGGCAGCGATGTCAATGACTCTGGTTTTCATGTTGCCAAGGGTGACTTTGTGCAACTGTGTCAGTGAAGGAAAACTGTTGGAGAAGAACTCCAGCATACACCGTTCCAGGTACTCCTCTTTGTAATACAGTTGGGTGAAGTCAAATAACTCGGCGAGCAGTTGTCTGTTGTACTCTTCTTTTAGGCTGGGCAGCAGTTGGATGCTGTGCCTTGCCTGTTCCTCCTGTGTGCTGATAAAGCTGTCCACTTTCTTGTCGTTAATGACGGAGCTGTTGTCAAGTGGAGAGGCCAGTACCATACCGTCAAGTGTCTTGCAGCGGCTGAGTGCAACGTAGACTTGGCCAGGGGCAAATGATTTTCCAGCGTCAATAATAGCGTGCTCGAAAGTGAGGCCTTGACTTTTATGGATGGTAATGGCCCACGCCAGGCGGAGAGGGTATTGCTTGAATGTCCCTTGGATGACAGTTTCTATCTCTTTGGTTTCAGGATTGAGTCTGTACTTTGCATTTTCCCATTCTTGTGGTTCAACGACAATGTCATCGCTGTCACCGGTACAGCGTACGTGGACATTCCCCTTGCTAACGAATGTTACGCGGCCGATGCGGCCGTTATAGTAGCGGTGGCTTGCTGATGGGTCGTTTTTGACAAACATCACCTGTGCACCTTTTTTTAGGACAAGTGCCGGACTTGTTGGGTAGGCGTATTCAGGAAAAGTCCCGGTAATCTGTGCATTAAATGTAAATTGGGGGGTAGTCAGCTTGCCCAGCTCCTTTTCATTGTTGCTGTTTGCTAAGTAGTTATGTGTGGTCAAACGGATATAGCCGTCTTCGGGGGTTGGTGAGAAGTTCGCATCATACCGTTGGTTGAGCGTTTCCAGGTCTGAGGCGGTTGGGCATCCATCCTTGATACGGTTTAGGATGCTGACAAATGTTTTGTCCTCCTGCCGGTAAACTTTTTCAAGCTGAATGGTTACATAGTCAGTTTGCGCCAAAGCCTTGCTTCCAAAGAAATAGTTTGTGGTGTAATATGGGTGCAGAATCTTGGCGTCTTCTGGAGTGACGACAGGGGTGAGCTGCCGCAGGTCGCCAATCATCAAAAGCTGTACCCCTCCAAAGGGCTTGTATCTGTTTTTGAACTGTCGAAGCACTGCGTCGATGGCGTCAAGCAAGTCACTTCTAACCATCGAAATCTCGTCAATGACAAGCAGGTCGAGTGAGGCTATGATTTTTCTCTTCTCCTTGCTGAAGTCAAATCGGCTTTTCATGTTGGTGCCAGGGACGTATGGCGACAGGGGGAGCTGAAAGAACGAGTGGATGGTGACACCATTGGCGTTAATGGCAGCAACACCGGTGGGGGCGACTACAATCATCCTCTTAGTGCTTCTTTCTCTCACAGCCCTTAGAAATGTGGTTTTCCCTGTTCCCGCTTTTCCGGTCAGAAAGATGCTTTTCCCCGTGTATTCAACAAAGTCCCATGCGTTGCGCAGTGCGGTGTCCGTCTCTTCCATATATCCATATAGCCATTTAAAATGTATGCAAACTTCGTCAAAATACTTGAAATATACAAGCGATTCCCTCAAAATATTGTCAATTAATGTTGAAATTTAGAGTTTTACAGCGGCAACAGGCAAGTGTATTAAATGTTTAGTCCTAATCTTTGGATTTCAGTGTAGGCAGGTATTTGTCCAAACCAGATTGCAGAGTCTGTGCATGGAAGTGTTGTGGGTTGTACAGGAACGCCAGGGAAAACGAGCTGCCGAAAGGCCAATAGATGCAGGATAGGAAGATAAGTAGACTTCATGCGTGACAGGCAGTGGGCGGCAGACGAATGACCGATGGGCGGTGGAGATGCATTGCTCCATTTGTACACATTTATTTGCAGGCATTATTCATTTGCATTGCGCAGATAGTAAAAAAATACAGGCTATGTCTTCTTTTGACATATCTTTTCCGTACTTTTGCAACTAAGTAAGAACTCCTATATAAGGTGCGAATGAAGCAGAAAGAAATAGGGATTAACAGTCCATAAATTACAAAAATATGAGAGGAATCCGCATGATTTATTGCGAAAAATTTGATGCTTGCGGCCTTGGCCGTCTGTAAATTCCGCACCGTTGTCATCAGGCCCGGCCTGTGGGGCCGGGGAATTGCCGTCCGGTCCGTCCTGCGCTTCCTTGAGCTTTTGGGATTCTCCCTTCTTTTGGTGTTCACGCTGCAAGAGGGAGGCTGTCATCTTGTTAATCTCGTCCATGCTTATGCGCTTCCGAATCGTGACAAACAAACTGGGGGAGAACAACGGCTTGTCGGTAAACTCTGGCAGCCCGCAAAGGTATTGCATGTACGGGTTCTCCTGTATCATCTCTATCGTTTCCTCGTCGGAAAGATTGAGTTTGTGCTTTATAATCATCGCACCGATTACCATGCGGGCAGGCTTGTTGCCTGCACCCTTGTATTTGTTTCCAAGACGGGAATTGTAAGTCTTCTCAATCTCCCCCCCACGGAAGATTGTCACCAAGAAGCACCCAACGGTTGGTCTTGTTCAAATCCTCGAAAGAAGACCTGAACAAGTCCAATGTCAGGGGTTTATATTGTGAGCTGTACTTCATTGTGATTTCCTTTAACGTTATAAAGGTACTAAATTTTAGTGAAAACACCAAACAAAATATGTTGTAAAACTCTAAATATCAAACACTTACTAATTATTCAGTGAACACTAATTAACGTAATATAACTAATAAAATTTGGCTAAGTGGCTGATTATCAGTAACTTTATAGTTCTCTAAGCTCAAAGTTACTCAAGTTTCGGATTTAGAATGAGCTGGTAAAAAAGTACATAAAAAAGGCTTTGAGTATTTCCGTATGTCACGGAAAATGAGTA
>CALBLK010000003.1 GCA_937895845.1 uncultured Prevotella sp. | reverse complement strand
ACAGTTTTGGGTTAGCATCCGTACAGCTTCCCCACAGGGTTTGTCGGCTGCGCCAAAAAATGCCTTGTTCGTAAAATAAATTCCGCCGAATGGGGCGAGTTTCTCAGAATTTATGCATAACTTTGCCATATGTCAGATACCCCTTATTTGAGTTTTCACAGCACTAAGGTAAGAGAATTTTCTGACGTACGAATGCGTTGGACAACTTATTGTTATCCAACGACTTGCTTTTATACAAAATTAAAAGTCTGCTAATTTAAGGCAAAATTAAAATGTTTGCTAATTTAATGTTAAACACATATAACTGAATTTTAATAAATTTCATACACAAGTAATGTGGCGTACTGTTGGCAGGATGGGATAGTCAATAATTGTTATCTTGGCACAACGTACAAGAACAAGTATGTAAAATATGAAGCGCAGGAGAAACCAGATAGGAAACAGAAAATATCATGTTTTTACGGTGATGGCTGTCGCTGTCATTACACTGTTTTCCGTTGTATTGGACAAGGTGGTGGGCGATGGATCAGCTGACAGACATCAGCCATTAGTGTCAAAGAGCTCCCATGTTAGGACGGACAGTCTGTTGATGGTGAATGAAGTGGGAGGGCAGACATCGTGGGGCAGTGAGCCGTGTCTGGTGCTCCACCGTGTCGGCTACGAGGCTGGCTACAGTTCCGTCCGCCGCATTCCCCGGTGGGTAGCCTGGAGCCTAACTGCCAGTCACACAAGGGGGGCTTTTTCGCGAAAGGGAATAGACTTTCAAGAGGATGTCGATGTGCCAGAGCCAAGGGCCACCGACAGGGACTATTACCGCTCGGGCTATGACCGTGGTCACATGTGCCCATCAGCAGACAACAGGTGGAGCGAGGAGGCGCAGCGGCAGTCGTTTTTGTTTACCAACATCTGTCCGCAGGCACAAGGGCTGAACGCTGGTGACTGGAATGAGATGGAGCAACAGTGCCGAATATGGGCCAGGCAATATGGTACACTGTATATCGTCTGCGGACCCATTCTTTACAAGGGGCGGCACAAGACCATTGGGAAGAACAGGGTGACTGTGCCCGAGGCTTTCTATAAGGTAATACTGCGCATCACCCCCAATCCACACGCCATCGGATTTGTTTGCAAGAACAAGGGCGGCAACCATCCCAAGGGTGACTATGTGAGCACTGTTGACGAGGTTGAGCGTATCACAGGGCTTGACTTCTTCGCTGCGCTACCCGATGACATAGAGCAACGCGTAGAAACCTCGGCAGACCTCTGTGCGTGGTAGTACATGCGGCTAAAGCCCTCTCAGGGCTGCCAGCAGTTCATTGTTCTCACTCTTTGTGCCTATGGTTATCCGAAGACAGTCATGGCAGAGCGCCACCTTTGTCCTGTTTCTCACGATAATGCCCCTATTCACCAAATAGTCATATACGGCTTGGGCGTTAGTGACTCTGACAAGGAAGAAATTGGCTTCGGAAGGGAACACTTTCTGACAAATGGGCAGAAGTCTGAATGCCTCCATCATCCTGTCGCGCTCCTGGATTAACATTCTGACCCACTTGTCAACCTCATAGGGGTCACTTAGGGCTCGCAGCGCCTGCTGCTGGGTCAGCCCGCTAACATTATACGGATATTTCACCCTGTTGAAAATGTCAATGATTTCTTTTGAGGCAAAAGCCATTCCCATGCGGATGGAGGCGCAGCCCCAAGCCTTGCTCATCGTGTTGAGAATGATGAGGTTGGGGTGGAATGACAACTCATGGCGCAGACTCTTCACGGTCGAGAAATCACTGTAAGCCTCGTCAACGACCACAAGGCCGTCAAAGCGGTCTGTGACCTTAAGCATCTCCTCGCGACAGAGCGCATTGCCAGTTGGGTTGTTCGGGCTGCACAGCCAGACAATCTTTGTGTTACTGTCGCAGGCGGCGAGTATCCTTTCTGCATCAATGTCAAAATGCTCGTCAAGCAGCACGGGCCTGTATTCAACATCGTTGATGTCGGCACACACTCTGTACATGCCGTATGTGGGTTCAATGGCCACCACATTGTCTGTGCCCGGGCATGTAAAACAGCGATAGGACAGATCTATGGCTTCGTCGCTGCCATTACCCACAAAAATTTGTCCGGCCTCTACGCCCTTGATTCTGGCAACTGCCTTTTTCACCTCGGTCTGCAGAGGGTCTGGATAGCGGTTGAACGGTTTGTTATAGGGGCTCTCGTTGGCATCGAGAAACACCTTGGCCACTTTTCCGCTGTACTCGTTTCTCGCGCTACTGTAAGGTTGCAACCTCCATATATTCTTGCGTGTTAGTTCTTGCAATGGTCTCATAGTGCTTTTTGAGTGATAAATATGTGTGCAGGTAACTCCCTGCTTTTCTGGATGCGCAATTTACCTTGCCTTTTCCATTCTGATGGTCATGGCCCTTTGGTGGGCGGCAAGCGATTCGGCCTCAGCCATGGCTGCCACAGCAGGGCCAATGCGCCGCACCCCCTCAGCGGTTAGATGCTGAAAGGTGATTTTGCGGCTGTAGCTGTCCAGGTTCACTCCGCTGTATGCCATGGCATAACCATGGGTGGGCAGCGTGTGGTTTGTTCCGCTGGCGTAATCGCCTGCACTCTCACAGGCATAGGGCCCGAGAAACACACTTCCGGCATTGGTCACCAGTCCTGCCATCTCCTCGTAGTTGACTGTCTGTATGATAAGGTGCTCGGGAGCATAGAGGTTGGCTAGATCAATGGCATCCTGACTGTTGCCAACAAGGATAAGCCTGCTGTTGTCAAGAGCCTTGGCTGCAGTCTCCCGGCGTGGCAGAGCCTTGAGTTGCCGATCTGTCTCAGTGATGACTTGTCTGATTAACCGCTCGCTGGTGGTGATGAGTATCACCTGCGAGTCGGCACCATGCTCGGCCTGCGAAAGCAGGTCGGCCGCCACAAAGTCGGCGCGCGCGCTGTCATCGGCAATCACGCAAACCTCAGACGGCCCTGCGGGCATGTCAATGGCCACATCGTGCAGACTGACCTGCTGCTTGGCAGCCATTACATATTGGTTGCCAGGGCCGAATATCTTGCTAACCTTAGGTATGCTCTCTGTTCCATAGGCCATTGCACCGATGGCTTGCACGCCCCCGGCTTTGAACAGTTTTCTGACACCGGCCACCCTGGCAGCATAGAGAATGGCAGGGTTGACAGTTCCGTCTGGTGAAGGTGGAGTGCACAGAACAATTTCCGCGCATCCGGCTATCCTTGCCGGAGTGGCAAGCATCAGAACTGTGCTGAACAGGGGGGCCGTTCCGCCTGGGACATAAAGTCCAACGCAGCCGATTGGCACGCTTTTCTGCCAGCAAGTCACACCGGGCTGTGTCTCAATCTTGCGCCCCTCAAACAGCTGTGCCTGATGAAAGGCGCTAATGTTATTGTGGGCCAAGCGAATAGCATCCTTTAGTTTTTTCGGAACCATCGTTTCCGCATGACTAAACTCGCTCTCTGTCACGCCAAGCCCTTTCAGTTTCACGTGGTCAAACTGCTCTTCATACTTCTTGACGGCCGCATCACCCTTAGCTCTGACACTGGCCAGCACAGCAGAAACAGTGTCGTTGAGCTGTGACGCATCCAAGTGTGGGCGACGCACCAGGCGATGCCATTCTTCACGTCGGGGATATCTGATTGTTTCCATGTTGCCCAGGCTTAACAGGTGTTCAGGGATGACATATATTATTTGGAGGATACCTGTCAGAGAATCATCTTCTCAATGGGAGTGACAAGGATGCCCTGCGCTCCAAGCCCTTTCAGTTTGCCGATGATTTCCCAAAAGCGTTTTTGGTCAAGTACGGTGTGAACCGAGCACCAGTCGTGGTCGGCCAGTGGAGTGATGGTGGGACTCTTCAGTCCTGGCAGCACACTGATGACATTCTCAAGCCGACCCTTGGGAACGTTCATGCGCACATACTTCTTGCCATCGGCATTGCGCACAGCTTCAAAGCGGAACAGCAACTCTTGCAGCGTTTCCCGCTTGTCCTTCCCCATCAGTCTGTTGCCAATGAGCAGGGCCTCGCTCTGCATCACTACCGCCACCTCCTTTAGGTTGTTGCTGACCAGAGTGGAGCCACTGCTCACAATGTCAAAGATACCGTCGGCCATACCTATTCCTGGAGAAATCTCAACGCTGCCATTTATTACATGAATGTCGGCTTTTACACCGTTCTCGGACATAAAGCGCTGCAAAATGTTCGGGTATGACGTAGCAATCTTCTTGCCGTTGAACCATGACAGCCCTGGGTATTCGATGTCTTTGGGTACGGCCAGGGACAATCGGCACAGGCTGAAGCCAAGGCGTGAGACAACGTCCACGTCCTCGCCGCGCTCGGCATATTCGTTTTCTCCCACAACCCCAATGTCGGCCACGCCGCCGGCCACGCATTGCGGTATATCATCGTCACGGAGATAGAGTACCTCCAGCGGAAAGTCGGAGGACTGCACTAGCAGTTTTCTCTTGCCAGAGCTGACCTTGATGTCAGCCTCACCAAGCAGGCTCATCGTATCTTCAAACAGGCGCCCCTTAGACTGTACGGCGATTCTTAACATTTACTATCGTAGTTTATTGATTCTTTAAAAAGTTTTGCAAAATTACAGAAAAGGCGGCAATTACGCAAGAAATTGTGTACTTTTGCAGCCAAATTGTAATCGAACAGATGAAAACAAGGATTTTTTATGTCATCCCTGTGCTTCTACTGGCAATGGGATGCCATAAGAAAAGAACAACACATATGGTCACTCCCTGGGGGGAGATTAGCGATTCCATCTCCAATGGCGAAACGTTTGACCTGGGCCAGATACAGGGAAACGGCGAGCTGATTATGCTCACCATGAGCGGGCCGTCCACCTGCTTTGATTACAAGGGGAAAAAACTTGGAACTGACTATATGCTCTGTCGAAAGTTTTCTGACAGAATTGGAGTTGGTGTCAGGGTTGAGATTTGCCGTGACACCATGGAGATGTTGGAGCGGCTGAAAAAGGGTGATGGCGATATCGTAGCATTCCCCGTGCCACGTTCAATGATAAAGGGTGATACTGCGCTCGTGTTCAGTGGCGCTCGTGTAGACTCACTGCAACAAGGGTGGGTGACCTGTGCAGACAAGCCGAAGCTGATTGCCGCACTCAACGAGTGGTTTCGTCCATCGATGGTTGGCGAAGTCAGACAGGAGGAGCAGTTCTTGTTGAGCGCACGGAGTGTTCGCCGCCATGTATTCTCTCCCATGCTCAGCCGGAGCCGGGGCATCATCTCTCGCTACGACCATCTGTTTATGACCTATGGTATGGCTATCCGCTGGGACTGGCGGCTATTAGCCGCCCAGTGTTATCAAGAGTCTACGTTCGACCCACGTGCCAGGTCGTGGGCCGGCGCATGCGGACTGATGCAGATTATGCCTGCCACGGCCGACCTGCTTGGCCTTCCATTCGCCAGGATTTATGACCCGGAGAGTAATATTGCTGCTGCTACCAAATATCTGGCCATGCTTGAGAGCAAGTTTGATGACATCCGTCTGCGTTCGGAACGAATCAAGTTCGTCCTGGCATGCTATAATGGAGGCTACAACCACATCCGTGATGCCATGGCACTGGCACGCAAAAACGGCAGGAACACGCAGCGGTGGAATGAAGTGTCCAAGTATGTCATGTTGCTCAGCGACCCAAGATATTATAACGACCCGGTAGTTCGCTACGGTTATATGCGCGGGCACGAGACGGTTGGTTATGTTGAGCGCATTCACCAGCGCTGGCACAATTACAGGAGTGCACGTAGGCGAGCCACTCGACGGTGAAAGTATGTTCAACCGTAATCGGTCATTAGATTTGTTTCAGGTTACTGTTAGTTTCGGCTTAATGTAAAAGAGCCGTGTCAACCTCTGTTCTGAGTGTCAGCGCGGCTCTTTTTCTCATGTGCTTGCGAGCGAGGTCTGCGTTTGGGTTGAAGCGCACTCAGACCGCCAGCTTTCTGTCTGTATTTGTTGCCTTATCCCCTTTTAAGGGCTGCAATAGTTTCTTTCAAGGCTGCTATCTTTTCCTTGCTGTCACTCTGCTTCTTACGCTCCATGGCCACCACGTTTTCTGGCGCATGGGCCACGAACTTCTCGTTGCCGAGCTTCCGCTCAACAGAGGCTAGAAACTGCTCCAAATGCAGCAACTGGGCCTCAGCCTTGGCAATTTCTCCATCCACGTCAACCAGATGGCCAAGGGGTATGGCAAACTCGTCTGTACCAACCATAAAGGCTGATGCACTCGCTTCCTTGTACTGTACGATATGTATGGCACTGAGGTTGGCCATCTTCACAATCACACTCTCGTAAGCAGCGAAATGGTTGGAACCTACGATCTGAAGTTCAAGAGGCTCTTTTTGGGCTATGTTCTTCTGATTACGCACCATGCGGACACCGCTAACAATCTGCTTCACGCTTTCAATGTCGGCGATAAGCCTTTCGTCACCTGTCGTTGGGGCGGGCACCTCCAGTTTGTCGTGCATGATGGACTCACCGTCCTTGCGGTCGTAGATGTGCTGCCATAATTCCTCTGTAATAAAAGGCATGAATGGGTGGAGCATCTTGAGCAGCACTTCAAAATAATGAAGAGTTGCATCATAAGTGGCACTGTCGATAGGAGAGCCATAGGCTGGCTTGACCATCTCCAGGTACCAGCTTGAGAACTCGTCCCAGAAAAGTTTGTAAACAGCCATAAGTGCTTCTGAGATGCGGTATTTCCTGAAGAGGTCGTCCACCTCGGCACTGGTTTTGCGCAATTTTGCCTCAAACCACTTCACGGCAATGGTACAAGCCTCTGGCTGCGGTGCTCTTGTCGCTTTCCAGCCCTCAACAAGACGGAAGGCATTCCATATTTTGTTGTTGAAGTTGCGCCCCTGCTCACACAGACTCTCGTCAAACAGAATGTCGTTGCCTGCGGGGGCAGCCAGCATCATGCCCATACGCACGCCGTCGGCACCATACTTGTCAATGAGCTGCAACGGATCGGGAGAGTTACCAAGGCTCTTTGACATCTTGCGGCCAAGTTTGTCGCGCACAATGCCCGTGAAATAAACATGTTTGAAAGGCTTTTGCCCGCGATACTCATAGCCGGCCATAATCATGCGGGCAACCCAGAAGAAAATGATATCGGGGCCTGTCACCAAATCGCTAGTTGGATAGTAATATCTGATTTCCTCGTTGTCCGGGTGCTCTATGCCGTCAAAGAGTGAGATAGGCCAGAGCCACGACGAGAACCAGGTGTCAAGGCAGTCGCTGTCCTGCTCCAAGTCACCGGGTGTGAGTTCCGGACGCTTCTGCCGGGCCAGTTCCAAAGCCTCGTGGGCAGTCTCGGCCACCACAAAGTCGCGCTTACCATCAGCATCAGCAAAATAGTAGGCTGGTATGCGGTGCCCCCACCACAGCTGGCGGCTGATACACCAGTCTTTGATGTTCTCCAGCCAGTGACGGTAGGTGTTCTTGTACTTTGCGGGGTAGAATTGGATGTCATCATTCATCACGGGGGGGAGTGCCTCATCGGCAAAATGTTGCATGGAGAGGAACCACTGGGTGGAGAGTTTCGGCTCTATGGGCACGTTTGTGCGCTCTGAGAATCCCACCTTATTGTTATAGTCCTCAATCTTCTCCATCAGTCCAGCTGCCTTGAGGTCATTGGCAATCTTGGCACGCACATCCATGCGGTCCATTCCCACATACATTCCAGCTGCATCGCTGATGGTTCCGTTGTCGTTGAAGATGTCAATAGTTTGTAGGTCGTGCTTCAGTCCAAGTGCATGGTCATTGATGTCATGGGCGGGAGTAACCTTCAGACAGCCTGTGCCGAATTCAATGTCCACATAGTCGTCTTCAATAACTGGAATCTCACGGCCCACCAGTGGCACTGTTACGTGCTTGCCCCTGAGCCAGGTGTTTTTCACATCGTTGGGGTTGATGCACATTGCAGTGTCTCCCATGATGGTCTCGGGGCGGGTGGTGGCCACCACGGCATAATAGCCCCGGCCGTCCTTATGCATCACATTGCCCTCATCCACCTGCTGGCAGTCGCTCTCCACAACCCGGTATTTCAGATAGTAGAGCTTGGAATGCACGTCCTTGTAAATAACCTCTTCGTCAGAGAGTGCCGTCTGCGCCTTGGGGTCCCAGTTGACCATGCGTGCCCCCCGGTATATCAGCCCTTTCCTGTACAGGTCGCAGAACACATGGATGACTGCTCTTGAGCGAGTGTCATCCATGGTAAAGGCCGTTCGATCCCAGTCGCAGCTTGCCCCGAGTCTGCGGAGTTGCTTGAGGATGATGCCGCCATGCTCGTGCGTCCATTCCCAGGCATATTTAAGAAACTCGTCGCGGCTGAGGTCTGTCTTTCTGATGCCCTGCTGCGCCAGACGGTTTACCACCTTGGCCTCGGTGGCAATGGAGGCGTGGTCAGTTCCTGGTACCCAGCAGGCATTCTTTCCCTCCATCCTGGCGCGACGTACCAAAATGTCCTGGATGGTGTTGTTGAGCATATGGCCCATATGGAGCACTCCGGTCACGTTGGGCGGAGGGATCACGATGGTATAGGGCTCGCGTCCATCTGGCTTGCTGCTGAAGAGTTTGTGGTCAAGCCAGTATTGATACCATTTGGACTCCACCTGCTGCGGATTGTATTTGCTTGCTATTTCCATAGGATAATTCAGTCCTTTGCGTTTTGTTCGTGTCGTTTCTTCTTTTTCCTTGCTGCTTTGCTGAAATCACATGGCGAAGGCATTGAAGCCACCATCAACAACAGCCACTGTTCCTGTTACAAACTTGGCAGCGTCACTCATCAGATAGTGGATAGTTCCGCAGAGTTCCTCTGGCACTCCCATGCGGCCGAACGGTGTCTGACGAATAACATCCAGTCCGCGCTGAGTATAGCTTCCATCCGGATTGGTGAGCAAGGCGCGGTTCTGATCGGTGATAAAGAAGCCAGGAGCGATGGCATTAACACGGATGCCCTCGCCAAACTTCTTGGCACACTCGGTAGCCATATAGGCAGTGAAGTTGCTAATGCCGGCCTTTGCAGCAGCATAGCCGCACACTCGGGTCATTGGCCGGAAGGCGGCCATGCTTGAGAAATTGATAACAGCGCCATTGCCCTGGCTAACCATGGGACGGAGGAATATTTGTGTGGGTATGACCGTTCCGGTGAGGTTAAGGTTGAGCACACGCTCAAACTGTTCGCTGTCCAGGTCGAAGAATGTCTGGTCAGGGGCTATTGTGGCACCTTTCATGTTGCCACCTGCAGCATTGAGCAATGTGTCAATGCGTCCATACTTTGCCACAATGTCATCGCAGTTCTTCTGCACCATCTCCTTGTCCATCACATCCGTCTTCATAAATTCGCACACACCACCATTGGCTGTGATGTCGCTGACAATTCGATGTCCAACATCTTCCTTTCGGCCGAGGATTATCACTTTGGCGCCATTGCTTGCCAGATATTTTGCGATGGTGCGCCCAAGCACACCCGTGCCGCCGGTGATGACAGTCACATTACCGTTGATGTCAAATAGACTCTGCATAATCTTGATTTTTAAGTTACATTTTCTGTTAATGATAAGGATGGGAAAGATTCAGTCTCTCATTCCTCAAAGAAGCCGGGTTGACGGTATGGGATTCCCAGTTCGCGGTCGACGGTGGCCAAGATGCCTTGTACCTGCCCCATGGCAAACATTCGCCCCAAAAAGGAGTAGCCGGCATTGTACCCCCGGTTCTCGTCGCCGAGCATAGTCATGCCATGATCTACACGCATGGGGAGTGCGGGGTTGGACTGCTCGAAGATACGCGCCAGCTCGATGAGGTCGGCACGCCCGCCCAGATGACTGGCTTCGGTGAAGTCGCCGTTTGGAAAGACGTGGCATGAACGAAGGTGGACAAACCATGTGCGGCTGGCATACTTGCGCGCCAGTGCCACCACGTCATTATGCGCTCCGGCAGACAGCGAGCCAGCGCAGAAAGTGAGTCCGTTGTGGGGATTGTCCACCGCATGGAGGAACCAATCGATATCCTCGTCGCAGGTTACGATGCGCGGCAGACCAAGAATGGGAAAAGGTGGGTCGTCGGGATGCACGCACATATTCATGTCATATTCTTCGCAGGTGGGCATGATGGCCGACAAAAAGTAACGCATATTCTCACGAAGTTGTTCCTTTGTGATGCCCTTGTAGAGCCCGAGCAATTTTCTGAACAGTTCAACAGGGTGTTTGTCACCCTCCTTAATGTTGCCGCTCACAAAGCCCTGCGTCTTCACAATGATATTCTCTACCAGCCGGTGGTCGTCCTCATGTGTCATGGTCTCTTTCAGCTTGTCCACTTCCTTGAGTGTCTTGTCTGGCCAGTCTGCCTCCGCATTCTCGCGTTTAAGGATATGAATGTCAAAATAGGCAAACTGTGCGTGAGAGAAATACAGGTTGGTCGTACCGTTGGGGTTTGGGTGGCTCAAGTCTGTGCGCGCCCAGTCCAGCACAGGCATAAAGTTATAGCAGATAGTGTGGATGCCCTCTTGCGACAGGTTGCGCAGGCTCTGCTTATAGTTGTCTATCAGCCGGTCGCGTTCGGGACCGCCATATTTGATACTCTCGCTTACAGGAAGGCTTTCAACCACCGACCACTTCATGCCGTATCCCTCAATGTACTGACGCAAGTCACGGATACGTTCCCTTGTCCACACTTCGCCGTTGGGTACGTCATGAAGGGCAGTGACGATACCCTCCACACCAATTTCTTTGAGCATGGCCAGCGTTATCTTGTCGTTTTTGCCAAACCATCTCCATGTTCTTTCCATAACGATACAGTCTTTATTCTTTATATAGTTTTAATAGCTTCTTGCAATTATCACGCGGCACTTGCCCGGTTTGCCACTCACCATATCCACTCCCGGTGTCTGCTCATAGGCAAAGGGCACGCAGCGTATAGTGGCCTGTGTCTCCTCCTTGATTTTTGCCTCTGTTTCGGGTGTGCCGTCCCAGTGGCACAGAAAGAAGCCGCCGTCTTTAATCCTGGTCTTGAATTCCTCGTAGTCATCGCAATCGTAAACATGCTCGTCACGGAACTTGCGCGCTTTCTCAAATATGTTGTTTTGTATGTCCTTCAGAAGTTTCTCAACGTATTCTACAATGCCATTCACAGGCACAGTCTCTTTTTCAAGTGTGTCACGGCGCATTACCTCAAGTGTTCCATTCTCCAAGTCGCGTCCGCCCATCACCAAGCGTACAGGCACCCCCTTGAGCTCATAGTCGGCAAACTTGAATCCCGGCCGCTTGTTGTCCGCATTGTCATACTTTACGCTGATACCGGCCTTGCGTAGGCTGTCAATGACAGGGGCCAGGCGGTCGTCGATGGCGCGCATTTGGTCTGCACCCTTGGAAATGGGAATGATCACCACTTGGATTGGGGCGAGACGGGGCGGCAATACCAGCCCGTTGTCGTCAGAGTGAGTCATGATGAGCGCACCTATCAGCCTGGTTGACACCCCCCATGAAGTGGCCCACACGTATTCGGGCTTGTTGTCCTTGTTCAAGAATGTCACGCCAAAGGCCTTGGCGAAATTCTGTCCGAGAAAATGGCTTGTTCCACTTTGCAGAGCCTTTCCGTCCTGCATCATGGCCTCGATAGTATAGGTGTCAAGCGCTCCTGCAAAGCGCTCTGTCTCGCTCTTTACACCCTGGAGTACGGGCACCGCCATCCAGTTTTCGGCAAAGTTTGCATAAACTTTCAACATCTTCTGTGCCTCAGCCTCGGCCTCCTCGCGTGTGGCGTGTGCTGTGTGCCCCTCCTGCCACAGGAACTCACTGGTGCGCAGGAATGGGCGTGTTCGCATCTCCCAGCGCATCACGTTGCACCATTGATTGCACATCAGCGGCAGGTCGCGCCACGAGTGAATCCAGTTCTTGTATGTGTTCCATATGATGGTCTCCGATGTGGGGCGCACAACCAGTTCCTCCTCCAGCTTGGCGGATGGGTCTACCTCGACACCGCTCTTGTCCTCCTTGGCCCTGAGGCGGTAGTGCGTCACTACAGCACATTCCTTGGCAAAACCCTCAACATGCTCAGCTTCTCGCGACAAGAATGACTTGGGAATCAGTAGCGGAAAATACGCATTCTGCACGCCTGTCTCCTTGAACATGGTGTCAAGCTGGTGCTGCATCTTTTCCCAGATGGCATAACCGTAGGGCTTAATAACCATACAGCCACGAACGGCTGACTGTTCAGCCAAATCGGCTTTCACTACCAAATCGTTATACCACTGGCTGTAATTGTCTGCTCGTTTTGTCAATTCTTTCAGTTCTTTTGCCATAATGCAATCTTTATTTCTCTAAAATTTTGATTGCAAAAGTACAAAAAAACTTTTGAAAGGGTGTAACATTTAAATAAATAGATTAACTTTGCAGACTGAAAAATAATAAAAAAAAAGCAACAGACAATGAAAAAGGTAAAAGTATTTTCTATCATCCTCTGCCTCGGTATTATTCTGGCAGGTTGTAACAACACACAAAAGGGTGCCGCTATCGGTACTGGCGGTGGAGCCTTGCTTGGTGCAATTGTTGGCAAATTAGCAGGTAATGCAGGTATCGGCGCTGCTGTCGGCGCTGCTGTCGGCGCAGGTGCCGGCGCCATCATTGGCAAGAAAATGGACAAGGCCAAGGCTGAGGCCGAGGCAGTGCGCAACGCCCAGGTGCAGAGCGTTACTGATGCAAACGGTTTGCAGGCCGTGAAGGTGACTTTCGACTCTGGCATTCTCTTTGCAACAGGTTCGTCCACATTGGCTGCCAATGCCAAGAGCTCGCTGCAGCAGTTCTCGCAGGTGCTGAAGAACAACAGTGGCTGTGACGTGTCAATCCAGGGATACACCGACAACCAGGGTTGGAAGAACTGCACAGCAGAGCAAAGTATCCAGAAAAATAAAGATCTTTCCTATAACCGTGCAAATGCTGTAGCCTCATACTTGAAGAGTCTCGGTGTGTCCGCCTCTCAGATTAAGAGCGTTGAGGGCTTCGGCCAGGACAATCCCGTGGCTGACAACTCAACCAAGGCTGGCCAGGCTCAGAACCGTCGTGTCGAGGTTTACCTGTATGCCAGCAAGGATATGATCAAACAAGCTGAGGCAGAGGCTTCCAAGTAATATGTGAGCGAGTAAAGATTACAGATGTATTTGCGTCTAACAAAAGCGTTAAGGTGGATGGTGGCAGCCTTTCTTGGCTCCACCATCCTTTCTGTTGTAGCCCTACGTTTCCTGCCTGTCTATTTCACGCCGCTGATGTTCATCCGTCTGTTTCAGCAGGCAAAAGATGGCAGGGTGCTCACGCTGCACCACCACTGGGTGCCACTCAGAGATATGTCCCCCTATCTGCCCCAGGCGGTAATTGCCAGCGAGGACCAACGCTTTATGAAGCATCACGGTTTCGATTTCCACGCCATTGAGAACGCTGTGCGAAGCAATGCGTCACACTCAAAGCGTAAACTTGGTGCCAGCACCATTAGCCAACAAACGGCTAAGAACGTTTTCCTGTGGCCAGGGCGTACATGGCTGCGCAAGGGACTTGAGACTTATTTCACAATATTGATAGAGTTAATGTGGAGCAAGGAACGCATCATGGAGGTTTACCTCAATTCCATTGAGATGGGGGAGGGAATCTACGGTGCCGATGCTGTGGCCGAGTGGCATTTCGGTTGCTCGGCCCATAAGTTGGCAAAAGGACAATGCGCCCTTATCGCGGCCTCGCTGCCAAATCCGCGCAGGTTTAACTCTGCACACCCCAGTTCCTACCTTATCAAGCGAAAGGGCCAGATTCTCCGGGAAATGGAATACATAGCGCGCACTGCTCAGTAAACCGCCCCCTGTACACACCTCGCTTCTTGTAACCATCTCCCTCTTGCAGAGTGGTTTTTTTTGTGCCAATCAGGTTCTGCGGTTTGTCTGTAAAGTCGTGCAGCATTGTGAGACAGGGTTCCCATAGTTCCGTGTTGGTGCGGCCGTTGCCCTTGTGGTCAGAGCCAAGGGCGCACACCATGACATCTTCAGGGTTCCCATATAATCTCCAAACTGTGTTGTAACACCATTGTAACATTATCGTAATTGTTGTGTCGTATATTTATCGGGTTTATGTCATAAATTTGCACAAAAATAATCAAAGTAGAAATGAAAGATAAGAAGAAGGTGATTCTGCGTCTGCTGAGTAAGATGATTGTGCATGGTGACGAGTTGGAAGGGCATGCACAGTCAAGCATCTTGCCCACACGGCTTTCTCTGACTGCTGCAACCTGAAGACTTTACTTGTTCCACCAGTTATACAGAGGAAAGTTTCTGCAAACAACTTCATATCACTTCAGACAGCGGCATTCATGTGCTTTCCGCTACCAGTGCGTAATTCATAACAAAAATATATAAATATTAATAGTTTCATTTTCTGTTCCATACTATTTATGGCTAAATTGACAAAACAATTGACATACGTTGAGCGTGACATCAGCTGGATGTACTTCAACCACCGCATACTTCAAGAGGCTGAGAAACCGCAGGTGCCGCTGCTTGAGCGTCTGTCCTTTCTTGGCATTTACAGCAACAATCTTGACGAGTTCTTCCGCGTGCGCGTGGCATCGCTTAACAGACTTGCCGACAATGACACGCTGCCAGACAAGCAACGTAAGAAGTTCAAGCAGACACTGAAAGCCATCAACCGTCTCAATGAGGAATACTCGGCAGAATACTCTAAGGCGATAAGTGCAGTTTTCGCCAAACTTGAGGAACACCACATACGTCTCATTCGCGAGACACAACTCGGTGACGAACAGAAACAGTACCTTAAGCGCTTATATTACGACTGTCTGAACGGTTCCACCAATCCCATCTGGCTCTCTGCTATCGACGATTTCAACACGCTTGAGGACAACCGTATCTATCTTGTTGTAAAGAAGACACACATAGGCGATGACCACAAGGTGAAATATGCCGTCATCAAGGTGCCCGACCGCTTCTTCGGCCGCTTTCTCAAGTTGCCTTCAAGCGATGGCTACGATAACATAATGTATCTTGATGATGTAATTCGCTTCTGTCTCCCTCTTATTTTCATTGGTACAAAGCCGTCTGTCTACGAGGCTTATTCCTTTAAATTTACGAAAGATGCAGAGATGGAGGTGGACAACGAGGCCGATTGTGGGGCTATGGAGAAGATTGCCATTGGTGTCAACTCGCGCAAGCGCGGTGAGCCGATACGTGTAATCTACGACAAGAATATGTCACGCGACATGCAAAAGCGCGTCTTCGACCGTCTTGACGTGCACGAACTTGACACGTCGCTTGCTGGCGGGCGCTATCAGAACCACCGCGATCTCATGTCATTTCCTGACTGCGGACATTCCGAGCTGAAATATGAAAACTGGCAGCCTATCTTGAAGCCTGAGTTTCTCGCCGAGGAGTCCCTTCTTGACCAAATACGCCGCAAGGATCGCTTCATACACGTGCCCTATCATTCTTTTGATGCCTACATACGTCTCTTACGTGAAGCTGCGTTACGTCCTAGCGTTAAGGAGATAAAGACCACGCTTTATCGGCTTGCGAAAGACTCCAAGGTTGTCAAGGCATTAATCTGTGCAGCACGCAACGGCAAGAAGGTGACGGCAGTTGTCGAACTCTTGGCACGCTTTGACGAGGAGAGTAACATTAAATGGAGCAAACGTATGCAGGAAGAGGGCATCAACGTCATATTCGGTGTTGAGGGGCTGAAAGTCCATTCCAAACTCCTGTATGTAAAGACGACAAAGGGTGACATTGCCTGTGTCGGCACCGGCAATTTCCATGAAGGCAATGCACGTGTCTACACTGACTATCTCATGATGACCGCCCGTAAGGGCATTGTCACAGAGGTGGCAAAGGTATTTGACTTCATTGACCGTCCGTTTGCGCCAATGCGCTTCAAAGAACTTCTTGTCTCGCCGAATTCCATGAAGACGCGCATCATCAGACTCTTTGACATGGAAATAAAGAACGCGCAGGAGGGGAAACCGGCATGGGTGAAAATTAAAATAAACCACATCACCGACCCAGATATTGTAAAAAAGATGTATGCAGCGTCGCGTGCCGGTGTACGCATAGACGCCCTTGTACGTGGCAACTGCTCCCTTGTGCCCGGTATTTCCGGTGTCAGCGAAAACATACGTGCAGTAGGTATCATTGACCGTTATCTTGAACACTCACGTATATTGATTTTCTGCAATAACAACCGTCCGCGTTATTTCATCGGCTCTGCTGACTGGATGCCGCGCAATCTTGTTGGGCGCATCGAGGTGATGGCGCCTGTCTATGATGAAGACCTTAAACGTGACCTTATGCGCACTGTAGAGTTCGGATTGCGTGACACTACAAATGGGCGCATCGTGGATGGGCACGGAATAAATGAGATACAGCCAGTGGCGGAGGGTGAAAAGCCATTTCGCTCGCAGGAGGAGTTGCACAAGGCGTATAACGAACAGCAACTTATCCGGAAGACAAGCCTTTAATTTTATTTTCAATAAATTAAATATATGAACATAGCAGCTATAGACATTGGCTCTAACGGGGCCCGACTACTTATAAAGAGTTTTGATGGCGATGCACAGGCAGCCTCGTGTATAAAGAAGTTGCTCTTTGTCCGTATCCCTTTGCGCCTTGGCAAGGACGTGTTCACACTTGGCAAGATTTCCAAGGAGCGTCATCGCATGATGATGCATATGATGAAAGGGTTCAAGCAGTTTATGCTATTATATAATGTCGAGTACTTCCGTGCCTGTGCGACATCTGCCATGCGTGATGCTGTGAATGGCAAAAAAGTTATGAAGCGCATTGAGGAAGAGACGGGCATACATCTGGAGATTATTCCTGGTGCAGAGGAGGCGCAGCTTCTGTGTAACAACCTTGTTGAGAACACAGAGAGTGGAGTGGGCAACTTTGCTTATGTTGACGTGGGCGGCGGTTCCACCGAAATATCGCTCCTTCACAACGGCGTACTGGCAGAAAGTCACTCGTTTAACATCGGTACTCTGCGTATGCTTGCCGGAGCCGTTACACAGGAGGAGATGGATGCCATGTGCCGTATGCTTGAGAAATATGCCGAAGAGTTTCCTGGCACGAAGATAATCGGTTCCGGTGGCAACATCAACCGTCTATACAGGCTTGCAAAAATAAAGAGCGACTCTCGCGAACTGTCTGTGGTGACACTGAAGAAACTTTATGCCGAACTTGCACCGTTGTCCTTGGAGGAGCGAATGGAGAAATTTCGCTTGAAGGATGACCGTGCTGATGTAATCATACCCGCAGCCGAAATATTCATTCTTGTTGCAAAGTCGCTCAAGTGCACCAAGATTATAGTGCCAAACATATCGCTTGCAGACTCAATCGTTGATGGGATTTACCGTGAGAAATTCCACGAACAAGGTACTTGATACCCTTTGTCTTATAAATTCATCGATAGCACGCTTGCTGGCTTGCAGAATTTTGCTGGGCAAGAGAAAATTTTTCAATTTGTTTTTATCCTTAATCCCCAATCGGCCATAGGATTTCGCCAGAGGTTGCTGTCCGAATTGCCACTCAGAACGCACCGTTTGAACGGCCGGAACGCACCGTTTGAACGGCCGGAACGCACCGTTTGAACGATTGGAACGCACCGTTTGAACGGCCGGAACGCACCGTTTGAACGGCCGGAACGCACCGTTTGAACGGCTGGAACGAACCGTTTGTGATGACATAGGTGCGCTACTGGTGGAATTGTGTGGCACGGATAGAGTTGCCTCGATAACCAACAGAAATGATAGCGTCAAGATTATGGAACTTTGTCGGTTGCACCGTAATGGCCTGCATCAGAAAAACGGCCTAAGAAAAGTGGTCGATAAGTTTGCTGTTTCAGTTTTTATCTGTAAATTTGTAACGAAATAACTATTTGTCAAACTAAAACGGGAAAAATAAGAAACAGAAAAGAACAACGGAATGCTTATGCGTATGAGGGAATAGACGTGCCAAGCATGCGCCCTCCAATAGGGAATGAAAGTGACAGGGCGTTTGAACATCCTGTTATTTACCAACGTAAAATTGTGTTTCCGTTCATGAACTTAAAATAAAAGATATAGAGCTTCTGGCTCTTGTTCTCTCAAATCCGAATACCGCCAATATTCAACTAATGAATGTCCGCATGTTACCAAATTAGCAAAGTTTAAACTGCCAAGTTGCCCCA
>CALBLK010000002.1 GCA_937895845.1 uncultured Prevotella sp. | reverse complement strand
CTCGGGAGCCTCCGCCCCGCCGTCCATCTCAGCAGCCTCCGCTGCGCCCTCAGCCTCGGGAGCCTCCGCCCCGCCGTCCATCTCAGCAGCCTCCGCTGCGCCCTCAGCCACGGGAGCCTCCTCGGCGCGCAGGGCGCCGGAAGCGTTGCGCTCTATCCTCACATCCTCGTCAAGCTCCATGCTGCTCAGCACCGTAATGCGCCCGCGCCTGAAGTCGGCGCTGCTCTCAATGGCGCGCTGCACAAGGAAGTCGCTCGTCGTGTACTTCGCGGGGTTCTGGCCGAGCGAGGTCATCGAACCGTCCGTGAACAGCACCTTGAGCGTGGCCCTGCCTATCCTGATGACAGACTGGTACTCCATCATGCCGCGGACACCGTAGGTTATTCTCTTCTTCTTCATCGCTTGTCTTTTTGGGACGGAGGCGGACGGGATGGTCACCTGCCCGCCTCCTCCGGGTTAAACTCTGTCGCAAGGGGGGGAGCAGGGTCAGTCGGTGGCCATCACCTCGCCGGCATACTCGCTCCACGCCTTGTTCTTGTACTGCCACATCTGGCCGCTCACTGCCTCGGCATTGATGCCGGGACAGTCCTGCAACAGGTAGTACACGCCGCCCTCAGCAGGGCTTGCGGGCGCCTCGGCGCTGTCCCACAGGTGGATTTGCGTCGCGCTGCTGTTCTCGCTGTCGCCCTCGCCGTTAATCCAGATGTGGCACGAGCCTTTGAGTGCGAGCGCGTCCCACACGAGGATTGACTCGCGGGTGGCCTCCTCGCCCTCCACCCTGTCTTTGCTCGAGTGCTCGGCCGAATACTGGTAGTGCACGAGGCGGTCGGGGGCGACAATGAACGCGGAGTTGCTCCACTTCAGGCGGTCAAGGGTCGGGTCGTGCTTGAACTCGACGTCGCCGAACACGGTGTGGAAGTTGGTCACCACCCAGCCCACGGGGTTGGTCTTGGTGGTAATCTGGATTTCCGGGTGCTTCGAGTAGTCGATGCACTGGATGTTCTCCAGGAAGTTCTTGCCTGCAAGGGCTATCACGCTCTTGGGCACGTCCTCGCCTGTAAAGACCATCTTCGCCAAGGCGATGATTTCCTCAATCGTCCACTTGCCTGTGTGGTTGAGCTCTTTCTTCACCTGGTAGCGCACGCCCTCGGTGAAGTAGATGGTCTGCGCGCCCACCTCGGGGGTCTGCACGGTCATCTTGCCCTTGCGGCCGGCATACAGGGTGCGGTTGCCGCGCACCTTGAAGTTGGTGATGGCGGCCTCGGCTATCACGGCCTTGCCGAACGGGATTTTCTTCTTCTGAGCCTCGTAGTAGTCGGACACTATCTGGTTCATGCCGCGCTTCTGAAGGTACACGGTCGTGCCCTGGGGCACAATCAGGTCGGGGTCCACCTTCTTCTGGGTCTCGTACAGGGCGTTGCTCAGAATGATGAGGGCCGTCCCGGCTGGGATTTCGGGCGTGGTGCAGCTCTCGTCTGCCGGGTTGGCCTTCGGGCCGTTCACGGCTCTCACAATGGGGTTGTTCGTGGTGGGGTCCTGGCCGGTCACGAACAGCAGGAGCTCCTTGCCCGGTGTCTTGGTCTTGCCGTCCGCCTCGTATCCGTCAACGCCCTTCACCAGCAGCGTGCCGTAGGGGCGCGGTATCTCGGCGTCGTTGGCGGGCAACGGCAGCACGAACTGCTTGGACGTCCCCGCGGTCACGGCGGCTGCCGTGGTCACGCTCGAGCGCGGCTCGTCAATCATGTAGTGCTCCACCTCGGGCGAGCTCACCTTGACCTTACGCGCCTTCAGCATCAGCTGCATCAGCGGGGTGTCGTCACTCTTGAACTTGTAGAGTTCCTGGTCGAGGTCGCTCTGAACGAGGTTGCCCGGACCTACGCCGCCTGTCGCGCCTGCCACTCCGCTGACGGTGGTGGGTGCTCCCGGCACTTGGCTCTGTACACCGGCTGTTCCCGGTGCTGGGGTGGTGGTAGCTGTACCACCGACTTGTACGTTTTCTCCGTCCATGTCTTGAAATTTTAGTTTGTGAATAATGTTACTTGTTATCGGTCTGTACGAGATTGCCGGGGGCTATACCGCCTGTCGCACTCGCGAGATTGCTTACTGATGCCATTGCGCCCGGCACTTGGGTGCATAGCCCGGCGCTGCCTCTGGCGGGGCGCACGCCCTTCCCCTCCGGGGGGAACTTCACCACTTCTCCTTTCATCGGGCTACATGGCCTCGCTGGCAAGGTCGAAGATGCTGCGCGCCCGACGAGCGCCGGCAGAGCCGTTGCGCCCGCCGAGGGGGGACGTGCCGTCTCCCTTGGCGCGCTTCCGCAGACCCTCGACTATCCTGTCGTTCCGCCCGGCGACGCGGCCCTCCTCGCCGGCCTCGGCAACGTCGGCGTCGTGGTTGATGGCGTTCACGAAAAGCTCGAGGGTCGGACGGGTGAACTTGCCCATCACGCCGTCCCTCACCACGCCGATGATGGCACCGGCAACGGCGTCTATCTGCCCGTCGGTCATGCCGCGCTCCTCCTGGAACTGCCGCAGGGTCTCAAGGGTCTCGTCCATGTTCTTCACGTACTCCTCGTCAAGCTGCCTCGACTTGGCCACGCGCTCCACATACTCCCTGTTGGCCGCAGCGAGCTTCTCCTGCATCTCGGGGTCGTCAAGCACGTTGCGGATGTCCATGCCGAAAAGGCGCACAAGGCCGACAAAGGGGTCCTGCCCGTTGTGGAGGTCGGCAAGGAACTGGGCGGCCATCGGATGGGCGTCGAACATGTCCGACAGGCTCTTCTCGCTGCGGCGGTAGCCGTCAATGGAACGCTCGTAACGGTCGTAATCGTCGTATATCTGACCGAAAATCTCGTCGTCATCCTCGAACTTCTTGTCGGGGTATTTCTTTCTCAGCCGCTCCAGCTGACGGTCGCGCTTGCTCATAACTGATTGTGGTTCTGCCATATAGCAAATGTCTTTAGGGTTCTGTAATGTTCTTGCACAAAGGTAGCAATACCGCGCGAAAACGAACTTTTAACTTTTGTGACACGTTTTCATTAACTTTGTTGGGATGGAATATCCGCATGCCAGGCCTGTGCGCCTGTATGGCATAAACCTAAAACAAGCATTCATGAAACATTTCGGAAGCATACTCGAATTCACGCACGAGCGCAACAGGGACATCATGCGCGTCTACCGCGAAAGGCTCGCCGAGGCGACTGTCATCGTCATGCCCGCTATCTTCGAGCTGGTGGCGCAGTCGCCGGCCTCCCGCTTCTGGGTCAGCGAGGAGCGCGCGGCGGCTGTCGTCGCGGCCATGGAGGCCGGAAAGCCCATGCCGCGAATGAGGAGCAACAAGCGGGAGATGTTTGGTGAGATTTACCGCAGATACCTCATCATGCGCAAGGACTGCCCGGGCAAGACGGCCTATGAGCTGGTCGCAAGGATTGTGAACCAGCCGGCGCCTAAGTTCTATCTCACGCCCCGGACGGTCGGGGAGTTCATCTACCGCATAAGGAATGGATGGTATGACAACCAATACGACAGATACAGGGATTGCCGCGCTGCTTGCGGAGAATGACAGGCGCAACGGGGTGATGTTCGCCAAGTTCGACCCGGTCACCGGCGAGGGCTCTGTCGGTGAGCGTGTGCGTGTCTGCATCTCCGACTTTGCCGTCCCCGTCCAGTGGCTGCCCGTGGAGATGATGAAGATTCCTTTTGTCAAGAAGCTGGCCGGGGCCGGCTCTATTGACAATTTTCTTTCGTCTGTTCTCCACGTTGAGCCTAACCCTACCGACCACACCAAGGTGTCGCGCACGCTCATACGCCTGCGCTTCAGGCACGACTTCCCTTTCTGGACGGCCACGCTGGTCTATGTCC
This sequence comes from uncultured Prevotella sp., assembly GCA_937895845.1. Taxonomy (GTDB): domain Bacteria; phylum Bacteroidota; class Bacteroidia; order Bacteroidales; family Bacteroidaceae; genus Prevotella. The sequence goes on along the minus strand of CALBLK010000002.1, from coordinate 26,809 downwards.
ACAACAAGGACGCCGGCAAGGACGTGCTCTTCCGCCTGTGGTACCCGCAGCGCATACTCGTGTCGCGATTCGAGGAGAGGCGAAAGGCCGGGCTGCCCATTCGCCTCATACTCCTCAAGGCGCGCCAGTGGGGAGGCTCCACGACCACGCAGCTCTACATGGCGTGGCTCCAGTTCTTCCACAAGAAAGGGCTCAACTCGCTCATCATCGCGCACCAGGGGGCGGCGTCGGACGAAATCAAGGACATGTTCGACAACATGATTAAGAACTATCCTGTCGAGTTCCTCCACAAACTGGGCGAGGCGTACTCCGAAAACGAGCCGAAGCTGGTGGGGGTCGGAAAGTCGGGCTCCACGCACCGCGTGCCGCAGCGCAACTGCAAGATTAAGGTGGGCACGGCGGAGCGGCCAAACGGCTGCCGTGGCGGCGCTTACTCATTGGTGCATCTCTCCGAGGTGGGCCTGTGGCAGAAGACGGAAGGAAAGTCGCCCGAGGACATCGTGCGCTCGGCGTGCTCGGGCATCCTCGCGCGCCCGTACACGATGATTGTCATGGAGTCAACGGCCAACGGCACGGGAAACTTCTTCCACACGGAGTATTCGGCTGCTGCCGACCCTGCCATAAAGTCGCAGTTTGACGCGCTCTTCATCGCTTGGTTCCAGATTGAGCACTACACGAGGGCGTTCGGCTCTGACAGGGAGCGGAGGGACTTTGCAAGGCAGCTCTACGAAAACCGCAACAACGCCTACACGCCGTCCAACCGCGAGGAGCCGGGGCGCTACCTGTGGTCATTGTGGGAAAAGGGGGCCACCCTCGAAGCCATACACTGGTATGTCTACGAGCGGGCGGGAAGGAATGACTTCGCGGTGATGGCTGCGGAGTTTCCCTCTGACGACACCGAGGCGTTTGTCCATTCGGGCACGATGGTGTTCGACAGGTACCTTGTCAAGCGGCTTGAGCCGTACTGCCGGGAGCCTGTGTGTGTCGGCGAGGTCTATGCGGACGCCGACGAGGGCGAGGGGGCGCTGGCAAACCTGCGCTTCCGCGAGGACCGCCAGGGGCTGCTCGCCATCTGGGCGAAGCCGGAGACGTTTGACGGCTACGAGGTCACCGGCCGCTATCTCACGGTGGTCGATGTGGGCGGACGCTCCGACAAGGCGGACTGGTCGGTCATCGCGGTGTTCGACCGCCTGGGCATGGCCGACGGCAGCGAGCCTCCGTCTGTGGTGGCGCAGTGGTACGGACATTGCGACATCGACCGCCTCGCATGGCGCGCAGCGCAGATTGCGGCCTATTACAACGACGCTCTCCTGGTCATCGAGAGCAACACCCTGGAGACGCACGACAGGGAGCGGCAGGTGGAGGGGGGCGACCAGTCGCAGTATATCCTCAACCAGATTTCCGACATCTACCCGAACCTCTACGCGCGCAAACAGTCGGAGGACGAGATACGCGAGGGGGCGCCGCGCAAGTATGGATTCCATACCAATGTGGCGACAAAGCCGATGATTATCTCCACCTTGGTCAAGGTTATCCGCGAACGCCTGTATATCGAGCGCGACCGCCGGTGCCTTGACGAGTACGACACCTATGAGCGCAAGAAGAACGGTGCGTATGGGGCTATCGTGGGCAAGCATGACGACTTGCTCATGACGCGCGCCATCGGCCTGCACATCTGCTACCGCGAGATGGAGATGCCCGAATTTGTCCCCATCACCAACCGCACGCTCAGAAAAGACAGAAGCCCCGTCTCCGAGGCTTCAATCTAAAAACAATAAAGCCTCACTATGTCCCCTTGGCTTATTTGCCCAAGGAGGCTTAGTGAGGCTTGCTCTCTATTGCAGCATCTGCTGCGCTTGGCTCACGGCTTCCATGTTTGCGCCCTGTCGCGCTTGCTGGGCAAGCTCCGGCGACAGCCCGTCCGGCACCCGCCCCTGCTGAAGCTGCTCCCGCTGCGACTGGATGCTCTGCAGCAGCTCGTCGGCAAAGGGGAAGTCGCCGTGCTCCAGCAGCTGCTCCACGCTGATGGCCTTGCTCTGCCACAGCTGCATGAGCATGTCGTTGGCCAGGGCGCGGTAGGCCGGCGTCGAGGTGCTCTCCACTACGCTCAGGTCAAACTCCACGTCGCGTATCTTCTTCGGGTCGTACTCCACGATGGCGGAGCTCTTGCCGGCTATGTTGAACACCCTCGGCGTGTCGTAGAACTGCTGGATGTTCTTCACGTCCTTGTACGCTCCGTCTCTGATGAATGCCGAGAACGTGTCGAGCAAGTCCAAGAGCGAGGTGGTGGCGTTCTGCGCCTGTTGGTTGTACAGGCTGGCGGACATTCCCGAATAGCCGGGCTTGCCCTGCAACGCTCCATTTACGCCCGATATGTCCTCGAAGAACTTCAACTGCATGTTCAGCAATTCCGAGATGCCTATCTGTGTGCAGTTGTTGGCTATCTGCTGTGGCAGTGCCTGTCCTGTCTTGGGCTGCCTTATCATGATGATGCCGTTGAACCTTGCCCACTCGTCCGCCACGTCCTCCATTGACATTCCCTTTGGCAGACACTCTTCCGGGAAAAGCAGCACGCCCTTGGCCGAGGCGCGCATAATCCAGTCGTACATCGTTATCAGGCGGTTGGTGTAACGCTGCTGGTCTATCACGTTGCTCACGAACGAGTGTATCTCGCCGTCTATGAACGGGTAGGCCTTGAACACGTAGGGGTGGCTCCTGTGCTCGTAGGGGGTCTCGCCCTCCTCCAGGATGTCGCCGGACGGGGTGAGCATGTAGTAGTACCAGTACGAGTCCATGAACCACTCATGGCGGATAAGGGGAACGTCCTCCTCGCTCATGCCGGCCTCGCGCGCCTGGCGCAGGCGCCGCTCGTTCTCGTCAAGCACAAGTTCCTTGAAGTCTTCCATATCTACCTTGAACACGTCGCCGTTGTTCACGTCGTGGCAGCGCACGCGCGCCTTGCTCTCCTTTCTCCACACCTCTATCACCCTGCAGCGGCTCTGGTCGTAGGGCACAAGGAAGTCGTAGCAGCCTTGCAGGGGATAGCCGAAGTTGTCAAACGTGGCACTCAGATACGATTTGTCCTTGGCAAACCTGTATATCTCCGCCAGTCGGTTGTAGTCGGCTGCGTTGTGGGCGAAGCGGCCGCACAAGTCCTCAAACGAGATGTCGTGTATCTCGCCCACGCAGCTGCAGTCCCAGCCTCTGAAGTCCCTCATGCTGTTGTCGATGAAGAAGTTGTTGGGCTGAACATAGTCCGTCCAGCAGTCCAGCCTGTTCTCGCGCCAGCCGTACCACTTCCGCTGCACCACGAAGCCGGATATGAGGAACTCTTCCATGCACCTGGCGTTTATCTCGGCCATGCGGTTCAGCTGCATGTTGCACTGGAGCACGGTGCTCATCGTCTCGCCATACCGCTGCTCGTCCCGGTCTCGTGCCGTGCAGGTCGGCTCCTTGGCCTGGCTGCGGTACACGCCGAGCACGGCCTGCACCATCCGCCTGATGAGGTTGTTCTTCAGCGGAACGTTGCCCTGCTTCCTGATGAGTTCCTCCTCTTTCACCATCCTGCCGTTCACGCACACATAGTCATCCCACTGCCTGCCGTAGGTGTAGCTCTTGTTCCTCTCCCTGTCCCTGCGGAATGTCTCCATCGCCAGCCAGTACTGCTGCGCCTGCCACAGCACGTCAAAGGCGCGGCTCCCGCCAAGCGTGCTCCTCGCGTGGCGCACGCTGTCAAGCTCACCCGCGGGCATCACACGGCTCATCCTGTGTAGTCTCTTTGTCGCCATACTTCTTGAAATTTGGAATACAAAAGTAATTTGTCGCCGGTATATTGCCACTTTATCTTTTGCTGCATGACATTTTCTTTCAAATGTTGCCTTTTTTAGAAACGATGTGTTACCTTTGCACCGAAAACATGAATAGAAAATATGGCAGCATTTCAAATAGTATTGTTGGATGAGGCTAAAAAGTTTCTTCAAGGCATACCACAGCAAGCGCAAAAGAAAGTGTTATGCAACATTTGGCGTGTGTCTGGAGGAGAGATAAACAAAGAACTCTTCAAAAAATTGGAGAATACTGATATATGGGAATTCCGGACACTCTACAACGGCATCGCCTATAGGTTGCTCGCTTTCTGGGATACAGAGAAAGACACATTGGTTGTGGCTACCCATGGTATTGTCAAGAAAACACAAAAGACTCCACGAAAGGAGATAACAAAGGCAGAGACAGCAATGAAACAATATTTTGGACTTAAAGGCAAATAAATATGAAACAGGTTGGAAACATGAAATTCTACTCCTTGGATGAGGTGACAGATGAAATCATCGGTAAAAAAGGAACTGCCGAAAGGGACGAGTTTGACAACGAGGTAGAAGAGGCTTTGCACGCTTATAGGGTTGGCGAGGCCATAAAGAATGCTCGCATCCAGCATAATCTCACCCAAGAGGAATTGGGAGAAAAGATTGGCGTAAAACGCTCGCAGATATGCAAACTGGAAAACGGACGGTGCTCACCTACACTATCCACCATCAGCCGTGTGTTCCGCGCATTGGGCATTGCCACCGCCACGCTCGACTTGGGCACTGGCGGAAAAGTCGCCTTGTGGTAACACATCTTATATATAAGGGGCAAGCGGTGTTTGTATCGCCTGCCCCTTTCCGGTTCATCATGCTCACCGCTTGCCGTTTCGTATCGCGTTCACGGCATCAACCAGCTCTTTCTTTTTCTGGTTGAGTTCGGCTTCAAGGCTCTTGCGTTCCTCGTCAGGCATTTCTTCTTTCAACTCATCATTGATGGCGTCAATATCTCCCGAACACTCTTCGTAGGTCTCCAGCATGCGGTACTCGGGCGAGGCGTTTATCCGCGCTATCTTCTCCGCATAGTCGAAGATGCCGTCTGCCGTGTCGTTCTCGTAGCGGTTCATGCGCTTGCGCAACTTCTCGCTTTCTTCCTTTATTCTGAAATACTCGTTGTTGATGGCTCGGTACTCCGTGCGCTCGTCACCGCGCTTCACGAGCCGGTTCAGCAACAGGAAGCTGCGGGGGTCATACTCGCGGTCGCCAAGGATGGTCTCGCCCGTCTTCGTGAGCTTGTCAATGGTTTGTGACACACCTCCGAACGTTCCGTTCAGCAGATGCTCCACCTGCGCCGGGTTGATGTCTACCGCGCCGCTTGTATAGGCATCGCCGCCGGTAGCCTCGTTCAGTGCCCTTGACAGACCGACCAAGTATTTGTTGGCACTCTTGTACGCCTTTGTCCATTCGGGCATGTCCCTGTTGAAAGGCGTGTCCTTGTAGATTGGCATGCCGGTCCAGCTCTCGTTGTCTATCACCTCGGCAACGGGCTTCACCGGACTTGGAACAAAGGCTTTCAAGCCTCCGCCGCCCTCCATGAAGTCTATCGGGAACAGCTGGCTCACCTGGCCCGCCATCGCGTGCGCAAGCTCCAGCGGAGTGTGGCGCTCCCTGCCGCTCATTGCGCTCACAGCCAGCTCGCCCATGCCGTACATCGCGCGGTACTCCACGGGAAGCGGAAGGCTTATCCACGACCTGTCCATGCCGGGCAGGCGGAACACGATGTTGCTCCTGCGAACGTAGTCGGGCAGGTTCCAGTAGGCGTCCTCGTCGCCGTCACCGTCTCCGTCATCACCGCCAATGCTTGCCACCAACGCGCCAAGCAGGAACATCGAAGCGGCTCCCGCAATGGCTTTCCCGGGGTGTCGCCTGAACTGACGCCCGAAATTGGCCGTGCCTTGTATGGCAGCGTTCCAGAACACATAGAAACTGCGCCCAAGTCCCGAAGTGAATGCCGCTACATTGCCTGCCTTTGTCTGCCCGGTCGCACCCATGAACTTTGCTCCGCTGCCTTTCTTGTTGAAGTTCACGCTTATCTCCTTGGCGTCATACACGCTGCGGTCAACGGTGCGCCCCATCTGCCGGGAGGTCATAAAGGCGGCAAACCTCGCGCAGTTCTCCACGGCACGGTTATACTCGTCAAGACGCTCGCCAAGCAACGACCACGCCTTTCTTACTGGCATCTGTCCGTTGTATCTCTTCAGCTCTCGCCTGATGTCGTTCTTGCGCTTGTCAATGTCGCGGATGTTGGCATAGCCTGTCTCGCCACCGTTCATCATGAAAAGGCGGAACATCCGCTCCGTCCCGTCGTTCATGTCGAGCGTGCCCTTGCGCAGTTTGGCAAGCAGCACCTTCATCCTGGCCGGGTTCACCTTGGCAAAGTTCTTGTGGAAACGCCAGGCGTAGTTCGGGCTCTCCTTCACCCATACCATCGTGTTGGTATACAGCAGGTCCCTCACGAAGTTGGACACTACGAAGTCGGGGTTGCGTGTGGTGTAGAATGCCGACAGCTGGCGGTTCACCCACTCTCCACTCTTCATCAGCACACCGATTGCGCCCGATATGTCATTGTCGGGGTTGGTCAGTCCGTTCAGCGCCTGTGCCGCTCTCGGGTTGCCGTTGACGGTCAGCAGGTAGTCCCTGCCGTTTCGCTTCACCAGCACCTGGTGCTGCCGCAGGTCACGGCTCTCCACAACTCTGTATGGAATGTCCGGGGCGTCTTTCTGCCTGCGGTAGTGCGCGGGGTCGCTCTTTGCCGCTTGCTCCATCGCCTCCTCAAAGTCGCGCATCTTGCGCTCCACCTCAGCGGGGCTGTCGTCCTCCCCGATTCTCTCCGTGCCCTTCAGGTCGCCCGAGTTGACGGGCTGCCATTCGTCAGTTGCGTCATTGTGCCACAGCCACAGGTCGCTCACGCTCACGAGGTCGCTCGGGTGGTTCAGCGCGAAGTTCAGGAACTTCTGCTTCACCAGCACGTTCCTGTTGCCCTGCATGATGGCGCTCTCGGCCATGGCCTCCATGTTGGCGAACGGGTCGTCGGCCTTGCTCTTCCTGCCCCTGGCGGCCTTGATGGGGGTGCTGAAGGCGCCGTGCCTGTCGGACAGGTAGGCGTACGCCTCCTCGGCGGTCTTCTCGTCAAAGCCGCGCAGCGGGATATAGTGGGCATACATTCCGCTGATGTCGTCATAGGTGGCCTTGCTTATCAGCCCGCTCTCGTAGGTCTTCCGCAGCGTGGCCGCGTTCACGGCGTTCACCCTGTACCACAGCGCGCGCGTGTCATGGCCCGCCTCATAGTCCGCCACCATCTTCCGCGCCTCGGCCTCCGCCTCCGCCACACTGCCCTTGCCGGTCAGGGCGGTCAGCCCGGCATAGTCGCGCCCGCGGTTCTCAAGGTAGAGTTCCTCCTCGCGGTCATGCCGGCGCCGCTTCACGTCGTCAAGAGCGTCTGCCGCGCCCTGGTCCTGCGGGTCTTGCGCCACGGCGCGCTCCGCCTTGCGCAGCTCCGCATGGAACTCTCTTGCAGCGTCTTTCTCCGCCGCCCGGCGGGCCATCACCTCGTTGCGCTCCAGTCCGTGCTTCGCCATCATGTAGTCTGTCAGCCCGGCACGCTCGTCTGCACTCTTGGCAAGTCTCGCCACTTCCTCAAGCATCGGCTTGAAGAGCGTCCGCGAGAATTCGTCGGCCTCCGCCTTGTTCTTCCCGGCAAGCCGGTTCTCGCCAAGGTAGGCGTTCTCATATCCTGCCACATCCTCGATGTACGTCTTTCCTCTGCCCTCCGCTTTCAGCACAGCGTCCATAGCCTCTTTCAGTCCGAGCATGCTGTCCTGCAACGCCTCCTGCACCTGGTACATCCCGCGGCGCACGCGCCGCTCGTAGATGTCACGCGCCATCGCCTTGTTGTACTCCACGCTGTCGCCGTCGCGGAACATTATGTCCTCATCTGCAACATTTTCGTCAGAAGTTTGCGGATTTACAAAATCTTTGACTACCTTTGCAGCAGTATTAAGTCTTGGACTTTCTGAGGTTACCGCGCGTAGTGCGGAGTGATGCAGATAGTTCAAGGCTTTTTCTTTGTTTATGTAGGTAGCCAAGTCTCTGTTAAGCCAATCAACAATGTTGTCTTCACCTTTACCGAATACGGAAGATACAATGTTGAAATCAATATCATCCTTACCTTTTCCCAAACTGATTGTTACAAGGAAATTGCCGTTTGCTGTATGCAACTCCGTAAGAATAGAGCGGTTTCCGTCCTCGCCATAGTTGTTGAACACAGCAACAGGGTCAGCCACCGCACGAGGCAGGTCGCGCAGTTCCTCCAATGCGAAGCCGTGCTTGCGCATTTTCTTCATCACCTTGTTGCCATACAATTTCATTGGTTTGTTCTTCACACCAGCGGATTTCAACACGGCAGATGGGCGACCTAAAGAGAATACTACGCTATCCGCATTCTTCTCTGTCAGTGTACCAAGCTGCTCATTGAACCGCTCGTTTACCTTGTTGAGTTCTTCGGCACGTTCATTTCTGATTGCACCCTCACTGAACTTCGTCTCCCCGAACCCTGTCTTTCTCCGCATCACCTCCGTGTCGGCTGCGTCAAACACGGTCGGGTTGCCGCCGTTCTTCTTGCGCTTGTATGCCTCATGCAGCACAAACGCCCAGTCCTTGTCGCTCCACTTTCTCTTGCCGGGGATTCCCAGTCCGTCCAGCAATTTCTGCAATGCCTTTTGGAGCATGGCTTTCAGCCTGTCCCAGAACGTCTGCTCCCCGGCGCTCATCTTCTCAAAGCCTTTCTCACCGATGCGTCCTGCAAGGTCGGCTCCGTATTCCTCGGTGGCGTCACGCCTGAACTGCCCGCGCTTCTTGCTCGCCTCGGCATGGGCTTCCGCCATGTCGGCATAGTACGAGGCGTTTGCGTCCTCGCCCCTGGCCTCGTGCTCCCTGCGCTTCTTCTCGCGCAGCCTGTCCACCTCGGCATCGTACATTCGCTTCGCCGTGCGGTCAATGGCCTCACGGATGCTGCCGTCCGACACGCGGTAAAGCTCGTCAAGGGCGCTGTCCAGCTTCTCCTCCTCGGGGAAAAGCACGCGCAGCCCGCCATGCCCCACAACCTCATGCACAAAGGTGTTCTCCACGTCCGCCATGTTCGCATTGTTCGGCACTACGATGGTTACCTCTCCTGTCAAAGGATTGAAACTGCCTTTCATCCTGCGCTGGCGTGCGCTCGGCAGTGCGGCCACCTCCCCGGCCGTGCGGACAATGCGCACTGGCGTATGCAGCCGTTCTGCCAGCTCATTCACTCTCGCGGCCATGGCGTTCTCCATCGCTTCCTTGGGTTCGCCCACCCACTTCCCGGCCATCTTTGCGTTGATGCGTGCAATGTCCTCGTCACCGATGAACGGCAGTTGTCCCTCTCTTCCGGGGATAGCATCGCGGCTCTCCCAATTCTGCTCGTCAAGGGCGCGGCTTTCTTCGGGTGTCAGTTCCCTGCCGTCAAGCTCGAAGCGGTAGCCCATCTTCTCCAACTCCCTGCGCACCTGCGGCACAAAGCGGTTGTAGTCGCGGTGGCTCTTCAATGCCTCGCGCTTGCCGGGGTGCTTCTTCCAGTACTCGTCTATCATCTTCGCCTCTTCCTCGCGCGTGAGCACCTTGTCTATCTTGCTCCAGCGTGAGAGGTAAAGCGTGCGGCCGTTGTTCCACCGGTGCGCGCCTGTGGGCAACAGGGCATAGTCTGCATGGAATGGCTCGTCAATCTCCGATTTCGGAATAAGGCTGCGCACCACAACAAGGTTCGGACGCTTGTACGCCTCGCCAAACTGTGTATTCAATGGTGTCTCGATGGCATGGTCGTAGGGGTCGTAGGCCGCCCACAAGCCTTTGTCCTCGGGGTTCTTCTTCAAGAAGTATTGGAGCTGCGCTTCCTTGGTCTTGGGCTTCACAAACTTCAAACCCTCGTTGATAGGCAGTTCCGTGGTCTTCTTGCCGTCCACCATGATGTATCCGTTCTTGTTGAGTTCGTCCAACTTGCGCTGCTGCTCGTCAGTAAGATGTATCTCTGGCGGATTGGAATAGTTCCACTTGCCGCCCTCCAAGGTTCTGCGCTCGCCTGTCCCGGCATCGGTGAATGCCATAGGTGAACCGAGCGCGTCGTCCTCAAAGGCTTGCACGTTGCGATAGACAGGCACAAGTTCGCTATCGGGCAGTGCCTCCAGTTCCATCGCCTTGGGGTCATCCGCCTCCAGCAAGCGGAACTTCATCACGTCCACGGCTTCCCCGGCACGCTCGCCGACGGACTGGAAGCGAATCGCATCTTTCGCGTTCACTTCCTGTCTTTCGGCAAGCCCGGTCGTGTCCTTGAACTCGCCGCTGTAAAGAGCCTGCTTGATGCTCTTGACAATTTCTGCCAATGGCTTGCCCTCCGCATTCTCTATAGAACGCCTGTTATAGAAAAACTCTACAAGATGGGCTGTGCCGTCGTTGTCAAGCCCCTTGTTTCTATGACTCGAAATGACTATGCTTATTCCGTTATCCTCGTTGTTCCTGTCAAAGTTGGAAACCCGGGCGTTATGGTTGCTTACCCGAATTGCAAGCCTGTTGCCGTTCGGCAAGTCAAATGAGCCGTAGTTGCTCGCTTCATGCTGCTCAAGTCCTAATGCCCGCGACAAGTCCGTAATAAAGCCTCTTGTCTTATTTGTGCCCTTTTTCCCATAAGATTTAGCAAGACTGTCCAGATTTGTTTGTACCTTTGCATGGGCATCGGAAACGCCAGTGGCCTTATTAGTGGGATTTCCTGCTATTGTCGCGGTTTCCTTTGCTCCATCGGCACTTGAAACGGCAGTAGGTTGATGTTTCTTTTCACGAGAAACGGACACGGTTTCAGGTGCTCTTTTTTTCTTCGCACTCATCCGCACACTGCCATTCTCCTTTCCAAACTTCCGCGGGTCCACGCCGTCCAGCAGGTCTTTCATCACCCTGTCGGCAACCTCCTCCGCACTCGTGTAGCGGATGTGCAGGAAGTCGGCAACCGCTTTCCAGAACCGCTCCAGCGCCGCTTTCACGCGCCCGAGCGCACTGACGGCTTCCGCCTTGTCAAACACGCTGCCGCCGCCGTCGGTTATCCTCTTCGCCTCCTCGCGCAGACGCTCCGCGCCCCTGCGACCCGAATAGGTGGCCAGCACCTCGTCCGCTATCTCATCGTCCGTCTCCAGCTCGGGATAGCGTCTCTTCACCTCATCCCATACAGGCGTGCCTTTCACCAGCCCCACAACGTTCCGCCACTCCTTCGGGTTGCCCGCTTCCAGCGCGCTCGCCCACAGGTGCGCGTACTCGTGTACCGGCGTCTCCGCATTGGCTATCCCCGGGTCAATGTATATCTTGCCGCCAACGGTGAAGCCGTATGCCTCGCCCTCCGCAGTGCGGAAGAAGCGCACATGGCCGGCTATCCTCGCGTCTTTCTCGTCAAAGACAACGTAGTTCTTCGCGCCGTCAGCCCTGCCGCCGCGCATATTGTCCGCAGGGTACTTGATGCCCGCAAAGCCGGCTCTTGACAGCAGAAGGCTCGCCTGTTTTGCACTCTTCAACGCCGTCTTAATCTCCTCATAGAGGTCTGCGCCAGTGGCATTTGGATTAAGTACGACATTGTCGTTGCCGTCAGTGAGCCTTACCATACTTGGCAAGTCCTTGTGCTTCCAACCGAGTTTTTCAAGCTCCGCGCATATCGCATCTGTTTTCTGTGGCGGTATTTCGGCTATTCTTCCATTATAGTCTATGTAGTTCCCGCCGTTGTCGTCGGGTATCTCCACCGTGTAGAGGTGGCGCGGGAATTTCTCTGGCAGTTCGTCTATCTCCGCCTGCTTGTCCTTCAGTGCCTTTTCCGACTCTGCAATTTTCTCCTTGTGATAGCGGATGCTCTCTTCTGTGTCCCTTGCCGAACGCCGGGCGTGTTTCATCTCATCTGTATATATGTCGTTAAACAGATGGTTCTGGTATTCAGGGGAAGTCTCCCCGTACTCCCTCTTCAACTCCTCCGCTTTTTCCTGGAACAGTTCATAGTCAAGTTCAGCCTCCGCTCTCCATTCGTTTGCACGTTTCAGCTGCTCTTCGGCATACTTCAAACCGTCCCGGTGCCTGGCAAGGTTGCCTGATATGGAATCCACATCATGTTGCAATGCACGTAAAGCGTCATTGCGTTTCGTCGTGTTTTGAATGGCATAAGTCCGCCCTATGCCCTCGACCTCTGTCACATACGTGCCCCAGCCGTAGGCCTGGGCGCCCTCCCCCTCGCCCATATGCGAGTGGTCGAACGCGTCAAAGTCCGCGCCGCTGCCGTGGTAGACACGGTGCTCACGAATGGCCTTGGGGTCTTCAGTGTCAGTCTCCACATCGGGATAGGTATAGTTTCCTCCAATGTCCCTCGTGTGGAGCTTTACGTCTGCGTCAATAACACGCACGTTGCCCGATTTGTCCCTCACGATGTTTGACTTCTGCAAATCGGACACGACAATGCTGCTGTTGCTGAACACGGTCTTTTCCTCGTTCATCGGCTCAAAGCCAAGCTTGCGCATATACTCCGTGCGCTCCTCTGCCGTCAAAGGAACGGACGCGCTGAAATCAACAAAAGGCTGCCTTAGGAACTTGACAAACTTGCCGCCAACCTCGCCATAGCCCAAAATCTCATACCTGCTTTCGGGGAAAATGTAATTGAACAGTGCCACGTGGTCAATGTCCGAGGGGAATTTCCTGCTGTCAAACTTGCCCCTGGATGCCTTGACAACAGTCTTTCCGTCACCGGACTGGTAAACCACGCTGTCCTTGCCGCTGCCTATCGGGGTTTCGTCAACCCCGAAGTCCGAAACGTCTGTGTGCCAGCTGCCTGTGGCTATCGCCCACTTTTTGAGGAGTTCTTCCTTTTTCTCCTCAATTTTTCTTCTTCCATCCGCACCAGCTCGTCCATTCTTTTCGACTGCGCTCTCGCAAATTCTGCTGAATAATGCATCGACCGCACCCGTGCGTTCTCCCTTTCGCAAGCTTCGTAGTGCTTTCGGTGGAAGTCGTTTAGAAAGAGGTCTCCAGTATTCATTGTATGGTGTAAAACTGTCAATGTAGTTGTTTATCAGCTGCAAAGTTACATCATTAAAGTCACCCGACAAAACCCTTGTGTACAATTCTTTCGTCTCCTTGCGTATATCGGCAATCTTTTGCTCCACCTCCGCACGTATGGCTTTCTTGTCGCGCCCGGTAGCAAGGTGCATGGCTTCCACATACGAGTTGAGCCATTGCCTCCTTGGCGAAACCCTCTTGGCTTCCATACGTTCCTCGCCGTTCGCCTCGTCCAGCACCCTCTGGCCCTCTTCAACATCCGTAATCACCTCCATGCCGCCATCGCGCAGCCTGTCAATCACGGCGTCGCGCAGCACGCGCTCTTCCGAGGTCAAAGGCGCAACGACATCCCCCTTGTGGTACATTAGCGTCTTGCCGGTGGTCTCGTCTACCTTCTGCTGTATGGTGTCAAAGATATGCTTCAAGTCCTTGCCAAACGCCTGCAACTCGTCCCTTGTCAGATAAACAAAGCCATAAAGGGCTTGAGGCGTCTGCTTAAATTCCTCGTAGGGCATTGCCCTGTCACCAAGGAAGCGCTTGTACAGCTCGTAGTTATCCTGTGCATACCGCTCTTCGGCATAGGGGTCGGCATCCGTGAGGAACGGACTCCTCTCACCGCGCTGTGCCAATTGGTCGTTCACCCATTGCTCGAACATACGGGCAGTCTCCTCTGTTGCACTCCCCCAATAGCTTGTACCTTTTTGCCTTGAACGCTCGTGGTAGGGCGACTTGCCCAAATGGCCTGTGAGCGTGTCGAACGCCCGGCGCAGCTCGTCACGCATCCCGATACTCTTGCTTTCAGTGACATAACCCTTTGCCACATTGCCCTGGCGGGCAAAGTAGTTGTCAAGCGCATGCCACCATTCATGCGCAAGCGCGCCCGAGCCCCTTGTCTTGGTAAGGTTGATGACCACTTGGGCCGGCTCGTAATGCGCTGAAGCCTTGCCGCTGCCGCGCGCGCCGAAAGCTACGCCAAGCTCCCCGTTCAGCGACAGTGCCTTGGGCGACACTCCCAATATGCGCGACAAGTCCATAAAGGCGTCAAAAGCCTGGTTCACAGCCTCTTGCCTGTCGCGCTGGTTGGTCCAGTTGCCAAACTGCACGCCGCGGAAGCCAAACTGCTCGCGCAGCTGCTCTGCAGTAACGTCCTCGCCCTTGCGGTAGTCATTGCCAACACGCTCTCCGTTTCCCGTGAAATACCTGAAGCTCCTGCGCGCCTCGTCTATCTCTGCCGCCTTGGCTTCATATTCCCCAATATGGGCGTCAAGGTATTCCTGCGCCTCCTTGCGCGTGCTGAAGCCATCGGCAAGGTAGTAGGGCATCGTGCTGAGGGCAGTCTTCTTAGGCGCATACTTTTCTGAAAGCTTAATGCCATACTTCCACGCCTTGCCGTCTTCCGTATAGCTCACTATGCTGCATGCCGGCTTCCTGGCGGATGAACTGCCGCCCTTGCCCTCCTTTTCCTTGGCAAGAGCCTTGTTGGCAAGCCCGTTCAGCTCGTCGTGTTCGACTTCTATGGCTGCTGTTGCTTCCTCCTCTGTGCCATAGCGCTTCAGTTCAAAATCCGTATGCGTCCCACTGCCCGCATCGCTCCGTCTCAGCACCACAGCGTATTCGCTGAACCCGGTAATCGTCATAACCTCTGCCGGTGCTGACGCATACCTCCAGTACTTGTCTGCCTTTTTGCCATCATTTTCCAGGTATGCTTTGGCAAACTTCTCCGCCTCCTCTTTCGAGTTGAAAACGTATTCAATCCTTGCACCAAGCGAATCCTGTGTTACCACACGCCACTTGCCCGCCGGCTTCTTTATTGCCTCGCCTGTACCTTCCACTCTGAATGCTTCCTTGGGGTGGTCGGTGTCAGCATCGGCATTGGCAACCTTGGTCTGATACACTATCTCATTGACTGCAGCATCATACGTGTCAAGCTTCCTTGCCGGGTAAAACGTATTGCCGTTTGCAGCAATCAGCCTATAGTTGCCATAAGTGCCGGATGGCTCAACCGCAGAGAACAGCTGCGGGACATCCGTGCCGGCCTCATACCCTAACCGTGCGTATACGTCAAGCCACAACTTAACGGGATTTACGGGGTAGCACGTTCCGTTGAACACCTTTCCGGGGTTCCACTCGGACAGTTGGCGCTTGTTCTCTTCTATCACCTCCTGGTCGTATGCCGGACGGCTCGTCTCCTCCCTCATAAAGGCGTCACGCTCCGAGGGCGAAAGGCTGAACAGCTTCTTCAGCAGCTCCACACCTTTGCGTGCATGACGCGCCCAATCCCTTACGTCCCTTTCACTGCGCTCCCTTTTATAGCTGCTTGACGACTTGGACAGCAAAGGCTTCTTTCTCGAAAGGTATGCCGACATCACCGCCTGCGCAAACAAGGCATCCTCCTCCCTTAGCACACCGTCCTCCACAGCTTTCTTCAGGTTCGGACGCTTGAATGCCTTGGAGAAAGGCATTGCCACAAGGGCCTCCTCAGTAGCCTGCTCCATGCTTTCAGCGAGCTTCCTCATGGCATCCTTGCGCGCGCCATCTATCTTCTCGCCTGCATCGTCTATCTTCTCCCTGCGCTCTTCCAAGCCTTTATCATTGCCGGAAGCTGGAACTTGTGCAGCTCCGGTTTTTTTCGTATCTTTGCCGCGTGATTTGCCAGTGGTCCGTGCAGCTTGACCTTGATTGGCTGGAGCTATAGCACTTACGTCTCCGTCAGCTGACAATTCATCATAAGCCGTCAGAACCCAGTTCTTGTCGGCTGTTTTTTTGCCATTTTCCCTGACATTCTTCCGTATCGTGACAAGCTTGCTGCCTTTCTTGAAAACTATTTTGTCACCGTTCTCAAAGCCTTTGTCACCAGTTCTTATGATGTCGTCAATTTCTTTCGCAGCCTCGTCAACCGATAAAAAACTTTTTCCGTCTCCGACATGCTTGCTTATTATATGGTCTAAGCCTCCGCCTTTGTCACCCCATACAACATCTATGTCGCCAACACCGTTCCTGTGAAACACACCAAGTGCATCACCGCTTCCTTTTTCCCTAAGAAAAGCAAAAGCCTCTTTCGCCTTGCCCCTGAACTGGTCGTACACATTGCCAAACAGGCCTTTGCCTATCGGCTGCAAATTGTTCGATTTCTTCTTCTCACGCTCCGCCTCTGCCGCCTCCATTCTCATCCACGCCTCAGTTACGGCTTTATCGGCTTCATTGAAAGCGGTGTCGCTCTCCTTGCGCATCCTTTTCAGCACAGGGTCATTTTTCATCGCCTCCCGCTCTTTTATCCCCTTGGGCGAGGTTGTCTCGGCGCTAACGGTGGCTTGGGTCGGATAGTGTTCGTAGACATAGTCCAATATCCTGTCCTCCCATTCCTGCTCCACATCGCCCAAATGTTCATTTGCTTCTTCAAACTCTTTTATGGCATCCGTGCCTCTGCGCACACTTCCCTCGGGCTGCTCGATGGTGATGTCGAACGTACCTACCTGCACATGGCCTTTCCTATAGTTGCCAGCCTCTTTCTGTGCCTCGGTCGGCTCGGTGTCCGCCTCTGCCGATGCGGCCTCAATCTGCTCGGAAAGTGGCATTTCGCCCTCGTTTGCAGAAGATTTCCCGCCTTTTCCTTGCAAGTCTGACGTTTTTGACGTATCTTTGCCATTGGAATTATTGGGCGCAGCAAGCTCTGGCCCATTCGCACCATGAGAGGCTGACGTGGGATTGGTGGTAATTCCTTTTTCCTCCTTGCTTCTGTTATAATCTACGGCAGTAACTATCCAATTCTTATTTACCCCATCGTAATCTTTCCGTATAGCCACACGGTAGCCGTCCTCCGACACCACGTAGCGCATCTGTCCGTCCAGAACAAGCCTCCCATTCTTAAGAATGCTTTCTATCTTGTCGAATGCCGCCTGTTCTGTACCGAAGTCCTTGCCCTTGCCAACGTGTTTCGCCAGAATATGGCAGAGACCGCCGTTCTCATCACCCCAGACCAAATCTATATCGCCGGTGTCGTCCCTGTGGAATACGCCCAGCAAGTCCCCGCTCCTGTGCTTCGTCAGGAAACTGAACGCGCCCTTGGCATCGCCCCTGAACTGGTCGTAAATGTCCCCGAACACGCCTTTGCCGACAGGCTCCAGCTGCTTCGCAAGTCGCTCAGCAAGACGTTCCGCATCCACCTGCGACTGCACATCATTCACATGGTCGGCAAAACGCATCGCGTCCTCATAGTTGTCAAAGTCAACGAAGCCCGACGAAAGGCCGTCAATATCTACATAGTAGCCCTCCTGCTCCAAAATCCTGTTTATGCGCACCGGGGTCTCGGCATTCTTATCATACGTATGTACACGTATCCATGTCCTGCCTGTCACCGTGTAGTGCTTCACTTCTACGCGGGGATTATTGGTATAACCTGTGATTATACCGTTGCGGTCAGCCTTGCCCGAAAGCACGTCCGCCTCTATCGGCACGCCTTTCCACTTGCCGGTCTTGGAATTATAGCCGAGTTTTTCTTTTTTCCCGCCGTTCCCTTGCTTGTCTGACGTTTTTGACGTATCTTTGCCCGCGGAAGATATTGGTTGGGAAGAATTCCCGCCTCTGTCAACAGTTTCACCCTTTGCGACTTCGGTCGGACTGTCAGCAACTTCAGCAGTGTCGGTGATTGCATTGCTCCCCACTGTGGGTTCGGGCCAAACAATATCGTTTCTATCCGTATATTTATTTCTGAATATACCTCCACTATTCACATTCCAATAAGTGCCATCGTGAGACAACTCCACATACAATGTGCGCTTGTGCTTCTCGTCATGCAACTCAAGCAACATGTATGTTTGGTTGCTCTTTCTATTCCGTCCGATACGGATTTCCTTGTAGTTTCGGCACACATCTTCAACAAATTTTTCTACAGATGGGTATCCTGCTTCCAATATTTGCTGACCATGACCAGCCTTTATGTGAAGTAGGCCATAACCAATATTGTTGCCTTTTTCATCAGTGTTGTTAAAACCTTCACTCAATTTTATAGGTGCAGCAGTCAAACCACTATCTTCGGTAATTTCACCAAACACAGTTGTACCATCAGATGAAGAAATGAATGGATGGCCGTTTTCATCTACGTCCCCGGTCTCCGCCAAATCACCCTGCCGTTGGTTAGGATGTCCCTCAACTCGTCCTCGTCCATCGTTCCGAAGTCTGATACTTCCATTCTCGGATGCTGTCTCGGCTTGATTTCCTCCACCGCGTCCAGCACCATCTGCAGCTTGCGCAGCTGCTTCCGCTCTCTTCTTTCGTTCCGCGACTGCCGCGTCAACGATTGCCTGTTGTTCTCTTGGTGTTGCATTTCTGAAATACTCTGTTATTCTGTTCAACAATTCCTCCTTTGTCTCCACCTTGCCGCTGAACATGTCCATCTGTCCGCCGGCAGGGGCTTCCGCCTCATTATTATAGGTGGCAAGCACCTTGCGCAAATCGCTCGGCTTTCCGCTGTTCAGTATGTCGGCAAGCAGCAGCACGATTGCGTCCGTCACGCGGCTGTCCCCGTACTCGTCGTCAAACAGGCCCTGCTGACGGCCAAACGGCGACACGGGCACTCCGTCCTTGAAGATGTCGGGGTGCGCGCCCCTGGCCCTCGCCACAAGGCCAACGGCTGCGCCCAACTCTTGGCTTAGGCCGTATCCGCTCCGGGCGAGCGTGCGGTTGCGCGCTATCTCGCCCAGGGCCATCATGACCGACTGGCGCAGGGTCGGGGTGGCGATTACCTGGCGCACGGCATCGGGCGAAGACTGGAACACCTTGCCGATAAGCGTGTTCTCAATCAGTTCCTTTCCTGCCGCTGACAGGGCGTTGCCGGTGCGCATTTCGGGCAGCTGCATCTCGTTGATGACCCCTGCGCCGAGCAGCCGGCTGATGGCAGCGCTCACGGCCTTGCTGTCCGCATAGTAGTCCGACAGGCGGTCATAGCGGCTGATGTCGCCAACAATGCCGCTGAACACGCTGTCGGGCACTACCTTGCCGAGCTTCACGGCCTGCGCGTCCTTGCCCTGCCTCTTCTGCGTCTCGGCGTTGAACCGCGCGAACGTGGCCGCGTCGTAGGGCAGTTCCACGTCCGGGACGAACACCACGCGCGGGTGCTTCATGCCGTCAACCTGCTCCGGAGTGAAGCCGTACATCAGCCCGAACTCGCGCAGGTAGTCCACATACGCCCCGTCTGTCCCCTGCTGCGCGGCCAGGTCGCCCGACATGGTGCGGTTGTTGCCCGAGAGCACCACGCCGTCCTTGCTCACAATGACAGGCGGCTGCAAGGCCCTGCCGTCATAGTTCCGCGCCATGTCCCTCACTATCCGCCGGGCGTCCGTGTCGCGCTTGTAGTCGCGGTCGTTCACGCTCTCGCCGTTCTCGTCAACCGGGAAGCCCTCGGTCGGCTCAAAGGCGTTGCTGATGTCATGGCTGGCCGACGCGGCCCCGGCCTCGGTGAGCACATAGCGGCCGCGAAGCGTGGAGCCGTCCGCAAGAGTGATGGCGTTGGCATTGCCCTCCACCTTGGCGGCTTTGTCCCACTTGGCCTTTATCTTCGGGTTCACGGCATGGGCACCCACCCCGGCTTGCTCCCTGGCTTTCTCGGCCGCCACGCGCTTCTGCTCCGCCACCTGCGCCACGGCTGCGTCATGAGCCTGTGCGTCACGCTCCCTGCGCTCAGCCTCCTGCCGCTCGCGCTCGGCGCGCTTGCGCCCGTCCATGAGGGCGTGAATCTTAGTCCATGCGTCCAGCGTCCCCTCGGCCTCTGCCACCTGCGCGCCGTACCGCTCCATGGCGCTGCTGTAGGCCGCGTCCGCCGCCCGCTGCGCCTCGGCCATGGCCATTGGCGAGCCTTTCAGTGCCGCTGCTTTCTTGGTCGGCCGCTTCTTCCTCAGTGCCTCCACAGCCTTTTGCGCCTGCTCCAGCTGGGCATTGACAATAGCCGCGGTGTTCTCCGCGCTGCCGCCTGTCACCTCGCCCAGCGCGTCAAGGGCGGTCTCGCTGTCAGCTTTCTCAAACATCGGCTCGCCGGTATCTTCATTTATAGGTACGCGCGAGAGAGCAGACGCCTCCGCCTCCCGCTGCACGCCCTGCGCCTCGGGCTGGCGCTGCGCCGGCTCGCCGCCTTGCTGTGCCGGATTGCCCGGCGCCTCTTCGGCTGCGTCCGCTTCGCCCGCATACTCTCTCTCCCAAACCAAATTGCCGTCAGCGTCACTTATGCGCTCGACCATCTCCTCGAACTCCGCCGCGGGAATCACCTGCACGCGCCTACCGTTCCATGGCTCGTCCGTGCGTATCTCCACACCGTCCTCGCTGACACCCTGCACCTCGCCGTGAACGGTCGCGCCGGCGCCGTCAAGGAGCGTGAAGGTGTCGTTCACGCCATACTCCACGCCCCCGGGAGCCACCTGCACGCTTCCGCCGCCCGCCTGGCGCTCACGCCCGGCCTCCATCGTGCGGGCCATGTTGGTGGCGTCAACGCCTCGCTGGATGTCCTCGCGGCTCATGGGCGCCACCGTCCGGCCGCCGTCAGCTGTCACGTTCACGGTCCCGTCCCCATTGTCCACAAGCCCTTGTTCATTGGCAGCAAGCGTCACTTGGGTCTGCTCTCCATTCTCGCCTGTCAGCGTGTAGGTGTCACCCGCGTTGAACGGCACCCTGCCGTCCACGCTGTGCGCAGCCCTTTGCGACATCTCCTCAATGATGGCCTCCCGCGCCCGCGCCTTCTCCTCTCCGGGGTCTATGGCCGCGTCCATGCCGAGGACAAGGTCGGGCGGAACCACCCGCTTCTCGCCGGTCACGGCGTCACGGATGACAACCGTGCTGTCCGACTTCTCCCTGTCAACGCCCCTGCCGTCCTCGTACATCACCACATTGCCGCTGACGACATAAGCCCTCCTGTCTGAGCCGTCCCCGTTCTGCAGCTTCAGCGTGGCAGGGTGTATCATGCCGTCCGCGCTGTTCACGCGGCTGTCAACGGCAGCGTCGCTCTCCTCCACGCGGCTGTCAATGTCGTCCTGCACGCGCTGCATCATGCCATCGTATGCCGACTTGGCGTTGGCATAGTCTATCACCGCCTGCAAACCGTCCGTCCTGCCCTGCCGCCGCCGCTCCTCGATGTACCGCAGCGGGTCGCCGCCAACCAGCGCGTCCACCCCGCCCGCATCTGTGCCAAGCTCCTTTGCCAACCGCCCGCGCCTCATGTCAAGCAGGTTTTTGGCATCGTTCATGGCCTGGGGGGCAGTGGTCTCGTAGCCCTCGGAGTAGCTCTCGTCGTATGCCTGCGCCACAGGGTCTTGCTCGCCGCTCTTCACCTTGCTCTCCTGCGCACGTGCGATTCCCTCGTACTTCTGCGCCGCCTTGACAAAGTCCAGCACGCCCATGCGGAAGCCCATGGGCAGTTCGCCATTGTCCATCACCTCGCGGAGCGCGGCTTTCTTCTCCTCGTCAGTGCCCGCGAGGAACGTGTTGCGCCAGCCTCCCCATCTCTCCGCCATGGCATAGTTCCCGGTAGATGCAATGGCACGGTCTATGGCCTTGCCCGCAGCGCTCATCTCGTTGATTGCCTGACGCTTCGGGCCGCGGTACGAGAGTGTGTTTGCACCTGCGAAGAAACCGCCCATCAGGCCCACGCCGAGGAACGTGTCGATGTTCCGGTCAAGATTGAACACACCGGTGTTCTCTGCCGTGTCAAGCGTGCTGTCACCGACAAGCAGGGCGTTCTCGATGTTGCCGGCAACCTCCTCCGCATACTCGCCGAGCGTGCCGTTCCACTTCGTCCGCTTCTCGAAGTCGCCTATCATCTTGGCCGTGTTGGTCGCGCCTATGTCGTCAATAAACTTGTTCACCCTGCCCAAGCCTATCTTCCCCATGCCCTTGCGCGTCAACGATGAAGCCTTGCCAAGGAAAGGAGCGAAGTATGCGCCCACCATTTCCGAATGGTTCTCAATGGCCTGTGCGCCAAATGCCTTCAGATAGGCTTTCAGCACGCTGTCCTCCGCACCCTCGCGGTCGCCATACACTATCTTGCCGCTATCATCCGCCTTGAACTGCACATCGCCGGTCAGGCGGTTAAGCGCGTCTGCGAGGACATGCCCCTGCCCGGTCGTGCCGGCCATGACTGCAGAGCCGGCAGCGTCACCGACAAGGCGCGTGCCTATCTTTGCAGCGAGGTACCTCTTCGAGGCTTTCTTCACTGCCTCCTTGCCGTAACGCCCTATGGCCTCGCGCATGAGCTTGTCTGTTGCGGCCGTGCCGAGTTTGGATGCCGGGTTGAGCATCGTTTCAACCATGAACGGCAAGCTCTCGCCTACCGTTTGGCCGGCCTTGTAGCCACGGCCGAGATACTTTGCACTCCCGCCCTTGACGGCATCCGTGTACGCCGTGAGGTTGAGCAGGTCGCGGTCTTCACGTGAAAGATTGTCCGTCCCTTTCCTGTCCGCGTCAACAGCTGCCGAGTGGAGCGCTACGTTTGCCGTCATGTCCGTCATGCCCATGTCCCACGTGCTCGGCTTGCCGACGGCATGGGCCAGCCCGCGCCATGCGCCTGCGCCAAAGGCGAGCAGCTGCTTGCCTTTCTTCGACGCCCAGTTGGAGGAGTCGTCAATCCACCTGTCGCTCGCCCTGCCCCGCTTGGCTTCCTCAATGGTGGCAAGGCCGTCATTCACCTTGTTGAGCTGCGCAAGGAGTGCCTTGTATTTACCATCGGCAAAGCGGCCGTTGGCAGTGGCGGAGTTATAGGTGTGGACAGCGCCGCCGCCTCCCCGTGGCATGTCTCGCCAGGAGAAATTGACAGCTTCCGCGTCAAGCTCACTGCCTCGCCGGTTCATCTCCTGCTCGATGCGCCGCTTCTCCCGAAGGAGGTACGCCTCTTGCCGCTCAGTCTGAAAGCGTGCCTCGTCAATGCCGTTCTGCTCCAAGTCAGCACTGGCACGGTCGGTGTACTCGTTGCCGCTCTCCGTAATGTAGGTCCGCTCCGTCTTGCCCGTCTGCGGATTATACTGCGGCTTCCCCGCCACCACCTTGCTGTTCTGCCCCAGTCTCACACCGCTGTCCCTGTCGCCTACGGTCACGCCCGGCACGCGCAGCCCGGCATTGGCCATCGCGTGGTCCATGCGGTTCTTCGTCTGCCGCAATGACGCTTGCGCCTGCGCCACCACTCCGGCCACACCGCCCGCCATCCGCCGCCTGTCTTCCCCGGTCAAGGGGCGAGGGCTGTAGCCTTTCTGCATCCTCTGCATGAAGTCCTCGTAACTGTCGCCTACCTGCGCGCCGTTCGCCGAAAGCAGGTCATACACCTTCTTCCTGTTCGCGTAGTGGTCATTGCCGGTGAACCCACGGGCAAACGTATCGTAGTCCTGCTCGTACCCTCCCTGCTGCAGGGTGGCGTACACTTTCCTGAGCTTGCTGCTGTCTATTGGCATAATGATTCCTGTTTTGCGTTAAATTTTCAGTCCCGAAGCCCAGCCTTGCCTTGCAGCGGGCTTTTCCGCTGTCTTGACCGGCTTCTTCCTCACTCCGGGGTAAAACACTTTCTTCGAAGTTGTCTTCTTGCTGTTCACCTTTACAGTGACAGGCTTGCCGTCCCTGTCAATAATTGGCTTGCCGTCCCTGCCTCTGGCATACACAGGCCTGCCTCTGTTTGTCGCATCGCTTGCCGTGCTGCTTGTAGTGTCCTCCTTCACGCTGTCGAGCGTCCCGTGCTGCCGTGCCTTCATGACGGCCTCCTCCGCGGTCTTGGCATAATGCACGTTCCCGTCCTCGTCCCACCACTGGAAGCGTCCCCGGGCGTTGGCGTTGTGCTCGTTGGCAGCAGCGTATGAGTTCACGGCCGATGCGTGGCTCGCCTCTGCCGATGCAGCAGCAGCCTTGCCACGGTTCTTCTCGGTCTCAACCTTTGCCTTGTATAGGTCAGGAGCATTGGCGGCTTCCGCCTTGGCAGTGTCGGCTTCATACCCGGCCTTGTCGGCCCTGCCTTTCTGCTCGCGCTGCTTGTCGGGCTGCAAGGCCGCGAGCCAGCCGTGCTCCTCCTGCTCGCGCTGTGCCTTTTCCGCCGCCAGCTTCCGCCTCACCTGCTCGGCCTCCATCTCGCGCAAAGTCTTGGCTCTGTCATTCTGCAGGTCACCAACCTTTAGCGAGTACTGAAGGTACCTGTCTGCATTCGCCTCGCGCTCGGCCCTGAGTTTGTCAAGCTGCGCCCGCAGGGGCGTCTGCTGGCTCATCGTCCTGTGGTCGTACATATTGGGCGCACCCTTTGTCGTGAAGTAGAGGTTGCCAAATGCCATCAAGCCGTCGGCGATGGCCGCTATCGTCTTCTTCGACCGCTCCCTGCGCTCGCGCCTCTTGCGCTCCTCCTCGGTCTCGGGCTTGCTCCTGGCTGCGGCCTCCCGCACGGCGGCTATCTGCCGGTCATAGCCCATCACGGCATCGGCATTGTTCTGTGGCGACACGCCCGCCTGCCTGTCGGCCGCCGGAGCCGCATCGCTCTGCCGCGCCGGCTTGCTCTCTGTAACGGGGGCGCTCGCTCCGCTGTTCTGCTCCGCCCAGTCTTTTGTTCCTTTCGGTGCAGTTTCGGGCTGCTGTGGCTGCTCCGCCGGCGCTGGCGCACCCTTGACAATGGGAGTTGTGTCATCTCCGCTCTGCTCGTCAAGCCAGTCGGCACTGCCTTTCGGTGGGTTTCCTGTGCTCATATCTGTTGTGCTTTATGTTAGAATGGCATGGAGGACGCCGCGCCGGCCACGCCCTGCACGGCCTGGCCGATGGCTTGCGCCTTGCCTTGCTCTATTGCATTAAGCTGGCTCGCATACTCGTCGTCCTTGGCTCTGTACGTCTGCTCAATCCGGTCCTTGCGTGCGTCCGCCGCCGCTGCAATCTGTGACGTCGCGTCCGCCAGGGCCTGGCTGTTGGCGGCCTTGGCCGCCGCCGTGCTCTCGTCCGTGCCGCCCATCACGGCTTGCGCGCCCGCCGCCTGACGGTTGCGGTTCTTGATGCTCTCCCCAATCTGGGTGAGCATTCTCTGCGCGTCCGCCCTCTGTGTGGCGTCCTCGTTATACCTGCGGTCGTACCAGTCTTGGTTGCTCCTGCGCTGCGCCTCGATGTTCCTCTTCACCTTGTTCATCGCCTTGCTCGCGCTGATGCCTCCGAAGATGCTCCCTGCCGCACCTACTGCTGCTCCTATCAGTCCCATAATCGTCTGTGTTTGAAAGTTGATGGTTACCTGTATTCCAAAAGTTAAAAACCGTGCGCTAAGTTAATGCACTATCTTTGCACAAGACTTTTAACTTTTGTATCACGTGGCCGTGTACTCAAAAAAAACACCCACAATGCCCATTCGGCCTATTAAGCCCACACGGCCACAATCAAAATAAGGAGAACTGAAACATGAAAGGTATGAAAACGGGAGGGCGCAAGAAAGGCACGCCCAACAGGGAGAACCCACTCAAGGGCTTCATCCGCGCCCATTCACTGAGCTACTTCGAGCCGAAGAACGTCAAGTTCAACGGCCAAGTCACTATTATGTCCGACTTCGAGCTTGACATGGCAGAACTCGCCCCAGACGACCGCGTGAATGCCGAACTGCGCTTGCTGGAGTTCCACACACCGAAGATGAAAGCCGTTGACCTTGACATGTCCGCACAGGTGAACGTCCGCACCATCGAGGACAAACTTTCCGCCCTCTGTGGTGCCGACACAGATGATGATGACGAAGACGATGACTAACCCCATCGTCTATCCCCTCTACTTTTAGACCGACTCATACGATTGTTTACTCATAGTTTTCTGATGCGACCTGTCCGCGAGGATGGGTCGTTTTTCATGCCATTATAAAACCTCCACAGAACCCTCAATGCCATTTTTCAAAACCTCAAAGAAACCCCAAGGGGTTTTATTTCAAAACCCTAACAAAACCCCAAGGGGTTATTTTTCAAAACCTCAAGGGGTTATAAAAAACGCATAAAAACGACCTCGAAAATAACCCCACTTTTTTGCACTTTACCTTGGTACTCTTAGAAAACTCGTTGAAAAAGGGCTATACAAACTCATTGAAAAGCAATAAAGAACGAGAAAAAGCAGGATTTTTGTTTTATCCTTGTTTTCAATAGGTTACAACGATTTCAAAACCTCAACAAAACCCTAACAAAACCCCAAGGGGTTTTTGAAATAAAGAAAACTCAAAACCTCAACATAACCTCTTGGGGTTTCCTCGCGCGCGTAACTACATCAATATATAGATAAGGAATAAGGATAAGGAATATATATTATACTCCTAACGTCGTATAATATAGGCAACGACAACGACAAAAACAACTTCGTTTTTCGATTTTCTTTTTTGAAAATGATGATGAGTAGAGAAGAAAAGTTGGGACGAAAAGAAAGCCCGACCTTGCGAAGTTGCAAAGCCGGGCGTGTCGCAAAAGATAAAGGGTGTGTGAATGGGTTGTACGCTACCTTTGCGGTGAATTCAAATTTTTACACTCATGAGATTTTCAGAACTAAAACCAATTGTTGGCGCATCCAACGTAGTCATTGACTCCGAGTACCGCTATTCAGAATTGCGTTCACTCGTGGAAAAAGTTGCAAGCATGGAGAATGGAACCCTTACCATTGTAGTCAAGAACGGCACTCTTTGCAATGCAGAGATTGAGTCGCTCTCCAAATTAGGGGGCAAGTATGTAACATTCGATTTCAACAATACTGTGTCACGATGAAGTTAAACCTCCGGGATGGTAGCAACTGCATGTTTTTCTAAAACCCCTTGCCCTTAGTCCTCTCGTACACCGCCTCTCTGTCGGTGTCCACGTTCTTGATGCGAAACTGCACGGCACACCTGTCTGGGATTGTGTCGGGCAGCTTCGCTGCAA
>CALBLK010000001.1 GCA_937895845.1 uncultured Prevotella sp. | reverse complement strand
ATAGGGCGGACTTCAAACATAGAATCTACTAATTGGCAACTTGCGGACATTCATTAAAAAGAAAGACAGTTTGCTCTCGAATCTGAACAGGAACCGCATACGGTCAAGATTATTAAGGGCATACGATTTCGTTATCTGTGGATTGGTTGCGGTCTGGAAATTGCTGACAAACAGGTTAAGTGCAGTTTGCACCTGAAGAACAATTCCGCGCGCTGCATTGACCACCGGACCGAAGAATATGTTAAGGAGGATGTTCAGACCCTGGGTATAGCCCATGTACAGCATGTCACTGGCCATAGACCAGCCAGAGAGGGTTAAGATTTCCCTGAATTGTGACCTGTACAAAGTAGCCTTGGCGCGAACTTCTGAAAAATGCCTCTTACTATAAATGGAATACGCAAGCCGACTAATATTGGCCACACAAAATAACAAGGCTGCATAGACCACAAGTCTGTCAAAGGCAATCACATAAAGCAAATAGCACACAAGCAGCTTTAACCCGGCGTCAAGGAGGCTGATGTAGGCAAAAGCTTTCATCTTCTCGTGCGCAATGATTGACGATGTATAGGGAACGCAAATGAGTCCCAAAGCGGTAGAGAACACGCTGAACTGATAAACCCAGAAACCAGCATGAAGGCGTTCCAGCGGAATGTTCATATAGGTGTAAAAGAACCAAAGTCCCACCGTTTCACCCAAAAGCAGGATTAACGCCGAAAGCCCATAATAGATGACTTTAATGTTACCATAGGTTTTCTTTGTAAACTCCTCGTCACCCGTGCCAATGGCAATGGTGATAAATCTTGAACTCGCATTTCCCAGTGAGGCAGTCACGAAGCCTATCATGGCCACGATTCCTCCAACAGCATTGTAAATTCCATAGTCGGTCACTCCAAGGGCATTCAGAAATACCCTTGATGTGTAAAGGCCGATAAGCAGCATTATTAAAGATCGGAAATACAGTGCTATTGTATTTGTAACAATCCTCCTGTTGGGTGCATCCTCAACCATTATAGAATCAGAAACTTTGGGATTATGACACGGTTCATGATTGCAAAGGTAAAAAGAATTTACGAAAGTGTAAAGGAACGGCTTCCAAAAAGGCTTTTTTGGCTTAATAATCGCTACGGGATGAAATCAGAAGTGTAGGCAATACACTTTTCTCAAAAAACGCCAGTATTTTTATGGCCGTTTCGGAATTAAATCGTAATTTTACACCCAATTAAGACAATCTATAACAACAACTAAAAAAAATTGACTGATGAAAAACCTTAAAACGTCCTTCGTAGGATTTGGCATCGCTGCGGCCCTTCTGTCGGCATGCACATCCGGCAACAAGTCGGCAACAACGGTTTCAGGATTGAACCCAGCTAACTTTGACTCAACCATCAATGGCAAGAAGACTGCCCTTTACACGCTGCGCAACAGCAACGGCATGGAAGTATGCATCACCAACTTTGGCGGACGCGTTGTGTCACTGGTCGTTCCCGACAAGAACGGCAAGCCCACAGATGTGGTTCTAGGCTATGACAATATTGCCCAATATGCAGACATCAAAAATTCCCCGAGCGACTACGGTGCATCGGTCGGGCGCTATGCCAACCGTCTGAACAAGGGCAAGATAACAGTAGACGGCAAGGAGTACCAGCTGCCACAAAACAACTTCGGCCACTGCCTTCACGGAGGCCCCACCGGATGGATGTACCAAGTGTATAACGCCGAGCAGCCCAACGACTCTACCCTGAAACTGACCATTGTTTCACCCGATGGCGACAACGGCTTCCCCGGAACGGTAACAGCCACGACAACCTACACTGTGCTGAGCAACAACACGCTTGACATCAAGTTTGAGGCGACAACCGACAAGGAAACCGTCATCAACATGACAAACCACAGCTACTTCAACCTGAACGGAGACCCTTCGAAAGAGGGCATGAACATGGTGCTCTACATCAATGCGGACAACTACACTCCGGCAGACAGCACATACATGACCACGGGAGAAGTCAAGCCGGTAAAAGGCACCCCGATGGACTTCCGCAAGGCCCACGCCATAGAAGAGACCATCAACGACACCGCATTTGACCAGATCAGGAATGCCTCAGGCTACGACCACAACTGGTGCCTGAACACCTACAAGAACGGAAAGGGTGACGACACCAAGGTGTGCGCAAGCCTCTACTCCCCCATCACCGGCATCATGTTAGAGATGTACACCAACGAGCCTGGCGTACAGGTTTACACGGGCAACTTCCAGGGCACGGGCATCGCCTGCAAGCACGGCATCAAGTATCCCAAGCATGTTTCCGTTTGCCTGGAGAGCCAGAAATACCCGGACTCACCCAACAAGAAAGATTGGCCACAACCCTATCTCAAGCCAGGCGAGAAATATTACAGCCACGTTGCTTACAAGTTTTCAGTCAGGAAGTAAGCAGAGAAGTGCCAAAACGGAAATCAAACATTCTATCATCTAACTAAAAAACAATCCGCAACAATGAATTGGAACGCAACTGAATTTGTATGGCTCGACTGGGCGGTGCTCGCCGTCGGCGTGGTGGCCATCGCATTGGCCATCTACCGGGCCATCAAGAAAGACAAAGAGAAAATGAAAGGCGCCGACAGCCAGGACTACCTGTTTGGCAAGGGCGAGCATTGGTACATCATCGGCGCAGCCATCTTCGCGGCCAACATCGGCTCCGAGCACCTCGTCGGACTGGCCGGCACGGGTGCCAAGGACGGCGTGGGCATGGCTCACTGGGAGATGCAGGGCTGGATGATCCTTATCCTCGGCTGGCTGTTTGTCCCCTTTTACCAGCTGCTCAACAACAAGCTGGGCAAAATCATCACCATGCCCGACTTTCTGAAGTTCCGCTACACCAAGCGCACGGGTTCCTGGCTTTCAATCATCACACTGATTGCCTATGTGCTGACCAAGGTTAGTGTGACCGCATTTACCGGTGGTATCTTCTTCGAGTACCTTCTGGGCCTTCCCTTCTGGTATGGCGCCATCGGACTGATTCTCATAACAGCCGTGTTCACCGTGTTCGGTGGCATGAAGGGCGTGATGACCCTCTCGGCCATCCAGACCCCCATCCTGATTATCGGCTCCTTCCTCGTGCTGTTCCTCGGCTTGAACATGCTCGGCGACGGCAGCATCACCGAAGGCTGGTCGCAAATGATGACGATTTGCAACCAGGCACACAACGGCTACGGCACAACCCACATGTTCCACACCGACCCCAACGACCCCATGTATCCGCAATTCCCCGGCTACGTAGTGTTCCTTGGCGCCTCCATCATCGGCTTCTGGTACTGGTGCACCGACCAGCACATCGTTCAGCGTGTGCTTGGCCAGACCAAGGGCGAAGACAATGCCAAGGTTATTGCACGCGCACGCCGCGGCACCATCGCAGCCGGCTATTTCAAGCTGCTGCCCGTGTTCATGTTCCTCATACCGGGTATGGTGGCCTTTGCATTGGCCCAGAGAGGATACGGCATTGAGATGGACATCCACAACACGCACGACACCGACGGCGCCTTTGCAATGATGGTGAAGAACATTCTGCCCGCCGGCATCAAGGGCATTGTGACCATCGGATTCATCTGCGCCCTTGTAGCCTCTCTGGCTGCATTCTTCAACAGCTGCGCCACCCTGTTTACCGAAGACTTCTACAAGCCGATGAAGAAAGGCATGAGCGAAAGCCACTACGTGATGGTCGGCCGGGTGGCCACCGTGGTCGTTGTGCTGCTCGGCCTGGCATGGATGCCAATCATGATGGGCATGGGCAACCTCTACTCTTACCTCCAGGACATCCAGTCGCTGATAGCCCCGGCCATGGTGGCCGTGTTCACACTGGGTATTTTCTCGAAACGCATCACGCCGAAAGCCGGCGAGTGGGGACTGATAGGAGGCTTCCTCATCGGAATGGTCCGCTTGGTGACCAATGTCGTTACCGAGAGCGGGAAGGCCACGATGGACGGCGCGTTCTGGGAGTCGACCACATGGTTCTGGCAAACCAACTGGCTCATCTTTGAGTGCTGGCTGCTGGTGTTCATCGTCGTGCTCATGTATGTCGTTTCGTTCTTCACCCCGAAACCATCGGCCGAGCAGATAGCAGCCATCACCTTCACCGGCGACTACAAGAAGACCATCAGAGAGAGCTGGAACGCCTGGGATGTGGTGGCCAGCATCGGCGTGGTAGCACTCTGCGCCGCATTCTACTGCTATTTCTGGTAAACAGCCCCTAACAGAAACCGTCCGGCCATCGGGACAGCAAGCCGCCCTTCGGCTTGCGCCCGACGGCCGGCTACCAAACAACTTACATGACAACCTACTATCAGGAACATTCCAAGGTTCTGGTCTCTGTTGACTGCATCATCTTTGGCTTCGACAAGGGGGAGCTGCGCATCCTGATAGGCAAGCGCAGGATGGACCCCGGCCGCGGCCAATGGTCACTTTATGGCGGTTTCGTTGAGAACAGCGAAAGCATTGACGAGGCGGCCCACAGGGTGCTGTTCCTGCTGACCGGGCTGCGCAACCTCTATATGCGGCAGGTGGGAGCCTTCGGGCGCGTTGACCGCGACCCTGGCGAGCGTGTGATTTCCATTGCCTACTACGCGCTCATCAATGTCAACGACTATGACGAGTCTCTCCAGCGCAAGCATGGTGTGGAATGGGTGAACATCAATGACATTCCCAACCTTTACTCAGACCACAAGCTGATGGTGCAAAAGGCACGGAAGATGATGCAGGAGAAGATCTCGCGCGAACCCATCAGCTTCAACCTGCTGCCCAGCCTGTTCACGCTCACCCAACTGCAACGGCTCTACGAGGCCGTCAACGGCGAAGAGGTTGACAAGCGGAATTTCCGCAAGCGAATCAAGGAGATGGACTTTATCGAGAAGACAAGCCTCATCGACAAGACAGGCTCAAAGCGAGGCGCCTATCTCTACCGTTTCAACAAGAACACTTATCAAGAAGATCCCAACTTTAAATTATAAGCAAAAGACTATGTTAGAAGAACTGAAAGAAAAGGTATTTCACGCCAACCTAGACTTGGTGAAATACAATCTCGTTATATTCACATGGGGCAACGTGTCGGGCATTGACCGCGAGAAGGGACTTGTGGTCATCAAGCCGTCCGGCGTGAGCTATGATGTGATGAAAGCAAGCGACATGGTTGTCGTCGACCTGCACACTGGCAAGGTGGTCGAGGGCGACCTGAACCCCTCCTCTGACACTCCCACCCATCTGGTTCTCTACCGCGCCTTCCCCGAGATTGGCGGCATCGTGCACACCCACTCCACCTACGCCACTGCATGGGCACAGGCAGGAAAGGACATCCCCAACATCGGGACCACCCACGCCGACTACTTCCATGACAGCATTCCCTGCACGGCCGACATGACAGAGGCCGAGGTCAAAGGAGACTACGAGCTGGAGACGGGCAATGTCATCGTGAGCCGTTTCAGGGACAGCAGCATCAATCCCGCCCACACTCCCGGTGTGCTGGTGAAGAACCACGGCCCTTTCGCATGGGGCAAGGACGCAGACAACGCTGTCTACAACGCTGTCGTGATGGAGCAGGTGGCCAAGATGGCCTTTGTGTCATTCAGTGTCAACCCCAACACAACCATGAACCCGCTGCTCATCGAAAAGCATTTCAGCCGCAAGCACGGTCCCAACGCCTACTATGGGCAGAAAAAGAAGTAAGCAAGACAAAAGTTACTATAACCTAATTAAAAACAGCAGAACAATGATCAAAGCATTTGAAAATTACGAAGTGTGGTTCGTAACCGGCGCCCAGCTCCTTTACGGAGGTGACGCAGTGGTTGCAGTTGACGGACACTCAAAAGAGATGGTTGCCGGCCTGAACGAATCCGGCCGCCTGCCAATCAAGGTGGTATACAAGGGGACAGCCAACAGCTCAAAGGAAGTGGCCGAAGTGTTTGCCGCAGCCAACAATGACAAGAAGTGCGTCGGCGTAATCACCTGGATGCACACCTTCTCGCCAGCCAAGATGTGGATTCACGGCCTGCAGATTCTCCACAAGCCCCTGCTTCACCTGCACACACAGTATAACGAGGAAATTCCATGGAACGACATTGACATGGACTTCATGAACCTGAACCAGAGCGCACACGGCGACCGCGAGTTTGGGCACATCATCTCGCGCATGCGCATTCGCCGCAAACTGGTTGTGGGCTATTGGAAAGATGCCGCAACACAGGGCCACATCGCGGTATGGGAGCGCGTGTGCGCCGCATGGGCCGACGCCCAGGACATGCTCATCATCCGCTTTGGCGACCAGATGAACAACGTGGCCGTGACCGACGGTGACAAGGTAGCAGCCGAGCAGGTGCTGGGCTACCACGTTGACTACATGCCGTTCAGCGAAGTGATGCCTTACTTTGACAAAGTGGCCGACGCCGATGTTGACGCCCTCGTGGCCGAGTACTTCAAGCTCTACGACCATGATGCCAAACTTGAAGACAAGTCCACCGTTGAGTATAAAAAGGTGTGGAACTCGGCCAAGGCCGAGCTGACACTCCGCGCCGTGCTGAAAGCTACCGGCGCCAAGGGCTTCACCACCAACTTCAACGACCTTGGCGACTACAATGTCGAGGAGACCGGGCGCGGATTCGACCAGATTCCCGGTCTGGCCTCGCAGCGTCTGATGGCCGAGGGCTACGGGTTCGGAGCCGAGGGCGACTGGAAGTCTGCCGCACTCTACCGCTCCGTCTGGGTGATGAGCCAGGAGCTGCCCAACGGCTGTTCGTTCCTGGAGGACTACACACTTAACTTCAACGGCGACCAGAGCGCCATCCTTCAGTCGCACATGCTTGAGGTGTGCCCGCTCATTGCAGCCAGGAAGCCACGCCTGGAGGTTCACGTGCTGGGCATCGGCGTTCGCAACACACCCACGGCACGCCTTGTCTTCACATCAAAAGTGGGCAATGGCGTCACAGCCACAGTGGTTGACCTCGGCAACCGCTTCCGCCTGATTGTCAATGACGTGAAGTGCATAGAGCCGAAACCGCTGCCCAAGCTGCCGGTGGCCTCAGCCCTGTGGATTCCGCAGCCCAACTTCGAGGTGGGCGCAGCATGCTGGATTTATGCCGGCGGCACACACCACAGCTGCTTCTCCTATGACCTCACCGACGAGTACTGGCAGGACTACGCAGAGATTGCAGGCATCGAAGCTCTGTTCATCACAGAGAAGACCAATGTTGACGATTTCCGCAAGGAGCTACGCTACAACGAGATTTACTACATGCTGAACAAGGCGTTGGCATAACATCCCGGACAAATAGTCAGTAATAAAACAGTTACCCTATAAGGGAGGAGACGGGCTGTCTCCTCTCCTTATAGCGTTTAAAAAAATCATAATCATATATGGACGCAAAAGCAACCATTCAGAACGGCAAGGCCATCCTCGGCATCGAGTTCGGCTCAACGCGCATCAAGGCCGTTCTGATTGACGAAGACAACACCCCCATCGCCCAGGGCAGTCACGAGTGGGAAAACCAGTTTGTCGATGGCATCTGGACTTACAGCATCGAGGCCATCTGGAATGGCGTGCAGAACTGCTACGCCGACCTGCGCAACAACGTGAAAGAACAGTATGACACAGAGATTGAGCGTCTGGCCGCCATTGGCGTAAGTGCCATGATGCACGGCTACATGGCATTCAACGACAAGCAGGAAATTCTGGTGCCGTTCCGCACCTGGCGCAACACGAACACGGGCAAGGCCGCGGCCGAACTGTCCAAGCTCTTTGTCTACAACATTCCCCTGCGCTGGAGCATCTCCCACCTCTACCAGTGCATCCTTGACAACGAGGAGCACGTCAAGGACATAGACTTTCTCACCACCCTTGCCGGCTATGTTCACTGGCAGCTCACAGGCGAGAAAGTGCTGGGCATCGGCGACGCATCGGGCATGCTCCCCATCGACCCCAAGACACGCAGCTACAACGCCACCATGGTGGAGAAGTTTGACAAGCTGACAGCCGACAGGAAATACGGATGGAAGCTGCTTGACATTCTGCCCAAGGTGCTGCTCGCCGGCGAGAATGCCGGAACGCTGACCGACGAGGGAGCCAAGATGCTCGACATCTCGGGCCACCTGAAAGAGGGTGTGCCCGTGTGCCCGCCCGAGGGCGACGCCGGCACCGGCATGGTGGCCACCAACGCCGTGAAGCAGCGCACCGGCAACGTGTCGGCCGGCACCTCCTCTTTCTCAATGATTGTGCTGGAGAAAGAGCTTTCCAAACCCTATGAGATGATTGACATGGTGACCACTCCCGATGGCAGCCTCGTGGCTATGGTTCACTGCAACAACTGCACCTCAGACCTCAACGCCTGGGTACACATCTTCAAGCAGTACAGCGAGCTGATGGGCATCACCGTTGACATGGACGAGCTTTACGGCAAGCTCTACTACAACGCCCTCAGCGGAGACGCTGACTGCGGGGGCCTGATTGCCTACAACTACTTCTCGGGAGAGCCTGTGACCGGCCTGTCCGAGGGCCGCCCGCTGTTTGTGCGCTCAGCCAACGACAGGTTCAGCCTGGCCAACTTCATGCGCGCCAACCTCTATGCGTCTGTGGGTGTGCTGAAGATTGGCAATGACATCCTTTTCAACGAGGAGAAGGTGCAGGTCGACCGCATTACCGGCCATGGCGGCCTGTTCAAGACCAAGGGTGTAGGCCAGCGCATTCTGGCCGCAGCCATCAACTCCCCCATCTCCGTGATGGAGACAGCCGGAGAGGGAGGCGCCTGGGGCATTGCCCTGCTGGCCTCCTACCTGGTGAACAACACCAAGCAGCGCAACCTGGCCGACTTCCTCGACATGCAGGTGTTCACGGGCAGCACAGGCGTTGAGGTAAAGCCGATTGCCGAGGACGTGGCCGGGTTCAACACCTACATAGAGAGCTACAAGAAAGGCCTGGCCATCGAAAGGGCCGCCGTGAAGTACAAGCAGTGACCCAATCCAAAACAGTAAAAACTATCCATTATTTATTTTATGAACAACAAGAATCTTATGATCAAGGCAGCAAACAACATCCGTATCCTTGCTGCCTCTATGGTAGAGAAAGCCAAGTCCGGCCACCCCGGCGGAGCCATGGGAGGCGCCGATTTCATCAATGTGCTCTTCTCAGAGTTCCTTGTCTACGACCCCGCAGACCCCCATTGGACCGGACGCGACCGCTTCTTCCTCGACCCCGGCCACATGTCGCCCATGCTCTATTCCGCACTCGCCCTGCAAGGCAAGTTCACCCTCGACGAGCTGCAGCAGTTCCGCCAGTGGGGATCACCCACACCGGGGCACCCCGAGCGTGACGTGAACAGAGGCATCGAGAACACCTCAGGCCCTCTCGGACAGGGACACACCTTCGGAGCCGGCGCGGCAGTGGCCGAGAAGTTCCTGGAGGCCCGCCTGGGGCACACCGTGATGCAGCACAAGATTTACGCCTACATCTCGGACGGCGGCATCGAGGAGGAGATTTCCCAGGGCACAGGCCGCATCGCCGGCATCCTCGGACTGAACAATCTCATCATGTTCTACGACTCCAACTCTATCCAGCTGTCCACCCCCACCAGCGTGGTGATGAAAGAGGACACCGAAGCCAAGTACAAGGCCTGGGGATGGAACGTGCTTACCTGCAACGGCAACGATGCCGACGAGGTGCGCAACGCACTCAACGAGGCGCTCAAGGAGAAGCGCCGCCCCACCCTTATCATCGGCAAGACCGTTATGGGCAAGGGCGCGCTGCGCGCCGACGGCACCAGCTACGAGGCGTGCATCAACACCCACGGCGCGCCCCTTGGAGGCGAAGCCTACATCAACACCATCAAGCACCTTGGCGGTGACCCCGAAAACCCATTCCAAATCTTCCCCGAAGTGCAGGAGCTTTATGCCGCCCGCAAGGAGGAGCTGAAAAAGATTGTGGCCGCCCGCCGCGCCGAAGAGGCCAGATGGGCAGAGGCTAACCCGGAGAAAGCCGCCCTGCTCAAGGAGTGGTTCAGCGGCAAAGCGCCCAAGGTAGACTGGAGCGTGTGCGTTCAGAAAGAGGGTTCGGCCACACGCGCCGCCAGCGCCGCCTGCCTGGGCGTGCTGGCCGAGCAGGTGCCCAACATGGTCTG
Source organism: uncultured Prevotella sp. (assembly GCA_937895845.1). Taxonomy (GTDB): domain Bacteria; phylum Bacteroidota; class Bacteroidia; order Bacteroidales; family Bacteroidaceae; genus Prevotella. The sequence goes on along the minus strand of CALBLK010000001.1, from coordinate 2,055 downwards.
CGCCTCTGCCGACCTCTCCAACTCCGACAAGACTGACGGCTTCCTCAAGAAGACCACCGCGCTTCAGGCCAACGACTTCAGCGGCGCCTTCTTCCAGGCCGGCGTGGCAGAGCTCACTATGGCCTGCATGTGCATCGGCATGTATCTCCACGGAGGGGTCATCCCGGCCTGCGGCACCTTCTTCGTCTTCTCTGACTACATGAAGCCAGCCGCCCGCATGGCTGCACTCATGGAAGTTCCCATCAAGTTCATCTGGACCCACGACGCTTTCCGGGTTGGCGAGGACGGCCCGACCCACGAGCCGGTGGAGCAGGAGGCGCAGATACGCCTGATGGAGAAACTGAAGAATCACCACGGCAAGGACTCTATCCGCGTGTTCCGCCCGGCCGACGCCGACGAGACCACCGTGTGCTGGGCCATGGCAATGGAGAACACCGAGACGCCAACAGCGCTCATCTTTTCGCGCCAGAACATCGCCAAGCTGCCCGCGGGGACAGACTACGGGCAGGCGCGCAAGGGTGCCTATATCGTCGCAGGGAGCGACGAGGACTTCGATGTCATCCTGCTGGCCAGCGGCTCCGAGGTGTCCACACTTGTAAGCGGTGCCGAACTGCTGCGCAAGGACGGTGTCAAGGTACGCATCGTGAGCGTCCCCTCCGAGGGACTGTTCCGCAACCAGAGCAGGGAGTACCAGGAGGCCATCCTGCCCGCAGGGGCCAAGATTTTTGGCATGACCGCCGGCCTTCCTGTCACCCTCGAGGGGCTTGTCGGCGCCAACGGCAAGGTTTGGGGCATGCCCAGCTTCGGCTTCTCCGCTCCCTACAAGGTGCTTGACGAGAAGCTCGGCTACACCGGCGAGAATGTGTACAACCAGGTGAAAGCCATGCTCTAAACAGTGCCGGCAGCTATGGACATCAAGACAGTAGGCATAGCCAGCGACCACGCTGGCTATGCACTCAAGAAGTTCGTCATACAGTATCTGGAGGAACACGGCTATCCCTACAAGGATTACGGCACTTACAGCGATGCCAGCTGCGACTATCCCGACTTTGGCCATGCCCTGGCCAAGGGCATAGAGAGCGGAGAGGTTTACCCAGGCATCGGCATCTGCGGCAGCGGCGAGGGCATTGCCATGACACTCAACAAGCACCAGGGCGTGCGCGCCGGCCTGGCCTGGATTCCCGAGATAGCCCATCTCATCCGCCAGCACAACGACGCCAACGTCCTTGTGATGCCGGGCCGCTTCATTGACAACAAGACAGCCGCCGCCATCATGGACGAGTTTTTCAAGACCACCTTCGAAGGCGGCCGCCACCAGCTCAGGGTCGCAAAGATACCAGTAAGCGCAGCCGAATAGGCCGGCGGGCAATTCTACTGCCTACCCAACCAAGAGGTGAAGCCACACAAGCGTGTGCGCTTCACCTTTTTTCATGCGTCAGAAGAGGGACTCGCTGCCCGACACCTAAAGGGCAGCCATGAACCTCCACAGCCTTGCACGACACAAGCCTAACGGCCGGAAAAAAGTGCCATCGGGCACAGGTATTCAGAAAGGAAAAGCAAACAGCAAAACAGGTCATCGGGTCGAAAAGGCGATGGCTTGGATTCTGGTCGCCGCTTTGTCAGGAACTGGCAAACCGAGCGGTTCTTTCCGGGCTGCAAAACGGCCCGAATGGCAGCGCAGAACGAACCGTTTGGCAACCCGGAATGGGACGTTTGGCTACTCGGAACGAACCGTTTGGCAACCCGGAATGGGACGTTTGGCTACACGGAACGAACCGTTTGGAAACCAAGCAAGCCTTGGCATGTCGAGCCATGATTTACGTTTGACCAAAGGTCTGCCCGAAAGCAAGGGTTAAGGCCCAACCAGCCATCAGAACGAAAGGGCGGGTTATAGAGGCAACGGGAAAATGTTAAAAAACACCAACATCAATAAGTTTCCTTATGTTCGTTCGTTTCTTCGGCAAATTATGCCTACCTTTGCATCCGCAAACAAGGAAAACATGGTGCCATAGCTCAGTTGGTAGAGCAAAGGACTGAAAATCCTTGTGTCCCCGG